>CAVXWB010000167.1:0-49186 GCA_963765185.1 Bryobacterales bacterium
TATGTTATGTCATTGTACTTGGTTCGGTTGCGTAACTATTTCTACCGTGCGCTCGCTCGCCAAGATCAATCTGGATTTGCGGGTGCTCCACAAGAAATCCGGACGGGTTCCATGAGCTGCGCACGGTGTTCCAGACCATCTCGCTGGCGGACACGATCGAGATCGAATTCGGAGCGCGCCGCAGCCCGCTCTCCAAGAGCAGGCTCTCTATCGACGACGCCGAAGGCATTCCCGACAATCTGATCCTGCGCGCCGCCCGCGCGGTTCTGGACGCCATGGGAATCGCGGCGCGGGTGCATTTCCGTTTGATCAAGCGCATTCCCATGGGCGGAGGCTTGGGAGGGGGATCGAGCAATGCGGCGGCGGTGCTGCTGGCCCTGCCGGTTTTGGCCGGCCGGGATTTGCCCATGGAAACGCGCCTCGAAATCGCGGCGTCCCTGGGCAGCGACGTTCCCTTTTTCCTGCTGGGCGGAACGGCCCTGGGCGTGGGCCGGGGAACCGAGCTCTATCCGCTTGCCGATCTTGCTCCCGGAGCCGCTGCTGCTCGTCTCGCCCGGCTTGCACATTGCCACTCCCGAAGCGTATCGCGGCGCTGCCGATCGTAGTTTGACATTCACCGGTTCGTCAAGTAGCATTAATAGTTTCCAGTCCTACGTGCGGGCGCTGAGTGAGGAGCGCTCGGCCGGGACGGCGAGCGCGCTCGGCGCGAACGACTTCGAGGCGGCGGTTTCCAGTCAGTACCCCCAGCTCAAGACCATCGTGGGCAAGCTGTGGAAGCTCGACGCGTCGGGTGTCCGGATGACGGGAAGCGGTTCGGCGGTGTTCGCGATTTTCGGCTCCCGCAAGGAGCGGGAACGCGCCCGAAGAGTGTTAGAGAGGAGGATCGAGGTGTTGGCAGGTTGCCGGCTTCTGGCGGCGTCGCTGGTGAGCCGGGCGGGTTATCGGCGCCTGTGGCGGCGCCAGCTGGCGGAACACGTCGGGCTCCAGGACAAAACATGGCCGCTCCGAAGCCGGTACGAACGATGAGGTTCAACCACTTCAAGGTGTTCACGGGCAACGCCAACCCGGCGCTTGGCGTCGGAGATCTGCTATGAGCTGGGCTGCCCGGCTGGGCGCGGCCAACGTGCGCCAGTTCTCCGACGGCGAAGTGCACCTGCAGATCCAGGAAAACGTGCGCGGCGCGGACGTTTTCGTGGTCCAGCCGACCTGCACTCCGGTGGACCGCAACCTGATGGAACTGCTGCTGATGATGGACGCGCTCAAACGGGCCTCGGCGGAGCGCATCACCGCAGTGTTACCCTATTATGGGTATGCGCGGCAGGATCGCAAGGATCGTCCGCGCATGCCGATTTCGGCGCGTCTGGTGGCCAGTCTGATTGAGCGCGCCGGCGCGGACCGGATTCTGGCCGTCGATCTGCACGCCGCGCAGATTCAAGGATTTTTCGACGTGCCGGTGGATCATCTGTTCGCCGCCCCGGTGATGGTCGATTATTTCGACGAGCTGCGGGGCGAGGATCTGACGGTGGTTTCGCCGGATGCGGGCGGAGTGGAGCGGGCGCGTGATTTTGCCAAGCGGCTGGGGTCGCCCTTGGCGATCATCGACAAGCGCCGCTCGGATGTGAATGTGGCGGAAGTGATGCATATTATCGGCGACGTGGCGGGGCAGCATTGCCTGATCGTGGACGATTTGATCGACACGGCGGGCACGCTGGTCAAGGCCGCGGAAGCGCTGCTGGAGCAGGGCGCCAAGAGCGTGCGCGCCTGCGCGACGCACGCGGTGCTTATCGGGTCCGGCGGTGGAGCGAATTGAGCAGTCGGAGATCGCGGAGGTGATCGTGACCAACTCCATCCCGCTGCGCGAGGAAGCCGACAACTGCACTCGGCTCAAGCAGCTTTCGGTGGCGCCGCTGCTGGCCAAGGCGATCCAGTCGATTCACGAGGACGGCTCGGTCAGCACGCTATTTGTCTAAAAGATCGAAGGGGAAGGAACGATGAGAAAAGATATTACGATAACCGCGGAGACGCGCTCGGCGCGCGGAAAGAATGAGGCTCGCCGTCTGCGCGCTTCCGGCTCGACGCCGGGGGTGTTGTACGGAGTCTCGGAGACCTCCGTGCCGTGGCGGTGAGTCCCAAGGAGATCAGCCGGATCTTGGGCAGCAAGACCGGCCACAACACGATTTTCAACCTGGCGCTGACGGGCGGCGAGAACACGCCGGTCATGATCGTGGACTGGCAGTCCGATCCGGTCAAGGACACGCTGCTGCACGTGGATATGAAGCGCATCGATCTGGCCAAGCGGATCGTGGTCAAGATTCCGGTGCACACCCACGGCGAGCCGACCGGCGTGAAGCTGCAGGGCGGACTTCACGAAGTGATTTCCCGCGAAATCGAAATCGAATGCCTTCCCGACGACATCCCGGAGGAGTTCATCGTGGATGTAACCGAGCTGGCGCTCGAACCAGAGCATTCGCGCCGGGGCCATCCCGTTGACCGGCTCGATGAAACTGGTGAGTCCCGCGGACGCCGTGATTTCGCACGTGGTGCTGCTGAAGGCCGAAGTGGTGGAGACTCCGGCTGAAGGCGCCGAAGTGGTTGCCGGCGCGACTGCGGCCGAACCCGAAGTGATCAAGAAGGGCAAGAAGGAAGAAGAAGGCGCCGCCGACGACAAGGACAAAAAGAAATCCGGCGGCGAGGAAAAGGAAAAGAAGAAGAAGTAGGAGTGGTTTTGGGCCAGCCGCATGGCGGAGCAGCAAGAGTTCCTGGTGGTTGGCTTGGGAAACCCTGGCGAAGAGTACGAGTTTACGCCGCATAACCTGGGGTTTCTGGCGATTGACCGGCTGGCGGAAGCGAACGCGATCCGCGTAACTCGGAAGGAATGCGACGCGCGGGTGGGGTTGGGCTCGGTTCGCGGTAAGCCGGTGGCTCTGGCCAAGCCGCAGACATTTATGAATGAGAGCGGCCGAGCGGTGCAGGGGTTGCTGGCACGGTATGGGCTGGAGCCGGACCGCTTGATCGTGGTGGTTGACGAGTTGGATCTTCCGTGGGGCACGCTGCGCATCCGGCCCAAGGGTTCGGCGGCGGGTCACAACGGGATGAAGAGCGTGATCGCTCATGTGGGCACGCAGAATTTTGCGCGGGTCCGCGTGGGCGTGGATCGCGGCCGCGAGGGCGGCCGGGGAGCGGGTTTTTTGCTCTCGCGGCTGAGGCGGTCGCAAAAGCAGGAATTGGAGGAAATGGCCGTCCGCGCGGCGGAGGCTGTCGAATCCATACTCGCTGAAGGCGTCGAAAAGTCCATGGCGATTTATAATCGTCGCGCCCAAGGCTTACAACAAGAGGAAGAATGAGAGTCTACGAAGAGTTGTTCATCGTCAAGCCGGATACGCCGGAAGAAGAAGTCGACGCGTATATCGGCCAGATTAAGGATTTGATCACAACCGGGAAGGGAACGGTCGACAAAGCCGACAAGTGGGGCGTGCGCAAGCTCGCCTACCGGGTGCAGAAATTCAACGAGGGGCTGTATGTTCTGATACAGTTCAGCGCTCCGGCCGAACTGGTCCGGGAAGTGGAGCGGCGCATGCGCGTGACCGATACGGTGATCAAGTTCATCACCGTGCGCATCGACGAAAGGCTCAAGAAGATCGCCAAGCGCAAGGTGCATCGCGACAAGCGCGCCGCGCGCAGGCCCGCCATTCCGGTGGCGCCGCCGGCGATGATGGCTGTGCCGGCCGAGCCGAGTGCGGGACCGGCTCCGGGAATGCCCGGGGCGCCCAAGCCCCTGGAGGCGAAACTAGTGGACGCCAAACCGGTGGACGCCAAACCGGCCGAACCCAAACCAGTGGACGCCGAGCCGGCCGAAGGCAAGGCTGTCGAAACCAAGCTTGGCGAAGCCCCAGCGGGCGAACCGAAAGCCGCGGAGTAAAGAGGAGAATCTATGGCGGAACAACGTAGCGGCGGTTTCGGCGGACGTCCCGGAAGCGCCGGGCAGAGACCCACCGGCGGCGATAAAGCCACCGCGGGAAAGAAACAATATTTCCGGCGCAAGAAAATGTGCCGGTTTTGCGTCGAGAAAATCGACGACATTAATTATAAAGACGTGCGCATGCTGAACGCGTTCATGAGCGAGCGCGGCAAGATCACGCCCCGGCGCATCTCCGGAGTGTGCGCTCCGCACCAGCGGCGGCTGGCCGAGGCCATCAAGCAGGCGCGCAACATCGCGCTGATGCCGTTTTCGGCGTCGGTGTAGGCGGTTAAGGGCAGACCATGGAAATCATACTGAGAGAAGATATCGACAAGTTGGGCCAGCGCGGCCAAACCGTCAAGGTGGCCGCGGGATACGCGCGCAATTACCTGCTGCCGCGGCGGCTGGCCGTGGCCGCCACCGAGGGCAATAAGAAGATCGTGGAGCAGGAGCGGCAGGCCCACCTGCGCCGTGAAACCAAGGTCCAGGCGGATGCCCAGGAGCTGAGCAAGCTGATGGCGCCGGTGGAAATTACCATCACGCAGAAAGCCGGCGACAACGATCAGCTCTTCGGTTCGGTGACGCCCGCCGACATCGCGGCGGCGCTGGAGAAGCTAGGCTACAGCATCGATCGCAAGAAGATTCAGTTGGACGAACCCATCAAGACGCTGGGCGATTTCAAGGTCGGCGTGCGCCTGCACAAAGACGTATCCATAGAAATCCCGGTGCACGTGGTGAAGGAAGACTAGCGGCGTGGCCAGTGGCCAAGGGGCTTCTAACGAGCCCGCCCGCACAACGGAGCCTGGCCGAGCCGGCCCTGTGCGGGCTTTGGCCGCCTTCGATCCCGGCCGGTATGGCGAAACTCCCGTCCTGGAGTTGCTGCGCGCCGCCTCGCTCGGCTGGATCGGCGTCGACCAGCGGCTGGTCAAGAGTATCCTCGACCGGGGCGAAGCAGCCTTTGCCGATGTGCTCGCCTTCTCCCGGGAACCACAGCAGGACCATCGCGTCGATCTCGATCCGCTGCTGATCGATCTGTTTCGCTATTCGCCTCACCCCGGCGCGGTCGATTTTTTCATGGACGCCATCCGGCGTCAGCCTGAGGACGTCGGCGATCATTTGATCCAGGCATTGCTGCCGCTGGGCGAAAGCGCCGTCGAGGGCTTGCTGGCGCTCTACGAAGAACTGGGCGAGGAGCAGGGCAGCGACGTCGCCTTCCTGCTGGCCGGTTTGCGTATTCGCGATCCGAGAGTGCTGGCCGTGCTGCTCGACCGCCTGGAGTTCGACGCGGCCGACGGCGCGTTTTGCCTGGGCCTCTACGGCGATGCGGCGGCGCGGCCGGCTCTCGAAAAAATGCTGGCCGAGGTGTCGGCGGAAGACGCCGGCGCGGGACTTGAGGAAGACGAGCTGGAGCGTGAGATTTCGCACGCCTTGGAAGAGATCGACGCTCCCGAGCCTCAGTATGCGCCGGAGTCTTTCGACATTCTCGCCGAGTATCCGGTGAGCGAATTGCCCGATGTCGACGTGCTCACGGAACCGGAGCGGCTGGAGTTGCTGGGGTCGCCCGACGCCGCCGTCCGCGCCGAGGCAGCCTACAGTTTCTTCAACACCGAGCTTCATCCCAAGGCTCGCGCGGCGCTGCTGGCGATGGCCAAATCCGATGCGGACGCAGCGGCTCGCGGGCGAGCCTGGGCCTCGCTAGCAGATGCCGCGGAAGACGAGTCGATTCGAAAGACCATGATCGCGGTGTTACGCGACCCTGGCAAAGCTGCGGAGGAGCGGGGCGGGGCAGCGGTCGGTTTGTACGGCTTTGCCGAAGATGCCGATGCTCGGGCCGGAATTGAAGCGCTGTATGAGGAAGGCGGAACGGCGCGCGCCAAGGCCATGGAAGCCATGTGGCGCTCACTGTACAAGCCCTACGCCAAATACTTCGCTCAGCATCTGGATGAGAAGGACCCGGCGATTCTGCATCAGGCTCTGCGCGGCGCCGGCTATTTCCGGCTCACCGCGCAAGCCGATAAGATCGCCACATATTTCGAGGACGACGATTTCCGCGACGACGCTTTGTTCGCCTATGCGCTGGCCGTTCCGGGCGAGACCACGCGCGGTCGGGCGCGCGGAATCCTGCGTAAGATCGACTCCATCACGCACCTGCTGCCAGGGAGGACTCGCCTGGTGATGTTCGCCATCGATGAGCGGCTGCGGCTGCATGGCCTCGCGCCGGTGTTCGAGACGGAAGAGGAACCTGAGGAAGAAAAAGCGCCAGAGGAGCCGCCTGCGAAGCCCGGCCGCAACGATCCCTGCCCGTGCGGGAGCGGGAAGAAGTACAAGAAGTGCCACGGCAAGTGAGCGGCTAGTTCGGCGTTTGAGAATGGGCTCTTTTATAGAATACGCAGGCTGCTGGTTTCTTCACTCCGGAATCCAGGAACCCGGTGGAGGCGTGGCGCGTTTCTATCGCTCCGATTCCGGCCACAACGCCGCAGTCTCAAATGAGATCACCGGCTACGCGGTAAGCGCGCTTGCGTATCTGTATTCGGTTACGGGTGAGGCTTTATATCTGGAGGCCGCGTCGCGCGCCGCACGATACCTGTGCCGCCACGCGTGGGACCAAGCCGGCTCGACCTTTCCGTTCGAGCCTGGATCGGATCGCGCGTACTTTTTCGACACAGGGATCATTGCGCGAGGGCTGGCGGCGGCGTGGCGAGCTACCGGCGACGAGGAATTCCTGTCGCGCTCGAAAGAGGCGGCGATGTCGCTGGCGTTTGATTTCTTGGGTGACGGAGTTTTTCATCCCATCATTTCCTTGCCGGAGAAACAGCCGCTGGCCCACGAGCCGCGCTGGTCGCGCAGCCCGGGCTGCTATCAGTTGAAATCCGCGCTGGCGTGGCGCGAAACGGAAGATGATGGAGGCGCGAAGCTCTACGAGAGTGTGCTCGCGTACTCGCTCGCGACGCATGAATCGTTTCTGAAGGGCGAGGCGGATCGCGAAAAACTGATGGACCGTTTGCACGCGTACTGCTACTTCCTGGAAGGCTTGCTGCCGGCGGCGGAGCGCGGTGAGGTTCGCGCGGCTCTGGCGTGGGGTTTGGCGCGAGTTGCGGCGCTGCATCGGGAGATCGCGCCGGTTTTCGAACGCTCCGACGTAGCCGCGCAGCTTCTGCGCGTACGGTTGATCGCGCATCACATTGGGGCGGTCGAATTGGATGAGGACGCGGCCTGCCGGGAAGCTTCTCGCACCGCGTTCTTTCAGGCTGCGGGCGATCATACGGATCTGCGTCTGCGCGGCGGCTTTTTCTTTGGCAGCGGGCACGGCGAATTGCTTCCGTTCTCCAATCCCGTCTCTACCGCGTTTGGGATGCAAGCGCTGGAGCTGTGGAGACAGCACACGCAAGGCTGCTGGCGCTTCGATCTCCGGCAACTCATTTGAACAGCGTTAAGGTTCTATTCGCTTCCGGCTCCGATGAGGTGGTCGCGCAAACCTTGCGCGAGTTCAAGAACATTTTTCCCGAAACGCCGCTGGTGGTGGTCTCCGAGTTTCCGCCGGCTGAGGGCGAATGGATCCGCTACTACATTCGGCGAAGCTTCCGCGATAACCGCGCGCTGATTCGATCGCGGTTGCGCGGCCGGAGCATTCGAGTTGCGGCGATCGTCCTGGAGCCGAAGACGCCGCATTGGCGGATGCGGTTGCTGGGGATGACTCTGGCGCCATGGCGCATGCTCGCGTATTCGGAGACCGGCCAGCACTTTCGCGTGCGTCCCGACAATCTTGTGGTGATGCTGCGGCATCTGCTGTGGAGGACCAAGAATCTGGCGCGAAGCCAGGCGCGGGAGGGCGGATGGCTGCACGACACGGTGGAGTTGCTGGGCGACGCCGGAAAGCTGCGACTGCTGGCGTTGTATCTTGCCGCGCGCATGCGTCCGTGGCTTTCGAGAGCCTCGACGATGCCGGGGCCGTGGCCCGAGCGCGAACTCTCTCCCGGCATCTCCGTCGTGATTCCGTCGCGCAACGGACGCGAGCTGCTGGAAAACTGTCTGCCGTTGATTGACGGCGCGGATGAAGTGGTGGTGATCGACAACGGCTCGGATGATGGAACTGCGGATTTTCTCGCGCGAAGCCATCCGCGCGTCGTTGTAGAGCAGAGTCCACAGCCGCTGTCGTTTGCGGACGCGGTGAATCGGGGTCTCCGGCGAGCTCGTTTCTCGCACGTCTGCCTGCTGAACAACGACATGCTGGTGGAGCCGGGGTTTCTTCGAAATCTTCGCAAGGCATTCGATGAAGTGCCCGGCCTTTTCTCCGCTTCCGCGCAGATCTTTTTTCCCGAGGGGCAGCGCCGCGAAGAAACCGGCAAGACGGTATGGGCGGGCGCTCGCGCGGCCATCGAGTTTCCGGTGCGTTGCGAAGTTCCTCTGGAGGGCGAAGACCTGAGCTACGTGCTTTACGGAAGCGGAGGCTGCACGCTTTACGACGCCGCCAAGCTGGCCATGCTGGGCGGCTTCGATCCGGTTTACGAAACGGCCTACGTGGAAGATCTGGACATCGGCATGCGGGCGTGGCGGCGCGGCTGGCCGAGCGTCTACTGTGCTTCGGCCAGGGTGCTGCACCGGCACCGCGCGACGACCTCGCGCTACTTCACTCCTGCGCAGCTGGACGCGATTTTGGAAGCCAACCTGGTTCGGTTTCTGGCGCGGTTCGGCCTGGTTTGGCGCGAGAATCTTCAGCGATTGCGGGCGCAGGGAAAGGCTGGGGCTCTGCGCATCGCGGCGGGACCGCTCTCTCACGGACGCGGCTCGGATGCGCTGGATCTTGTTTCCGGCGACGCGGCGGTGTTTCCGGGGAAGGCGCGGCGTCCAGGAAGTCCTGTGGTGCTGATCGCCAGTCCCTATCTTCCGTTTCCTCTTTCGCACGGAGCGGCTGTGCGCATGTACAATCTGATGCGGCGCGGTGCGGCCGACTTCGATCTGGTGCTGGTTTCGTTCGTCGAAGAGCTGGCGGCGGTTCCGGCGCAGCTCACGGAAATCTGCGTGGAAATCGTGAGCGTTCGCCGGCCGGGCAGCCACGCTCTTCCTTCCACATCGCGCCCCGATATCGTCGAAGAGTTTGATTCACCGGCGTTTCACGCGGCGCTACGGCGGACGGCGGCCAAGTGGCGGCCTCGAATCGTCCAGCTTGAATTTACCCAGATGGCTCAGTATGCGGCTGATTGCAAGCCTGCGCGGACGATTCTGGTGGAGCACGATATCACTTACGATCTCTGCGAACAGATCCTGCGGCGTGAGGAGGATTGGGAAGTCCGCCGCCAATACGAACGCTGGCTGCGCTTCGAGACCAAGGCTTGGAGCGTGGTGGATCGCGTGGTCACGATGTCGGAGCAGGACCGAAAGGTTGTGCCGGGGTCGGTGACGATACCGAATGGCGTAGACCTGGAGCGCTTCCGGCCGTCTCGTCGAACGCCGGAGGCACGGCGACTTCTGTTCATCGGTTCGTTCGCGCATCCGCCCAACGTGCTCGCGCTCCAGTTTTTCCTGCGCGAAGTTCTGCCTCGGCTTGCGGGCGTAACATTGCACGTCATCGCCGGACAGAAGCATGAGCGGTTCTGGGATCTTCATCACGACAACGTTGAGGTAGAGGGTTTCGTCGCCGACGTCCGACCGGCGTATGAGCGCGCCAGCGTGGTGATCGCGCCCCTGGTGGCTTCGGCCGGCACCAATATCAAGATTCTGGAGGCCATGGCGATGGGCAAGGCGATCGTGTCCACGGAGGCTGGAATCAACGGGCTCGACGTCGAGCGAGGCACGGAGGTGATCGTCGCAGACGCGCCGGAGGACATGGCTCGCGCCATCACGCGCCTGCTGGATTCGCCGGAAGATCGTCAGGCGCTGGAACGGAATGCCCGGGCGAAGGCGGAGGAGCGCTACGGATGGGACGCGATCGCGGCGGAGCAGAAACGCTTGTACTCGAGCCTGATTTGATTTGCGCCATGATGGAAGTATGCGGTGGATGGTTGGGCTGCTATTCGGTTCCGCGGTGTTGGCTCAGGATGCGAAGGAAATCATTCAGCGGTCGGTGCAGCGCGACATGCTGAATTTCGAACGGCTCAAAGACTACACCTATATCGAGCACGACGAAGAGCGCAGCTTCGACAAGCACGCCAAGCTGCTGAAGACCGAGCGGCAAACGTATGAAGTCCTGATTCTGGGCGGACACGACTATGAAAAGATGATTGAGCGTGACGACCGACCTTTATCCCGGAATGACGCCCGGAAGGAACAGGAAAAGATGGACAAGGAGATCGAGCAGCGCAAACGCGAGTCCGAGGATGACAAGGCCAAGATCGAAAAGCGACGCCGGGAGCAGCGCAAATTCCTGGATGAGATTCCGGAGGAGTTCAACTTCAAACTGCTGGGCGTGGAAGAGGTGAGCGGCAAGCCCGCATGGGTGATCATGGCCGATCCGAAGCCGGGCTATCAGCCCAAGGACCGGGGCGCGAAGCTGATCGCGAAAATGCGAGGCAAAGTGTGGATCGATCAGAGCGAATATCAATGGGTCAAGATCGAAGCGCAGGCCATCGGGTCGCTGTCCTACGGTTTTGGAATACTCAAGATCAATCCCGGCGCGACGGTGAGCTTCGAGCAGACGCGCGTGAACGACGAGGTGTGGCTTCCGGCGTCGGCGACCATACGAGTGGACGGACGTGCGGCGTTGTTCGTGGGGATTCACGACGAGATCGACCTGCGATTTCGCGATTACCGCAAGTTTCAGGCGGAATCGCAGCTGCTCACCGGCGACGAACAGAAGTGATTTGAACTTTCACCCTCTTTCCAACCCCATGGTTTAACGAAAGGCCTCTCGCCCGCTTGACTACCCGCAAGGGGACGGGACCGCTCAGAACCTTGAACGGCAAAGACTCATCGATTGACGATGGCGCTGAGTTTCCTAGGACTGACAACGCCCACGTGGCCGGGAGCCGATGAGGGACCCGGACTCTTACAGTCTGAGCTTAGATCGGGCGCGTGCGGAATCGAACTTGGTGAAAGCGGCAAACTGCTCAATCGCGGGCGAATCGAGTTGCGCGAAGCTGGAGTATACTGACTCTTCGAGTTCAGCAGGAGGGTGCTTATGAAGTTGTTTCCATCAAAGTCGCTGGTGGCTATTTCGTCGAGCGTGGCGCTGACGGGGTTTCTTGCGTTCACGCTTCACAGCGGCGGCATTGCGCTGTGGGCTCAGGATGCTCCCGCTGCTCCGAAGGGAGGCGGCAAGGGGAAGGGAAGGGCCGCGGTCGATACGCTTGGGGCGGGTCCTTGGGATCTCAAATCGGAATTGACGCCCATCCATGTGAGCGTGGTCACGAAGGGGCTGGATCATCCGTGGGGGATGGTGTTTCTTCCCAACGGCGACATGCTGGTGACGGAGCGGCCCGGACGGCTGCGCCTGGTTCACAATGGCGTCCTCGATCCCACGCCGCTCGGCCCTCTGCCGGAGATCCGCGCCAGAAGTCTTGGCGGGCTCTTTGACATCGCGCTGCATCCAAAGTTCGCTCAGAATCACCTGATTTATTTCGCCTACAATAAGCCTGGCAAGGACGATCCCGCGCACTCCACCACGGCAGTGGGCAGCGCGCGTTATGACGGCGGCACAACCCTCACCGACGTCAAGGACGTTTTTGTGGCCAACGCGTGGTTTGGCGGCGTCGGCGCTCCCAAGGGATGTTGCGGCGAGGGTCCGCCCGATGGGAACAGTAACGGCGGGCGCCTGCTATTCGACCGAGCCGGGTTCCTCTACGTCACCAGCGGAGACCGCAACTACGGCGAATTGGCGCAGGATCCTTCCACCGACCTGGGCAAGATTTTGCGCATTCGCGACGACGGGAGCGTTCCTCAGGACAATCCTTTCGTGGGCAAGGCGGGATACCTTCCGGAGATTTACACCATCGGGAATCGCAATCCGTTGGGGCTCACGCTTCATCCTGTGACGGGCGAGATCTGGGAGTCCGAATTTGGACCGAGAGGCGGCGACGAAGTGAACCTCATTAAGGCCGGCAAGAACTACGGCTGGAACATCGTTACCAAAGGCGAGCATTACAACGGCGAGCCTAGTGAGAAGTCTCACGCCGGTATGGAAGACCCGGTGCTGCATTGGGAGCCGTCGATCAATCCGGGGAACCTGGTGTTTTACTACGGCGACAAATTCCCGCAATGGAAGGGCAATCTGCTGATGGGCACGATGACCCACTCCGTGCTGCGCGCGACCTTCGACGACAAGGGAAATCCAACCGGTCAGGAGCGGATGATTCCGGAGCTGGGCCAGCGCCTCCGTGACACGCGCGTGGGTCCGGATGGATACGTTTATCTACTGACGGACGAGACGTTCGGCGCGTTGCTCAAGCTGGAGCCTGGGGAAGTAGTTTGGGACGGCCCCGCGGCCGGCCTGGGCGGGACGAGGGCGTCCCGCGCGGACGAGGGCGTCCGCCCCACAAACGGAGATACGTCACCGTGGTTACGAACTGGAGTACTTAGGCCAGGGCCGCTTTGTAGAGAGCGATGAGCTTGCCCCAAGCACGCTCGGCTTCCGCCTTGTTGTAGATGGGTGCGCCGTTCTGCATGGGCATATCCGTCACGCACCAGCCGTGCAAGGCCGCGTACACCTCGATTTCGGCGGGAGACTTGGCGGCCTCGAACGCTGCCTTGAGCTTGTCTTTTGCGTCCGGCTGGCTGATGTCGTCATTCGATGCGATCCCGAAATACATACGGCCCTTAATCTTCGGCGCCAGTAAATGCGGGCTATCCGGTGCGTCGGTCACCAGGCCTCCGCCATGGAACGACGCACCCGCGCCAATGCGATTGGGCAGCGCCGCGGCGGTCCTCACAACCAGCGCTCCGCCCATGCAGTAACCCTGGGTCCCGATTTTCTTGGCCTTGTCGACCTCGGGTTGCGCATCGAGAAAGGCGACGTAGGCGACCGCATCCTTTTCCGCGTTGCCGTCGGCCTTCACCGACTCCATCAGCGGCATGATCTTCGCGCGATCGGTCTGGAAGTTGAAGGTGGACGCATCCGAGAAGGGATTTTTCGCCACGCGATAAAAGGGATTGGGCACCAGGACGGAATATCCCTCGGCGGCAACGCGCTTGCCGATCTCGCGCATCGAGGGGCGCAATCCGAAAGCATCGGTCCAGATCAGAACGCCTGGATGGGTACCGGACTTGGGATGAATGAACGCGGCATCGCAGGTTCCGTCGGGAGTCTTGATCTCGACGTTGGTTTCGACGACGTGGTTCTGATTTTCTGTCATGGAGGCTCCTGCAAAAAGAGTGTATCGCTATTTGAAGCGCGTTATTCCCAACCGGGGCCGAGGCCGTAGGGGATCTGGACGCCAATGGCCTCCACTTCCCGGATTTTGCCGTTGACGATCTTGAACACCTCCGCCATCGGCATCGTCACCGGCTGACCCACGAAGTAGGGCGCATCGCGCGTAGAGCCGTCCTTCATGGTGATCCGGGTGAGGCCTTTGTGCTGGAACATGTATACGCCGAAGGTCAATCCCAGTTCTTCGTCGACCACCAGAACGCGGCGCGGCTTGATCGCGGTGATCACCTGAAACGTGCCCGAGTTCATGCCGTCGGCGCAGCGCTGGGTTGTTCCACCTGGCACGGAGCCGCCTTTGGTTTGCGCAGAGCTTGGATTGGCGCCGGGCAAGGGCGGGCCGGCCGTGCGCATTCCGTTCTCCAGGCGATTGCAGTTGTCGTCAAACGGCGCGACGGTGCCGTTGGATTGCTCGATCGCGTCGAAGTACAGGTTGCTGATCCTGATCAGGTCGGCGCGCGGGCGGCGCTGCGCGGCAGTCAGAGTTTCCAGCAACGCCGGCCGCGGCGTTTGCAGGTTGGCCATGTTGGCCGCATTCACGTTGCGAACCACCACCGCCTCGGCTTCCGTGATCTGGCGGTTGGCGACCTTGATGCGCAACGCCAGAATCGTGTTGCGCGGAGCTTTTCCTGGCGGCATGTGCTCGGTCACCACGCCGACGAAACCGGCGGCGCCGCCTTGCGGATCGGCCAGCACGATCTTGTAGTTGGTCAAGCCGGCGGCGGTGAACCACAGGCCTTCGGTGAGCGGCAGCCGCGCCGCGTTCTCGGTGTACTTGATGTTGGCCGCGAAAGGAGCTTTCCTGGCGTCGTTGGCGGCCATTGCGTTCAGGTACCGATCCAGAATTCCGGTGAGGCACGCACGATCGCAGGCGCCCTGCGCAGCGGCGACGCCAGTGCAAATCAAGAATGCGGTCATCGTGTTTCGCATGGATGGGTCTCCCGCTGGTCAAGTATAGTGGGCCCGGGAGGGCGGCGACAAGGAGCGGAGTCCCGGGTCTTCTCGCCGGACACTCCTATAATGAATATGCGATACGCACTCTATGAGTAAGCGACTTCAGGTACTGCTTCCCGACAAGGAGATGTCGGATGTCCAGCGTCTGGCCAAGCGGGAACATTTGACGGTGGGTGAATGGGTCCGGCGTGTGCTGCTGGAAGCCCGCGCCAGCCGTCCGGTGATCGGGCCCGAGGTGAAGTTGAAGGCTGTCCGGCGAGCCGCGACGCACGCGTTCCCCACGGCTGACATCGGTAAGATGCTGGACGAGATCGAACAATGCTGCCGGATCAGTATTCCTGTGTCCTCTCCATTCGCGCATCGCGCGGATGAAATCGTCGATGGATTCCTCTTCCGGCCAGAAGTCGCCGAGGAGGTCGCGCGGGTCGCGTGGAAACACGACGCCCTGCTCGGCGATCAGCTCTCCGATCGTCGGATGTCCCTGGTGGACGTATTTCTCAGCAGCCGACATGGATGCTCCAAGTTTAGCTCCAAACGATTTCGGACACTCTGGTAGAATGCTGAGTAATGAAGTATCGCGTTTATTTGGAGCCAGACGAGGACGGGGTGTTTGTGGCGACTTGTCCGGCGCTCCCCGGATGCGTTTCACAGGGCCGAACCCGGGTGGAAGCAACCGAGAACATCCGCGAAGCAATCGAGGGTTACTTGAAGAGCCTCCGCGAGCACGACGATCCGGTGCCTCCGAGCATTATCGAGGAGGTCATTGAGGTTTCCGGCGGGTGAAGCTGCCGGTGGTTTCCGGTAGCGACGCTGTCAGGGCATTCCGCAGGGTCGGATACGAATTTGATGAGCAGCACGGGAGCCACATCATCCTTCGACACGCTAGTCCTCCGTACAGACGCCTTTCGGTTCCCAATCATAAGAGCTGGCCAAAGGAACCTTGCGGGCGCTGATTCGGGAGGCTGCGCTTACGGTGGAAGGGTTCGCTCGGCTTCTTTAGCGGGATGGCATTTTCAAGTTCTACCCCCTTGGCGATCAGGCGGTCAAGGTCGTTCTCAAAGCGATCCAGATTTGATGGCGAGGTGTTCGTCGTGGGCATTCTGTCCAGGCCACCTACTGCGACCCTCAGAGGGGACACGGCCCGAATCACCCCGCAGGCGCCAAGCCGTCGAGGGCTTCCTTCACAAAATCGAGAACGGCGGAGGGTTTTTCGGAGTGCGGGGGCAGGGGCAGGCGGAGGACTCCGGCGGGGGTGAACTGGGCTCCTGCGACGGCGGCGACCAGGGCCATGAGCCGCTCCGGGGCGATTTTGGAGGCGGGGTGGAACTTGATGTTGAGCGCGCCGCCGCGGCGGTCGATGGCTTCGACGCCCAAGTGCTGCGCCTGGGTCTTGAGCAGCGCGAAATGCACCAGAGTCTCGACGGCCTCGGGCGGAGGGCCGTAACGGTCGGCCAGTCCGGCGCGGACGCGTTCCGATTCCGCGGCGTCGTTCACTCCGGCGATGCGTTTATACGCCTGAAGGCGCTGCTGCTCATCGGCGATATATTCGGGCGGAATACGAATATCGAGGCCGAGATTTAAAGCCGAATGCACTTCTAAAGGCCGCTCCTCACCCTTCAAATCCTGCACCGTTTCTTCGAGCAGACGCAGATATGTGTCGAAGCCGACGGAGGCGATGTGCCCGTGCTGTTCGCCTCCCAGCAGGTTTCCGGCTCCGCGCAATTCCAGATCGAGGGCGGCAATCTTGAAACCGGCGCCTAAATCCGAAAATTCGCGCAGCGCGGCCAGGCGTTTGCGGGCGATTTCACTCAGTTCGGTATCGACGGGGACCAGCAAATACGCGTAAGCGCGGCGATTGGACCGGCCCACGCGCCCGCGCAACTGGTACAGCTCCGAGAGGCCGTAGCGCTGGGCGTCTTCAATGACGATGGTGTTGGCGAGCGGAATGTCGAGCCCGTTTTCGGCGATGGTGGTGCACACGAAGACGTCGTATTCATGGTGCATGAAGCCGAGCAGGGCGCGCTCCAACTGGCGTTCGTCCATTTGCCCGTGGCCCACGCCGATGCGGGCGGGCGGGCACCAATTCCTGAAGCCAGGCGGCGCGCGTGAAGATGGAATCGACGCGATTGTGGATGAAGTAGACCTGGCCGCCTCGGGACAGCTCCTGCTCCACGGCGGAGCGGACCAGTTCTTTATCGAAGTGCGCCACCACGGTGTGGATGGCCAGGCGGTCCTTGGGCGGGGTTTCGATCACGCTCATGTCGCGAATGCCGAGCAGGGACATGTGCAGGGTGCGCGGGATGGGCGTGGCGCTCATGGACAGGACGTGGACGTTCTTGCGCATCTGCTTGAGACGCTCCTTATGGCGCACGCCGAAGCGCTGTTCCTCATCCACGATGAGCAGGCCGAGATCGTGAAATTCAACGTCTTTCGAAAACAGACGATGGGTCCCGATGGCGAGATCGATTTTGCCAGAGGCGAGCTCCTCGACGGCGGTCTTCAATTCCTTGCTGGGATTGAGGCGGGAGAACATGGCGACGCGCACGGGAAAGGGAGCGAAGCGGCGCTTGAAGGTTTCGAAATGCTGAAGCGCCAGCACGGTGGTGGGCGCGAGCACGGCCACTTGTTTGCCGTCGCCCAGCGCCTTGAACGCGGCGCGCATGGCTACTTCCGTTTTGCCGAAGCCGACGTCGCCGCAGAGCAGGCGGTCCATGGGATGCGGCGATTCCAGGTCGCGCTTGATTTCCTTGGTGGCGCTGATCTGATCCTTGGTCTCGGTGAATTCGAAGGAGTCTTCAAATTCGCGCTGCCAGTTGGAATCGGGCGAGAAGGCGAAGCCATCGGCCATGCGGCGCTCGGCGTAGAGCTTGAGCAGCTCATCGGCCATGTCGCGCATTTTGGCTTTGACGCGGGATTTGCGGGCGGTCCAGGTGGAACCGCCGAGCCGATCGAGAGCCGGCGCGCCTTCTCCTCCGCCGCGATACTTCTCGATCAGATCCATGCGCGTGAGAGGCACGTAGAGCTTGGCTTCGGCGGCGTATTCGAGGAGCATGAAATCGCCTTTTTGCTCGCCTTGTGCAATTTCACGCAGACCGACAAATCGTGCGACTCCGTGGGTGGCGTGGACCACGTAGTCGCCGGGCTTGAGATCGGCCAGGTCGTTGGCGAAGGCTGCAATCTGCCGCTTGGAATGGGCGGGGCCGGCGACCAGATCGGAGGCGTCGAACAAATCCTCCGAACCGATGAAGGCGACCGAGGAGTCCGGGAACACGACGCCGCGGCGCACCAGACCCTTGATCAGATACGTGCTGGCGACGGGGCCGGCGAGATAGGCGCGGTCGGCCAGATAAGGCGAGGCGGCTTCATTGGGCCCGAGGCCGAGTTGGAACGGCACGGAATATTCGCGCAGGATGTCGGCGAGGCGCTCAAGGTCGCCGAGGGTGGGCGCGAAAAAAGCCACGCGATAACCGCGCTCGACCATAGTGCGGGCTTCGGCCACGGCAACCTGCATATTTCCGTGGAAGGCGAGCGAGGGGCGAGTGGCGAGGTGGGGATGGGCTGGATCGAGATCGAGCTCGCGGAGTTCGAGTGGTGATGCGAGCGCGGTTTCGAAAGCCTCCCACGCAAGGAAATTGGCGGCGGCGAGCGGGGACGGCTGTTGATCGAGACGCTTCCACAGGCGCTCGGACGCGGCGCGGAGCTGCTCGGGCTCGTCTAAAACGACTAAGGAGCCGGGAGCTAGATCGAGGAGCGAATGCTGGCGAGGCTCGGCCAGCGCGGCGGCGAATTCCCAGCCGGGAAAAATGTCGCCGGGACTGGCAACACCTTCGTAGTCGAGCTTTTCGGCGATGGCGTGCAGGAGCTGGCGGAGCGGGGCTGCTCCACCAGCGGGAGAATTTGCGCCGTGGAGATTTTCATCACCGAACGCTGGGTCTCCACGTCGAAGCGGCGGATGGATTCGATTTCATCGCCGAAGAACTCGATGCGCAGGGGACGCGCGGTTTCGGCGCCGAACACGTCCAGGATGCCGCCGCGGATGGAATATTCGCCGACCATTTCCACCGGGTCGCGGCGGGAGTAGCCGATGGATTCGAGATGCGTGTCGATGGCGTCGAGCGGCAATTCTTCTCCGGTGTGGAGGTCCAGGGCGAGCCGGCGGTAATAGGCGGCGTCGTGAATGCGCAGCAGCGCCGAGGACACCGGAACGATGGTGACCGGAGCGGCGGATTGGCGATGCGCCACAGACCGATGGCGCGCTGCTCGGCGATTTCCGTGTGGGGCGAGAGATGCTGCGCCGGAAGCACGTCCCAGGCAGGCAGGAGCTGGGGGCGGCCAATGTCCGGGCGCGCGATAAGAAGATCGAAAAATGTTTCCGTGAGTTCGGTAAGCAGCTCGGCGCGCTGGTTTCCATCGGCCACAACCAGCAGGGGCCGTTCCGTAGCTTGCCAGATCAGGACCAGGTAGAGCGCCTTCGCGGCAGGCGTGATCCGGAGAGCGTCAAGGCTCCGGATTCGCGGCGCACCAGCCTGGCCAGCACTTCCTGAAAAGCCTCATGCCGGCTGAGGGTGTGGAACAGATCGCGGACGGCGGGGTGGGTCACGGACGGGCGCGGGCGTGGGGCTGCCGCGCCAGCAGCTCCTTCTCGATATTGGTGGTGGAGAAGCCGGGTTCGAGCGGCAGCAGCATGACCTTGCCGCCGGCGGCTTCCACCTCCTCGCGCCCGGCGACGAAATGCGCCCAATCCGCGCCCTTGATCAAAATGTCGGGCAGGACGGCGGCGATCAGCTCGCGCGGCGTGTCTTCGTCGAAGAAGGCGACGGCGTCGACGGCGGCGAGCGCGCGCGGCCATGCGCGCGCGTTCCTGCTCCGCGATCAGGGGCCGCGAGGGACCCTTGAGACGGGCCACGCTTGCGTCGGTATTGAGGGCCAGGATCAGCACATCGCCCAGCGAACGCGCCCGTTCCAGCAGCCGGACGTGGCCGGGATGCAGAAGATCGTAACAGCCGTTGGTGAAGACTACGGTCTTGCCGGCGGTGCGCCAGGCGGCGCGCGCTTCACCAGTTCAGAACGAGTGTAGAAGGCTCCCATGTGCGGATACCTTCTCATTGTACGCAGGGCATGGCGCGGGTTAAAATGTAGATCAGGATGTTTCAGCCGCACCAGAACCTGAGCGACCGCATCAACGGCAACATCATTCGCAGCGAAATCGAGGGCGGGGTTTATCTGCGGGACCTGCCGGACGAGGCCGAGCTCGAAGTGGTGACGCAGAACCGGGGCTACACGCTGGTGGTGCGGCGGACGGGTCGGCGCTGATTTCCGGGCATCCGGAGTTTTGTCCGGAGCCGGTGCTGGTGCGCATCAGCGGGTCCAACTGGGGCGGGTCGATGCTGAAGGCGGCGTATCTGGGGCGCGGCATGCACATGGAGTTCCGGCATCCGGATTATCAGGGGCCGATCATCACTTCGCGGATTGTGGACATCCGGATGCGGGACCAGGCGGCGTAGGACTCGTCCGCAAGGCCGGATCGACAGCTTCGGCGTCCGCGACAACTCCTACGCTGTATGATACGTATAGGCAGCGCCATGAGCCGAAAACTTACAATCACCGTCAGTGAGGAGGTCTATGAGGGCCTTCAGCGGACGATCGGGCGGCGCCGGATCAGCCAGTTCATCGAGAAGCTTGCTCGTCCCCACGTCGTGCCGCAGGATATTGAAGCGCCATACCGCGAGATGGCCGCCGACCACGCGCGCGAGCAGGAGGCGCTGGAGTGGTCCGAAGGGCTGATCGCCGACTCCTCCCTCACACATGGTTCGCGGTGAGGTCTGGTGGGTCGATTTCGATCCGTCGCTCGGCGGCGAAATCCAGAAGACCCGTCCGGCCGTCATCGTCAGTAATGATGCGTCCAACCGCAATCTCAACCGCGTTCAAGTCGTTCCGATCACGAGCAACGTAAAACGCGTCAGCAAGAAGCGTCTCAAATCCAAGTTAGCGACCTTATCGCTTGATGACATCCGCGCTGTCGAGCGAGCCATCTGCGTCCAACTCGGGCTTCCACCGTCGTAGGAAAACCGCTCCCTTACGGTCACGGCTCGGAACCAAGCACCCTTTCCACCAGGGCGGACATGTTGTCGATCACGAAGTCGGGCGGAGCATCGGCGAAGGTTTCGGGCTGAAAGCCCCAGCTGACGCCGCAGGCTTGGACGCGGGCGTTGCGGGCGGTGCGGATATCGACGGCGCTGTCGCCGACCATGAAGGTGCGGTCGCGCGCGGCGGCGGATTCGGCGATTAACATATCGATTCCGCGGGGATGAGGCTTCTTCTCCTCGAAGCTGTTGCCGCCGTAGATGCGGAAGAAATGCGTCTCCAGGCCCAGGCCATTCACCAACTGGATGCTGAAGCGGACGGGCTTGTTGGTGAGCACGGCCATGGGAACGCCGGCGTCGTGAAAACGGTCGAGAGCTTCGCGGACGCCGGGATAGAGCGTGGTGGTGTCGAGCATGTGCTCGCGGTAGTAATCGAGAAAGTAACGCAGGGCGCGGGCCAGATCGTCCTCGCCGGCGCCGGGACAGGCGCGCCGGATCAGCGTGGGCGCTCCGTCGCCGACGTAAGAATAAACGGTGTCGTTGTGCAGCGGAGGAAGCCCCATCCAGGTGCGGGTGGCGTTGACGGAATTGGCCAGGTCGCGCTTGGAATCGATCAGAGTTCCGTCCAGGTCGAAGATCAAAAGATCCGCTTGTAACCGCGGCACAACGGAGCCTGTCGCGGCCGGACCGTCGGAGGGCTCGGGGCCCTGCGAAGGCCGCGACGGCCCTGTGCCGCCGCTCATATGACTTCCTTCCTGTCGTTGGGTTCAAAATCGCGGGGTTCGGAATCGCGCTCGCCTTTTTTGCGTTTGGCCTTCTTCAACTGGTCTTCCCAATCCTTGCGTACCTCCTGCATGCCGGCTCGAAACGCATCCTTTACCGCGGCGGGCGCGATGGAGGCGCAAATGTCGGAAGCGTCGATGGCGTAGGGCAGCAGCCGCGACTCCACCATCCAGTTGGGAATCGGCTTGGGGGCGAAGGCCAGCAGGACGGCAACAAACGCCACGCCGATCAGCGCTCCGCGCGCAAAGCCGAACGCGGCTCCCAGAAGACGGTTGAGCCAGGAAAGTCCAGTCCACTTGAAGAACATGGAGACCAGCTTGGCCACCAGCGCGCCCACCAGCAAAGCGGCCCAAAGGATGACCAGGAAGCCCAGCACGTTGGAGGCGGTTTGGGAGCTGATCAGCGTGTGAATCCACGCCGCCGGCGTTTCGTAATACCAGAAGCCGAACACGATGCCCGCAATGGCGGCGCAGAAGCCGATGCCCACGCGCGCGAATCCGGCCACGAATCCGGCCATGACGGAGCTCACGACGATCAGCCCCAGAAGCAGGTCGAGCAGGCTCACGCAGCCGGCTCCAACTCGCGGCCGGTGAGGGCGCGATAGGCTTCCTTGTACTTTTCGCTGGTGCGGCGGGCGACATCCTCAGGCAAAGCGGGTGCGGGAGGCTGCTTGTTCCAATGGATGGATTCCAGGTAGTCGCGCACATATTGCTTGTCGTAGGAAGGCTGCGATTGCCCCGGGCGATATTGGTCCGCGGGCCAGAAGCGCGAGGAGTCCGGCGTCAGCACCTCATCGGCGAGAATGATCTGGCCGTCCGCCACGCCGAATTCGAACTTGGTGTCGGCGATGAGGATGCCGCGGGTGCGCGCGTATTCGGCGGCTTGGGAATACAGGGTCAAGGTGAGATCGCGAAGCTTGGCCGCGGTTGGAGTGCCCACGATGGAGGCGGCCTGCTCGAAAGAAATGTTTTCGTCGTGGCCGCTTTGCGCCTTGGTGGCGGGGGTGAAGAGAGGCTCGGGCAGGGCGTCGGACTCGCGCAAGCCTGGGGGCAGCGGGATTCCGCAGACGGCTCCGGTGCGCTGGTAATCCTTCCAGCCGGAGCCGGCGAGGTAGCCGCGCGCGACGCATTCGACTTGAAACATGTCCGCGCGGCGAACCCACATGGAACGGCCCTTGTATCGGGCGGCAGCCCGGCGGTATCGGCGCTCAGGAAATGATTGGGCACGACGCCGCGCAGGAAATCCAGCCAAAACAGCGTCATTTGCGTCAATACGCGGCCTTTATCGGGGATGCCGGTGGCCAGAATGAAGTCGAAGGCGGAGATGCGGTCCGTGGCCACGATCAGCAGCCCTTTGGGCGGCTTCATAGACATCGCGAACCTTGCCGCGCACTAAAAGCTTGTATGTCGCGGAAGCGTCAGTATTCCAGCAGGACGTTCGGTTGGAGAGCCAAACCCAATTATACTGGGGGATTCGCATGCTTCTCTCGATTTTGATTCCGGTGTACAACGAGCGCACCGTGGTGGAGCAGAGTCTCGCCCTGGTGTTGGCCGCGCCGCTGCCGGAAAACATGGAGCGCGAGCTGATGATTGTGGACGATTGTTCCACCGACGGAACCTGGCTGATTCTGCAACGGCTGGCCGCGGCCGAGCCCGCATCAAGCTGCATCGGCACGCGGTGAATCAGGGCAAAGGCTCGGCGGTGCGCACGGCGATCGAGAAGGCGGCGGGCGATTTCTGCCTGGTGCAGGACGCCGACATGGAATACGATCCCTCGGAGTATCCGAAGCTGCTGCGGCCCATGCTGGACGGCCACGCCGACGCGGTGTTCGGGTCGCGCTATCTGGCCGGAGAGCAGACGCGCGTGCTGCCCTTCTGGCACTCCATGATGAACAAGGGCCTGACGCTGTTCTCCAACATGTTCTGCAACCTCAGCGTGACCGACATGGAGACCTGCTACAAGGTCTTCCGCACGGATCTGCTCAAGAGCATTCCCATCCGCTCCGACCGCTTCGGCTTCGAGCCGGAGATCACCATGAAGGTCTCCAAGCGCAAGCTGCGGGTTTACGAAGTCCCCATCAGCTATCACGGCCGCACCTACGAGGAGGGCAAGAAGATCGGATGGAAGGACGGCGTCAAGGCCGTCGGCGTGATTCTGTACTTCTGGATGATCGACGATCTGTACGTGCCGTCTTACGGCCGCGGCTTGCTGAACAGCCTGACCGGCACGCCGCAGTACCTGAGCTGGCTGACGCGGGTGCTGCGCCCCTACCTGGGCGACACGGTGCTGGAGATCGGCGCGGGCCTGGGCAACATGACCGGCCGGCTGATGGGCAAGAAGCTGCGCTACGTGGCGGGGGAAAAAGATCCGCTGTATCTGCACGCCCTGCGCAATCGCTTCCTGCGAACGCCCAGCGTGACCGTGTGCCAGCTGGATCCGGAGATCGCCCGCGGATTTTGAGCCGTGGAAGGGGCAGTTTGAAAGCGTGCTGTGCGTGAATCTGCTGGAAACGGTGGAGGACCCCAAGGCGGTGTTGCGCGTCGATGGCGTCGTGCCTGAAGCCGGGTGGAGCGCTGCTGGCGCTGGTGCCGCAAGGCAACGGCCTGTTTGGATCGCTGGACCGGGGCATGGGCACACAAGCGCCGCTTCGATGCGCCGGAGATGGCCGCGATGCTCGCGGAACTGGGATTTCGCATCGAGCAGGAACACCAGATCAACAAAATCGGCGCGCTGGGGTGGTGGTTTTCCTCGCGCGTGCTGCACCGGTCGCGGATCAGCCGGCCGGCTCTGAAGCTGTGGGACAAATCGGTGTGGCTGCTGCGGCGGATCGACGCGCTGCTGCCGTGGCGCGGGCTCTCGCTGGTGGTGGTGGCCCGGTACACTGGGAAATGAATGACCAGAAAAAGACTCGTGGTAACCGGAGGAGCGGGGTTTATCGGCTCGACGCTGGTGCGGACGCTGCTTCCGCATGGATCGGTCGCGGTGATCGATAATCTTTTGACCGGGCATGAGCGGAATCTGGAGGAGGTGCGCGGCTCGGTCGAGTTTCATAACGCCGATATTCGCGACGCGGCGGCGATTGCGCCGCTGATTCGCGGCGCGGACACGGTGTTCCACCTGGCGGCGATTCCATCGGTGCCGCGCTCGATCGACGATCCAGTGCCCTCGCACCAGGTCAATATCGACGGAACCTTCAACGTGTTCCGCGCGGCGGCGCAGGGCGGAGTGCGGCGGATCGTTTATGCGGCGTCATCCTCGGCTTACGGCGACACGCCCACGCTGCCCAAGACCGAGTCCATGACACCGCATGCCGAAATCGCCCTACGCGGCGCAGAAACTGATGGGCGAATACTACGCCTCGGTGTTCTATTCCTGCTTCGGCATCGAGACGCGTGTCGCTGCGCTTCTTCAACGTGTATGGACCGCGGCAGGATCCCATCCAGCCCCTATTCCGGCGTGCTGAGCCTGTTCATGAAGCATCTGTTGAATCGCACCGCGCCCACGATTTTCGGCGACGGCGAGCAGACCCGCGATTTCACTTACGTGGAAGACGTCGCGGAGCTGTGCTACAAGGCGTCGCAGGCCAAGGGTGTGGCCGGGCAACATGTACAACGCCGGCAACGGCGGGCGGTATTCGCTGAACTTCATCTGGGACCTGTTGCAGAAAATTGAAGGCGTGAGATCGCGCCGGCGTACGGCCCTCCGCGGCCGGGCGACGTGCGCGATTCCATGGCGGACACCGCGGCCGCAAAGGCCGAGCTGGGGCATGCGCCGCGATTTTCGATCGAGGAAGGATTGAGACGGACTCTCGAATGGTACCGCCAGACGAAATAAAAGACGCGGCAGGGTTACCGCGGCAATCGGCACCGGCTTGCGGCGGCGACCGGAACCTGAAGCCGAGAACGACGCCGGCGCCTGCGGTTCCGCTGGCCACGCGGTCCGCCGCGTCATCGCTCAGAGCAAGAAGCGCGGTGCTGTTCGTGTGCATCGGCAACTCCTGCCGCAGCCAGATGGCGGAGGCGTTCGCGCGAGCCTACGGCGCCGAGATGATGGTGGCCGAGAGCGCGGGCCTGAGCCCGGCGACGATCATCGCGCCGCTGACCAAGCAGGTGCTGGCGGAGCGCAATCTCAACATCGACGGGCATTTCCCCAAGGGGCTGGAGATCGCCTGCGCGCGAGCCTTTCGACGTGGTGGTGAACATGAGCGGGCAGCCGGTGAACATGCCCAACGCGCGCGTGGTGACCTGGCCGGTGCGCGATCCCATCGGGCAGTCGCGAGAGCGTGTACCGCAGCGTGGTGCAGCAGATCGAAGGGCTGGTGATGGGGTTGATTCTGAGTTTGCGAATCGGGCAGCGCGCCGGGCTGAAGCGGTGGTTTTACCGCGCCGCCGACTGCCTTCGCGATCAAAGCCCGGAGGGTTTCACGAGCGACCTGTGGATGATCGGGAACAGAGAGCGTCACGAGCGCGCCCGGCCAAGCAGTCAGAACGATGGCACTGCGGTCATCAGACCGCGACTTCGACCTCGCGCCTGGTCACGGTCAACGGCAAGTGGAGTTCGGCGCGGACGGCCAGGCACTCCCGGATGGCGCCGACGATATTCGATTCGGCCTCGCCCTCGGTTTGCCCTTGGCTGACGCAGCCCGGAATGGAGGGGCAGTCGGCGATGTATGCGCCGTCTTCGTCTTGATAGATGGTTACAACGAACTTCATGACACTTCGCTATCTTACGCCAGGCCCAACACGCCCTTCCACTTGCGCATAACCAGCTCCGCGAGGCTGAGCGCCAGCGCCAAGGCGAGCAAGCCGGGCCACAACTGCAACGTGGTCTCGATGGAGCGTCGGCCGGGCTCGAACACCGCTCGCGGATCGGGCTGGAAGCGTCCGCCGGTGTACTGGGCCACCTGCTTCAGCAGCGCTTCGTTCGATCCGTAATCGTCCAGCTCGGCTTCGGGACGGTACATTCCGATCTCGGGAAACGCGCGCGATTCCTCCACAGGGCGCGCGCGGAACAGGCCCTGGCGCGATCCGATGGGCAGGCGTCCGCGGAAGGTTCCAGCGGCGATCTTTTTCACGTCCATCGGTTTGCGGAACCCGTCCGGCCCGAAGACGAAAATTTCGGGCGCGGCCGCAGGCTCCTCGACGTCGCGTCCCAGCCGGTAGGTGGCCACCAGATCGCCGTTGGCGGTGTCGAACTCGAGCTCAGCTTCGCCGGCCTGGGAACGCGGCAGAAGATCGCGGGTGAGGTTGGTCCAGAACTTGTCGTAGCCGCTCCATGCAACCCACTCGGTAGCCCACCGCGGCTTGGCGTCGGAGGCGAACACGGCGGAGCGCCCCAATCCATACTGCCAGCGTTCGAGCAGCGGTTCCTTGCGGTCGATGCGCAGAATCATCTCGGCCGAAGGCTTGGGCACGAAGCGCACATAGCCCTTGAGCGCCGGAGCCTTGTCCATGCCCACGCCATCCAAAATCTCGGCCGGCCGCATCACCTCCGCCTGCATCGGCTTTTCGACGGCGGTCGAGCCGGTATGCTCCAGCACATCATGCAGCAGAATCTGCTCCAGCCCTTGCGGGTCGTTGAGGAAGTAGGATTTGCCTCCCGCCAGTTGAGCGATCCTTTCAAGATAGCCGCGGTTGACGTCCTGGCCCAGGCCCACCGTGGAAATGGTGACCTTACGGGTGTTGGCCGAGCGAGCCAGATCCATGCTGTCGCCTTCTTCCGAAATTCCATCGGTGAGCAGGACGATATGTTTGTAAGTCGCGGGCATGGGCAGAATGCGCGTGTAAGCCTCGGTCAGCGCGGGCGCGATTTGCGTGCCGCCGTCGGGCCGGATGCCGGCGATCAGACGCTTGATCATGGCGCGGTCCTCGGCGTGGCGCGGCGTCACCGCCCATTCAAAGCTGTTGTCGAACATCAGCACGCCCACGGTGTCGATGGGGCGCAGATTTTCCACCACGCCGGACGCCGCCAGGCGCGCTAATTCGATCTTCTTCCCTTCCATGGAAGACGACTTATCGATAATGATAATCACCGCCGTTCCCTCAGGTGAGCGCGGCGGCGCAAGCGTGGCGGGAAGGGTACGGTCCAGCGCGTCTTCTTTGGTTTTGCCTTCTTTGTAAATGCTGTGTTCGCCGGCGATCACCAACAGGCCGCCTCCCTGCTTGACGTAACTCTCGATCTGGTCCATGAACTCGGGCGGCATGGTCTCCAGATCCCAATCGTTGAAGATGACCACCTGGTAATCGCTCAGCCGGGAATGGGGCAGCTCGCTGGTTCGCTCCACGTCGAACTGCGCGGCTTGAAGCGTCTGCGTCAGATGCGAATCCTGCGCGGCGTCATCGGAGGAAATATACAGGATCTTGGGGCGCCGGACGGTGACCGCTTGCTCGAAGCGAACCTCGCTGGCAGCGCTGGATCCTGTCGCTTCCGAACGGATGGCGATCGACAGATCCAATGCCCCGGGCGTGTTCAGGCTGGTATGCATGCGCACGGGATTGTCGCCGGCTTGAAGCTGGACGCTGGTCTTGCCGAGCGAACGTCCTTCCGCGGAGAGCTCGACCTGGGCCGGGCCGGCTTGCGGGGCGGAGACCACCAGGTCGATGGGAAATTGTTCACCGGTGAAAGCGACCGACGGCAGGCTGATGGAATCCAGACGGAGCGTGGGCTTGGGACGGCCGGCCAGCGCGAAGGTGTCGATGGGAATGCGGAGCTGTTGCGCCTGCCACGCCGCGCGCGCGATGCTGCCCTTGTTCTCCTTGCCGTCGGAGATCAAAACCACTCGCGGCACCAGACCGGAGGGCAGGGAAGCGATGGCTTCGCGCACTCCGGATTCGATGTCGGTGGCGCGGCCGGCCTCGCCCGCGGTCTGGCGCAGTTTCCAGGGACGCTCTTCGCTCGATTCCAGCGTGCGCGTGGAGCGGGCGAAGGGGACTACGCGCATCCAGTGGCGTCCTTGCGCCGACTGCATCGACTGCGCCAGCTGCGAGGCGCGATTCAGATCCGCCGGTGAAATACTGTCCGATGTGTCCACCAGAACAGCCACGGCAACGCGGGTTTCGTTCACCTTAAGGCGCGGTTCGGCCAGCGCCAGCAGAATCGCCAGCAGAGAAATGGCCTTGAGAGCCAGGGCCAGGCGCCGCCGCGTGCGGCCCCATTCCCAGGCGGCCCAGGCCAGGGGCAGCCACGCGATGGCCAATACCCAAGCGCGGTCGAAGCTCATGCTGCCTTCCTTCGCATGCAAAAAGCCGGGACGAACTCATTTTTCGCCAAGCGTACCTGGTCCGATCCCGACAGGCGTGGTTGGCGGGAAATTGTCACGATGCCTTCCTTTGGCGAACGCGCGAAGAAGCGGGAGCGGCGCGTCCCGGACGCAGGCGGAAGAGGCGGCTGCGTCCGAACAGGAGCCAGTCCACCAGCAATCCCAGGCCGCCGAGCAGAGCCAGCCACGGCCACAAATCCTGCGGCGGCGATTCCAACTCCGCTGCTCGGGGAATTCCGCGGCGGACATTGGCAGGTGGACGCCACACCGCTTCCGCAACATCGGGAAGCGTCAGCGAGTAGACCGTTTCGCGGTCGCCGGCAAGCACGCTGACCGCGCCCGGCGCTCCCGAAAAAAACTGCAGATCGCCGCCGGTAAGCGTGAAGGGAAGCGGGCGCTGGTCTTCATCCAGCACGCGGATGGCGGAGGCATCCGCATCCTTGCCGACCGGGAACGCTGACCGTTCCCACGGTGCCCGCCTGCACTTCCCGGCTGCGGAACGCCTCCGGCGCCATCCACTTCAGGATGTTGGCGGCCAGCAGCGGCGTGGCGATCTGATATTTCATCGAGGCGAGGCCGGGATGGAAGCCGAGCACAGCCAGCTTTGTTCCTTTGACTTCGCGAGCCACGACCAGGGGTCCGGCCGCGGAGTCAGCCACCACGATATCGCCCGGCGCAGGCGCGAAAACTTCCGCGGATTCCAGAGTCACGTCCTGGGTGCGCAGGCCCGCGCCCAGGGGCGTCTCCGCGTTCCACTTCTCCAGACGCACGCCCGCTTTGGTTTCGCGCACGGGAATCGGTGAGCCGGTGGCCGGAGGCTCGATCCAGATGGAATCGGCGTGTGGGAGTGCCGCTGGAGCGAAGCGATCCAGCACCACCACATCCGCCTTGACGGCCGCATCGTACTTCGACGGATCTTCAAACACCGCGTCCACCTGAGGATTAGATGCGAACAAGGGGCGCAACAGTTGCGGCTCCTTTGAATAGACCACGATGTGCAGCGCCGCCTGGGCCGGAAGCTCGATCAAGGCGCGGTCATCCTGGGGAAAAGCGTCCTTAATGTTGAGTCGCGCCTCCAGGTAACCGCCGACCCTGGTGCGGTAGGAAAACGTCGCCTGCTGCTCCGCGCCGGGAGCCAGCTGGAGCCGCTGCGAGCCCACCGGCGACTTTCCGAATTGCAGCTCCAGATCCACGGCGTGGGGTTTGGTTCCGTAGTTGTGCACGGCCACGAAGATATCCCAGGTATCCGGAGCGCCAGGCGAGCGGCGCAGGCCGATCTTGCGCAGGCCCACGTTTTCCTGCGGCGCGCCGGTCAGCAGCACGCGCAGATTGGAAGGCAGGTTGGTCAGATCCGCCTGCTGTGCCGGCACGCGGCCCGCGCCCACGTACACGATTTCGCCGGCGCGCTCCGATTGCAGCCGCTGCGCCTGTTGCGCGAATTCGAGCGCTTGTTCCAAATTCAGCGCCGAGGAACCGGGCTGCGACTTACGAATGGCCTCTTCCACCACTCCGAAATCCGATTCGAAGGCGGTCGCGGGCGTGGCCAGCGCATCGGCGCGCACCAGCATCACACGGTCCCTCCGCGGCAGCGAGCGAAGATAGGCGCGGGCGGAATCGCGCGCTTCATCCATCAGAGTACCCTGCCGTGCCCGCGATCCCGCCGCCGCTCCCGGCAATGGCCCCGCCAATGCCCCCATCCATGCCGAAGTGTCGAGAATCAGCACGTGGTCGCGGCCCGCGCCGCCGATAATTCCAAACCTGGGGCCGGCGATGGCGGCCAGCAGCAGCAGCAAACTGACGATCTCGAGCAGCAGGCTCCAGGGCTGCTGAATGCGGCGGCGATGCTTCAACTGCGTGCGCACGCCCGCGCCGGCCCAGAAGCGCAGCGTGGAGACCACCTGCTTGCGCTTGGAGCGGTCCAGCAAATACAGCGCCACTACGGCGGCCGAGATCGCGCCGGCCAAGCCGAGCAGTTCGCCGAGACCGAGATTGAGAAACGACATGACCTAGAGCCCCGATCCGCAAAAATCCCAGTTCCTTGTCATGTCTACTCAAAGACCCCCGTGCGGACCAAGGACCCGAACACGGCCTGCTCCAGCGGGACTGACGTAGAGAGCCCGACGTAGCGGCCGCTATTGCGCAGCGCCACGCGCTCCAGCTCGCCCGCATAGGCGTCGAACTCGGCGGTATAGCGCGCGCGGGCTTCCGCGTCGAAGGCCAATTCCAGGTGCTCCCCGGTTTCGGCGTCTTCCAGTTCCAATTCGCCATCCCAGGGCGGCTCGCGATCCTCATCCGCCCAAACATGCAGCAGCATCAATTCGTGGCCGAAGTCGGCCAGATACTGGAGCGGTTTTTCGCAATCTCCGTCGTCCAGGAAATCCGAGATGACCAGCACCAGTCCCGGCTGCGGATAGCGCGCCAGAAACGCCCTGGCCGCCGGGAGAAAGCCGGTTTGGCCGCCCGGCTTTAAAGCCGAGAGGAAATTCACCGCGGGCTGGAAGCGATGACGGCCGCCGGAAGCGGTGAAGGCATCGTGCAGCTTGGTGGAGAACGGTTGCAGACAGATCGCATCCAGCCGCACCAGACCGACATAGCACAACGCAGCGGCCAGCTTGCGGGAGTAGTCGAATTTGGACGCGGCCCCGGTGGTCATGGACTGGCTGATATCCAACAGCACCCGAACGGGAATGCGCGGCTCCAGTTGGAACATTTTCAGGAACAGCTTTTCCAGGCGAAGATACGCGCGCCAGTTGACCGCGCGAAGATCGTCGCCATGGGTGAAGTTGCGGTGATCGAGGAATTCCTGGCCGGCCCCGGCGAAGCGCGAGGTGTTGTGTCCGCCCACCAAGCCTGGGTGCGATTTTTGCCACTGGATGGTCAGCCGCTCCAGCTTTTCGAGCATCGGCGTGTCGATCAACGGCTGAACCACTGTGGATAGCGCCTTTACCGGACCGCCGCGCCTGCCGTCGATGCCACGCTGGGAATGATCTTGCTGAGGATGGTCTCGGGAGTCTGGCCGTCGGCGTGGGCGTCGAAATTCAGGATGATGCGGTGGCGCAAAACCGCGGGCGCCACGGCGTCGATATCTTCGAGCGATAGGTGCAGGCGGCCCTTCATGAGCGCGCGCACGCGGCCACACTCCACCAGCGCCTGCGCTCCACGCGGCGAGCTGCCGTAGCGGATAAACTTGGCGGCCAACTCGTGTCCCACGCCGGCGTCCGGCTGCGTGGCCATCACCAGATCGATGGCGTGATCCTGCACATGCGGCGCGACCAGCACCTGGTGGCAGATGTCGCGAAGACCCAGGATCTCCTCACGGTCGAGCACCGGACCCACCGCGGTTTCATCGCGTTGAATGGTCCGGTCGACGATGGTTCCCAGCTCGCTGCGCGAAGGATATTGCACCAGGATCTTCATCAGGAAGCGGTCGAGCTGGGCCTCGGGAAGCGGATAGGTGCCCTCCATCTCGATGGGATTCTGCGTGGCCATCACCAGAAACGGCGGTTCCAGCAGATGCGTGGCGGTGCCGCTGGTGACGGTGTGTTCCTGCATGGCTTCGAGCAGCGCGCTCTGCGTCTTGGGCGTGGCGCGATTGATTTCGTCGGCCAGCACCAGGTTCGAGAAAATCGGGCCGGGCTGGAAGCGCAGCGCCTTGGAGCCGTCCTGGGTGTCGATAATCATGCTGCCGACGATGTCGGCGGGCATCAAATCCGGGGTGAACTGGATGCGCGAATACTTGAGTTGCAGCACGCGCGCAAGCGTGCGCAGCAGCGTGGTCTTGCCCAATCCGGGAACGCCCTCCAGCAGGACATGCCCGCCCGCAAACAGGCAGGTGAGAACTCCGTCGACCACTTCGCGTTGGCCGACGATGATTTTCCCGATCTCATCACGAACTTTCTTGAGCTGGCTGGTGGCCAGCTGGAGCGCGGCTTCCGGTTGCACGCATTTATTCTACCTGAGAATTGAACTTTCGTCGGCGACTCTACTCTGCAGACGCCGCTCTGAGGCCCCCGAGGAGGCAGCGCCTCCGGGAGTATTCCATAGCCTTTGAACGATGGGTGTCTTGATCGTGGTCATTACTCCTTGCTGCCTACGGCGGCGAGGGGCAGGGAGTCATAGAGCGGATCGACGGAGCCGTGGACCTAGACGGGACGCTCTACCTTGTCGAGATGAAGTGGTGGGACAAGCCCATTGGCCGGCAGGAAATCGCTCCGCATTTCGTCAGCGTGTATGGACGCGGCGATGTCGGGGGAATCTTCATCTCGTATTCGGGATTCTCCCCCGCTGCTATAGACGACGCGAAAACAGGGATGGCGCAAAAGGTTTTCGTGCTCACTGAACTGCAAGAGATCATTCAGGTCATCGACGGCGAGGCTGATTTGAAGGCATTCTTCAAAGAAAAGATCAATCGTGCTAAGTCCGACCGAAATCCCTTCTACAAGATCCCTTCCTGAGTCCCCGGCGCGTCGGAATCACCTCTATCTAAGGGGCCACAACCGCGAGCTCCGGAAACACGTCGAAGTCGTCGGTGTTGAAGGTGTAGATTCGCTGAACGCCGTTGGCCCGCATGGTCGCGACGATTTGCAGGTCGAACACGTCTCCGCCGGTAACGGGGCGTCGCCGCAATAGTTCCATCCATCCCGCAACGGCTCCCGCCGGGATGGGCAGCACCTGAAGGCCGGGAAGAGCCAGCATGGCCGAGATTACGCGCAGAGCTTCTGTTGGAGAGGCGGCCACGGCGACCCGGCGCGGGTTGGTGATGATCGAGTAAAACTCGCACAATATCTGCGAGGTGACATAGAGCTTTACCGAAGGGTCGCGGGCTGCGTCAAGGCAACGTGCGTGAAGCCGCGTGCTGCGGGGCGTCCGCATTTACCGCATAAGCCAGAACATTGGCGTCGAGTACCCCCGGCTCAACCGACATCGTCGTAGAGGTCCCGCCGGTGGAGAGCACCCATCGCTCCGAGATGCAGGGCTGGCAATTCGGGAGCTACCTCTACGTCTGGAACGAACCCCCGCGCGAGCTCGTTGGCCTCCGCCTGATCGGCAAAGACGCCGCCGCGCTCCTTCATGAGCCGCTCCAACAGCGCGTCTACGGAGATGCCCCGCCTGCGCGCTTCGTCGGTGAGGCGGTCTTCGGTTTCCTGCGAGATCTCGATGCTCATAGGACTGCTCCTCTTCTCAGTCTACCGTGGGGAATTCGCGGAGCATCCAGCAACGACGGCGCGCACCGGAAATTAGAGCCCAAGGCTGCGCAAATCCTGGCGCTCACGCTCAAGATCGTCCATCGTTGGCAAATCCTCGACCACCGCATGAGCCTTGAGGAATCCGTCGAGTTGGTCGCGAGTTGGAAAACCGAGCAGCCGGCGCAAGGCGGGCTTCGTAAGACGCCCGCTCTTGTACTCTTCCAGGGCGAATCCTTCCAGCGCCCTCCGCGACAGATCGCCACCAGCCGCAGCAAGGTCGCGGGCAAGCTCGTCCGGAATTTGAATAGTCAAGGTCATCGGCTCTCTCTTCAGCCTAACCCGCCTTGGCCGGGAAGTATAACCGATCTATCTTCGCCCCCAGAATGAAATCGCTCTCGGTGAGGCCCTTGATCTTGTGCGTGTAGTTGGTCACCTTCACGCTGCCCCAGCCGAAACAGATGTCGGGGTGATGGCCCTGCTCCTCGGCGATTTCGCCGATGCGATTCACGAACGCCAGCGCGCTCTTAAAATTGGGGAATAGAAACGTCTTCTCGATGTGATGCTGGTCGATGACGCGCCAATCCGGCAACTGAGTGGCGAGCTCGGCCAGTTCTTGTCCCTGAAGCGGCGGCACGCCTCCGCGGCACGGCACGCAGTGCCTGGACGCCAGATCGTTTCCGGATTCACCCATAGCGTTTTCATTATAGCTAGGGCTGTTTTGGCCGTCGCACTAAGAGGAACCGCTGGTTGGAGGCCCCAGCGGCTTCTGCTACGATCCGGTCGGAGGTGCTGTATGCGTAAGGTTTTGTCCAGATTTGCGGTGCCCGGATTTATCGCGCTTGGATTGGGAGCGGCCGGCGCCGCTTGGGCGCAGAACTTGACGGAGTTTGGAGCCGCAGCGGCCACTGGAGCGGCGGGGGGCGCGGCCGGCAAGAACGTCAGCGACGGCATCTCGACGATTTTCGGGAAGGTCGATCAGCAGACGAAGGCGGCCGCGAAACAAGAGCCTGCAAAGACGGAAACGGCCAAGCCAGTAGCGGCTAAGCAGCCGGCGCCCGCGCCCGACAGCTCCGTTTCCGCTACGACGCTGCCCCTTTCTTCAGACCCGGCGCCGGCGGGTGCAGCCACTTCCAGCAGGCCGGCGTCCAAACGCCCCACCGCGACGCCCGCGGCCAAAACCAGGTCCGCGGCCAAGTCCGCGCCCCAGCCGGAAACCTCGCCCGAACCCGCGGCTGAACACCCGCCCGCGCCGCGCGTGGCGCGCACCAGCCCTCGAACCGTTTCGAACTCAGTCCCCGATCCTCCTCCTCCAGCGGTGCAGCGCACAGCCGTCAAACTGGTCCAACCTGCGGCGCCCAAGCCCGCGGCTGAAGTGACGCCGATCCTCCCGCCGCCTCCTCCGCCGCGCGAAGCCACCGTCGCGGATCTCCAGAGGCTCACTCCCGGGACCGCTCGCGAGGATGTGCTGAAGCTGGGAGTTCCGGCGTCGAAAATTAGCATGTACGACGACGGCCATCTCCTGGAGATCTACAGCTACGCGGACAGGAACACCACCTTCGGCGTGGTGCGCCTGAGCGACGGCGCCGTATCGCGGGTCGAGTTGCGTTAAGGTTTCGGCACAGCCGGTCCCGCTCCGTCCCAAGAACGGGTATCGTTATATAGATAAGTCCTGGCAGGCAGCTGCCCGGCGATCGACGATAACTACTATGAGACGGATGCGCACTCCTTTTCCGACTGTTTTTCTATTTTTCCTGACCTCCGCCATTTGGGCCCAGCAGGCTTTCGTGCCGCAGGTGATCGGCACCCCTGGCACGCCCAGTACGATCTTGTTTGGAAACTATGCCAACGCGCTGGTACGCAGCGCCGATTTGGGAAAAACCTGGACGCCGCTGTACCTCACCCAAGCCGGGCTTCCTCAGCCGCCGGTGGTTGGTTTCGCGATCGACCCCTTGAATTCGAACAACGTGTACCTGGCCACGACCAGCGCGGCAGGCACCTTCTGGAAGAGCGCCGACGGAGGGCAGACCTGGACGCAGGCTGCCGCCGGGTTGCCCGTCACCGGCCCCGGCGTCCAGTATTTCATCGCGTTTCCGGACACCATCACGTATCTTTACGTCAAGATCGGAAGCACCCTGTACAGGTCCTCCGACGGCGCCACAACCTGGAACGTGCAAAGCAATCTGCCCGGGTCCAACGGCGCCTTCGTGATCGCGCAGTCGTCGCGGATCACCATGTACTACATTGATGCAGCCACCCTGACCGTCTATGCTTCCTTCAGTGAGGGGAGCCAATGGCTTGCCACCGGGCCGGTGGTGAGCAACGCCCAGTCGCTGTCCCCGACCATCAGCGGCATCGCCGTTCCCTACTACCAATCGTCCGACCTCTACGTCACCGTAAACTTCTCTTCCGGAGGTGCAACCGCATACGCCAGCGTCAACGGAGGGCCGTTCGCGGACCAAGGCAGCTTGGGCCTGGGTCCGTTTTCGCAAATGTCCTCGGCCAACAACGGCCCCACCTACGCTCTGACAAATCTCGTCAGCGGCTTCTACATAAGCAACAACAGCGGTCAGAGCTGGCAATCCGCGGGATCGAGCGGGGTGGAGACTTACGCTCTGACGGCGGTCGATCCGCTGGCAAGGGCCACCCTGTATGGAGTGGAGACCATCCTGCCCTCGACCACTCCCGTAGAGCTGGCGCAATCGCCCAACAGCGGCATTTCGTGGACCGCCATTTCAGCCACGATCACGCCGACCATCGCCAAGCCCGTGCCCATGTTCAACCTGACGGTGGAGCAGGGCGCGCCCTATTCCTCTACCTTCAGCGTCCAGACCGTCGAAAATCCGCTGTGGCAGACTCCCGTGACCGTCACCACCTCCGGCGAACCGTGGATCCAGCTCGGAACAACCGCGGGAACCACCCCGCTCACCAATTCGATCACGATTTCAAGCGCGGGACTGGCTCCCGGAGTGTACACCTCGACGATCACCATTTCGGCGCCGCAGAGCTATAACAAGTCCGTTACCGTGCCCGTGCAGTTGACCGTGAGGCCGCTGGGATCCCTGGGCCCCGGTTACCTGATCACGACGGCGGCCGGCAATGGGAATGCGGGCGGAGCCGTCACCTCCGGGGTTGGGCCGAGCGTGCCTATCGGCGACGCCAAGGCGGTAGCCGTCAATCCTTCGGGCGGCGTGCTGATTTCCGCGGGAAGCAGGATCTGGCAGTTGAGCTCGGGAACCGTGACTGCGCTTGCCGGCAATGGCACGAATGCGTCCACCGGCGACGGGTCCGCTCCTCTTACGGCGTCCGTTGCCGATCCGGATGCGATCGCGTTCGACCCCACGGGCAATGCGTATTTCACCGAGTTTATTCCCGAACGCGTGCGCGAGCTATCCGGGGGAAACCTCAGCACCGCGGTGGACATGACGCGCTTCAATCAGCCGGTGGGGTCGCACACGGTTGTGCTCGATCCTACGCAATTCATGTTCCTCACCATCCCCAGCGGCGTCCTGCACTACAACGGCTCCAAGCTGAACCTGGCGATCCCCGCCGCGCTTTCCGATCCGTACAGCATGATTGAGGACGCTTCCGGGAATCTGTACGTAAGCGACATGGGTCTGAACCAGATCCTTGAGATTACGCAAGCGGGCGCGGTGTCGGTCTTCGCCGGCGTGGGCACTCCGGGCTTCGGAGGCGACGGCGGCCCAGCCGCCCAGGCCATGCTGAATCAGCCCGCAGGCATCACCTTCGATTCAGCGGGCACGATGTACATCGCCGACTCCGGCAACAACCGGATTCGCACCATTACGACGGACGGGAAAATGCACACCATCGCCGGCTCCGGGCTGCCCGGCTTTGCGGGCGACGGCTCCACGTCGGATTTTGCGTCGTTCATGGGCCCCTTGGGCGTAGCCGTGGATGCCAGCGGCAACGTGTACGTGGCCGATACCGGCAACAATCGCGTGCGCATGCTGTCGCCGCAGAACACCCCCACGCCGAAGCTGCAAGTCATGCAGGGGCCGAATGAGGCCACCCAGCTCGCTCCCGGCGCGCTCTTCAGCCTGTACGGCACACAGCTGGCGCCCGCGGGTTATTCGTTCCTGGTCGCGACGTCGCAATGGCCCGTCACGGCGCCCGCAAACGCAACCGGACCGGGCGCGGTCTCCGTCACGATCAATGGCGTGCCGGCCCCGCTGTATTACGTCAGCGCGAATCAGATCAACGGCCAGATTCCGTTTGAGACCCGCCCGGCACGGCCACGGCGATCGTCACCAAAAACGGCTCGCCGTAGCGGCTCAGATCAACTTCCCCGTGGCGGCCGCCCAGCCCGACGTTCTGGTGCAAGGCGGCGGCACGCAGGCCGTGGCGTGAACCAGACGGATATTCCGTGAACACGCCCACTACGCCCGCCCATCCCGGCGACATCGAAGTGTTCTATCTCTCCGGCATCGGCGTTTCCAATCCGCCCCTGACCACCGGCGCTTCCTCGCCTAGCTCTCCGCCTTTTGCGCTGGTCAATTATCCGTATCAGATCACGCTCAACGGCGAACCAACGCCGGCGTGCATTGAGATTTCATGGCGTATGCACCCGGATATACGGCGCTGGTGCAGGCCGATTTCTGCCTTCCGACGGACCTGACCGGCAATCTTTCGCTGGTGGTCACGGTCAACGGAGTCTCCTCCTCGCCGGTGATCCTGTCGGTGCAGTGACGCGTTCTCAAGTTTTCCGTTTGTGGGGCGGACGCCCTCGTCCGCGCGCGACGCCCTCGTCCCGCCTAATCTAAGCCGGCCGGGGGGCCGGCTGCGGTCCAGGGGGACCGCCCACCTTGCAAGTATTTACAGCGGGAGTGCTAGGCCGTCAACTGCGAGGTGCAATTGGGGCAGCGCTTGGCCGGATCGGGATGGCCGTGCAGCAGTACGGGCAGTCCTTTGTGGTGGGCGCGGCGGGCGCGGGCTTGCGTTGCAACCTCGAAACCTGACGCACCGCGATGAAAACCACCAGCGCGACGATCAGGAAGTTGATCACGGTGTTCAGAAACTGCCCGTAGGCGATCACCGGAGCGGAGGCGGCTTTGGCCGCGGCCAGCGAGGCGTAGCTTTGACCGTTGAGCGCGACAAACAAATCCTTGAAATCGACATGGCCCAGAATCAGGCCGATGGGCGGCATCACCACGTCGTTTACAGGGAAATGGCGATGGCTCCGAAAGCGCCGCCGATATCGCCATTTACTGGCTCAGTTTGCATCTACTAAAACGATGCCGTTGGCGGAGCGGCCCATATAGGTGCAAAGGAAGGGCGCGGGCGGGCGCTGCTCCTGGGAGTACCACGGAGCGCGGTGGCTCGGCGAGATACGAGGCGTTAATGCTCTTCCTCGCGGCCCTTTTGCAGATACTCATAGAAGCGAGGCCACGCTCGCTTGATCTTTTCTTCCGGCTCGCTGCAATCGAGCAGATAGAGCTGGGGAGACACGTCGGGGGCGCCGTCTGGCGCGGGCGTCGATGATGTCGGCTGGTCACGTGGCGCGGGCCTGGCAGTATCGGCTTCAGGAATTGGCGCGGGATGTGCCAGTTCTTGATCTCTTCCTCGGTCAGGATGAAAAAGCTGTTGGAGCCGGTCGCAAGCCCGCGCTTGATGGCGAAAAGTCGCCAAGGTTCAGCTCGCCGTATCGCTCAACCGTGGTGCGGGCCGGGAACTGCGTCCATTTGCGTGAACGGCGCAAGGCTTCGAGCGGCACCAGCGCTTCCGTACTGCGGGATGCTCAATCGGGCCTGCAAACGAGAATCGGGCGGTATGGCCTGCCGGCGGCGGCGATTTGCGGAACACCACGACGGCGGAGGATACCAGCGCGTCCGTGAACTGCACGTCCGTGGGGCAGAAGCGGTGAATATGCAGTAGCGTCACGTGCTCGGTGAGATAGCGGCGCAAGGTGACGCCGTAATTCACATCCATGAATTCCGAAGGGATCAGCCAGATCGCAAGCCCCTGCTCTTCCATCCAGTCGTGGCACAACAGCAGAAAATAGCAGTACAGCCCCGCAAGGCCGCTGATGTCGAGATGCAGTGAGCGCGCGAGCTGCGCCTTAAGACGATCCTTTCGCGCTGCTGGCAGGTGATGATGGCGGACATAGGGCGGATTGGTGAGCGACGAGATTGAAGCGCTGCTCGGGCGGATGTTTGCTTCGTGAAATCGCCCTTGATGACGTGAAGCCCCTCCCTTCCCTATAGGTTCAGCGGGTTCTGCAAACAGCGGGTCAAGCTCGATGCCGGCGGCGGCCTCAATGGTTTTCGCCGGGACGGCCTGCAATGGCCATTGTTATTGTCGTCTACTCGTTCAGTTTCGTATTGCTGGCCTGTGTGACTTTTGGTGCCGAAGAAGGGACTCGAACCCCCACACCCTTGCGAGTACGTGGACCTGAACCACGCGCGTCTGCCAATTCCGCCATTCGGCGCGGAGAGACTGCTCGGCGGGATCCGCCAGCGGGCGGCAACTTCGAGTCTCCAAATGCGCTCCGCGGTGTCAAATTTCGCAAGCGAACACCGGCCGGGACTTGCGCCCCGGCCGCCGCATCCGCTCTGCGCTTAAACCAGTTTCGCGTCCAGCGTGACCTCGGTGTTGTTCGCGAACAGCTTCGAAATCGGGCAGACCGACTTGGCGTCGGACGCGGCTTTGTCGAAAGCTTCCTTGGTCGCGCCCGGAACGCTCGCAGTCGTGGTCAGCGCAATCTTGGTGACCGCAAAGCCGGCGTCGGTCTTGGCCAGCGTCACTGCCGCTTGCGTCTCGATCTTCGTCGGCGTCAGTCCCGCTCCACCAACTGCGCGCCGAGCGCCATCGAGAAGCAGCTCGCCACTTGTCCAGGGCAGCGGGCTTGTATCGCAGCACCGGCAGGCACGGCACGCTCTCGGCAGCGATCAGGTCGCCGACTAGGTTGGCCACGTCGAAGTCCATCCGGCCGGCGATAGATCTCGGCCACCTGCATGAAGTCTTTGTCCTGCCTGGCCAAGTCCGCCGCGTGCGCAACGCTGGTCAGCCGCGGCTCGTGCAGGTTGTCCTTGGCTGTGACCGTCTTCTGATCGTTCATCCGGCCGTCCAGATCAAAGTAGCTCTCCAGCCGGTCCAGGAGCCAGCCACACAGGGCCTTCTCCTGCTGCTCATCCCACGGCTCGGTATTCCATCGCCGCTTGTACTCCGGCCGTTCGATCAGGCCGATGTTCTTGTCGCTCTCGATGATCTCGATCCGTCGCTGGACAACCTTCTTGTACCCCTCTGGCCACTCAGCCGGGCTTTCGGTGATCGGCGTGGAGCCGTGGCGGACAAACCAGGTCGTCTCTTCCTCGTCGGCTGCCATCTTGCGGGCCAGGACAATCTCGAAAGCCCGCTGGCCCAATTTGATCGGCGGCGGGTCGTCGCTGCGAGGGGCATCCTCGATAAGCCCGTACTGGCGGTAGCAGTCCCAATCCAATTCTTCCTGCAGCGTAATGAGCATCGTAAGCGTGGTCTCCGCTTGCGATTTGGCTACAGCAATTAGATCGCGATCAGGATTCTGCGTTTGAAATATCGCCGCAGGAAGCAGATTGTGAAACTTGAGGGCAAGCCCATGAATTTGCTCGGCCAGGTCGCTCCGGTCGTCTTCAGGCAAAGGGAATTTCTTGAGTTTGGTCGAGTTGAATTGAAAGAAGTCTTCAAATGGAGCCGTACGTTGGCGAGCTCCTTTTTGGTCCACGGTACTACCTTTGTTCTGGCATACTTGTTTGAGCCAGAAGAGGGCGGCTGAGCTACTATTGCGTTTCGCAAAAGTAATGGAAAAACATTTAATGGAACGGTGACGGCAGTTCCGAGGCCAGAATGAACGATCGCAATTTATCCTGGGAACGCCGAACCCTGCGAGTGTTGGCGTGAAGGCTGTTGCGGACATCCCGTTTGTCACGCGGCACGCTGTTGGCCGTGCGGCTCTTGAAGTCGTGCCAAATCTGCTCGACCGGGTTGAGTTCCGGGGCGTACTTGGGAAAGAATTCCGTGTGCAGACGCGGGTTGTCCAGCAAGACCCGGCGAATCGCAGGTCCCTTGTGAATCTGGCCTTGATCCCACAACAGGATGACCGGGCCGGGCAAGTGCTGCAAGAGGCTGCGCAGGAACGGGGCCACATGCACGGCCTTGAAGTTCTCCTGTTGCAAGGCGACGTACAAACCGAGGCGTTGGCGAACCGGGCTGAGGGTGAGGGTGGCCAAGGCCGAGATGCGGTCGTGCTTGTAGTTGTAGGGGACAACCGGAGGCTGGCCGGCTGGACCCCAGGTCCGGCGGCGCGTGGCGATGAGCAGGAAACCGCTCTCATCCAGGAAGGCCAGAATGGGCCCCAAGTTTTCGCGCGTTTTTTTATATGGGGCCAGCGGTAGCGTTTCCAGTGCGCGATGGCCTGCTCGTCGCGTTGGATCGCCCGCCACTCCGGAACTTGGCACGACCAGCGGTAACGCCGCAACAGGCGCCAGACGTGATTGGGGTGATAGTCCACGCGGAATTCCCGTTCGATCACCCGGGCAATTCGGGCCAGCGTCCACAGTTCGTTGGGGTAACCGTAGGCCACCGCCCCTTTCAGCAACAGTTCCAACAGGCGGCGGCATTCGGCCTCGCCCAGTTTCCGGGGTCGCCCCGGCACCGGTTTGCCAGCCAACGCCTTCAGTCCACCTTGCGTTACCGCCTGACGCCAGCGGGAGACCGAAGAGATCGAGGACCCGACCCGATGGCAGACTTCTTCCATCGTCAGGCCGCGTTTCAGCAGTTCGACGGCTCGCCGCCGTCGCCGCTCCAACGTCTTCGCCGAGCCATGTGGTCTCATGTATCATATATCGGCGTCTTGCTTCCATTACTTTTGCGAAACGCAATAGGTCCAGTTCGCTCGGAAAGTCTTGCTCTCCGGCGGGAAATTTTGGCGGCCTATCCGGGGGTTCCGCGTTTGTCCGCTGAGGCGGACAAAACGCTCCACCCCCGGCTACTATCTTATCGCCCCATTCGGGGCGAGGAAAGCCAGCCCAGGCACAACCCAATCGCCGGATGTTCGCGCAGAATCTAACTGGCCCTCTTCGCTGTTACGCTCTACTCCCTATGCGCCACGCTCTACGCTCTTGGCAGCCAGACGACCATCGCGCCGGGTTGGCGGTTGTCCCAGAGGGCGTAGGGGATGGCCTTGAACTTGACGGTCTTGAATGTGGTCTTGGCGGCGGGCTGGTAGAGATTCTTCTTCCAGGGTTTGGCGTCGGGTGCTACGGCGGCGCCTTCGATGACCACCGCGCCGCCCAGGAACATTCTTGTCGAAGCGGGCGGTGAGCTTGGCCTTGTCCGGCAGCAGGAGGCTGCCGACCGGCGCGGCGTTGTCGGTTTGCTCCAGGCAGAACAGGATCGGCCCGCGCTGGAGGGCCACCTTGCCGTCGGCCTCCATCACCTGTGGGTTGGCCGCGACGCGCTGGACGGGCATGTCCAGCACGAGTTGCACCGTGTCGCCGCTTTGCCACGCGCGGCGGAGTTTCGCGTAACCTTTGACCACCGGCGCCTTGACGGCCTTGCCGTTGACGGCGAGCTTGTATTTGCCGCACCAGGCGGGGATGCGGAGCATTAGATCAAACTTGAATTGTGGAACACCTGTTGCGCGGTGGCCTTCCAAGGCCACCGCGTCGGCGGCGGGTTCGTCGCGGCGGCCAGGGATGGCCGCCGCGCATGTATTGGGGATGGCCGCCGCGCAAGCAAGGGCAAAGTCAATCGTCCCGTCCCACGGATAATCGGTCCTGGCCGTCAGCGTGACGGCGGCGCCGCCGACGTTCGCCTTGGCCGCCCCGCCGACGTACTGATGCACGTACAGCGCCGATTCCGACGAGGAGTACGCATATTGCCCCACTCCCGCGATCAGCCGCGCGATGTTCGGCGGGCAGCACGCGCAGCCGAACCATTCGCTGCGGTGGTGATTGCCCGACGACAAGATCGGGTTGACGTAGAAGAACTTCTTTCGTCTGCGCTCACGCCGGAGATCGTGCCATTGTACAAGGCCCGCTCCAGCACGTCGGCGTATTTGGCGTCGGCCTCCAGTTGCACCATGCGATGCGAAGAACACCAGGCCGATGGCCGCGGCAGGTTTCGGCGTAGGCGGACTGGTTGGGCAGGTCGTAGTTGCCGGTAAATGCCTCGCCGTGCATCGTGGAGCCCACTCCGCCGGTGACGTACATCTTGCGGAGCGTGGCCGAGTCCCACAACTTGCGGCACGCATTCAGGAGTCGCGTCGTCGCCGGTCAAGGCCGCAACGTTGGCCATGCCCGTGCAGATGTACATGCACCGCACGGCGTGTCCGACGACCTCGTCCATCTTGCGCAGCGGCTTGCCGGCCTGGTAGTACGCGTAGTCGCCCTGGTGTACGCCCGCCTGGGGGTCGCGAGTGGCCGCCTCCACGTCGAAATAGTGCGGGTTGGACTTGCCCCGCTCGTCCACGAAGAACTTGCACAGCTTGAGGTATCGCTCGTTTCCGGTGGCCTTGTAGAGCTTGGCCAGGGCCAGTTCGATCTCCTCGTGCCCGTCGTATCCTTTCTTCTTGCCTTCCTCGGGGCCGAAGTTGGCGTCCATCAGGTCCACGGCCCGGCAGATCGCGTCCAGGAATTGCCGCCTGCCGGTGGCCTGGTAGTAGGCGACCGCGCCCTCGATGTCGTGCCCGATCTCGTAGAACTCGTGCTGGTCCTTGAGATTGGCCCATCGCTTGCCGCGCGGCAGCGCGTTGGGATAGATGTACCCGTCTTCCTTCTGCCCCTTGAGTATGCAGGAAATTCCATGCTCGACCAGTTCCTGCAAAGCCGGGTCGGCGCTGCGGTCAGGGCGTAGCCGCAGGCCTCGATCGACTTGCCCATGTCGCCGACCCAGATTCGCCAGGGCGGCGCGCCCTTGCTTTCGTCCCACCAGTCCCACTGGTAGGCCTCCAGGTTGCCGTTCTTCTTGATGAGTTCATATTCGTGGCGCAGCGTGACGGTGCGATTGGTCTCCTGGCGGGGGGTCCAGAAAGGGCTGTCGATCTTCACGTCGGCCAGCGGCAGCGGCTGCATCTGCATTTTCACGGTCATTGGTTTTCCTTTATCGTTTGTTGTCTATCACGGCCTCGACCAGCGCGACGGCGTTGGCGGTGGGGGTGTCGGCCTGCAAGGGCTTGGCCGGCGCGATGACGTACCCGCCGCGCCGGGTCATCTCTTGCATCAGGCGGCGCACCTCGCGGGTCACTTCGTCCGGCTTGCCGAAGGGCATAAGGTGTTGTACGCCCACGCCGCCGATCAGCATCATGCGGCCTTCGGTGCACCGGCGCAGTTCGCGCAGGTCCATCGCCTCGGGCTGGAGCGATTCCAGACCGTCCAGGCCGATCTCCATCAGGTCGTCCACCAGCGGCAGCAGGTTGCCGCAGGAGTGCAGCACCAGCGGCAGGCCGACCTGGTCGGCACCCTTCGACGAGGCGTGCCTGGCGGGGCTTGAAGAGCTCCACCACAGTTGCGGGCCCATAATCACGCCCCGCTGATCGCAGAAGTCGTCGCCGCCGAAATAGGCGTCAACCTTCAGTTTCTTCGCGACCGTCTCGATCGCCTGGAGGTGAATCGCCATGATGCCGTCAAGCAACTCCTCAACGAAATCGGGGTGTTCGTGAAGGTCCATCAGGAAGTTCTCGAACCCTCGCATCAGCCAGGCCCGCTCGAAAAGCCCGAATCCCAGCCCGCGAATGTGGAACAGGTCCGGGTGGTCGGCGATCTGGCGGGCCAGGTCGTCCCAGACGGCCAGGCTCGACACCTCCGGCCAGCGATATCCGCTCAGGCTGGGCCGCTCCAGGGCGCGCGGACGATGTGAAGGATGTTCCCCGGCTGGATCAGCACGCCGAACGCGTCCATGAACAGGCCGTTTTTCATCGGCTTGTCGGCAAAGCCGAAATGCCCGCCCCAGACGTAGTCCTTGACGCGGCCTTGCCGCCAGTCGGGCGCGCGCGTAATGCTCGCCCACGCGGCGGTCGACGCCGCCGTCCATCGAGACCCAATAGGGAATCTCGTCGGTAGGCTCGAATCGAAACGCGGCCTTTACTACTTCTCGCGGGGTCATCTATTTCTTTCACAGGCAAAGTTGCACGACCAGCTCCGTCATCGCCGACTGGGCGTCGGTTCCGCTCTTCATGGCCAGGTCGGCGGCGATGAGCCGGCGGAAGTCCTGCTGAAGTTTTTCGAGCGGGCGGCGTTTGAGGTAGGCCAGGAACCCGGCCTGGACGTCGTAGGGCATTCTGGGACGCCCGCTGGGGCGTCATGCCGGCCTGGAGGTTCTGCTGTGCCGGACCGCCTTCGCAAGTGCCAGACGATCATGCCCAGGGTCTTGAACTCCTCGCCCCGCCGCGTGGTCAACTGGCCCAGGGCCTTCAGCGCCGCAGCGGTGTCCCCGGCGGCGATGGCGTTGGTCAGCGCGAAGGCGGCCGCGCCCGCCGTCGCCGTCACCAGCTTGGACACGTCGTCCATGGTGATCGTCGGGCGGTCGCCCACGTAGAGGGAAAGCTTCTCCATCTCGCCTTGCAGGCAGGCCAGGTCCGAGCCGATCCAGGCCGCCAGGAGCTGCCGCGGCGTCGGCAGGATCTTCTTGCCCCTGGCCGCCGCCGCCTTCCGCAACCAGTCCGGCAGCGCGCGGAGGCGTCGGGGCTGGCGCAGTTGACGACCTCTCCTCCCGCCTTGGCCACGGCCTTGGCCAGGGTGGTGGTGGAAGGCCATGTACTGACCATCAGGATCAGCGAGGAGAAGGTCGAAGGCGACTTTACGTATTTGTCCAGCGGACGTTCGCTCATCGGGATCCTGCGGCCGGCGAGGTTGGGCAGGCCATTTCTGGGCTCGGGGACGTCGATCTCCCGGTACCGGGCGATGAAGGCGTCGGCATCGCGAATGATGACGGCCCGGCGGGGGGCCAGGAAGGGCGCGGTTCGCAATTCATCCAGCACGGCGGCCAGTTCCGCGTCCGCGTCGAAACTGCTGACGGCGACCTGGGGATTGCTGTCGCCGATAATGCGGCGGACGATTTCCTCTTTGGCCGCGTCGCGGAGCAGCGGCGTCGCTGCCTTGCAGCACGTACACGGTTTGACTAGCTCGGAAGACATCGCGGTAAAATACCAAACTCGCCTGTGAATGAAAAGAGTGGACCAAGGGGTGTTAAAGCCCCCGGCATCGCCGGGGGATGTTTCGGGTCCCCTCGCGGTGCGAGGGACTTAAGAGAACGACATCCCCTCGCGGTGCGAGGGGCTTAGCGGCCCAGCAACTGCCGGACAATCGACCGGGCGCGAGGGGGCAAAGCGAGGCGGGAGTAGATCATCTCCTTGCCCCGCCGCCGGCCTTGGACCAGGCCGCCCATCCGCAGGATCGCCAGGTGGTGCGAGACGGTCGGTTGGGAGAGTTTCACACGGCGGCAAAGGCCGGTGACATTGGAGGGGGATTCCCGCAAGGCCAGGAGGATGCTCAGGCGCGAGGGGTCGCTCAGCAGGCCGAAAAGCCCCGCCAATTCCCGCGCATGTCGATTGGACCCGGTCAGGCTCATGGCTCACACGTGAAAACGATGGGAAGCTGGGGAAACACAAACCACTGCCGCAATGGAAGACGGCGGCGTCGCCATCGCGGCAGTGGTCGGCCGGCGTTCTGGAGCGCCTTGCGCAGTGCGCGATGGTGGAACTCCGGGGTCCCGGCTTGCTGTCAGGTGGAGCGGAATCCGGCAATTACACCTGTTTCCGCTTCCAGCGGATGTAGAAGATAATGATCACGACCGCCGCGATCAGGCCGGGAATCTGCAACCAGGGATAGGGGAAATAATCTTTCAGTTCCGCCAGCAGGCAAAGGGACGACAGCATAGAAGCTCCTTCGTCAAGTCTTGCAGCGTAAATGGACACGACTCGCGACATCAGGGCGTCAACCGATGATCGCCCAGCGAGAAACGGCACATGCGACTAGCGGCGACTGGAGTCGAACCAGTGACCTAGGGCTTATGAGTCCCTCGCTCTAACCAACTGAGCTACGCCGCCGCATAAGCACTATATCTATAAGCGTCTATTTCGATTTTTGCAACATTTATTTGTCCATGGCTGATTGCAGATTGCAAATTGCATATTGCAGATTGAAAGACGAAAAAACGGCGACCCGAACGGGCGCTGTCTCTTTGCCGTTCAATCTGCAATATGCAATTTGCAATCTGCAATTTGGAAAGGCGGGTACAATCATGGAACATGCAGATTATCGTTATTCTGATGGCATTCATGGCCGTGATAGCGCTGCCGGACGGCGGGGGTTTGGCCCCTCTGCCGCACTGGGCGGTGCTGGGGGCGGTCGTTCTGTACCTGGCCGTCGCGGCGGCCCTGGAGCGGCTGATCGCGATCTGGTCGCTTCGCCGGCTGAACTCGCCAGTCCTCCGGGCCGATCGCGGCCCGCGAGGGCAGGACCTCTTGTGGGCGCTGGCGCATGGCTACCTGCTGGGCGGCCTGGTGGCGCTGCTGCTGGGTGGGCTGGGCGACCTGGTCGCGTGGGCCAGGCCGGCGCCCCTGCTGCCCGAGGCCCTGCTGATTGCGCCGTTCGCGGCGGGGCTGCTGCTGGCGTGGTGGATGCAGTATCCCGTTCACCTGGCCACGCGGACGCGATGGACCCAGTGCCCGGACGCCGTGGCCACGCCCGTATGGTTGCGGGGGGAGTTCCTGAAGTACAATTTCCGCGTCCAGTTCCTGTTCGTGGCGGCCCCGCTGGGGCTGATCCTCCTGCTCCGCGACGCGGTGACGCTCTACGGTTGGCCGGCGCTGACCCGCGCGTGCAGGCTCGCGGCTGGAAGCCCAGCCCGGACTGGGAAGGTTTGGAAGGCCTAGTGCTGATGGCGATTTCGCTGGCGGTGGTCCTGGCCTGCGCCGGCGATCATCGTTCGCGTCTGGCCGACGGCCGCCCGCTGCCCGCGCGGGTCCGCGGGCGGGAACGGTGGGCTTGCCGCTTATAAAGAACAAACTCTTTTTCTACGGCAGCTATCAGCACACGCACGCTTCGGATCAGGAAATCGGCATCTCCAGGCCTACCGTTCCGCCCGGACTTACCGACGATCGTTCGGCGGCGGGGCTCGCCGAAGTGGGCAATAACAACAACCTCTCGAATTCTCTTGGCTTCGCTGACAGCACAATTAACCCGGTCGTTGGCCTTGCACCGGGGGACGTTAATCCCATCGCATACACTCTCTTCAACTACAAATTCGCGAACGGACAATATTTAATTCCGTCCGCGAACCCGAATGCCCTTGCGCTCAACACCACCAATCCGGCACTCGTCGAGGCGTTTCCCGAAGACGCGGAGATTCCCGGCACAGCCTATTTCATTGCCGACCAGGCAGTATCCAATCTGGACTGGAACCCGAATTCCAGCCATTCGTTCTTCGCAAGATATTATTACCAGCACGACCCGACGACGGCGCCCTTTGGTTATTCATCGGTCGCGGGTTTTTCCCAAGAATCTCGATGCAGGAAGCCAGGTCATTTCTCTGAGCCATACGCAGATCGTCAAGTCCAACCTGAGCATTACTGAAACCTTCGGATTCATTCGCGAAAAGGCATACAGCACGGTCGGC
>CAVXWB010000168.1:0-12189 GCA_963765185.1 Bryobacterales bacterium
TAATCACGGCAACAGCCAGATCGAGGACGTTTCCCCGGGCTGATAAACTTCCTAAAATCACCCCACATTTTCGATTCCCCCCGATTCTTTTCTTGATCCGTCAGACGGTTTCAACAGTAACTGTCGCGATAGACAGGGCAGGCAGCGCGATGGCGATGCGTCCCGCTTCCACGGTTACCGGATGAGGCTTGATGGTAACACGATCCGGATTATCGAAGCTGGTATACGCGTTGAGATCGGAATCGTGCAGAATCTGCGCGCGGCCCTGGCGGGCGTTGATTCCGCGCAGAGCGCAATCCACCTGCATGTCCGTGTCGTGGCGCGGATTCACGAAGGTCACGATGGTTTGGTTTCCCTCATGCGACGCGGAAAGCGAGAGATCGGGCGGCGGCTCCGGCGCTTGCTTCCCGCCGCCGCGTCCCGCTCCGGGCGCCGCCAAGGGCGCGGCCGAAGCGTCGGTCTCCACCTGCAACGAAGTTTTCCCGCGATGCGCCCTGAACAACATGAACGCATAGTAGCTGGTGGTGCGGACGCAGTTGGCGCCCTCCGGTCCGTCGGTAAGCAGCATGGATTGCAGCACGTTCACCATCTGCGCGATGTTGCACATGTACAGCTTGTCGGCGTGGCGATTGAAGACGTTCAAACCCAGTCCGGCGGCGATGGCGCTGCGCGTGGTCTGCTGCTGCCACAGCCGGCCGTTGCGCCGTTCCTCTTCCGCCGGTATGCCGTGGTCCCACACGCCCCATTCATCCAGGATCAGGCCCATGCGCCGATTCGGGTCGTAACTGTCCAGAAGGTTGCGCTGCTGCACGATGGTCTGCTCGACGCGCCGGAAGGTGTTCAACTGCGCGTACATGGCTTCGGGCGTGAACCCCAGGGGCGCAGAATTGGCGTCCGAGTAATGGTGCACGGAATAACCGTCGGGCTGGCGATTGCCCGCCAGAGTGTCCATGAACCCGCGCGTCCACTGCACGTTGTTCTGGTTGGGGCCGCAGCCCACCAGGTAGGGACGCGTGTTGCCGAAAGTGCGGGCGAAGGTGGCGAAGTGGCGGAATTCGGCCGCCGCCTGCTCGGCTTTGTAGTTTCCGCCGCAGCCCCACAACTCATTGCCGATGCCCCAGTAGCGCACGCGGAAAGGCTCGGGCGATCCGCCGGCTGCCCGCAAATCCGCAAGCGTGCTGCCGGAAGGATAGTTGCAATACTCCATCCAATCCCGCATCTCCTCAGGCGAGCCCGCGCCGACGTTGGCTGCCAGATACGGCTCCGCGCCGATCAATTTGCAAAATCCCATGAATTCGTTGGTGCCGAAGCTGTTGTCCTCGGTGTAGCCGCCCCAGTTGGTGTTGACCGTCTTGGGGCGCTTCTCGGGCGCGCCCACGCCGTCGCGCCAATGGTAATCGTCGGCGAAGCAGCCGCCCGGCCAGCGCAGCACCGGCACGCCCAGCTCTTTCAAATAATCCACCGCGGCCTTCCGGTATCCGTTGATGTTCGCGATCGGCGATTTCCTGCCCACCCAGATGCCGCCATAGACGCAGGAGCCGAGGTGCTCGGCGAAGTGCGAATGCAATTCCGGCCGAATGACGCCGATCTCCCGATCGCCGTGAACCACGGCTTTGCGCGCGCCCGCTCCCTGGCTGAACACGGCCCGGGAAGCAGCCACGCGAGCGAGGCTGCTCCGCCGGCTTCGATCAGACGCCGCCGGGTAAGTTTGGATGGCATGACGGAATTATATCCGACGAACAGCTTACAATACGAAAAGGGAGGTTGCGCGGATGCCGAAACGATTGTGGATCGGAATGGTGATTCTGGGGGCGTGCGCCAGGCTTGCGCCGCATCCATGGAACTTCACTCCGCTTATCGCCCTGGCGCTCTTTGCCGGATCCCAGGCGCGCAAAGTTGGCACGGGCGCTCTGGTCACGCTTGCGGCGCTGGCTCTCAGCGATGCGGTCATGGGTTTCTATCAGGGCTTCTGGTACGTCTATGCCGCGGCTCTCATCCCGGTGCTGCTGGGCAGGCTCATTGGCAGTCGAGCGGGCGCCAAGTCCATCGGTCTGGCGGCGCTGGCATCCAGCCTGTCCTTTTTCGTGATCACCAATTTCATGGTTTGGGCCGGAACTCACATGTATCCGCACAGCGCCTCGGGTCTGACGGCGTGTTTCGTCGCGGCCATCCCGTTCTACCGCAACCAGCTTTTGGGCGACGCTTTCTATACGGTGGCGTTGTTCGGCGGCTACGCGCTCCTCCGCTCCCGCCTCGAACCCGCTCCCCAGGCCGCCTGAGGTGCGCGTAGTCTCGCTGCTGGCCAGCGCCACGGAAATCGTCTGCGCCCTCGGCGCCGAGGAAATGCTGGCGGGCCGTTCGCACGAATGCGATAACCCCGGGTGGGTCAGGCGTCTTCCCGCGTGCAGCGAACCTGCCTTCGACGTTTCGGTTTCGAGCGCGGAGATCGACGCCGAAGTCCGCCGCCGCCTCCGCTCCGGCGAACCTCTGTATCACATCCATTTGGATACCATTCGCGAGTTGCAGCCGGATCTGGTCATCACGCAATCGCACTGCGAGGTTTGCGCCGTCACCCCCGCCGATCTGCAGCGTAACGGCGCATGCCTGATTCCGGCCCAACAGCTGGCCATCTCCGCTTCGACTCTCGAAGAAATCTTCGCTGGGATGGAGCGCATTGCCGTAAGCCTGGGCCTGGAACAGCGCGGACGCGATCTGGTCGCGTGCGAGCGGGCGCGACTGCGGGCCGTTAAGGAAACGGCCGCGCGCTTTCGCCGTCCCAGCGTCGTGATGCTTGAATGGGCCGACCCCTTCTTCGCCATGGGGAATTGGGGTCCGGAACTGATGGATATCGCCAACGGCGAAGGGCTGCTGGGGAAGGCCGGCGAATATTCAACCGCCATCCCCGCCGAGCGTCTTCGCGACGCCGATCCGGAATACCTGATCGTCGCGCCATGCGGTTTCAACCTGGATCGGGCTGTGCGGGAGCAGGCTGTGCTCGAACGCCACTCCTGGTGGCCGGAATTGCGCGCCGTTCGCGAAGGCAAGGTGTTCTTCGCCGACGGCAACCTGTTCTTCAACCGCTCCGGCATGACCGTTTCGCGCACCGCCGAAATCATCGCGGAGATCCTGCATGGATGCTCCTTCGGCGCGCCGGCCCGCGTAGCGGATTGGCGCCGCGTTTATTGACTGTCGCTATTGACTGCCGGTATTGACTGCCCGGAGGCGCGCGATGGTCTCATCCAGCAAACGAATGTTGCTGGCGAATATCTCGCCGACTTCCTGAGTCGTGCGCCCGCGCGACCACTCCAGGCGCTGCTTTTCCTTGTCCGGAAGATTGTGGTACATCAATCTCACCTCAACCACCAGGTCGCGAAGCGTCTCTTCGTGGCGCTTCAGGATCTCGTAAACTCCGGCTAACGATTCGTCTGCCATAAAGATATAGAATATCCCACGGCTATGCTCAATAGGCGCGAATTCCTCGGCTCGATGACGGCTGCCGCGGTTGCAATCGGCGCCGCCAAACCGCTGTGGCCTTCCCCGGTGCTCGCTACGCATCTTCATCTCCGCGGCAATCCCGATTCCAATTCCGAGCACATCGAAGGCTGCGGCGCGGCTCGCGCGGTTCTGCTGACCGCGGTGCAGCAGGAAGACCGCGGCATGGGCCTGATGGAGAAATATCCGGGCCGCTTCGTGCTTTCCACAAGCGCCCAGGACGTGCCACATTACACCGGCGAAGGCGTCTTCGCCTCCGGCTTCAAGCGCTTCGAAGCCATCCTCAAGGCTTATCCCAAAACTAAATTCATCGGACACGCCGACGAATTCTGGGCCAACATCGGCGCGGACTATGCGGGCGACGCCGCCTATCCGGTGGGTCCGGTCAAGCCGGGAGGGTTGTCGGATCGATGGCTTGCGGACTACGCCAACCTGTACGCCGATCTTTCCGCGAACTCCGACAACAACGCGCTCTCGCGCAGCCCTGAGTTTACGGCCGCGTTTCTGGCTCGCCACCAGAACAAGCTGATGTTCGGCAGCGATTGCAATTGTCTCGACGGCAATGGCAAGGCGCAGCCCTCGGACCGATCCGGCGCGCGATACGCCCAACGGAGTCGCCGCGCGGCTGACCGGCAAGTGCGTCGCGCGCGACACCCTGGCGATCGTCGAAAGGTCGGCCAGCGCGGTGGTGTTCCGCAAGATTGCCTGGGAGAATGGAACGAAGCTGTTGAAGATTGTTTAGGAGAAGCTCCGATATGAAACCTGCACGCGCCCTGGGAACTCTGGTCCTGCTCGTCGCATCGATAAATACGGCAAATACGGCCCGCGCCGCCGATTGCGACCGCGAATGCCTGCGCGGCCTGATCACGCAATATCTGGACGCGATGGTGGCCCACAAACCCGCCGCGCTGCCGGTGGCCGATCGGGTCAAATTCACCGAAGACACCGTCGAGAAGCGCCTGGGCGAGGGTCTGTGGAAGACCGCGTCCGGCCTGCGCAAGTATCGCCAGGATATTCTCGACGTTCGCCAGGGCGTGGCCGCCTCGCAGGTTGTGGTGGAGGAGGCCGGCATGCCCGTCATGCTGGTGCTGCGCCTGAAGGTCGCCGGCGGCAAGATCACCGAAGTCGAGACGCAAACCACCCGCAGCCGCGCCGAAGGCGCGATCTTCAGTATCGACGCACTTCAGGCCGCGGGCAAGGCCATGAACCTGGTCCCCGACCGAGCCCAGCTCAACTCGCGTGACGACGCCATCAAAGCGGCTCTGTTTTATCCGGCCGGGCTCAAGATCGGGAGCTTCGTCGAAGTCAACGCGCCGTTCGCTCCCGACGCCTATCGCATCGAGAACGGAACCGTAACGGCCGGCGCGGGCTGTGGCCGCGCGGGCTGCGAGAACATCAAAACCCAGACCATCATGAAGCACCCCGCCATTACGACTCGCGTGGTCGCGGTGGATGAGCAACTGGGAATCGTGCTCCTGCGAATGAATTTCGGCGACACGGGTTCTTACGGGCCGGGCAACTCCCTGATCGTGTGGGAAGCTTTCAAGGTTTACGGCGGTCAGATCCACGCTGTCGAAGCCTTCATGCGAGTGATGCCCGACAGCGCGGGGTCGGGCTGGGATTAAGGGCGGGCCGCTGATAAACGCGGATAAACGCGGATCGAAAACAAAGGCTTTTGCGCCTTTTGAGTCCGCGTTCATCAGCGTTCATCGGCGGCCGATAATGCTTCTTCAGCATCCTGTTTGGAGCCGAATGCTTCGAGGCCTGGCAATTGCGCTAACGATGGCCGGTTTGGCCATGGGACAGGCCTTCGCGCCCACGGGCTCATCGACCTTCGAAGTCGCATCCATTAAGCCCACCAAGCCGGGCGCCCCAGACGGCGGCGTCCATCCCGCGCCGGGCGGAAGGCGCTACGTCGGCAACAACTGGATGCTCAGGAATTACCTTTCTGTCGCGTATCAAGTTAAACCCGAGCAGATTGCCGGAGGCCCGGGATGGCTCGACACCGAGCCTTACGACCTGAACGCGGAAGCCGAGAAGCCTTCGAGCGTCGAAGAGCTGCACATCATGTTGCAGAACATGCTGACGGAGCGGTTCAAGCTGCGCTTCCACCATGAGACCAAGGAAATGTCGGCCTACGTTCTCACCGTCGTTCTCACGGGTGATAAGAGCGGACCCAAAAACCTGAAGGTCCACCCTTCGCCGAGCGGCGGCGATCTCAACATCAACAAGGACGTAGAGCAGTTTCTCCACGAGAAGTGGACCGCGCATTGCGCCTCGATGGACTATTTTACATTCGTGCTGGCGCAGATTTTCGACCGTCCCGTTCTCAATCAAACCGGAATACAAGGATGCTTCGATTTCGAGTTGAAGTTTACGCAGGAGCTTCCTGCCGGCTTCAAGGAGGGCCAACTTTTCAACGGAACTCCGATCGATACGTATGGCCCCACCATTTACCAGGCTCTCCAAAGCCAGCTGGGCCTGAAGTTGGAATCGAAGAAGGCGCCGGTGGAGACTCTCGTCATCGACCACGCGGAGAAACCCGGCGAAAATTAATTAACGGTTAATGGCGCGGGAACACTGCAAACCGCAACAGTACCGGAAGCCGCTCCGCACACATACACCTGCGTGGCGCCCGGCGCCAGATCCGTGGGAACCATCAAATTCACCTGCTGCACGCCGATCAATCCCGGCGCGGGCCCCGCGTAGTTCGGAACCGCGATGTTCTCACCGCCGATAATGCCAGTAATAGTTCCGGTTCCGGACAATCCCGTGGCCCACAGCGCGATGATGTTACCCGGACCGGCGCCGTTGCTGGCGCTATTCGCAGACCCATCCTGATTCGCGATTCCGCCGGCGAAAATGCCCGGCTCAAACGACGCCACGGTGACAGTTACAGGCGGACTCGAAAGCGCCGTGCTGCCGGAGCCCGAGGTGACCACCAACTGCGCCGCAGTCTGCCCCGCCAATCCGGCGGGAACCAGCAGATTGATCTGCGTGGCGTTGTTGAACAGGATGGTCGCGGGCAGGCTGTTGAACGTTGCAGAAATATTCGCGCCGCCGAACAGCGAGCCCATCAACGTCGTCAGCGACCCAGGCACCACCGGCTCGGGCAGAAAGCTGGCGGCGTTCAGCACCGCGGAGATCGCCGGCGTCGGCGGAGCCGTGATCACCAGCGTCACCGGAATTACGAGCACTCCCGCCGAACCGGCGTCAATCGTCAGCGTCGCCGTATAGGTGTTGGGTGTCAGATTGGCCGATGAGATATAGGTCTGGATGGTGGCGTTGCCGACCCCTTGGCTCAGGCTGAGAATCAACCATCCGGAGCCGTTGTTGTAACTGATGGAAGCCAGCCACGGCATCGCGCCGCCGCCGCTGTTGCCGACAGTCACGTTGGTCTCCTGGAATTGCGGGACGTCCGGCGCGGTGAACTCAAGCGTGGTGGTGTTGCTCGAAAGCTTGGGAGGATTGGGATTGCAATCGCCGATGATCCCGCAATCCGACAGCGGCGTTACCGGCACGAAGCGCGGAATAGGATCGGTCGCGGTGGCCACGCCTACGCTGGAGGACGGAGCGAAGAACACTGCTTCGGAAGTGATCGCCGGCAACCTGCTCCCGCTGGGAAGCAGGCCGAGAAACGTCGGATACTGGGCATACTCAATGGCGGAAGGGTTCGCGTCCACCACTTCATACACCGCATAGGCCGAGCCGTTCACCACGGCAATTTGCGAGACGCTATCCAAAGTCACCGAACCGGAGCCGATCGCGCCGGGCTCATACATGGGCAAGCCGCCCACACCGCTCGAACTCGCGCCGGGAACCAGCGCCAGCAGCAGGGAGCCGGCGGCGGAAGGCGCATACACTCCGCCGGAGGGGTGCAATCCGAAACCACCCCCGGAAGTCGGCCGCACCGCATCCGACCCGGCGATGACGCTGGGGATGAACAACTGCGCGTCATTGGGGAAGCCCGAGTATTCGATCAGAATGCGCTCGCCCGTATCGGCATTCAGGTTGGCCCATCCCGAGAGCGGCTGGAACGCGTCTCCAAATCCTTCCGTCACGCGCGTGTTCGCCAGTGCCGTGCCGTCCGCAATCAGACTGCTGAAGGTGATGGTGGTGGGCAGCGGCGAGCCATCTTGCGCGCATACCAGCGCGGAACCGTAACTCACGAACAACCCCCGCTGCGGCGTCCCGACGCTCACCTTGGAGGAGGTCAGCGCGAGCCCCGCGCCATTCACGCTGATGGAGGCGATGATCTGGCCGTCCAGCGGGACCTCGGTGGCATTGACGCGAATCCCCGCGATGAGCAGGTTCACCGACCCTTGCTCGGAAAAGGCGATGGTCAAGCCGTTATACACCAGCGTGCTCAGGTTGAGCAGCAAGGGTTGCGTCAACACCGGCTGAGGCCCAGCGCCGCTGTCGATGGTGAAGATGGTTCCCGTGAGCGTGCCTGCGCTGGAGATGCGGTTGGTGATGTTCGCGTTCAGGTTGATGCTGATGTTGCCGGTAAGAATGTTTCCCGGCGTTCCGGTGCAGTTGAGCAGAATGTCACCGATACGCTCAGTGAGTCCTTCGGCCCGTACCGCCGGTGGTGTCGCGCTGGTTACGCAAACGCTGGGCTGCGCAAGGAGACTGCCGGCGCCCACAACCAGGAGAAAAACCGGCATGCGGAGGAACTTGCTATGCATGCTCCATCAACCATAGCAGCTTCCGCGAAAAACGGGAACACCGTAATCCACGTCCACTTGCGAAAAACGGCGACACCATAACCCCAGTCCTCTTGCGAAAAATGGGGACACTATAACCCACGTCCACTTGCGAAAAATGGGGACACTATAACCCACGTCCACTTGCGAAAAATGGGGACACCATAACCCACGTCCTCTCCATTTCCGCTTGAGAGAGCCTATGGTGTCCCCATTTTTCGCCCCCGCGGCCCAGTTTTGCGTCGGGCGACAGGCCTTTCTCTAGCGCGGCCTGCGAAGCCGCAAACATGCGCAGTAATGTTCCAGCCGGAAGCCGCGTTCGAGTGCCATATGCCTACTTCTTCAGCCCTGCCGCCCAGTTGAGGACCACTGTAAACGGAATGACGCTGCCGGTGTTCGGCGGCGCGGCGAACAGGAAGCGCTTGCCGTCTGGCGACAGGTCCCAACTTAGGCTCAACGCCCCCGGCGGAGCCGTGAACATGCGCCGGGGCGTACCGGCCTGGAATCCCTTGCTGGTGTCGATATCCACGGCCATCACCTGGTTGGTCAGACTGAGGTAGAACAACTCCTTGCCATCCGGCCGCCACATGGGCCGGACTCCGCCGCCCCTCGAAACCAGCCACTTCGCTCCCGTGCCGGCGGGCGCCTCCGGCGTGAACGGCCGGACGTAGATTTCGCTGGGACCCGATTCATCGGAGCTATACACCATCCAGCGCCCGTCCGGCGATACCCTCACCCTGCGTTCATTAAACCGCGTCTGCAAGAGGGCGACTGGTTTGGCCCCCACCGGAGACGGCAAGGCCCACAGGTCCTCGGAAGTCTTCGGACTCGTGCTGGTGAATAACAGGAAGCGGCCGTCCTTGGTCCAACGGTCCACAATCTTGTACTCATCGGTTTTCAAGAGTAATTTTTCTTCGCCCGAACCATCGGCGGGCTTGATGTATAGATCCAACTGGCCCCCGCGGTTGGAGCTGAACGCGATGTTCTTGCCGTCGGGCGACCAGGCGGGAAAATCGTCGCGGGCGGGATCGAAGGTGAAGCGCGTGCTGGCGCCGCGCGCCACATCCAGAATCCAGATGTCCCGGTTCGACTGGGCGCCCATGGCGACAGCCACGCGGCTGCCATCCGGAGAGATGGCCGGAAACGCGTAGCCGCCAGAGTCGCCCACTGTGCCCGCGGGATTGCCCTGCTGGTCGTACCACGTAAGCACGGTCTGCGGGCCGGACCCTCCACGATAGACCAGCGTACCGGTGTCCGACACGGAGAACAGTCCATGATTCGTGGTGGGATACGAATCGACTCCCTCGGCGATGGCCGCGGGCTCGCCGCTCAGTGTCATTTTGTCCGCATCGAAAGGCTGCGCCATCAAGGTGGCGCCGCGCAAGAAAATCAGGTGCCCCGTGCCTCCGCCGGGCGCGGCCGCATAATACGCCTGACGGTCGGTGGCCAGCAGGCGCTGCATGCTCTGCTGGTTTGGCTGGGCGTCGAGGGAGCCGATGTAAACGCCCGCTTTGGCTGGGTCGCCGGAACTCCGTGCATATAGGAAATGCTTTCCGTCCGGCAGGAATTGTGGCCAGCGGTGCCCGCTTTCGCCTGGGGCGAGATCTGTGACGGGAGTTAGCTGGCCACCGGAGGCAGGCACCCGCAGGATCGGCGAGCCGTCCGTGCCGGTGATGATCACGCCATCGGAGTTCCAACCTGCTCCGCCCAGGCGAGTGGTGGGGAAATCCGCGATGTTTTGCGGCGGTCCGCCTTGAATGTCTACCTTCTTAAGCTTGTTGCCGGCGAGGAAAACTACCCAGCGGCTATCGTAGGACCAGGACGCGGGCGATTGACCTCCTTCCGCGCCGGGCAGCGCGCGCACTTCGACGCCGTCGAGCGCTCGTAAATAGTAGCGCTGAACACCGTCATCGCCGTTTGCGGGGAAGACCATCCAGCGGCCGTCGGGAGAAACCGCCATCGCCGCCTGGTCGATGAACGTCATCTTACCGGCGGGTCCGACTTCGAAGCGCACGGCCTGCGTGGGAGCCGGTTTTCGCCACGGAGCCCACAGCGCCAACGCCACTCCCGCGGCGATCACGCCCGCAGCCGCAACCGCCGCCCACAGCCACTTTCGGCGCGAGGGTAAATCGACCACTGGCTGAACGCCGCTACTGCTCCCGCTCGCCGATGCATTCGTGGGCCCTGCGAGATCAATCAACTCCAGCGTCTGCTTCAGATCGTGGGCCGAATGCCAGCGGTCGGCCGGCTTCTTCTCCAGACACTTCCGCACCACGCGATCCAGCGCTCGCGGCACCATGGGCTGGAATTGCGAGATGGGAGCCGGCTGGTCCCTCAGAATCGCCGCCAGAATCGCGGTCTTGGTTTCCCCGTCGAAGGCGCGCTTGCCGGTGAGCATCTCATACATCACCGCGCCGAAAGAAAAAATATCGGAACGCTCGTCGGTGTCTTTGCCCTCCGCCTGCTCCGGCGACATGTAGTGCAGCGAGCCGACGATCGAACCCGACTCGGTCATCGGCTCCGTCTTCGTTACCACCTCGCTGGACCCAGATGCGCTGAATTTCCCGGTGCCGCCGAGCTTCGCCAAACCGAAATCCAGAACCTTGACCCCGCTCACGGTCAGGATAATGTTGGCCGGTTTCAAATCCCGATGAATAACGCCTTTCGCGTGCGCCGCGGAGAGTGCGTCCGCGATCTGGATGCCGTACTGCAACACCTTATCGAGCGGCATGGGGCCCTGCTTGATCAGGTGCGCCAGCGTATCGCCCTCGAACAACTCCATCACCAGATGTTCGGCCCCACGTCATACAGCGTGCAAACGTTGGGATGGTTAAGCGACGAGATCGCCTTCGCCTCGCGCTCGAACCGGTCGCTGAACTCGCGCGCGGCAACTTTAATAGCCACGGGCCTTCCCAGGCGCGTGTCGGTGCCGCGATACACCTCGCCCATGCCGCCCTTTCCAATCAGCGCATCGACGCGATAAGGTCCCAGCGCGTCGCCGGGTTTCAGCAGGTTCGTGGAAGTCGCCATATTTAGGTTACCTGTTGACCGGAACGCGGCGGCGCAGTTCGTCAAAGAAGTTTTGCAGGAACACCACCTCGTGCTCAACCTGGGGTGCGGTGGCAGCCGACTGCACCGGAACAGCGGCCACGATCCGCTTGCCGTCGGGCGAAAGATCGAAATCCGATTGGTCGAATTTCGCCAGCCATACACGAGGCTTGTCCGCAACGAATGTCTCTCCGTTTTCCGTGTAGCTGACCGCCATCACGTGGTTGTCGGAGACGTAGAGCAGATCATGCCCGCTCCCGCGACCAAACCGGGTCTCTGGCTTGCCCGGATGTGGAGACGACCCATTGGCCGGCCTGCCCGGAAGCCGGACGGACGTAGATTTGCCGAATCCCCGACAGATTCGACCCGTAAGCCAACCACTTGCACATGGGCGAGAACACAGGCTGGGCGTCGGCGGCTTCCGATTTGAGGAATTGCTCAGGCGTACCGGCTTGCAGTTTGCCCCCCTGCTCCTCTACCGGCGTTGTCCAGAGCTGATAGCTTCCAGACACCGGCAGCATAAAGGCAAGCCGCTTGCCGTCGGGCGGAAACAGCAAATTCGAGCCAAACTGGCCTTGCCTTTCGGTTGCGAGCTGGGGCTGGCCGGATCCATCCGCGCGAGCCGAGTACATGCTCCCATTGGTTGAACGGAAGACGACGTATTGGCCGTCAGGCGTCCAAACAGGATTCGCGTACTGGCCGCCGCCGAACGTCAGGCCGATGGTTCTTCCATTTGCCACTCATAAACCTGAATGTCCTGAGTTGTTCCCGCTCGAATCGCCAGCGCCAGCCGTTTCCCGTCGGGCGAGAGGCGCGGAGTGTCATAGACGTCCGGTTTGGCCAACCGCACTCCACCTGTCATCAATGATGAATAATCACCCTGGAGCTTGTGGGACTAGGCATTGGATGCTGGTTGATGACCACCATCCTAGCGTGTTTTTTT
>CAVXWB010000169.1:0-17560 GCA_963765185.1 Bryobacterales bacterium
GCACTCCGACTGCCACGGTAAGGTAGCGCATGCGGATGGCGACTCGCAGGGCATTGCGATACACCTGTGGTCAGCCACGTCCATCACCGGGTTATGCCATTCCTTTGTGCCCCTCGGAAGAACAGGCTGGCCAGCGCCGGCGCGATCAGGATCGAAAATATGATCGCGCCCAAAAAGTGCGAACGCGACCGTCCAGGCCATCGGCCTGAACATCGCCTTCCACGCGCTGCAGCGTAAAGATGGGCAATAGGCGGTGATGATGATGGCGATCGCGTAGAACACCGGCCGCTGCACCTCATGCGCGGCGTCGAAGATCTTTTGCTTGGGCGGTTCGATCATCCTGGCCCGTGCGGCCCAGGTGGCGGATGATGTTCTCCACCATCACGACCGCGCCATCGACGACCATGCCGAAGTCCAGCGCGCCAAGCGACAGCAAGTTGGCGGGAATGCCTTTCAGGTTGAGACACGTCGGCGGCGAAGAGCAGCGCAAACGGGATGGTGAGGGCGACGATGATGGCGCCGCGCATATTCCCGAGGAACAGGAACAGAATGATCACCACCAGGATGATGCCTTCGGTGAGGTTGTGCAGCACGGTGTGCGTGGTGAAGTGCACCAGATCGCTGCGGTCGATGAACGGAACGATCTTCACGCCCTTGGGCAAAATGTGGTCGTTCAGCTCCTTCACCTTGGCGTGGATTCCCTGCAGCGCCGCGTCCGCTTCGGCGCCCTTGCGCAGCAGCACGATACCCGAGACCACGTCGTCGTTATCGATGATCTTGCCGTCTTCGCGGCGGATCGCCCGCGCGAACTGGCCCAGGCGGATCTTCGGGCCTTGTGCGACCACGGCGATGTCCCTCACGTGCAGCGGCGTGCCGTTCTTGGTGTAGAGCACCGTGTTTTCGATGTCCTGGACGTTCTTGACCAGGCCCACTTCCGCGATATTGATCTGCTGCAGGCCGGCTTCGATAAAGCTGCCGCCGGCGTTGGCGTTGTTGTTGGTGAGCTGCTGCTCCACCTGGCCGATGCTCAGGCCGTAGGAGATCAGCTTGTCGGGGTCCACGCGAACCTGATATTCGCGCGTGGGGCCGCCGAAGCTGGCCACATCGACGACATTCGGAACGGACTTGAAGTTCTTCTCCACCACCCAGTCTTCGATGCGACTTCAGCTCCATCACGTCATACTGCGGGATTGGTGCTGTGCAGCGTGAAGAAATAGATCTGGCCGGCGGGGCTCCAGTCCGTTTGTATTTGCGGCGACACGCCGGCGGCCACCGCGGCAGGCGGAAGAGTCACTTGCGTAATCCGCTCCAGCGCCCGCTCGCGGTCCCAGGCATTCAGCTCCTCGTCGTCGAAAATGAGCTTGACGTCGGAGAGGCCGAACAGAGAGAACGACCGCAAGTGCGTCACGTGCGGGATTCCGTTCATCACGATCTCAATCGGAATCGTGATTTGCTGCTCCATTTGCTCGGCGGAGATTCCGGGCCACTGCGTGACGATCTCAACGTAGTTGTCCGCCACGTCGGGATAGGCTTCGACGGGAAGCAGGTGGAACGACCATCGCGCCCCAGCCAAACAGCAGCACCGCCGCCGCCAGTACAAGAAAGCGGTTGTTCAGCGCGAAATCGACAAGTTTTCCAATCATTGATTACTCCGCGGAGCCTCGGTTGATTCGAAATTAACCCATTTCACCCTGTGAAGCTAGTGATCTTGCCGTCAACTTCTGCCTTCGCCGATTATCTTTCGCTTGCGTCAGACGCCTTCCAGGGTTAATGCGGCAGACAATCTTTAGGACAACGCTTCGATTAGAAGCGCGTCATAAGAGATCGCGATACTCCTCAAAGGCCACGCGAATGAGCTGAGCGCGAGTGTGCCCGTTGGTTTTGGCGAACAGCGCCTGAATTGTATTCTTGACGGTACTCTCCGAAACTTCCATCCGAACGGCAATTTCCTTGTTCGAGTGCCCCTGCGCCAGAAGGCGAAGGACACCCGTTTCGCGATCGTTCAAAAGCCGTCGTTCCACGTGATCGGAGCGCGATAAATTAGGGGGACCGGCAGTCGCCTCTTCTGTAAGGTCCGCAATAATCGCGGCAAGTTTGGGTTCCCGTCCCTCTTTATACGTCGAGAACCAAACCTCCGCGGTGAACGTTTCGCTATTGTCCCGATGGCCCCGGCATTGCATCGTTGCGCGAAACTGCGGGGCTTCCTCCCAGCGCAGGGCGTGATGCAACTCCGGCAGGAACGCCCCTATCGGGTTTCCGGCCAATTCCCCATCCCGCGGAGCCATCATCTCAAGGGCGGCCTGATTGGCGAGCTCGATAATGCCGCGCTCATCGACAGTCACAATTGCCGCCGGGCTCGTCTCCACCAGCGCCTTCAATCGTTCCTGCCCCTTCAAGGTCAACCGGCGGTTGAGCACCAACTCCGCGACGAAAAGGCCGCAGCCCACCAGCGCCAATGCCTCGAAACTCAGACGAACCATGGACCGGTCAAGCGAGCTGAACAGTTCACTCAGGATTGCGCAACCAACGCCGAGCGCGGCGATCAGCACTCTTGGAAGGAATCCCGCCGATAGCATAATAGGGAATAAATAGAGAAAGCCAAGCGACACATACGGCATCGTCCACCAATCCGCCACGGCGATGATCAGGATGATTATGCCGCTGCCCAGCAGGACAGGAGTTCGGTTACGCTCTTCCCAAACTCGTTCTAAATTCCACATGGACTGTTGGAGCAGTCATTATCACATCCTTGCTCGGCACTGCCCCACAATCTATCGATTGGCTGCCCGCATCAAAAGGCAGCTCGCGACATTTTGGAAGATCCTCAAAACCGATGCCGCATGCTCATCCTTTTCAATGTCATGCAAATGATTCCCTGAAAAGATTGGCTATTCGGGTAAGGCCGTTCGGGAGGGCGGCATGCGGCAATCGGGACGGACGTGGCGCCGTTCACAAAATCTTCATGGGCGGCGCAGTGCGGAAAGGCGATCGAAGAGAGGTTGGCGTGAGCGGCGGTTATTGCAGCAACTGCTCCAGCACCGGCAGCGGAACCGCGCTTTCCTTCAGCGCCCGGTCGTGGAACTCGCGCAAGGAGTACGCCGAGCCTTGCTTCTGCTTGAACTGTTCCCGCGCCTCCAGCCACCCCTTCCAGCCCGCGAAATAGGTCGGAAGCTGGCAGGAAGAAAGCTGCGCCCGCTGGAGCTTGGCCGTGGCCTCTTCCTTTTCCTGGAACGTATCCTTCATCATCAGGTCCAGAGCCTGCTGATCGGTCATGCCCATGGTCTGGAGCCGCACGTCCAGAATCGTGTTGGCCAGCACGCGCAGGGCCTGCTTGTAGAAGCTGAGGCGCAGGTCCTTGCTGTTGTTCAGATAGCCTTCGTCGGACATCATCTGCTGCGTGTAGAAGGCCCACCCTTCCACGTAGGGCGTGTTGCTGAACACGCTGCGCAGCAGCCGCCGGGCTTGCGGCTGCACGTCGTTGGCGTATTCGAACTGCACGTAGTGGCCGGGCATGGCTTCGTGGATGGTCAGTTCCTGGAGCCCGTAATTGTTGTATTCCCGCAGCTTCGATTCGATCCGCTCCTTGGGCCAATCCTTGGGAATGGGAGTGATCCAGAAGAACGCACCCAACTGCGGCTCCAGCGCGGGCGCCGGATCGAACCCTCCCACGCCGTAGATGCCGCGCAGGAACGCCGGCGTCTCGATCACCTGAAGATTGGATCGCCCCGAGAGCGTCACCAGCCCCTTCTCGCGCACGAACGCCGTGGCTTGTTCCAGCGTCTTGCGGGCCGCATCCATGTAAGTTTCCGGCGTAGCGTGTTGTTTCGCGATCTCGTCCAGAGCCTGCTTCACCGTCTTGGGCGCGGACAGCTTGGCCATCTCCTCGCGCACCGTTTTCAACTCCGCCTCGGCCTCGGCCAGAAGCTGCTCCGGCGCCTTTCCGGTGTGCAGCGTGAATTGAAATTTCTTGGCGTAGTTATCCTTGCCCAGACGCCAGTCGCTGGTTTTCTTCGAGAGCGTATCCTTAAGAAACGCGTTGAAGCGGCGCAGCGAGGCGATCGCATCCCCAGCCGCGCGATTGTAGTCGGCCTTCTGCGCATCCGGAACCTCGGCCCGAAGAGTCTTGTCGATCAGCTCGATATTGCCGTCGTTTTCTTCCTGAGCCACGCGATTCCAGATCTCCGGGGAATCCACCAGCTCGCTCTTCGCCTGCTCGAACAGCGCCGGCATCTTTTCCAGACGCCGCGTGATCTGCTGAAAGCGCTTTTCCTTGGGAGCGTAATTCAGCATGTAAGGATTGAACAGCGCGTTGCCGGCCAGCTCCACGTAGATCGTCGGGTTGTGCTTGTAGCTCTGGATGGTGTTGAGATCCAGCAGAGACAGCCCCAGCGAGTCCTTCATGACTTCGAGGTCGGCCTTCTGCTCGCGGTCGAGCGAGGCCGGGTCCACGGCGGCCACGCGCATTTCCATCCCCTGGTAAAATCCGCGCTGCTGATCGATTCCCTGGGGGCTATAGTCGTCCAACAGCTCGTCGAGCGGGATGCCGTTATGCACGTGATACCCGGTGGCCGTCGCGTTCACCGGCGAAAACGCGAGGCTGCCGTAAATCAGGTCCTGGCTGAGTTTGTCGAAGTCCGTAGTGATGGGTTTCGCTCCGCAACCCGCCAGCACGGCCAGCATGCTTGCCGGTAAGAGCGGGGATACGCGGAAGCGACGGCCGGACATGCCCGGCCCTCTACGGCTTCGCGGGAGCAGCCGCCGGCGGTTTGGGAGCGGGCGCCGCCGCGGGAGGCTTGGCGGCCGGAGCCTTGGGACCCGCGTTCCTGGGGAGCGGAGAAGCCCTGTCGTAGGCGTCGATCACCGCCTGCGTAATATCGAGCGACGTCGCAATATACAACACCGGTGTGTTTTCCGGCGCGACGTTCAGGATCAGCGAGATCCCGTTATCGACGGCGAACTTGGAAATCACCGCCTTCATCCTCTCTTCCAGGTCCGCCAGAACCTTCTGTTCCTCGGCGTTCTGCTCATCCTGATAATCCTGCACGTCGCGCTGGAGGTTCCGGGTCTTGGCTTGGATCTGCCTCTGCAACTCGTCCTTGGCGGCCTGCGCCATGGTGCTGCTGCCGCGCTCCAGCTTACTCTGCAATTCGTCGAGATCCGCTTTCTGCTTTTGGAGCGCCTCCTGCCGGGGACCCAGCTTCTTCTCCAGCTCGGCCTTGGCTGCCTGCCCGTCCCTGGTTTGCAGAAGCGCAAGCTCCGCCTGAATTACGCCGATCTTGATCCCGGCGGGTACCGGCCCGACGGCAGGCGCGGCAGCAGCCGGCAGAATAACCGGCGCGGCAGGCGGCGGGGTGGCCGACACGGGTGTTTGCGCCGCGGCTATGCCGGCGGCGGCCAGAAACAGAACGGCAGACATTGGATTCTTCACAACCATACTCCTCGATTCAGTTTTTTATCATCGTAACACTGTGGACGGACTTCAGAACGTTCGTCCCACGGTAAAGCGGAATAAATCGCGGCGCTCGAAAAACGGCAGGGGCTGTCCGTACGTCGCAATGGCGTTTTCGTATGTCGCATTGTTGGGGAAATAGCTCCGGTCCGCCGCGATGGGCGGGATCAGGTTCTCGCGCACCGTATTGGGATTCACGGCGAAGTAAACCCGGAAGGGAGCGTTCACCACCGGCATCAGGACCTGGAGCTCCAGCCCCGTTGAGGAACGCAGCGCTTGCGTTCCCGGCGCAACCAGGGCGTTGGGCTTGAAACTCGCCTCTGGAAACTGGCTGTTCAGGCTGGCGATCGTAACCGGGTTCATCTGCAACTGCGATGTGTTCACCAAGCGGTCCATGCCGGCATCCAGGAAGATGGCTAACGTAACCGGACCGAAAATCGGAATGCGATATTCGAAATTACCCCACATCGCGGTGTCGCCGCCCGGGAAAACCAGCTGGTAGCTGGGAATGTTCTGCGTGACGTTGCTCAGGGTCACTGTGCCCGAGGACGGGTCCACGAATCGCTGCTGCCGCGGCGAGCCATCGTTATTGAGCACGTTGACGGTTCCCGAAGAGGGGATGTACGCCACCGGGCTGATGCCCCAGATCTCGAATCCGCGAATGTCCTGCTCGCCGCCCATGTAGAAGCGGTTAAACGGCGCGGCGGTTCTCCCGTCGTAGCCGGTGAGGAACTTGGCGGCAAAATGCATTCCGATCACGTGCTTGGGCAAAAACCCGCGCCGGAAGTAGCGCGTATCGAATACCGGCTGGATCTCGTTGACGTTGCCGCCCAGAACGCTACCCGTGAACTTGGCCGAAAAGGAGATGCTCTTGCCCCCCGAAGGATTGACGGGGCTGTTCACTGAATTATAGGTGTAGCTGGGGGTAATCGAGGAAGACACGATACCGTTGAGAACATTCGGGCCGTTGAAGTTCAGGAAGTTCAGGTTTTGATAGTAAACCTGCGCGGCCGTCGTGAGCGTGGTCACGTTTTGGATGGTGAGCCCATAGGACAGGCCCAGCCGCGCGAAAGCGCGTTTGACCGGATAACTGCCGAAAAGCGTGAACCCGTGCGAGTCGGTGGTGTAGTTCAGCAGGTTCTGCTGGCCCAGTTGGGTGTACAGCGGAATCAGGTTCTGGCCGGAGAGAATGGAGGCCTCGCGAGCCTGGTTATAGTTGAATCGCGAAATGAAGACTGTCCCGCCCACTTGCAGCGGTATGCTGAACAGATACGGCTCCGTGAAGCTTAAGGTCGCGCTGCTGGTGCGCGTGCCCAACTGCCCGTTGAGGCCCAGGGTTTCGCCCATGCCAAGGAAGTTGTTGGTGGTGTAGGACAGACCCAGAAAGCTCCCCGCCAGGGCCGAGACGCCGCCCTGCAATTGAATGGAATTCTTGGCCCGCTCTCTCACTTTGAGCGTGATGTCCACCGTATTGTTCTTGGTGTCCTTGCTGATATCGGCGGCTGACTCCGCTTTCAAAGCCTCAAAATAGCCCAGCTGATTCAGATGCAGAATGCTGAGCTCCCAGAGGTGCTGATTGAAAACGTCGCCCTCGTCCACCAGCAGTTGGCGGCGGATCACCCTGTCGCGCGTGGTGGTGTTGCCCGAAAAGTCGATGCGGCGGACGTAGAATTGGTGCCCTTCCTCGAAGTCCAGCGTCAGGTCGATCTTGTCCTCGTTCGGAATGGGCTCGATGTTCGGCTCCACGACGAAGTCGATGTAGCCGTACATTCCATACAGGCTCTTCAGACCATCGAAGCCCTTGCGCAGCTTGGCCGTCGAAAAGACGTCGCCGGTATCCATCTGGAGAATCCTGAGGATCACCTCGTTGGTCCGGAAAAAGTTCATTCCGGTGATGTTGACCTTGTTGACGCGAAACAGGTGCCCTTCCTCGACGGTCAGGTTGATGTTGGCGCCCTTGCCGGGCTTGTTGGACCACAACAGAGGGAACCGGAATCGTCCTCCGCCGGTATCCACGATGTTGACCGAGGTGTCCGTCACATGCGCCGTGTAGTAGCCCTCATCCCTGTAGAACAGCTCCAGCATGTCCTGGTCTTCTTCCAGCTTGGTCGAGTCGTAGGCCTTGTTGAAGAGGCTTTCCAGGTAAATGGAATAGGGAATTCCGTACGGATGCAGATTCCTCATCGACCGCAGCAGGATCCGATGGCTGAAGACTTTATTCCCCACGAAATTGATCTCGTTGACCTTCACCTTCGGTCCTTCATCCACCTTGAAGATAATGGAGACGCCGGAGGGGGGAACCTGATGAAGCTGCGGCTCCACGGTGGCGAACTGGCGGCCGCGCTCGGCCAGATACTCTTGCAGAACCACCGTGGCGTGCTGGACTTTATTGGGATCGTAACTGGAATCGGCGCTCAAACCGACCTTGCGCTCCTTGAACCGGTCCAGGATCTCCGATTTCTGGATCGACTTCAGGCCGTCGAAATCGAAGGTGCGGATCACCGGGCGCTCCACCAGGACGAAGGTGATCACCCAGCCGGTCCGCCCGGGCTCCTTCTCAAGGGTGATGTCGTTAAAGCGATTTGTGTTCCAAAGAGCGACGTAGTCGTGATCGAGCTGCTCTTCGTCGAGCGGGTCGCCCTTCTTCGACATGATCTGGAGCCGCAGAACGTCTTGGGGGACGCGCCGGGCTCCTCGAAAGATGATGTCCTCGATGATGTTCTCGGGCGGCGCCGCGGCCTGCGCTCCAGGCGCTGGCTTGGGAGCCTCCGTCTTCGGAGCTTCCGGCTTAGGGGCTCCGGGCGCGGGAGCCTGGGGCGCGCCTTCAAACGGATTAGCCGGCTTGGGAGCTGCCGGCGTCGGAGCCTGGGGCACATTTTCAAACGGATTGGCCGGCTTGGGTGCTGCGGGAGTATTGGGAGCAGCGGGCGGATTCTGCGCGGGCGGATTTGCCGGCGGAGGTTGTTGGGCGTGCAAAGAGGTTACGCGAAACGCCAGAAAACAAAGCACCAGCGTGCGCAGGCTTCCAGGCCTGGAAAACGTCATCCTATGAACGCTACCCTTTCCACTCTGCGACTTTCATCAGACGCTCACCCGCGCCTTCCGGTTTCACCGGAAACAACGCCGTTGAAAACAAGGGAGTCAAAACAGGTGAGAAAACGTTATTCTAACGCATCGGAGGTGGGCTTCGCTGGCGCCTCGGCGAGCTGCTCCGGAGGGGGCTCGGAAGCCTCCGCCGGCGCCGGCTCCAAATGTCCCATGGGAGCATCCGCTGCGGAAGTCTTCTGGCGATGGCCCATGTATCCCAGGCAGGCACCCAGCAGCACGTGTGAAAACATGGTCGCGGGGCGGGGCGAGATCAGCGGAACCCAGGGATTCACCCTAGGCCAGAAGCTCGCATTGGCGAGGTTGTACCAGCCCACGGCAGCCAGCACACCCAGCAGAATCAGCTTGCCGCGTTGGTGAATGCCGCCGCAAGCCAGCCCAAACAATCCGCCCAGCGTTCCGGTGATGACGAAATGCAGCGCGGTACCAGCGAGGATGGACAAGCCGGGCCCGGAGCGGAGTACCCTGGTCCCGTAAAACGTGGACCCCAGGAGATTGGGCACCTCCCACCACGCATGGCCGTTCCACAGGGACTCGCTGATGAGCATTCCCAGCATGGCCGCGCCTCCGACAATGCCCGCCTCGATCCCGTTTGCCAGACGGCTCCAAGTTTGGCCTGCGTGCGACTTCGGAAATCCCATCAAAGCAGCCTTATACTAGCATAGGCGCGATGTTCCTTTACCCCGCATGGCCTTCGATGTCACCCTGATGCAGTGGCACAACGGAGCCTTCGGCCCTGTGCCGCTTTTCTTGAACCGGCGGCACAACGGAGCCTTCGGCCCTGTGCCGCTTTTCTTGAACCGGCGGCACAACGGAGCCTTCGGCCCTGTGCCGCCTATGAAACGCTACAATTAAAAAATGTCTCTTGTCGTTGTTGGCTCTGTCGCCTATGATGGCGTCGAAACGCCCCACGGGCGCGTGGACCGGATGTTGGGCGGGGCGGCTACCTATATTTCCCTGGCCGCCAGCTATTTCACCCAGACTCGTCTTGTCGCTGTGGTGGGCGACGATTTTGCCGCGGAAGATACCCAGCTTCTGGTGGACCACGGCATCGACCTCGAAGGACTCGAGCGCGTCTCCGGCAAAACCTTTTTTTGGGCCGGAAAATACACGCCCGACATGAACGACCGCATCACCCTGACCACCGACCTGAACGTCTTCGCGGACTTCCAGCCCAAGCTTCCGCCGCGCTATCTTTCAGAGCCTTATCTGCTGCTGGGCAATATTCAACCCCGCTTGCAGCGCGAAGTGCGTGGGCAGATGAAGAACGTTAAGCTCGCCGGCGGCGACACCATGAACTTCTGGATCAAGGATTTCCGGGACGAGCTGCTGGCCACCATCCGCGAATGGGATTTTCTTTTGATTAACGACGCGGAAGCGCGCATGCTCTCCGGCCAAGAAAATCTAAAGAAAGCCGCGCGCGCCATCCTCGATATGGGTCCGCACACGCTGGTGATCAAGCGCGGTGAATATGGCGCCATGCTGTTTCGCAACGATTCTTTCTTCGTGGTGCCGGGCTATCTGCTCGAAACCGTCTTCGATCCCACCGGCGCGGGCGACTGCTTTGCCGGCGGATTCGTCGGATATCTGGCGCAGCAGGGATTCGATCTGAAAGGCGACCACATCAGCCGCGGCGAGTTGAGCCGTGCCGTCATCTACGGCTCCGTCATGGGCAGCTTCTGCTGCGAGCGCTTCGGCGTCGAACGTTTTCGCACCCTCGAACGCGCGGAAATCGACGGGCGCTTTGAAGAGTTCGTCAAATTCACGTCGTTTTGAACGGCCGCCGCGGCGCCCCAGTGAGCAGTGTGATCCCCATTCCGTTCGTCAAAGCGCACGGCGCACGCAACGACTTTCTGCTGACTTGGCGGGCCGGCCTCAACTCTGAAGTGAGCGACCTGGCCGCGGCCGCCCGCGCCATCTGCGGCCGTCACACCGGAGTGGGAGCCGACGGCTGGATTCTGCTCTCGGCAGCGCCCGATGCAGACGCGGCGATCGAGTTGTACAATTCCGACGGCAGCCTCAGCGAGATCTCCGGCAACGGCACGCGCTGCGCGGCAGCGCTGTTAATCGAAGAGGGGCGCGCCAGCGAAGAAGTCGCGATCTCCACCGGAGCCGGGATCAAACGCTTGAAGCTCCTCTCTCGCGGCCGGGAATTTCAACTTGAGATGGATATGGGGCCGGCGCAAATTGAGGAACTGCACCCCGCCGTCCCCAGACGGGACGCCGTGATTCTGAACGTCGGCAATCCACAATGCGCCGTGTTCGTGCCCGATTTCAACTTCGACTGGAAAAAGGCCGGCGCGGAGCTGGAACAGCATCCGCGCTTTCCGAATCGCACCAACGTTTCTTTCGTGCGCCCGGTTGACCGCCATACTCTCGAAGTTCGTTTTTTTGAGCGCGGCGCGGGCGAGACCATGAGCTCCGGCACGGGCTCGACCGGAGCCGGGGCCGCCGCGCTAGCGCTGGGATTAGTAGAGAGTCCGGTACGCGTGCACACTCCTGCGGGGCCGCTGGACCTCCGATGGAAGGATGAGGAGATTTTTCTGACCGGGCCGGCCGAGATCGTGGCGCGCGGCAATTTCCTTTGGAATCCACAATAATGAAAGGTGATCATGAATCATTTTGAAGAGCTTCGACGCAAGATCGAGACCCGCCAGGCGCGCGCCGGCGTGGTCGGGTTGGGCTATGTGGGCCTGCCGCTGGCGGTGGAACTGGCGCACGCCGGATTTTCGGTCACCGGAATCGACCTTCTCCCCGCCAAGGTTGAATCCATCAATCGCGGCGAGTCCTACGTTCAGGACGTGCCCACCGAGGTTCTGAAGCCGCTGGTCGAATCCGGCAAAATCCGCGCCACCACCGAATTCGCCGACGTCGCCGGGCTCGACACCATCAACATTTGCGTGCCCACGCCGCTGCGCAAGACCAAGGATCCGGACATGAGCTATATCGTGAGCTCCTGCCAGGAAATCGCCAAGTATTTTCACCCCGGCCTTCTGGTGATTCTCGAATCCACCACCTATCCCGGAACCACCGATGAACTGATGCTGCCTATGTTCGAAGCGGGCGGCCTCAAAGTCGGCCAGGACTTCTTCCTCTGTTTTTCGCCGGAGCGCGTGGACCCCGGCAACCCCAAGTTCCAGACCAAGAACATTCCCAAGGTGGTGGGCGGGATCACCGCGGCCTGCACCCAGGTGGGCGCGGCCTTCTATCGCCAGGCTCTCGAAACCGTGGTGCCGGTGGGATCGACGCGCGTCGCCGAGATGGTCAAGCTGCTGGAGAATACCTTCCGCATGATCAACATCGGCTTGGTGAACGAGATCGCGCTGATGTGCGACCGCATGGACATCAACGTCTGGGAAGTGATCGAGGCGGCGGCAACCAAACCGTTCGGCTTCATGCCGTTTTATCCCGGCCCCGGCCTCGGCGGCCACTGCATCCCCATCGACCCGTTCTATCTCTCCTGGAAAAGCAAGCAGGCGGGCATCGAGGCGCGCTTCATCGAGCTGGCCGGCTACATCAACGGCCAGATGCCGCATTTCGTCGTGGACAAGGTCCAGAACGCGTTGAACGACCACTCCAAGCCGCTCAAGGGCTCGCGCGTGCACGTGATGGGCGTGGCCTACAAGCGCGACATCGACGACGTGCGCGAATCCCCCGCCTTGGACATCATCCATTTGCTGGGCAAGCGCGGAGCCAAGGTGGGCTATAGCGATCCCTATGTACCGTCGATCAGCAGCGATGGAATCGAGCTGAAAGCCACACCGGCCGGCGCGGCCACCCATGCGGACTGCGTCGTCATCGTGACCGACCACAAGAGCTTCGACTATGCCGAACTGGTGCGCTCCGCCAAACTGATCGTGGACACTCGCAACGCGCTGAAGGGGATTGCGTCGGACAAGATCGTCCGGCTGTAGCGCCGGCACCGGAGAGTGTGAGATGAAGAGTCTGACTCAAGTGACCCTGCTGCTGTGCCAATCTTCGCACACTCGATTTCCGCGCAGCAGGCTTCCCCGAAGCCGGCCGCCGCGCCTGAGTTCGCAGAGTTCGCCGCGCCGCTTGGCTTTAAGGGAACGCCCACGCCGCCCGTGCTCGCAACTTCGCTCCAACGTTCATATCGAACCACCATTCGACGGGAAGCTGCAAGGCCCAAACTTCGCGGGTCACTACAGAATTATCGATTGGATGTGCGGCTCGGATTGCGTTGGCTTTGTCATTGCGGACTCTCAGACAGGCAAGGTATATGATCCGCCATTTCCAGCTTCTCGTCCTGCCTCCCGCGTACGTTATCAAGGAGCATCCTTACGGGATCGAATATGAGATCAACAGCCGTCTGCTGAAGGTCGGAGGCTGTCCTGAAGAACAAAAGTGCGGGTCGTTCTACTACGAATGGACCGGCATGCGATGGAAGCTACTCTACTCCGAAATCACGGCGCGCGTCCGATATTGAGCCGAATGGAGCCTACTTCCCGAAGTAGGCTGCCAATGTGATGATCGTGACCAAAAGGCTTCGACTACCCGGCGCTGGCGCTGAAAGGGATTGCGTCGGACAAGATCGTCCGGCTGTAAACGGAGAAAAACGTAAAATGCCCCGGGACCTTGCGCAACGGCTGGCGGATCTTCTGGCTTATGAGATCCCCGCGCTGCGGGCCATCGCGGAGGATCGCGCCGCCGCGAAGCCCGCCCGCGCAGGCGCTTGGTCGCAAAAACAGGAGTTAGGCCATCTGATCGACTCCGCCGCCAACAACCATATCCGTTTTGTGCGGGCCTCGATCGAGCCGGAATTTCACGGGCTTCCTTACGACCAGGACGCCTGGGTGGCGCGGCATGGATACGCGGAGCTCCAATGGAGCATGCTGTTGGATTTCTGGGAGCGGTACAACCGGCTGCTGGTGGAACTGGTGGCGCGCATTCCGGAGGAGCGGTTGGCAACGCGCTGTGTCGTGGGCGCGAGCGCGCCGGTGACCCTGGGCTTTCTGATTGAGGATTACATCGCCCACATGCAGCATCACCTCGACCACATTCTGGGCCGGGAGAAACTCACCGAGTACCCCGGCGCGGCGCTGGGCGTGTAACATCCGATCAGCGAAGGAACCATGGGGAACCCGGAGCGCTATGCGATGATGAAACTGAGCGCCGAGGACTAGCTTTAGGCCGATGACAATCAACGTCAAACCTGAAACAGAGCAACTGGTTCAAAAAGAGATCCAGAGCGGTCACTTCGGTTCGGTGGACGAGATTATTGTTGAAGGGGTCCAAGCCTGGCGCGAGAAACATCAGCCCAAGGCAATCGGATCGGAGGAGAGGCGCAACGCCGTAGCGCAAGCACTCGCCTTCGCCAAGGAAAAGGCGATTCGGTTGGATGGAACTTCAATTAAGGACCTGATTCACGAAGGCCATCGGCTGTGAGCCAATGGATCGTCGATGCCTCGCTGGCCCTTGGTTGGTATTTGAAAGACGAGGATGACCGAGCCTACAATCTCAAGGTTCTCGCAGGGCTGAACGCGAACGATGCCCTCGTCCCCTTTCTTTGGACTTACGAAGTCGCCAACGGCCTTGTGATGGCGCATCGCCGCAAGCGGCTAGCTCAAACGGATATATCCACGATCCTTGAAAGCCTCAGAGGCTTGCCCATCACTGTAGATCCGCCGAATGCCGAGCGGGTTATGCATTTGCCCGAATTTGCGCTCAAACACCAGTTAACGGCGTATGACGCCGCCTACCTGGAATTGGCGCTCCGCCTAAAGCTGCCGATTGCCACCAAGGACGGTGCGATGAAACGCGCGATGGCTTCCTGCGGTATTGAGACAGTCAAGCCTTGACCAGTCTTGTATATCTCGTCACCGGTTGCAGGCCACCAATTCCAAGATTCGGCCGCGCTCGCCCTCCAGGATGGTCACACGCCACGGCTTCCCTCTTCGCCCATTAAATTAAAGAGAAGCGTCACGCCGATAGCCGCCGCGAGTCAATGGGCATGCGCGCCATCGTGATCGTTAAGTTATGCTGGGCGGATTCCTCGATTAGATACCCAGGCGCCGCGCATCGGGCTCGACAAGCGACCCGGGTCCCTGTCGCGCTCAAAAGCGAGATTGAGGCCACGCAGGGGCGCGAAGAGTTCAACCAGATCCTTGGCGGGCGGATTGGGCCTACCTGGTGCGGCGGAAAGACGGGCAGCCTCTTCGAGGAGACTAGCGGCGTATGCATCGATTCCCATGCCCCGCGCGGCAGCTAGACGGGCGAGTTCGGCCTCGATCTCAGGCCCGATTTCAAGAGTGATGGTCAAGTCAATTCCTCCTCCTCGTCGAGACGCTACGGCTTCCCGAAGTACGTATCGCTATACACCACGCCCGCCTTGCTCTTGAGGTCCTCGACGGCCTGCTCGGCCGCTTTCGGACCAAGGTTCTTCTCGATCTCCGCACGGGCCTGTTCAAACGACTTGGGAGCGTGGGATTCGACCAGGATCAGGTGATACCCGAAGGCGCTGCGCACCGGCTCGCTCAACTCCCCCACCGGAAGCGCGAACGCCACCTTCTCGAACTCCGGCACCATCGCGCCGCGAGCGAATGTATCCAGGTCCCCGCCGTTGGCGCCGGAGCCGACATCGTCGCTCTCCGCCTGGGCCACTTCGGTGAACTTCGCTCCGGCAAGAATTTTGGCTCGCAGATCCTTGGCCTTCTGAAGCGCCTCCGCGTCGGTCAGATCCTTTTGCCCCAGCCGCAGAGGAACGGCCGAGCCTTGGAAGCGGATCAGGATGTGCCGCGCGTGGATTTGATCCATCTCGCCCTTGTGCGCGTCATAGTAGGCATGGATGGCGGCCTCATTGGAGGTGCCCAGCGACTGGAACATCACGCTGGCCAGCACCTGGTCGGTCTGGATGTTCAAGCGAGTCTGCACGGCGGGAGTCTGATCCAGTTTCCGCGCCCTCGCCTCTTTGGCGAGAATCTTCAGCTCCACCAGTTGCTCGGCTAACTGGCGGCGGCCTTCGGGAGTCTTGGCCTGGGTTCGCGCCTGGTCGGGCAGCGTGGCTAAAATCCGCTCAAATTCCGATTGGGTGATCTTGTCCGTGCCGATGGTGACCACTACGGGGTCGGCCGCGGGCGAGGGAGCTTGTGCAAAAGCGACCGAAGGGAGTTGTGCCAAGGCCGCGGCGAACAGGAACGCGAAAATCCTCATACCTTAAAGAATATCAGCGCGCGGACAATTCGGCCCGGACGAGTGCACGGCGAACCCACCGTAACCTTGGTTTTCGTTCCTCCGTCTATTTCTTTGGAGCAGCTCCATGAAGCACTGCGCAACTTTGTTAGCCTTTTACTTTGCGGCCATCGGCGCCGCGCAAAGCTCTTTCTTCAAGGACCCCAATGTGGATACGGCCGTTCGCAAGTATCTGCCGGTCGGGAAGGACAAGGGCCCCGTGACCGCGGACGATTTGGCTTCTCTGATCATGGTCTCCGCGGATGGTGTTCAGATCCACGATCTGGCGGGCCTGGAGGTGTGCAAGAAACTCACGTTTCTCTATTTGCCGGACGCTCCCGTGGCGGATCTGACGCCCCTGTCGAAGCTGACCGCGCTGGAGGCGCTGACCATTCACGGAGGAAAGATTCAGGATCTTACGCCTCTGGCCGGCCTCAGCAACCTGCAATATCTGGACTTGTCCGGCAGCCAGATTTCCGACTTGAAGCCGCTGGCGGGGCTCAAGAATCTCCACGACCTGAACCTGTCCCAGAACAAGGTCTCCGATCTCACTCCGCTGCGGAACCTTCCGGCTCTGGAGCAACTGCATCTGGCGGGCAATCAGATCAGCGATCTGGCGCCGCTGGCGGGGCTGAAATCGCTGTGGCTTCTGGATATCAAGGGCAACCGCGTAACGGATGTGTCTCCGTTGGCGGGTCTCAAGGCCTGGCGCTATTTATACCTGGATCAAAACAAGATCGGCGATCTTGCGCCGCTGCTGGCGACCACCACGCAGCCTAGCTCGCCCAGCGACCTAGCCGAGGTTCCCTTCCGCACACTCTCGTTATCCGGAAATCCTCTGAGCGCGGATGCCCGCTCGAAGGAGCTTCCCGAGCTGCAAAAGCGCGTTCTGAATTTGGTGATGAACTAAACTGGGCGACAAGCGCGTCGCCTAACGCGCCGAACCCTTCGCCGCAGTCGAGTGAATCTCCTGCAAGCTCCACACCCGCAACGGATCCCGCGCCGCGAAGCGATCGCCTCCACTGCGGCTCGCGCGCCGCTCATCGTAGTGATGCAGGGAATTCGATACGTCACCGCGTTGCGCCGGATGGCCTTTTCGTCGGCGAAGGCGTGGGCGCCGCTGGTGCCCGTATATACCACCAGGCTGAGCGAGCCGGCCTTCAGCAGATCCACCGCGTTGGGCCGTCCCTCGTTCACCTTGAACACGACCTTCACGGGATGCCCCGCGGCCCGGATCATCTCCGCAGTGCCGCGCGTGGCGGCGATCTCGAAACCCAGCTCAAGGAAACGCCCGGCCAGCGCCACTGCCGAAGCCTTATCGCGATCGTTCACGCTCAAAAACACGCGGCCTTTATCCGGCAGAGGAGTACCCGCGCCCAACTGCGCCTTGGCGAACGCTTCGCCGAAGTTGTCGCCCACGCCCATCACTTCGCCGGTCGAACGCATCTCCGGCCCCAGCGCCGGGTCCACGCCTGGAAACTTATTGAACGGGAACACCGGCGACTTGACGCTGACTTCCAACGCGCCCTACGACCACCGCTCCCGGGGCTGATCGAGGGCAAGCGCATCCAATTGAGGCGCTCCAGCGACGAAGAAGAAGTCATTTTCAAGCTATGTTCCAAGCTTATACACCCGACGGCCATAGTTCTGATAGACCTTAGGGGATTGGTGTTTAGCTCGGAGCACCGTAAGATGTTGGCGATTAAGGTTGTTTGGTATGGGTGGGGCATTCTCAATATGCTGCATAACATTGAATGGGTGGCCTGACACACTCGGAGGTGAGTAGCAATATCAATTTATCGAACAGGCAAAAAAAAA
>CAVXWB010000170.1:0-21809 GCA_963765185.1 Bryobacterales bacterium
CCCCTCGCCTGCTTTGCTTGCATTTGAAAGTCGCGGATTTGTTCCACCCGATCCCTCTGCTCGGCTGTCAGATTCCTCTTCCCTAACGCCTCCAGCGCTCTTTGCACCCGCTCCAGACTCTCATCCAGAATTTTGTTGTTTTCGCGCAACTGCTCCGGCGTAAAGATCTGCGCGATGCGCGGAGTGACGGGCGTTTCAATCGCCGCCGGCGGAGCCACCGCGGGCTTGGCGGGTTGCGGGCGGCGTGCTACAGGCGCGGGCCGCGGGGGCTGAAACGCCGTGAGGCCGGGGTCGATGGACGCCAGGTCCTGCGGCGCCTCCACGGCCTTCACCACGATCTCCGGGGGATCGAAAATCGGCGGAGGCTCTAAATTTACGGTTTTCGAAGGCCGCGGCGGGGGCGGAACGAAAGCCCGCGGCGGCGGTTTCTTGTGAAACAGGCATCCCGTGCTGAAAAGCGCAAGGCCAAGCACCGCAAAGGATGCGGCGCGCCCCGCAGCCCGGATCAGGAATTGTTTCGCGCCCAACAGAGCTTGCCCGCTGCGGGTCCTGCGCAAATTTGTCAAAGGCCGGCCCTGCTTGGTTGTGAGCGCACTTGGTGGTGCGGGCGATTTCCTTAGAAGCCCGCACAGGGCCGGCTCGGCCCTTCCAAGGACGGGGAACCCGCAAGTACTCGCTGAGCATACTCGTTTGTAAGCGCGCTCCGTTGTGCGGGCGAGTTCCTCAGAGGGGCCGCGCAGGCCCCCAAGCCAACGCCACTGGGCCGATCGACCGGGATGGCACACTTGGTCTCAGACATGGCGGATGGGAGCCGGGAACTGAAGGCGGAACGTCGTGCCCCGGCCTTCTGCGCTATCAAATTCGATAGTACCATTATGCAACTGGACCGCCCGGTACGTCATGGCCAGACCGATTCCCGATCCTTTACCCTTGGTCGTGAAGTACAACTGGAAAACCTTGTTGCGCAGCGCCGGCGGAATCCCGGGCCCGAATCGGAAACCTCCAGTGTGACCACGCCGTTGTCGCGAGCGGTCTTGAGGCGCAGGCTTCCGCCCTCTTTCATAGCCTCGATAGCGTTGGTCACCAGATTCAGGACCGCCTGCTTGATCAGGTCCGCGTCGCCGCGCAGGGGGACTGGTCCCGAGGGTGATTCCACCTCCAGCGTCACGTGCGCCAGGTGCGCCGGCGGGGTCATCAGATCGGCCACTTCACGCGTCAGACCGGCCAGGTCCACATCTTCAAAATGCACCTCCACCGGACGGGAGAAATCCAGAAACGTTTTTACCACCCGATCCAGCCGCTGGACCTCCCTCGACAGGACGTCGATGTCCTTGACCAGTTCTTCTTCCTCCCCGCGCTCGTCCAGCTTGGCGCGCAGGAAGTCCAGACGCAGCGCGATGGCGTTGAGCGGATTCTTGATCTCGTGCGCGACCCCGCCGGTAAGGCGGCTGATGGCCGCCAGGCGCGAGGCGACATCCAATTGCGAAGCCAAACGCTCCAGCAGTTGATCGACGTCGTGGCGCAGCTCGGTGGCGTCCTCGCGCGCGCCGCGGAATTTCTGTCCCAGCAGGTTTAGCTTACTCTCCAGCACCGCGAATTCTCTGGCCGTGGTCGGGGCTTGATCGCTTCGCCTCCGTACTTGCCCTGCACGATGCGGTCGATGGTCTGATCGATGCGCTTCAGCGGGCGCAAGGCCAGGTTAGTGGCCGCCAGAGTGATCCCCAGCACCACCAGCAGCGATCCGCCGGAGACCGCGGCGAGCCCCTTGATCTGCGGCAGCAAAGGATCGCGCAGCAACACCGTGGAGGTGACCACCTGGATGGTCAGAATGCTTTCGGATTGGCCCTGGATGCCCAGCCGCGCCAGAACTTCGTAATCCAGGCCGCCCTTCATCAAGTCCAGCAGGCGCGACATCGCCGAACCTTTGCTCCATTGCGAGAAGTCGCGAAGCTGGGTGAGCTGCGCGCCGACGCGCCGCTCGCTTGAGGACGCCAGAATGGCGCGGTCCTCGCCGGCCACGTTGATCTCGACGATGGAGGGCCCCAGGGCCATGGTCTTCTGCAGCATGCTGGCGACATCCCGGTCGCTGGAGACGATGTGGTACCACAGTTCCTTGGTGCTCACCAATGTGCTGAAGACCGGGTACTCACTGGAATGCTGGTTGATATGGTCGATGAGGAAGGAGCTGACCTCCTGCGTGGCGCGGTCGCTGCGATCCAGTGCGTCGGCCGAAAGCGTGTTGACCAGCGTCTCCAGGTGCAGCGCGGAGAGCGCGATGGCCACCAGGCGCCACCAGCGTGACGGTCAGCAGAACCAGGCGGACGCGTAACGACATGGGGGTGCGGGATCCGGTCAGTCGGCGCTGGCTCCCTGAGCGCCATACTCCTTGAGTTTGTTGAACAGCGTCTTCTGGCTGATGCCCAGGATCTCGGCGGCGCGGGTCTTGTTGTTCTTGGTGTGATCGAGAGTCAGCTCGATCAGCGCGCGCTCGGCCTGCTCGATGGTGTAGCCGACGGGAATGCGCAACTCGCCGTCGGTGGGCGCGAGCCGCGCGGCAACCGGCGCTCCGCCGAAGCCGGGAGGCAGGTGCGCCGGCATCGATGGTGCCTTCCCCGGCGAGGATCACCGCGCGCTCCAGCACGTTGCGCAGCTCGCGCACGTTGCCGGACCAGGAGTGCGCCTGCAGCCGCTCCATCACCTCCGACGAAACGTCGGTCACCTTGGTGCCGTGCTTGCGGTTCAGATCCTCCAGCAGCGCCGCGGCCAGCACCGGGAAGATCCTCCAGGTGGTCGCGCAGCGGGGGAAGCGGAATGGGAAACACATTCAGACGGTAGAACAGATCTTCGCGGAATCTGCCTTCCTTGATGGCCGTGTCCAGCGGCGCGTTGGTGGCGGCGATCACGCGCACGTCCAGTTGAATCTCGGTCTTGCCGCCCAGCCGGCGCACGCGTCCGTCCTCCAGCACGCGCAGGAGCTTGGCCTGCGTCGCCGCCGGCATGTCGCCGATTTCGTCCAGCAGCACGGTGCCATTCTGCGCCAGCTCGAAGCAGCCGGCGCGCCGTTCCACCGCGCCGGTGAAGGCGCCCTTTTCGTGGCCGAACAGTTCGCTTTCCATAAGCGTGTCGGGCATGGCGGCGCAGTTGATGGCCACGAAGGGTCCGGCGCGGCGCGGGCTCAAAGCATGGATGGCTCGCGCGGCCAGTTCCTTGCCCGTGCCGCTTTCGCCGGTGATCAGCACGGCGGCGCGGCTGGGCGCCACTTGCTGCACCAGCGCGAAAACCTCGCGCATCTTGCGCGACGATCCCACCATCTGGCCCAGCAAGCCGCGCCCGCTCAAATGCCGCTCCAGGCGCTGCGCGTGCTCGGCGAGCTGGCCTTGGTCCACCGCGCGCGCCAGTAACAGCCGCAGCGCCGGCGCTTGCGATTGGCCGCCCTTTTCGAGGAACCAGAAGGCCCCCAGTTCGTGAACCATGTTCACGGCCATTTCCAGACCCCCGTGCGCGGTCAGCACGATGGCCTGCGGGCCGTTGCCGCTGGCCTTGAGACGGCGCAGCAATTCCTCGCCGTCCATGCGCGGCATTTTGATGTCGGTGATCAACACCTGCGCCGGGAACGACTCCAGCTTTTCCAGCGCCTCCTGCCCGTCGGCGGCGGTCTCTACGTTGTAGCCCCACAACGCGATCATGCCGGCCAGCGCGGTGCGCTGCGCCTCTTCATCGTCCACCACCAGGACTCGTGGGCGTTCCGTTTCCATTCACTTCCATTGTGACAGCCTGCCGGCCGATCGTGCTATCATGCTCGGCGATGGAAGTCCGGCAATCGCTGAAGGCCGTAAAGGCTGCCTATTTGCTGTGCCTGTTGACGGAACTTGCTCTGGCCGGGTTGTGGTGGTACTTCAAGCCCGATCTGACGTTCTGGGCGGTGGCTCCGATCCCCTTGGTGATGGCCGTGTTTGTGGTCATCCGCCACATCCAGCGCCGCATGACCAAGATCACCATTTCGAGCGATCGTCTGCATTACGAATCCGGGCTGTTTTCGAAATCCACCCGCACGGTGGAACTGGTCAAGGTGCAGGACGTGCGCGTGAGCCAGACGGTCACTCAACGGATGTTCAATATGGGCGACGTATCGCTCGAGACCGCCGGAAGTTCCAGCCGCATCCTGATGCTCTCCATCGACCGCCCGCAGGAGGTAGCCAACCATATCCTGGACATGGCCCGGGCTGCGGGGAAGGCGGGGGGCTCATCGGGAATCGCTTCCGCGCAACCGTAGCGCAGCCCAGTCGCTTGGCGTCGATATATTCTGGCAGATCCCTACTTCCGCATGCCCTTCGCCTCCGTACGCCGAGTTGCACCCGTCCTCCTGACGGCGGCTTCTCTCCTCTTCGCCGCCCTCGGGCTGGTGCTGATCCCCTTGGCCGGAATTCAAGACGACGAAGCGCTCGGCCGGTGCCAAGAACAGGTCGAGTCTCAATCCAGCGCTTCCCGCAGCCGTTCCCAGGTGACGGAAAGCTCCTCCGGCAGCACGCGGGTCTCACTGATCGTGGTGATGAAACTCGCGTCGCCGCACCAGCGCGGCAGCACGTGCATGTGGATATGGCCCGCCACTCCCGCTCCGGCGCACGCGCCCAGGTTCATGCCCAGATTCATGCCGTCGGGTTTGTACAACCGGCGCAGAGCCGCGTCGGCGCGGCGCGCCAGGCGCATCATCTCTTCAAGGGCGGCCGGGCGGCCGCCTCCAGCGTGGCCACATGCGCGTAGGGCGCGATCATCAGATGCCCGCTGGTGTACGGGTACAGATTCAGCAGGATGAAGTTATGTTCCCCGCGCAACACCACCAGGTTGCCGCGGTCGTCGGAGGACTCCGCCTTGGCGCAAAACACACAGCCGTCCGATTCGGTTGACGCCGGCTTCGCCGAGGAGACATAGCGGTATCTCCACGGGCTCCACAGATAATCCACTGCGAGCTTACGGCTGCGCGGGCTCCGGGCGGCGGCGCCTGCCGCCGTTGACCAGATCCTTCAGTTCCTTGCTGGGCTTGAAATACGGGATGCGCTTGGCCGGCACTTCCACGCGCGCGCCGGTCTTGGGATTGCGGCCCACGCGGGGCTGGCGCTGGCGCGTACGAAAGCTGCCGAACCCGCGGATCTCGATTTTGTCGCCCGTGCGCAGAGCGCGCACCACGCTGTCGAAGATCGCTTCCACGATCACCTCGGAATCCTTGCGGGTCATCTCCACTACGCGGGAGACTTCTTCGATCAATTCGGCTTTAGTCATATTTTTATCGGCCTTCCCCTTTACCCCGTATATTCATTGCTTCCTCGATGGTCATGGTCGCCGCGGCGGCCTGGCGCTGATAATCCTCCAGCCGCGCGCGCTCCTCCTCTTCGGCCACGGCCCGCAGACTCAAGCCGATCTTACGCTCCGCTTCGTTCATCTTGATGATCTTGAAATCGTACTCCTCGCCGATCGGCAGCAGGCGTTTCGCTCTGGCCGCGATCCGGCATGGCGGGAATCTCGGACTTGTGGCACAGCCCTTCCACTCCCGGCGCCACTTCCACAAACACGCCGAACGCCGCGGACGCGGCACACTCGCCCGCGCACCAGGTCGTTGACTTCGTGCGAGCGGAAGAAACTCTCCCAGGCATCCGGCTGAAGCTGCTTCACGCCCAGCGACAAGCGCCGGTTGGGCGCGTCGATGTTCAGGATCACGGCCTGCATCACCTGCCCCTTGCGCACCAGCTCCGTCGGGATCCTTCACGTGCTTGGTCCAGGAAAGATCGGAGACGTGCACCAGCCCGTCCACGCCCTCTTCGATCTCCAGAAACGCGCCGAATTCGGTCAGCTTGCGCACCCGGCCTTCCACCACGCTGCCGATGCTGTAGCGATCGGCCACGGTGGTCCACGGGTCGGCTTCCAGTTGCTTGATGCCCAGCGAGACGCGGCGGTCGCGCGGCTTCACCTCGAGCACCACCGCCTCCACGTGATCGCCGACTTTCACCACCTTGGAGGGATGCTTCATGCGGCGGCTCCAGGTCATCTCGGAGATGTGGATCAGACCCTCCACGCCGGGTTCGATCTCGACAAAAGCGCCGTAATCGGTGATGCTCATCACGCGTCCCACCACCCGGCTCCCCGGCGGGCAGCGCTGCGGCAGCGTCTCCCAGGGATCCGGGCGAAAGCTGGCGCAGGCCCAGGGAAATGCGTTCCTTGGCGCGATCGAATTTGAGAATCTTGACGGTGAGCTCATCGCCCACGTGCACCACCTCGGAAGGGTGCGTCACGCGGCCATGCGACATGTCGCTCACGTGCAGCAATCCGTCGATGCCGCCCAGGTCCACAAACGCGCCGTATTCGGTCAGGTTCTTGACCGTGCCCGTGACCACCGCGCCTTCTGCCAGATGCTCCAGCGCGCGCTCCTTGCGGACCTTCAGATCCTCCTCAATCGCCAGCTTGCGCGAAACCACCACGTTGCCGCGGCGGCGATTGATCTTGATCACCTTGACCGGAATATCCTGGCCCAGGAATTGATCCAGATCGTGCGACGGCCGCATGTCCACCTGCGATCCGGGCATGAACGCCGGTACGCCCACATCCACCATCAGGCCGCCCTTGGTGCGCTCCATCACTCGGCCGCAGACCAGAAGCTGGTCGTGCATGGCCTGCTCCAGATTGTCCCAGATGCGCAGGCGGCTGGCTTGCGAGTGCGACAGCAGGACGTAGCCTTCCGGCTGCTGCCCATGCCGGTCGACCATCACGTCGATGGCGTCGCCGCGCTTTGAAGGGAACCGAGCCGTCGGGCTGGCGGACCTGCTCGATCGGTACCAGGCCTTCCAGCTTGTAGCCGAAATCGACGATCAGTTCCTGCGGGTCTACCTTGACCACGTGGCCTTGCAGCAGCTCGCCTTCCGTAGGAGGAGCTAAGTGACTATAGTCCTCAATGAGGTGCTCGTAGTCCTCATCAACGGTGAGGTTGAGATCGTCCCGCTCATTCGTGCCGCTCGCCATCACCCGAAGCTCCGACAAACCGTTGATAGATTAAGGTTCCCTCGGCGGCTATTGCCGCCGAGGGCCCCTAGTGATGGCCATTATACATTAATTCCCCTGCGGCAACGGAAAGACTTAAGCCGGTTCTGCGGCGGGGGTAGCGGACAAGTGGCGTAGGCAGTGAAAACACAGGGCGGATTATAGGCTTCATTAAAGTCCAGAACCACGTTGCCGGCGCTCTTGAGATTCTTGGGTAAGTACGATATCCAGGAAGCGTCCCGCTCCGTATGTGGCCTTCCCCGCGGTCTGATCGCGGAAAACGATGGAGCCGTCCGCAGCCGGGTCCAGCCGGTATTCCTTGCCGTCCCGCGTGAAGCTGAGGTAACCGGGCGAAGAATCTTGCTCTTGCAAGCCGGAAATCACGGTGTCGAAGTTGAACACATGAGGCTTGTCCCAGGGAACGTACTTGGCCGTGATACGCCACGCTGGTCGAGGGGGTACCAGCTCAGATGCGTGAACTGCTTGCGCGTGGCCGCCTCGACTGTCCTTAATCCGCACGCCGAATTTCCGATCGGCCGCCGCTGGATCAGGAAAAACTTGACCGTTCCCAGCGCCAGCAACGTCGGCTTTGGCCGTCATGTCGGCGCCAGATCCTTGGCCGGCAGCTTCACTCCCGCCGCGGGTTGGAAGTGAACTGTCCCCGATTTCAGCGTGAACACGCCGACCTGCGCGGGAAGCGAAGCCGGCAACTCAACCTCGGCCTTGGGATCGGAGCCGGCGCGATTGTCGCCCTCCTTCAACCAACGCAAGACCGACCACGGTGGTCCAGCCGTCTTCGCGCACCAGCGACTTTTCGCGCTCGGCGCGGAATTTGGCGATCCCGGCGGCGTAGTCCCCGGCCAGCAGGGCCGCCGCGGCGGTCACGAAGCAGAGCAGGCGTCGCATCTAAGTTTCGAGTATAACGCCAAGCGTAGTGTATGAAGCTGATCACGGTTAGCGCCGCCGTGGTCCATTTGACGATGCCCGAAACCGGCTCCGGAATGCGCGCCGCCAGCGTCACCACCAGCGCCACCTGCGCGATGGTGCTGAGCTTGCCCCAGAGCGACGGAGGAAACCTCCGCGGACTTTTCGACAACACCAACGCCACGCCGGCGGCCGCGAGAATCAGCGCGTCGCGCCCGAAAATAATCGCCGCCAGCCAGCCTGCCACTGCGCCGTCCAGCCACAGCGCCACGAAGGCTCCGCTCAACAGCACTTTGTCGGCGATGGGATCGAGCACCTCGCCCGTTCTGCGAGGAAACACGCAGCCGCCGGGCCAGGTATCCGTCCAGACCGTCGGTGATGCCGGCCACGACGATCGCCACCAGCGCCGCGTTGAAGTAGCCGCGCCAGAGCAGCCAGAACAAATACGGGGCAATGGCCAGCCGCGCCAGGCTTAAAAGATTGGGAAGAGATCGAATCACGGGGTCATCGCTTCCTATTTCCTGAATATCTCAGTGGCCGCGCTCAACCGCGATTGGCAATTCGCTCGCCTCGAGTAACTGCTCGGGATGGGTAGGGAGGCTGCCTTTGCGGAGCATACACAGCTCAAGTCACTCGGTCTCGCGGAACGCATGCAAGTATTCGGCCCGGCTTACGCTTCCCTCGCGCGTCTCGAACGCCGCGATCCTTTCGGGCGCCCTCCCCGGACGCTGCAGGTCGATGGACACCGCACCGTTCTTAGTGTTCGCGACGCCAACATTGTTCACCACAAGACTGAATTGATCGCCCAAGTTTATCGTGAACATTCGGTCGACCGGACCAGCCACGAACACACGCCGGGACCATCCGTTGGCGCCGTTGTCAAAATCGTCGGTCGTGAGACGATTGATGCCACCGAGCCTTTCCCGCTCCTCCGGGGTCACATTCTCGAAGTGGTCGCCGGTCCATCAGGCAGAGGTACTAGCCCGGGGCACATTGCGTAGACGCTGCCCTCGATAGGAGTGTATTTCTTGGGGTCACTTCCTGCCCCCCCGTCCGCGCGATCAGCCAACTTCAGGACGTGGCGTTCAACGCCAGTGGCGGTCACATGGAGCACAACCTCGAAAGCACGAGTGTCCGACGGGATTACCGCAGCCGCGAAACCGCCAATTACATACTCCTTAAAGAGAATGCAGGGAAACAATAGATAGCTTGAGCTGTCCCCCTCGCGGTCGACGTGAATAAAGAAATACGCCTCGGTCTGGTTCCAGATGGCGAACCCGCCGCGCGCCCTCACTGATTGCATAGATCTTAAAGACCGCAGCCACCAGGACTCCGGCGACGAGGATCGCGAGTACGATCTTCCTTTTCGATATATTCGGCGTTGGCATTCAATGGCACACTGTCGAGCGGCAGACGCTGCTCAAGAATCGCTTTCTCGTATTCCGCGAAGACCGATCCCTGGGGTCACGGCTCAGGATATGGCGCTCCGAGCCGTGACCAGGGGGTAACGGCCGTCGCTGAGATTTGGGCGTCAGTAAGCTGTCAGGATACCAGCGCTTGCGCCACCCGGTTCGCCAGTTGGTCGAAGCTCAGGATCTCGTACAGCGTGGGATCGGTCATGATGCGATTGACCAGCGCGAAGTGCATCGCGTGGCCCGGCTTTCTCCGCGATCACGTGGCCCAGCAGCGGCCGTCCGATCAGAGCCAGATCGCCGATCAGGTCCAGAGCCTTGTGACGGCAGCATTCGTCGGGGAAGCGCAGGCCCTCGGGATTGAGGATGCCGCCGCGGTCGAAGCACACGGCGTTTTCGAGCGATGCGCCGCGGATCAGCCCCATGTTGCGCATCTGCGCCAATTCATACTCGAATCCGAAGGTGCGCGCGGGCGCGATTTCATCGCGCGTAGCGCTCCGGGCTGACTTCCATCTGCAGCTGCTGGCGGCCCACCAGGGGATGATCGAAGAATACGTCGCAGGTCAGCAGGAAGCGGTCCGACGGGCACGATGGTGATGCGCTTGCCGCCGCCTTCCACCGATACCGGCCGGCGGATGCGCAGATACTTGCGGCGCTTGCGATGATACTTGATGCCCGCGCGCTCGGATCAGGTCCACGAAGGGGTGCCCGCTGCCGTCCAGAATCGGCACCTCCAGGTTGTCGATCTCCACGAAGGCGTTATCGACGCTCATGCTGTAGAACACGCTCAGCAGGTGCTCCGTGGTGGAGATCAGCACGCCCTGCCGCATCAGGCTGGTGGCGTAGCTGACCTTTTGCACGTAGCGCCAGCTTGCGGGGATGGAGAAAGACGTCGAGATCGGTGCGAGGAAGACGATGCCGGTGGAGGGAGGGGCCGGGAGGATTCGGATTTTGACCGGGACTCCCGAATGGAGCCCTACGCCGGACGCTTCGACCGGGCCTCTGGACCGTGGTTTCAAAACGCAATGAGGGCCTCTACCTGGGGCATTGTAACCAATGACGCCATTGTAGCAATCCAGATTACGAATTTTCTACTCTTTTGATAAAAAAAGACTTGTAGCGAGAAGACCGTGTCTAATTTGCAACACTAGCGGGTTCGCCTGTGGTCAATCCGCAATGGTTGTGCATCTGCTTCTTGGCTCAATTACCATACCTCATTTACCATGGAGTCAGTGCCCCGGCTCTTCCTGATCGACTCCTTCGGTTTCATCTTCCGGGCCTATCATGCGCGCGCGCGGTCCGGCGCGCCGCCGATGCGCACCGCGGCCGGCATCTCCACCGAGGCCGTCTACATCTTCCACAACATGCTGCGCAAGCTGAAGTCGCAGCACAAACCCGAATATCTGGCGGCGATCTTCGAAAGCGCAGGGCCCCACCTTTCGCGACCAGGCCTTCGAAGCCTACAAAGCCAATCGCACCGAGACGCCGCCGGATCTGCTGGAACAAATTCCGTGGATTCGCAAGACGCTGGACGCGCATGCGCATTCCGGTGCTCGAAAACACCGGCTTCGAGGCCGATGACGTGATCGGCACCCTGGCGCGGCGCGCCGAGGGCAGCGGCGTCGACGTGGTGATCGTCTCCAGCGACAAGGATATGCTGCAGCTGGTTGACGACCATACCTCGATGCTCAATCCCATGAAGGACGACACGTGGTACGACGCCGCGGAAACCGAGAAGTTCATGGGCGTGAAGCCGTCTCAGGTGGCGGATCTTCTGGCGCTCAAGGGCGACGCGGTGGACAATATTCCCGGCGCGCCGGGCATCGGCGACAAGGGCGCTCGCGATTTGATCGTGCGCTTCGGGTCGCTCGAAGGCGCTCTCGAACACGCCGCCGAGGTCGAGCGCAAATCCTATCGCGAGAGCTTGCAGAATAATCGCGAGCAGATTCTGCTGAGCAAGCAACTGGCGACCATCCATTGCGACGTTCCGGTTCCGCTCGATCTGGATGCGTTGGCCGCGCGCGACCCGGATTCCGACGCCCTGCGCGAGATTTATAAGACGCTGGAGTTTCATTCGCTGCTGCGCGATCTTGCTCCCGCCGCCAAGGCGCCTGAACTGCAGGACGTTCAGCGGGACTATGCCCGCTTGGAATCGCTGGAATCTTGGCTCAGCGAAGTTTCCCCGGATCAGCCCGTTGCCGTCGCGGTCGGGGAGATGATGGGCGAGACCGTCATCGCGCTGTCGGCCGAGCCGGGCGTGGCGCGAACCGCTGCCCTTTCCAAAATTCCGGAGCGCGCTTCGGTGTGCCACGATCTGAAATCGCTGCTGCGGCGATTTCCCGACGCTCCCGCAATCCATCACGACGTGATGCTGTACGGGTTTCTTCTTTCGGCCGATCCGGGCCACTGCGATCTTCGGTCGCTCGCGGAAACGCACCTGGGGGGTGATTTATGTGACGAGCTCGACGCCGATCCGGCGGCTCGCGCCGACGCCATCCTCCGCGTTCATCAAAAACTGCGGCCGGCGGTGGAAGCGATAAAGCTGGCGGAGATTTACGAGACCATCGACCTGCCGCTGGTGCGAGTGCTCGCCGGGATGGAGGAGACCGGCATTCTGATCGACCCCAAGCAACTGGGCGTGATGAGCCAGCGCATGGAGGAGGAGATCGCGCGCCTCTCGGCCGAGATTTATGAGCTCGCCGGCAAGACGTTCAACATCAACTCGCCGCAACAGTTGGGCAAGGTTTTGTTTGAAGACCTGAACCTGCCCGCTCCCGTGAAGTATGGCAAGGGCAAAGTGATTTCGACCGCAGCGGACGTGCTGGAGAATCTGGCGGAGGAATTTCCCATCGCGCGCAAGGCGCTGGAGTTTCCGCCAGATGGCGAAGCTCAAGGGCACCTATGTGGACGCGCTTCCGGCGCTGATCGATCCTGCGGACCGGGCCGCGTGCACACCACCTTCAACCAGACCGGCGCGGCCACCGGACGCTTGTCTTCCTCCGATCCCAATCTCCAAAACATTCCGATTCGCACCGCGGTGGGCCGCGAGATTCGCGCGGCGTTCGTGCCCCGGCCGGGATGGAAACTGGTGGTCGCGGATTATTCGCAGATCGAGCTGCGGCTGCTGGCGCACTTCTCGCGCGATCCCGTATTGGTGGAGGCGTTCCGCAACGGCGAGGACATTCACACCCGCACCGCGGCGGAAGTGTTCGGCGTGCCTCCGCTGATGATCACGCCGGAGCAGCGCCGCAACGCCAAGGCCGTCAACTTCGGCATCGTCTACGGACAGACTCCTTTCGGCCTGGCGCAATCGCTGGGCATCGAGCGCAAAGAAGCCGAGCTCTACATCCGCGCCTACTTCGAGCGCTACGCCGGCGTGCGCAAGTTCATCGACGCGACCATCGCCAAGGTCCGCCGCGACGGCTTCGTCACCAGCATGTTCGGGCGCCGCAGGCCGATTCCGGATATGAACAGCCGCAATCCCAACGCTCGCAATTTCGCCGAGCGCACGGCGGTGAACACTCCTCTGCAGGGCACGGCCGCGGATCTGATCAAGCTGGCCATGATCCGCATCGATGAGAAACTGCGCGGCATGCAGGCCAAGATGCTGTTGCAGGTGCACGACGAGCTGGTGTTCGAGGCTCCGCCGGAGGAGGTGGATCGCGGTGCGCGCGCTGGCCAAGACGCGAGATGGAGGGAGTGACGCAAGCTGGACGTGCCGTTGCTGGTGGATGTCGGCGCTGGGGAGAATTGGCGCGATGCGAAGTAAACCTCGGCGCTCTTGCTCGCCGCGTGCGGCTACTCACGCTCGCCGGATGTCCAGAAGACGCAAGCCGAGGCCGCCGGTTCCGGACGTCTATCGACGTCAAATTCGAAACCACGCAGGGCGATTTCACCGTGGAGGTGACCAAGGCGTGGGCTCCCGCGCGGCGCGGACCGGTTCCATGAGCTGGTCTGGATTCGCTACTTCGATCAGGGCCGCTTCTTCCGCGTGCTGCCCGGATTCATCGCGCAGTTCGGCGTGAACAAGGATTTCAAGGTTCACGACGAATGGCGCGACAATTTCATCCCCGACGATCCGCGCAAGCAGGACAATAAGCGCGGCACGCTGGCCTTCGCCAAATCCGGCCCCGCTACGCGCGCCACCGAAATTTTCATCAACCTGGCCGACAACGCGGTTCTGGATGAGCAGGGCTTCGTGCCCTTCGCCAAAATCGTGGACGGCATGGATGTGCCCGACAAACTCTATTCCGGCTACGGCGAGCTGGGGCCTGAGGGCAAGGGTCCGGATGCGGGCCGCATCGAAGAGGAAGCCAACGAGTATCTGGTTCCGCGCTTCCCCAAGCTCGATTACATCAAGCGCGCCAAGTTCGTCCCCCGAAGTTAGAGGCAGCCACGGGAGGTAAAATGAAGCAAGTGGAGAAACCGACCGCACACGGTATCTATGAAGTCCTGGCGCAGTGGGACAGCGACGCTGGAGTCTGGGTCGCCGAAAGCGAAGATGTTCCGGGGCTGGTCGCTGAGGCCGAATCGCCCAATGGGTTGGCGCAGAAGCTGAGGATCTTGATCCCCGAGTTGCTGGAGCTGAACGGTGTGTCGGGCGACTGCGCGGCGACATTCCACGTCCGCTACCAACATGAAGAGAGCGTCGTCTTGGCCTCTTGATGGCCGGCTATACTCCCAAGCTGAAAGAGATTCTTCGCGCCCAGGGATGTCACTTCGAGCGGCCGGGGCGTGGCGACCATGAAATTTGGTATAGCCCGATCACGCAGCGCCGCTTTCCTGTGGACCAGCAAATATTGTCCAGGCACAGCGCGAACGCGGTCTTGAAACAAGCCGGCATCGCGAAACAGTTCTGAGCCACGGATCAAGCGCATATGCCGCCTGCACCCGGTTCCCTTAGAATCAAAAGACCACGGCAGCTTGGACCACTGGGGCTTAGCTGGGACCGCGCGTGTTGCTTGCGCCGATCGGCGCGGGCGGCGGCGGAAGCAGGAATCCTGGCCGGTCTTCTGGCGCAAGCGGGTGAAAAGGACCGGGCGCGGAAATTGATCGCAACCATCCCCTAGAAGGTGCCGGAGGGTATGATCCGCTATCACCCCATTCGCTCGGAGATCGATGCCGCGATCGATTCGTACGAACGCGCCATTGAACTGCGCCAGCCCACGCTGGCCCAAGCTGGCGAAGATGGTGAATTTGCCGGGATGGAGGAGGACTATAATATTGCCATGATTCCCCGTCTGACTCGGACAGGCTTCGTTTCCGGGGTGATTGAGTTCACCCTCGTGGTCCAGGCTCTGGCGATGCCCGCCGCCGCACAGTGGCTAAAATTTCCGACGCCGGGAATTCCGCGCACCGCCGATGGGAAACCCGATCTCAATGCGCCTGCGCCAAAGACGCCGGATGGGAAGCCAGATCTGTCGGGATTGTGGCAGCCTCCACCAGGGTACGTGGACAACATCATCAAAGATCTGAAGCCCGGCGAAGTTTCCTTCCAGCCCTGGGCCGCGGAGTTATACCAGCACCGCCGCGATACGCTAAATAAAGAAGACCCCACCGGATGGTGCGTCGTGGGAGGCGTTCCGCGCGCGGATGTGGTTCCCTATCCCTTCAGGATCTACATGCTGCCGTCGGTGACGCTGATCCTCTATGAAGCCGTGCAGAGTTACCGGCAAATCTTCACCGATGGGCGCGCGCTGCCGAAGGATCCGAATCCCGCTTGGATGGGATACTCGATCGGGCATTGGGACGGCGATGCCATGGTCGTCGAAACCGCCGGGTTCAACGATCACGGATGGGTGGACAATTTCGGACTTCCCAATACCGAGGCGCTGCGTGTAACGGAACGCTTCCGGCGCAAGGATTTCGGCCACATGGATCTGGAGATCACCGTGGACGATCCCAAGGCCTACACGAAACCGTGGACGGTCAAATTGCCCTTCCGCCTGCTTGCCGATACGGAGCTCCTGGAGTACATCTGCAACGAGAACAATAAGGATGTCGAGCATCTGGTCGGCAAGTGAGGCCCTGCCAGCTTCTAAAGTTTCTGCCGCTGGTGTCGATCAGAAGGTAGACAGGGTTTGCATATGTCCAAGAGAGATATTCGCAGGCATCACCGTGTGGCTTATCGTGGCCGGGTAGCGATTTCCTGGGTCGATCCGCAGGGACTGCCCAAGTACGCCTCGGCGACCTGCCAGGACGTGTCCGAAGCCGGCATCCGCATCGAGACGCCGGCGCCAATCCCTCTCTATACAAACGTCTCGCTCCGCGCAGACCAGATCAAGCTTGTGGGCTCCGCCACCGTGAAGCATCTCGAGCGGCACGGATTAAAGTACATCCTGGGTTTGGAGATGAGCCAGGCTCTCCGTGATCAAACGCTGGGCGTGATCCCGGATGCCGAGGCCTCCCACAAGCCTGCACCCGTGGCCTAGAGAGCCCGAAGAGCTGCCCGCTCTACTAAGGAACTCGCCCGCACAACGGAGCCTGGGTCGGCGGAGCCTTCGCGAGTTCTGCCTGTTTGGAGGGCCGACCCGGCCCTGTGCGGGCTGCTGAGGAACTCGCGCAAAACGGAGTGCGGCGCGATCAGTTCCTGGATTGGTCTGGGGGTGCGCGCCGCACCCTTTGCGCTTTTGGATGCACATCGATCGGGCCGCGCAGCGGTAAAATAAAAAGTCGCTCATGAACCGCCTGCTTCCCGCCTTTTTCTGCGTGCTGCTCACCCTTGCCGGTTGCGGCCGCTCTGCGCCCGCGAATGTGGCTGCGATGGTCAACGGCCGCGCCATCACTTACTCCGAGCTCGATAAGCTGTACGAGACCAACTTCGGCGGATCGAACCAACAGCAGCAGGGCACCCGTCCCGGCGACGATCAGGTGACCTTCCAGCGCTTGCAGGTGCTGCGCACCCTGATCGACAACGAGATCATGCTGCAACGCGCCGAAAAGGAAGGCCTCCTGGCGGTGGACGCCGACGTGGAGGCGAAGTTCGCCGAGCTGCGCGCGCCCTATACTCAGGAAGAATTTCAAAAGCAGCTCAACGACCGCAAGATGACCGCCGAGGATCTCAAAGCCCAGCTCCGCCGCGAATTGAGCGTGGAGAAGCTGATCAACAAGGAAACCACCTCGCAGATCACCATCACCGACAAAGACATCACGGATTTCTACAACGCCAACAAAAGCAGCTTCAATCGCGCCGAGCCGATGGTCCACATGGCGCAGATTCTGGTGACGCCGCAGCCGGATCCCAACGTGCGCAATCTGAAAAACGACAAAGCGCAGGACGACGCGCAGGCGCGCAAGAAAATCGAGCGCCTGTACCAGCTGCTGCAACAGGGCGAGGATTTCGCGCGCGTTGGCGCAGAACTATTCCGAAGATGCCAACTCCGTGCAGAGCGGCGGCGATCTGGGCTTCATCGCGCGAATCCGCAGCTGGACAAGGCCAACGCGGATTTACGCAAGGCCGTGATGGCTCTGCATCCGGGGCAGATCACGCCCGGTGATCCGTCGCCGGAGGGCTACACGCATTCTCAAGGTGCTGGACCAGGGAGCCGGCCGGGCAGCGCGATTTGAACGATCCGGCCGTGCAGCAGACCATTCGCGAGACGCTGGTCAACCGCAAGGATCAATTGCTGAAGGAAGCCTATTACGAGACGGCTCGCAATGAAGCCAAAGTGGTGAATTACTTCGCCGCGGACATTACCGCGGACCGGGGAAAGAAGTAGCGGCCTTTTGGCGGAGCCAGGTTTTACTTTTCCGGGGTCTTGGCCAGCTGTTGTTTGGCCCAGGCGCGAGCGGGATCCAGCTCCACTGCCCTTTGCAGTTCCTTGCGGGCCTCGGCATTGCGGCTGGCTTTGCGCAACGCCAGACCCAGCCATAGATGGGCTTCCGCAGAAAGATGAGTGTCGGCGGAGCGCGGGTCCAGTTCAATGGCTTTCTGAAAATCCTTGATGGCGGCGTCGATGCCGCCTCCCAACGCGGCGGGCAGATAGTAGTTGCCCACTCCGCGGCTCAGATAGTTGGCCGGGGCTTTAGGGATCCATTTGCACGGCCTTGGTTACTTCATCCTGCGCGCAATGGCCGTAGCGCATGCCCGCCAGTAAATTGGCGGGAATTACCTGGCCGCACAAGGTTCCCAGGACGCGATGATACTCGGCCACCTCGGGCTTGAGCGTGGTGGCGCGCTCGGCGGCTTTGATGCCGCTCTCCGCCGCGGCGCGGGCCGCGTTCTTGTCGCCGGCCTCCATGGCCACTTCGGCGACGTAGGATTGCGCCAGCGCCAGCCTGTATTGGGCCTGCGCGTCGTTGGGCGACTTGTCCGCCGGGCCCGAGAGTTGGCTCGCCAGACGCTCCAGCGCGCCGCGATTCTGGGCGTCGCGGGCTTTGTCGAGCTCGGCCGTATTGAATCCAGCCGTATTGGACCCAACGCCTTGCCAGAAGACCAACGCGGAGAAGAGAACCAGGGAAGACGTCACCGCTCTCATTTTACCCGCCCTGACGAACGGGAGTACTAAGCCGCGCGATAGCTTCCCAGCACCCGCAGAAAATCGGCCAGTTCACCCAGGTGGCCCAAGGCGCGCTGGACCTTCTCATCGTCCTGGCGTCCGATCAGGTCCAGGTAAAACAGGTATTCCCAGGGCTTGCCGCGAAGCGGCCGGGATTCCACTTTCACCAGATTCAAATCCCGTAGCGCCAGCGCGCTCAGGGCCCGAAACAGGGCTCCCGGAATGTTGCGCGTGGAAAATACCAGCGAGGTTTTCCAGGGCTTCTTGCCCGATCCGCGCGGCGTCCGCGGCTTGGAGCCGGAGGGTTCGAGCAAAAAGAAGCGGGTGTAGTTCTGGCGGTCGTCCTCGATCTCGCTCTTCAGAATGCGGGCCCCGTAGATTTTGGCGGCCAGCGCGGATGCGATCGCCGCTCCGCCCGGAGGACGATCGCGCATGATCATCTTGACGCTGCCGGCGGTGTCGTAGAAGATTTCCTGCTGGATGGCCTTGTGCGCGGCAAAGAAATCGCGGCATTGATTGAGCGCCACGTCTTTCGAAAATACGCGCCGCACCTGGCGAAAACTCATCCCCGGCGGCGCAATCAGATTGAGCACCACGCGGACGTTGGTTTCCGCCGTCACCGTGAAGTCGTGGTTGAGCAGCAGATCGTAGTTTTCGTAGATCGAGCCATGCAGGGTGTTCTCGATCGGAACGGCGGCGCAGTCCACCTGGCGCTGGGCCAAGCGCCGTGAAGACGTCGTCGAATCGCTGGCAGGGAACCGGCTGAGCAGGGGCGCCCAGGAATTGGCGGATGGCCTGTTGGCTGAAGGCCCCCGGCTCGCCTTGGAAGGCAACTTTCATTCCGCGCGTCCTTGTCTTGATGCCCCGTCCCAGCGCGACGCGCCCTCCTCTGATAAGCCTAGAAGATCCAGGACCCGGTCGACGCTATGCTCCACCAGATCGGCGATGGTCTGGGGATGGTGATAGAAAGCCGGGACCGGCGGCGCCAGGATCGCCCCCATTTCCGCCAATGCTGCCATGGAGCGCAAGTGGCCTAAATGCAGCGGCGATTCGCGGACCATCAGGATCAGGCGACGCCTTTCCTTGAGGGCCACATCGGCCGCTCGAACCATCAAATTCGAGCTGATTCCAGAAGAGATAGCCGACATAGTGTTGATCGAGCACGGTGCGATGACCATTCCGGAAGTCACGAATGAGCCGCTGGCGAGCCGGCAACCGATGTCTTCCGGGGGATAAGTGCAAGCCGCCAGAGACCGAAATTCGGCGGCGGATTTGCCCAGTTCGAGAAAAGCGGTCCTTTCCCCCGAACGGGAAAGGATAAAATGGACCTCGGCATCGGAGCGGGCGCTGAGCTTCTGCAGCAGGCGCCATCCGTAAACTGAACCACTGGCTCCAGTTACACCCAAAACAATGCGCAATTTGGCGGGTTCGCCGGGCACCTCGATCTCCTTTTCTGACATGTTCCAAAATCGGCGTCCGGCGCCGGATCTGTTCTGAATTCAGAACAAGGCGCTTGCAGCGGTCGATTAGCCACCCGTATAATCTTAGCTAGGTTCTAGAGATATCTCTAGCCGCGAAAATGGCGTTCGGACCTTCCTCCCGTGATTCTTCGCCCCAACTTTCCATCATGGGGGAAGCAGGCCGGAAACTCAAGCGAATCCGCGAACGGCTGGGTTTGAAATACCGGGACATCGAGGAGGCGAGTTCGCGCATCGCCGCCGCCCGCCAGAACGATGAATTTGTCGTTGCTCTGAGCCGGCTCGCCGACATGGAGAACAAAGGAACTATGCCTAGTATGTATAGGCTATATTCCTTATGCGCCATCTACCGTTTGAATATGGACGAAGTCCTGTGCTGGTACGGAGTTCCGGTAGATCAATTACCCGCGGACGCCAGCTTGATCGAGTTGCCGCGGACCCATGTGGTCGGGTTTTCCACGCAGGATCAGTCCGAGGTGCAAGTGCCGGTCGCCTTAGACCCCGGCATCGACCTAAGCAAGACCGAGTTTCTGAGCCGAATGATTCAGCGGTGGGGCACACTCCCGCTCAGCTTATTGAAACGGGTGGACTTGCGCAATTTTCTGTACGGACTGATCGGCACTGGAGACTGGTTCATGGATCCCATCATCCCGCCCGGTTCCCTGGTGGTGATCGATGACAGCCGGCGGCGCATCGTCAACAGCGGATGGAACAACGAGTTTGACCGGCCCATTTACTTTCTAGAGCACCGGGGCGGCTATGCATGCGCCTGGTGCAGCCTGGTTGAAGAACGCCTGGTCTTGCAGCCCCACCCTGCCTCACAACGCGAGCCCGAAGTGTATGCATATCCAGAGGAAATCGAAGTGATCGGGCAAGTCACCGAAGTTGCCATGAGCCTGGATCCGTCGAAGCGGCGCCGTCCGCGCACCTACTGAGAAACGCGCAAAACGGAGTGCGGCGCGATCGGTTCCTGGATTGATTCAGGGTGCGCGCCGCACCCTTTGCGCTACTGAGGAACGCGCGCAAAACGGAGTGCGGCGCGATCGGTTCCTGGATTGATTCGGGGTGCGCCGCACCCTTTGCGCTACTGAGCAACAGCCCGCAAAACGGAGCCTGGTCGCGACCCGGAGGCAAGCTGTTGCTCTCGGGAATTGAGGGTCGCGGCCGGACCTTTGCGGGCTCCTCAGTAACAGCCCGCAAAACGGAGCGCGGCGGGCATTATTGCTTGGATGAAGTGAGGGAGCCGCCGCGCCCTTTGCGGGCTAGCCAGCAAACGCCTCTCCGGCAACCTCAATTCACGCCCTCTAAAAAGGGGCGGCACGCCGTTCCGATTTTCGAACGTCTTCCCTGAAGGTTCGACAGTTGGTACTAAGCGTCCTATGGTTACTACCTAGGGGAAACAACTTACTCCCCAGGGAGGCTAAATGTTTAAGACTTTTTCAGAAGCGGTTGGGTTGGCGTTATCTCTTGTAGCTGTTTTCGATACGCCAGTGAACGCCGATATCCAGGTTCCGGCGCAGTGCTGGCCGTACTGCGCCTATGAACTGGAATGCGAAAACTGGTTCGGAAGCGATTGGTTCTACTGCGGCTATAACGACGGTTGGGTGTATTGCTGCTATTAGGCGGCGAGAGACTACGGGGATGCGGGGGCTCGCCGTGCCTCGCATCTCCCGGAGTCGGTTTTCCATACTTGAGGTTTCAAGAAGAAAGGTGAGTTCATGAACAAACGCAATTATGTTCCCGGCATTCTCGCGCTGGCGGGATTGATTTGGATGATCGCCCATTTTCCGCCCTTCCAGATCACCTGGCTGCACTTCCTTAAGGATCCTGCGCCGGCGACCGTGAAGCTGGCGTTTCTCTTCAAGGTGTATGGGCTGCCCTGCTGCTTGTCGTTCGGAGCGGTGCTTCTGCTTCAGACGCAAGCCAAGTTGGGCGCTTTGGGCGCTACGGCATCGTCGGTATTCCCGATGGCGCTACTGGCCTCGGGCTGCATGATGTCGGCATTTCGCAGCATGGTAAGCGGAGTCGGTGGAGTGCCGGGCTACGCGCTGGGGATGGCGCTGGGGTATACGCTGATGTCGCGCGTGCATTCGGTCCAGCCCTCGGGCCGAATGTTATTCGGCAAACCCATGCTGAGAATCGTGTGGCGCGGAGAATTGGCGGCTCAGAAAGCGGCGGCGGCGCGGCTTCAGGCGCGCAGGAATCCGGCGGGTCCGGGCACTTGAACACTTCGAGCAACACGTCAAACTCCGTGCAGAACAGCTCTCTTTCGCTTTCGCGAGCGGAAGCCGGCATGTAACTGCGAGGGGCGCGCATGGTGGTCCAGTTGTCCAGCACCATAGGCAGAGGACCCTCCAAGTCTTGAAAATACGCCGAGAGATCCTCTTTTTTTCCGCCAGCGGCAGCTTCAGCCATTCCTGGAAGACAGCTTGGTGGCTTTGCGAGAGTGCCCTGCGGCTCTCCTCGCGTCC
>CAVXWB010000171.1:0-169119 GCA_963765185.1 Bryobacterales bacterium
CGAACAAAACGGAGATGATGGCGCCATTGCAGCATCACTACGCCGTAAACGATGGCGAGCGCCGCGATGCCCGGCGGTGCGCACACGGCAATGAAGCGCCAGAAGTCGAGATGGCCGACCTGGCCGATCAGGATGTTCTGGGGATTGCCGATCACGGTGATGGCGTGCCGGCGTTGCAGGCGCCGGCGAGCGCGATCAGAAGGGGGCGGATCAGGCCGCGCGCGCGTGCCGGCGATGAGCACCGGCGCTATGGCAAAGGCGACGATGTCGTTGGCGAGCACGGCCGAAGCCCGCCGCACACCACCACCACGAGCAGGATCAGGCGCCAGGGCCGCCGCGCTGCCGTGTCCAGCTCGCCGCCACAAATCGTAAAAGCCGGAATCACCGAACTGCGCCGAGATGATCATCAGCGCGAACAGCAGCACCAACGTCGGAGGTCGATGGCCGGCCGATATCGTCGAGCGCATCGTGTCCATGGCAAGCAGCACCACCGCGGCCAGGAGACCGATGCCGGTGCGGTCGACGTGAGGCCGGGAGGCGGCCGGCCGCCATGCCGAGATAGGTCAGAGCGAAGACCGAGGATGAATGAAGATTTCCATCCATCTGGTATGCGGGTGGGCGGGGCGGCGGCAAGTCATAGGGCGGCCGCAGCGTCGCGGCATCCTTGCGGAACCCAACTCTCGCGTCAAGCGCGGCCGGGCGGTTTACAGTCCGGCGCATGTCCGCCGCCGTGCTATAGCGCCCTGGAGACGACGCGCCGGCCGCGCCGCGATCGAGCCGACACCCGCCCGGCGGGGGCCCGAGCCGCCGCGCCGCCGCCGGCCCACAGCCCCCGCCCGCCTATACTTCGCCGGCCTCAACGCGGCGCAGCGCCGGCGGTCGAGACGATCGACGGGCCGGTGCTGGTGCTGGCCGGCGCCGGCACCGGCAAGACCCGGGTGCTGACCACGCGGCTCGCCCATATCCTCGCTGCGGCGGGCCTGGCCGAGCCAGGTCCTGGCCGTCACCTTCACCAACAAGGCCGCGCGCGAGATGCGCGAGCGCGTCGCGCGCATGGTCGGCCCGGCGCCGAGGGCTCTGGCTCGGCACCTTCCACGCGATCGCCGCGCGCATCCTGCGCCGCCATGCCGAGGTGGTCGGGCCTGCAGGCGCAATTCACCATCCTCGACACCGACGACCAGCTGCGCCTGCTCAAGCAGGTGCTGGAGGCCGAGAGGCGTCGACGACAAGCGCTGGCCGCCGCACGCGCTGCTGGCGGTGATCCAGCGCTGGAAGGATCGCGGCCTGACGCCCGCGAAAGGTGCGCGCGGCCGAGGCCGGCGAGTTCGCCGACGGCAGGGCGCGACGCTCTACCGCGCCTATCAGGAGCGGCTGCGCGACGCTGAACGCCGCCGATTTCGGCGATCTGCTGCTGCACAACCTGACCATCTTCCAGACCCGACCCGACGTCCTGGAGCGAGTATCAGCGAGCAGTTCCGCTACATCCTGGTCGACGAGTACCAGGACACCAATGTCGCGCAGTATCTCTGGCTGCGGCTGCTGGCGCAGAAGCACCGCAACCTGTGCTGCGTCGGCGACGACGACCAGTCGATCTATTCCTGGCGCGGCGCCGAGATCGGCAACATCCTGCGCTTCGAGCAGCGATTTCCCCGGCGCCGCAGATCGTCCGGCTGAGCAGAATTACCGCTCGACGCCGCACGATCCTCGCCGCCGCCGCCGGCCTCATCGCCCACAACGAGGGCCGCCTGGGCAAGACGCTGTGGACCGGACGGCCGAACGAGCGGCGAGCACGATCAGCTGCGCGGCGTGTGGGACGGCGAGGAGGAGGCGCGCTGGGTCGGCGAGCGAGATCGAGGCGCTGCAGCGCAACGGCGACAGCGCTCGCCGAGATCGCCATCCTGGTGCGCGCCGGCTTCCAGACCCGCGAATTCGAGGAGCGCTTCATCGCCTCGGCCTGCCCTATCGCGTCATCGGCGGCCTGCGCTTCTACGAGCGCGCGGAGATCCGCGACGCGCTGGCCTATCTCCGCATGGTCCACCAACCGGCCGACGACCTCGCCTTCGAGCGCATCGTCAACACGCCGCGCCGCGGCATCGGCGACGGACGCTGCAGGCGATGCACCGCTGGCGCGCGCCCGACGCATGCCGCTCGGCCGAGGCGGCCCGCGAGCTCGTCGGCACCGACGAGCTGAAGCCCGCCGCGCGCGGCGCTGGCCCGCTTGCTGGCCGACCTCGCGCGCTGGCGCGCGTTGCTGACGGCGAACTGCCACACACGAGCTGGCCGCCTCATGCTCGACGAGTCCGGCTATACCGGCCGATGTGGCAGGCGGACAAATCACCCGACGCGCCGGGCCGCCTCGAAAACCTGAAGGAGCTGGTGGCGGCGATGGAGGAGTTCGAATCGATCCCCGGCTTCCTCGAACACGTCAGCCTGGTAATGGAGAACACCGAAAAGAGCGATATGGCGCGCGTCACCCTGATGACCCTGCACGCCGCCAAGGGGCTCGAATTCGACGCCGTGTTCCTGCCGGGATGGGAGGAAGGGCTGTTCCCCCATCCGCGCGCGTTGCAGGAGATCGGGCAAAAGGGCGCTCGAGGAAGAACGGCGCCTGGCCTATGTCGGCCTGACCCGGGCGAAGAAGCGCGCCTTCGTCTCCCACGCGGCCAACCGCCGCGTCTACAGCCAATGGCAACATGCGTTGCCTTCGCGCTTCATCGAGGAACTGCCCGAGGCTGCGGTGGAGCGCACTGCCGCCCAGGGCCTGTTCGGTGGCACGCCCGACGCTGCGACCGCCTGGGCGACCCAGGGCGGCGGCGGGCGGCCCTGGTCGCGGCCCGACGGCGCGCGGCCCCAGAGCGGCCGGTTCGGCGGCAACAGCGTTCCCTGGTCGACCGCGCCGCGCGAGAGTTTGTCACCGGCGGCAAGCGCTACTCAGAGCGAGAGCGGATTTACCATCGGCAACCGCGTCTTCCACCAGAAGTTTGGTTATGGGCGGGTGGTGTCGATCGAGGGCAACAAGCTCGAGATCCAATTCGACAAGGCCGGTGCCAAGAAGATCATCGACAGTTTCGTGTCGGCGGCCTGAGGCGTTCTATGCGTCGTCCGACACCTGTCAGGCCGAACGTGTGGAGTTTGAGGCTTGTCGTGCCCGAACGCGCGGCACCCGCATTCGAGAGCGCGATCGAATCCTTCGTCGATTCGATCAACCTGTCCCCGCTCGACGTCGGTGCGGAGCCCGGCGCCGGCGGCCCGCTGATCCTAGTCGGTCATTCCCGGAAGCCGCCGGCGCGCCCGCAGCTCGAGGCCGCCATCGGCCTGGCCTCGGCCGCGACCGGGATCGGCGCGCCGCCCTTCGTGATCGAGAAACTGCCACCGATCGATTGGCTGGCCGCATCGCTGCGCTCGTTCCCGCCGATCGATGCCGGCCGCTTCCAGTTGCGCGGCTCGCATATCGTCGATCCGCCCTTGCCGGGACGAGTCACCCTGGTGGTCGACGCCGGCGCGGCTTTCGGTTCGGGCGAACATGCCAGCACCAAGGGTTGCCTGCTGAGCCTCGACCGGCTGCTCAAGCGGCGCCGCTTCGCCAATATCCTCGACATGGGCTGCGGCTCCGGCGTGCTGGCGCTTGCCGCCGTCAAGGCGCGGCCGGCCCCCGCATCGGTGCGCGCTCTTGCCGTGGATATCGACGAAAGCGCCGCGCGCGTCGCGGGCGCCAACGCCCGGCGCAATGGGGTGCGCACGCGCGTGCGGGCCGGCGCCAGCGACGGTTATAAAAGCCGGCTGGTGCGCAGCCGCGCGCCCTACGATCTTGTCTTCGCCAACATTCTGGCGCGGCCCTTGGTGCGCATGGCCGCGCCGTTGGCGCGCCATCTGGCGCCAGGCGGGGTCGCAATCCTATCCGGTCTGTTGAACCGCCAGGAACGCATGGTGCTCGCGGCGCACCGCTCAAGCGGCCTTGTCCTATTGCAGCGGACAAGACTGAACGGCTGGTCGGCGCTCGTCGTCGGACGCCGCCCGATCTAGGTCCTGTTGACAAAGGTTGGTAGCCACAACTTTGCGGCGGCCAGGCAGAGGAATGCGAGGAATGATCGCGCTGTCTTGTCGTATCGCGTGGCGATCCGGCGGAACTGCTTGAGGCGGTTGAACATCCGCTCGATGCGATTGCGGTCGCGGTAGGCTTCGAAGTCGCAGGGGATCGCGTCCTTGCGGTTTGCCTTGGGCGGGATCACCGGCAGGATGCCCTTCATCAAGAGAGCGGCTCGGACCTCGTCGCCGTCATAGCCCTTGTCGGCCAGCATGAGGCGCGGTCGGGCGACCGGCATATTGAGCAGCGCCGGAACCGCTTTGTAGTCCGATGTTTCGCCGCCGGTCAGGATGAAGCCGAGAGGGCGGCCTTGACCGTCCGCGCGGGCGTGGATTTTGCTCGTAAAGCCGCCGCGGCTTCGACCAAAGCCCTCCTTATGAGTCCCCCTTTGCGCCGGCGGCCTGCGAGTGACCCCGGACGGTCGTGCTGTCGATCATGTGCCGCCAGTTATCGGTCAGCCCGAGATCGACCAGCGTTTCGAGCAACGCGTCCCACACCCCTTGCTCGGCCCAGCGGCGGAAACGGACATAGACCGAGTTCCACTTGCCATATCGCTCGTGCATGTCGCGCCACGGACACCCGACCCGCAACACATAGAGCATCCCGTTCAGAAACCGCCGATTGTCGTGCGCCGGGCGCGCCCATCGTCCGCGCTCAGGCGGCAGCAGCTCAGATATCACCGACCATTGTTCGTCGCTCAAATCCCCGCGCGCCAACACCGTCTCCTGTCCAAAGACAGTGTTGAATCACGATCCCTCCGCCTTGGGAATCCCTTTTGTCAACAGGACCTAGCGTTCGCTTCACAGGTGCGGCTTCGGCAACCGGCTGCGAGGCCGGGACCACCGAATACGCTGCTAACGCCGTTACGGTTCGCGCGATTCCCTGATCGCGCTTATATCGGTTGCCTCGAGCGCTGATGCGCCGAGGAAACCCGGCCGGGGTCGAGATGCGGGTCCCATGGCCCGCCCCCAGCCACCCGCGCGCGCTGGCGCGGGCACGGCAGCGAATGGCTTACGCCACCCGATGCTGGCTGAGACGGCCGGCGCGCAGAGCCAACCGCGCTTCGAGAGCCTCGGCATAGAGGCGCTTGAAGTTCTCTTCGAGGATGTGCGGAACATCCGACGAAGAAATGCCGATGTCGACGTAGTCGCGATGCGACATGCTGGCGAACTCATCGGCCAGACGGCGGTTATCGCGCTGTGCCTGCAGATAGGCGAAAATCCGGTCAAACATTGAATGCCTCCTTACTCACTGATGTGCCCCGCAACCGTTTTCGGCTGTGTTGCAGTGCGAAAGATAATACGGATCGACCCGTTTCGCCGATGAATTTTTTGCAATGCAGCAATCACTAACCCCTGAACTTCCTTCACTAAATCACCACAATCACAGCAAAATTCAAGAATCGGCCGCTGACGGTAAAGATTCCTTCGCATCAAGACCGGTTAACGACTGAGACTTGCCGAAACAGGGGTCGGGGCCCTACGGTGCGAAGGGGTCGCGGGTGGGAACGAGTAGCGAACGAGAGGTAAGTGTGACCAAGACCATTGCCCGAACCGATGCTTTGAGCCTTTTACGCGCCGAATTGGCCCGCCGCGGCATCGACGGTTTCGTGGTGCCCCGCAGCGACGAGCATCAAGGAGAATATGTCCCTCCCCGGGCCCAGCGCCTGGCCTGGGTGACCGGCTTCACCGGTTCGGCTGGCGCAGCCGTGATCCTGCGCGACAAGGCGGCCTTCTTCACCGACGGGCGCTACACGCTGCAAGCCGCCACCCAGGTGGACGGCAAGGCCTTCGCCCAGCTTCATCTGATCGAGTTGCCGCCGCAGGCTTGGATCGGTGCGATCTGCCGGCGGGGGCCAAGCTCGGATACGATCCGTGGCTGCACACGCCCGACGGTGTCGCCCAGTTGCGCGCCGCCTGCGACAAGGCGGGCGGCACGCTGGTCGCTTGCGCCGACAATCCGCTCGATGCCGTCTGGACGGACCAGCCCGAGCCGCCACTCGCGCCGATCGAGCCGCATCCGGTCGAATTCTCCGGCAAGGCGGCGCGCGACAAACGCACGGAGATAGCCGCATCGCTGACGGCCGACAAGGCCGACGCAGCGGTTCTCTCGGCACCCGATTTATCGCCTGGCTGCTCAATGTGCGCGGCGGAGACCTGCCCTATACGCCACTGCCGCTTTCCTTCGCCATACTGCACGCCAACGGTATGGTCGAATGGTTCGTCGACCAGCGCAAGCTGACGCCCGGGCTGGGCGCCCATCTCGGCAACGAGGTGGTGATCGCCGCGCCCGAGGCTTTCGGACCGGCGCTCGACGCCCTCACCGGCAAGCGCGTGCGCTTGGATTACAGTTCCGCGCCGGCCTGGGCGTTCGACCGGCTCACCCAGACGGGCGCCAAGGTCGCACGGGGCGCCGATCCCAACAATACGCAACTGAAACTCGAAGCGTACGACATAACAACATGCACCCTCGCTGCTTTCGGCCAAGGCTCGGCGCCATCTGGAGAGCCTGGGCGTGAGGTGCACACGAACACGCGCCCCACCAACGTGGACGCGCTGGGATCGTGGCCAATGGCGAGCGCATTCTGGCCGGCACGGTATTGTGGCGCGGGCGTGTTTGCGTCTCCCGCAGGCCTACGGCTGGAGCGCCCGTGGACACGTCGGGGAAGATTATCGTAAACGCCGATCTTTCCGTGCCGGGGCACCCTGAGATTTTTGCGATTGGCGACACGGCGCACGTCGTGGCGCAGGCGCGGAATTTGCTGGGCATGAAGGCGAAAGAGCCCATGGTCATGCCGGGAGTAGCGCAGCCGGCCATTCAAGAGGGCAAGTACGTGGCCGGCTTGATTCGGCGCCGCGTGCAAGGGCAGGTGCCGCCGCCGCCGTTCTGGTACTGGGACAAGGGCGATCTGGCGATTGTGGGCCGCACCTATGCCCTCGCGGACCTTCGGTTTCTGCGCTTCACGGGATTCTCCGCCTGGATTGTCTGGGCGGCCGTGCATGTTTATTTCCTGATCGGATTCGCGAACCGTTTCTTCGTCGTACTGCAGTGGGGAATTGCGTTTTTGACCAAGCGGCGCCAGGTGCGCGTGTTCCCCGGACGAGAAAATGCCGGAAAGGCGCTCTAGGTTCCCGCGAAGCGCAGACCCAGATGATTCGCCATTAGCAGCCGGTGCCGGTTTCAGCGTCACGCTCGGAGCGCGACCGGATTCCTTGAGCCTTCCCATCCGACGCCCAACGTTGACACGGCGTGGGCATCCCTAGCACCATTGCTAGGGTATGCCTGTAATCCTCGCGCTGCTGCGAAAGCGTTATCGATTGTGGCCCGCACTGGCGCTCGCCGTCATCCTGTTCTACTCCATTCCTCTTTTCAGCCGCCAGGCGACGATTCATTGGGATCTCGCTGAAGTTTCCTATCCCGCGCAGAGGTTCTTCGCCGAATCCGTGGGTGCGGGCAAGCTGCCGCAGTGGACTCCGTATCTCGACTCCGGAATTCCGTTCCTGGCGGAGCCGCGCACAGGCGCGTGGTATCCGCTGCACTGGCCGTTTTTCTTGATCGGGATGACGCACCTGGGGATGAAACCGGGCGCGCTGGTCTGGGAGCTGGCCTGCCACGCTTTCCTGGCTTTGGCGGGAGCGTATCTGTTGGCGCGAAGGCTGTTTGGAGCGCGCGGACCGGCGCTGTTGGGCGCGGTCCTCTATGCCTGGGGCGGATTCTTCGCGGCGCACAGCTCCCTGCTGGGCCAGTTTGAAGCTGCCTCGCTGCTGCCGGGGTTGATTTGGGCCGCTTTGATTGCGCTCGAATCGGGAAGCGTGCGATGGATCGCCTTTACCAGCCTCATTGGCGGGCTGATTCTGCTGACCGGTGACGGTCCGTCGTCACTTGAGGCGTTATTGACACTGGTGTCGGTGGCGGCGGCTGCGCGGGTTCCGTGGAAACGGGCTCTGGACGTGGTCGCGCCGGCGGCGATTCTGGCCTTGCTGCTGAGTGCAATTCTGCTTCTGCCCGCGATCGAGCTGCATTCGCAGTCTCATCGAGCGCCCACCGGCGCGACATTCCACTTCGGTCCTCTGGCGACGTTGGTGGCAGCCGATTATTACGGGGTCATTACAGGCCTGTATTCCGGCCCCGAAGATCCTCGGCAATATTATCTTTACGGGGGCTTGCTGCTGCTGCCGCTGGCGCTGGCCGGCTTTGTGCGGCGGGAAAAAACCTGGTGCTGGTGGCGCTGATCGCTCCTACAGTAGTGTTCGATCTGGCGCGGCGTCCTCCCGGCGATGCCTGGTTCCCGGCTGCGTTGGGTTTGGCGATGGCGGCGGCGTCAGGGGCGGTGTGGGTGGTCGAACGGACGGAGCGGCCGTATGTCTGGGTCGCGCTGGTTGTGCTCAGCGGCGTGGACCTGTGGTTCTGGAATCTCTACAAGAATCCGCTGGTGTTTGCGCGGGCCAGCTTCTCGGAAGTGTATGGGCAGGCCCAAGCCACGGAGCCGAAGCGGGCTTTCGGGAGGATCTGGGCGCCGTATGTTCCGGTGGGCCTGGGGCCAACCGACGGATCGCTGATTTCGCGCAGCGAGGTGACGTATGGGTCGGGGTTGGCGGAGCTGGACCGGTATACGGCGTATCTTGCCGCGGTGGACAATAATCCCAAGCTGTTAAATGGATTGGGCGTGACGGATGTGGTGTTGGGGCGCGGCCGGAGACTGGATAACCCTTCCAGCCTGGGACGCGTTTCGGCTCCGCCGCGGGTGCAGTTTGCCGCCGATCGCAAGGCTGCGCTGGCGGCGCTGGCTACGCTCGACCCGGCCCAATCGGCCGTGGTGGAAGCTACGCCGCGCGGTCTCACGCCTGCGGTGCAGTCGATCGAGATTACGGGTTATACGGGCGATTCCTACCGCATCAAGTACACGGCGTCGTCGGATTCTCTGCTCCGCATCGCGGTGCCCTATTACCCGGGATGGAGCGCGGCTGTGGATGGCGCCGAAGCGACCCTGGCGCCGGTCGATGAAGCGCTGATGGGCGTTTTCGTCCCCGCGGGCAGCCATGAGTTGACGCTTCAATTCCGGTCGCAATGGTTTCGCACGGGAGTTGCTCTAAGCGCGGCGGGGGCTATCGCGTTGCTGCTCGGTGTGATGTTAGCCTAACTGGATGCCGAAAAAGCATTATTGGCCGCCGATGAACCCAGATGAACGCAGATTCAAATTCGTCAGCGGCCAACCCTGTCTTCGACTTTTTCCGCAACCTGCTAAGACTCTTCCGTCGCGGGGCGATAATTTCAACGTGAGGCCCTTAAGTCCAGATAAGCCAGGCGTTGTTCTGGAAGCGATTCCGCCGCCGTGCGGCCTGAAAGAGGAGGCGCTGCGCTCGGTATGTTCGCTGCCTCCGTTCCCGCCGATTCTGACGCGGCTGCTGGCGGCTTTAGCCGCGGAAGAGGTATCGTACTCGCTACTGGGCGACTTGATCGAAAAAGATACGGTGGTGGCGGCGAACATTCTCCACCTGGTGAATTCAGGCGAGGATGAGCCGGAAGAGTCCATCAGCTCAGTGCGGCACGCGATCTCTCTTCTGGGAGCAAAGAAGCTACGCAACGCCGTGTTGGGGATGTCCAGCGCACGGGTGTGGAACCGGGTGAAGATGCCGCCGTCCTGGTCGATGGCGCGATTCAACATACACTCCTCCGCGGTGGCGCTGCTGAGCGATCTTTTGGCGCAGCGTCTGCGGCTGGAGTATCCCGAGGGCGCTTTCGTGGCCGGATTGCTTCACGACGCTGGCCGTCTGCTGATCGCGCTGGCGCTGCCGCAGGAATACGAGCGCATTCTCGAATTGTATGCCGCCGGCGACCGGCCCATGGTGAATTGCGAACGGGAAATCCTGGGGTTCACGCACGCGGAGCTGTCCGCCGAAGCGCTCAAATACTGGAAGCTGCCGAAGGAGATTCAAATCGCCGTACGGGACCATCACGGCTCGCGTGCCGAATCGAGAGGCGAAATTCCGCTGAGCTACGTGGTGGACGCGGCCGATCAATACGCCAACTCGGCGGGGTTGTCGATTCTGGCGCAAGGGCTCTCTGATGCCGACTTTTCCGGGTCATATTGGGATGCGGCGGATGCTTCGGTGTTGCAACTGCCGGGCCTCGACGCGATGATGCTCCAGTCGCTGGTGGCGGAGTTTCGCAGGGAAAGCGACGCCATGGGGGCATACTTCCGGTAGGTCGGGTGGGCCACATGCGGCATCTTGTGGCGCACGCACTTTGCGCCCTCGTCTCGCCCAAGCCGGCCGGGGGGCCGGCTGCGGTCCAGGGGGACCGCCCCACCTTGCCGTATCTGCACGGCTGTCCGGAGTTTGCCTGATGCATCGGCTTGATACACTGGTTGTAGCCACGCAGCTATGCCCGCCGTTCAAACCATCACCGAGGAAATTCTCGATCTCAAGCGCGAGCGCCGCGCCATGATTCTGGCGCATCATTACCAGGAATCCGAAATCCAGGAGATCGCAGACTCGATTGGAGACAGCCTGGAATTAGCCCGCGCCGCGCAGAAGTTCGACGGCGAGGTCATCGCCTTCTGCGGGGTGGTGTTCATGGCCGAGACGGCCAAGGTGCTGAACCCTTCGCGCGTGGTGGTGCTGCCCGATCTTGAAGCCGGATGCAGCCTGGTGGATGCCTGCCCGGCCGCGCAGGTGCGGGCTTTCCGGGAGCGTCATCCGGAGCACGTGATTGTCAGCTATATCAATACGTCGGTCGAGGTCAAGGCCGAGAGCGATATTCTGTGCACGTCGCGCAACGCGGTGAAGATCGTGAATTCGATTCCCGCGGAGAAACCGATCCTGTTCCTGCCGGATATCAACCTGGGCAATTACGTGAAGCAGCAAACCGGGCGGGAGAACATGAGCATCTGGCAGGGCGCTTGCATCGTGCACGCTACTTTTCCCGCGCGCAGGGTCTCCGCGGCGCGCGCCGAGCACCCGAATGCGCTGGTGGCCGCCCATCCCGAATGCCCTCCGGGGTTCTTGCGATGGCCGATTTTATCGGGTCGACCAGCGCGATTATCGATTGGTGCGTGGCCTCCGACGCCGGCGAATTCATCGTCATGACCGAGAGCGGCGTGGGGCATTCGCTGAGGCTGCGCGCTCCGGAGAAGCGGTTTTACTTCGTTGCAAATGAAAACTGCAATTGCAGCGAGTGTCCTTATATGCGCCGCAATACTCTCGAAAAGCTGCGCGACGCGCTGGCGAATCTCAGCCCGCGGATCGACTTGCCGGAAGACCTGATGCAGCGGGCGCGGTTGCCGATTGAGCGGATGCTCGCTGTTCGCTGAATGAGTTTCTCCGATGCGGACGCGGCCGACGCCGTTCGCCGCGCACTGGCGGAAGATGTTGGCTCGGGCGACATCACCACCAATCTCTGCGTCGCGGCCGATGCCAGGGCCACCGGACGGATGATTGCGCGGCAATCCCTGACTCTGGCCGGCGCTGAACTGCTGCCGCTGATTTTCGTGGATTGCGAGGTGCGCCTCCATCATCGCTCCGGCGCGCGGCTTGATTCCGGAGATGAGATCGGCGTTGTCGCCGGCCCTGCCCGGTCGCTGCTGACGGGCGAGCGCACCGCACTGAATTTCGTACAGCGGCTGAGCGGCATCGCCACTCTGGCCAGCGCGTATGTCCAAGCCGTGGAAGGAACCGGCTGCCGGATTCTGGACACTCGAAAGACCACCCCCGGTTTGCGGCGTCTCGAAAAAATGGCTGCGGCGGCGGGCGGGGCGGTCAATCATCGTATGGGCCTGTACGATGCGGTGCTGATCAAGAACAACCATATCGCCGCGGCTGGAGGCGTGCGTGCGGCGCTGGAGCGGACGCGCAACGCCGGAGTCGCGGTCGAAATCGAGGTGCGCAGCCGCGCCGAGCTCGATGAAGCGCTGGAGTGCGGCGCGGGGCATTTGTTGCTCGACAATCCGACTCCGGCCGAGGCCAGGGAGTGGATCGCGCATATTGCCCGGAGGGCGACCGTCGAGTTATCCGGCGGCATCACTCTTGAAACCGTCCGCGCGTATGCCGAGACGGGCGCCGATTTTGTTTCCTGCGGGGCGCTGACGCATTCGGCGAAGGCCGTGAATATCAATTTTCGGCTGAGCTGCGATGAGGGCTACCGTCCGTCGACTGAGAAGGTGAGCAACACATTGCCGGCGTGTCTCCGATTGGCCGTAGCCCGAGTTCACAAACACTTTTCCGTTGACGACGACGGGGCCGCCGGTATCGATCGACCCTCCGCGAGCGGCGCCGTCATTCACACGTCGCGGTCGAATACGCGCGCAGATGCATCGACAGAGCCGGAGAAGACCACGCCTGGGATCGCGGTAACGGCGGCCGATTGCGCCGGGGAACAGCCGGTTCGAAGCCAGCCTGTGGTGGACAGTGGACTTGAAGACGCCGCCGCGAGGATGCGTAATGCCCGAAGAACGAACAAGCCGGACCGAGCTGCCTGCTGGCGCAGGCCGAGGAGGACGCGGCGGCAATCGAGAGCTTGGGCATGCCGGGTTTTCTGATGAGGACCGCATGGCCTCGTTGGCGGATCGAGCAAAGGCTCCGCATTGGCTCGTCTTTGGACCTTTTCCCGGCTGACTCTTTCTGCGCTTGAGCAAATAACAATACAATCTCCTTTGGTCGTGATCAAATGGTCGAAGATCCGTTTCGGTGAGGGGCATCCTCCCTTTAGCGGACGACACGATAATTCAAAGTAATCGGGCCTGGTGTAATACTAGACCTAGTGTTATTCACCACCGCTACGTTGATGGTATTGGCAGAGGGCCACTTTACGATTGTCAGTATGCCGTTCGCGGACGGCGCCCAGCCTGCGGCGGACAGCGGACTTGAATTAAAATCGAGCATGATATTGTCGGTGCTCAGCAGTCCCGTGCATGCGGCGGTTACGGTGCGGGCCGCCGTGCCGGCAGGAATCGCCGAAGTCCCCAGGGTGACCGTTCCGCTGCATATCGTCCGACTGCCGGTGCTCGAACTTCCAACCTCATGGACTGCGCCAGTCTGATCAATCTCGAATTGCAGGATCTGATTCGCACGCATCGTGTAATTCGCTCCGGCAAGGAGGTTAAATGTTGAATTCGTCAACGTTGCGTTTCCGTTCAGGGCCTTAATCGTAAAGCGCATCCCAGGCCTGGCATTACTGACCGTGGCAACAGTTGTCGGGGAGCCATAGGTGAGATCAAATTGATTCCCTTCGTGCAGATCCAGATTCGTTCCGCTGGTATACTGCACTACCGCGGTAACCAGAGCGCGTTGGGCGACGACCCAGCCTGCGCTATCGAGATATGCGAATTGTCCGCCATAGTTGTTGGTGGAGGCAGGAACGTCATTATTGTCGATGCCTATACAGCCCCCAGTGGCCGGGTAGGGATTCGTCACGCCGATGAATGAATTGTTAATATCCGCGGACGCCGCACCGGAAACCGAAAAGCAGACACCATTTAACCAACCCTGAAACGTGTTCCCGGTTATGGTCAAGGGACCATCCACGGCCTTCGCAATCATGGCGGTGCCACCGATTCCCGCGCCTCCTCCGCCGATTTGATTCCCTGTGGCGTTATAGGCCCCGGAGCCTGCTCCGTAGCCGAACTGAAAACCTACTTCCGCGGCAGCGCCGGATTTGTCCTCCATGTAATTTCCCTGGATATTGTAAAAACCATCGTTGAGGGAATCGCCGAAGACCACTTCAGCGGGCGCTCCACCTGTTCCAAGACGTGCTTCAATGTCGTTGAAGTTGAAATTGATGATTCCGCCGATGATGTTGCCTTGGGAATCCGACGCGCCGCCGTAAAACTGGTTCCTTTCAATCCGGCAAACGTTACAGCCGTAATAGCCGTTCGCGATGGTTCCATAGTTGTTCTGCATGGCAATCGCCAAACCGGCGTGGCTGAAGGTGTTGTGTTCAATGTGCCAATCGATATTCTCTCCACCCGTGATGGCCGCGGAACCAGCCGGGAAGCCGGTGAAGGAATTATCCTGGATGGTCCAGTTATCGTTGGTATCGGAGTAAATGCCGATGCTGCCGGTTTTGTTGTTTCCGTCGATCCACAACCCACGAATGGTCACGTAGGAGGCAGCGGAGGCAGGCGCTTGGATCAACGGGAGCAGGCTGCTGACTATCGTCGAGTCTGTATACGTGCCTGCCATCGCCGTGGTCTCAAACGTCGCGGCGGTGGAGGAAGCGCTGAGGATCGGATAGGTGGAATTGAGCGCCGTAGCGGCGGACCCGGCTATGGTTACACGATAACCTGGGCGAAGGTTTGGATTCGCGGAGAAATGAATCGTCGCCGTTCTGGGAGATCGGCCGGGGGCCACAACAATATTCGCAACCGTGCTCGTATAATTGGTGGCCGTGCTACGCTCCATCAACTCGCAACCTGCCACGGCCGCTTGAGCGTCAGGAAGACCACCAGGACCATAGATCGATACGGCTCCTGTGAGGCTCAATGAAGTAACGCTGTATTTCGCCGTGCCTGCAGGAGTGGCTGCGCAGACCAAAGCTTGCCCAGAGGCCTCAGCCTGGTTGATTGCGTTCTGCCAGCAAGCAGTGGAGTCGTTGGTTCCGGTGGGATCACAGCCGGTGAAATCCAAGACATCGATGGGGGCGTCGAGAAGCTTAAGGTTGACGGTTCGAATTCCTGCCCCAGTTCCAGCGGGGCTAAAACTGTTGACTGGCTGTTGGGCGTAGAGGCCAGGCGCCAGTACGAATAGAAATAAGAACCTTCTCATCGACTAATTACACCCGTGGTGATCGCGTATGTCTACGTGTCGCGGGTTGCGGGCGGATCTGGCCGGAGGATCTTAACGCCGGCCAGAAGTATTCTCGAAGCCATTATCGCGGGACCCGCCATACATGTGCTTGACGTCGCGATTGTTGTCCTGGCAGACGTATTCGTACATCTCCCGATCCGGCTGCCAGTTGATGTACCAGCCGCCGGTCCAGGGCGCGGTGTAGGCGCCGGGATCGTCAATCGTCGCTTCGTACTTCAGCGTATTGTAGTCGGTGCGCGTGAAGCGCTCGGTCAGATGCAGGAATTCCGTGCTGGGAATGCCTTCCCTGGTCAGCCAGAACTTCTCGTTGAATCCGACCGTATCCACTACCAGCGCGTCGCCGTCCCAATGACCCACGGAGTGACCCGCGAACGAAGGATCCAGATCCTTGGGATGCTCGCGGCCATCCATGTAGATGACGCGCCAGGTGTGCGGACCGCCGACTCCCATGACGTAAACGCGCTGGGTGTCGGGCATGTCCACGAACTCCATTCCATAGGGAGTGTGAAACATGCGCGGACCGCCGGAGGGTTTGCAGCGGACGTGCGGATCGTCCTTGGTGGTGGCGTTCTGCCGATACTCGTACAAGGCTCTGGCCCAAGGTTGGAAGGGAACCTCGCTGATCTTGAGGTTGGTGGGAAGATACATCCGCGGATTGTCCAAGCCGCCGGGGGGGTTGGTGGCGAGAGTGGCTCCGGCGTTGCCTTCCCACACGCCTTTCTCGCCAGGAAGCGGACCGAGGTTGACGTGGCCGTCGGGCCAATGCGGAGTTGGCCTCGAGGGCGGACGAGCCTTGTTGCCCCGGCCTCTGCCTCCGCCGCCTTTCCCGGCCGCGGGAGCGCCGTTGGGCGGAGGAATCGGACCGCCGTTCTGCGCGAACGACGGGATCGTCAGGGCCACGGCGAATGCCGATCCTATTGCAAGGATCAGGAGCGCTTGAGCCCGCATTTACTGCTTCCCTTCGCTCGATGCGCCGCCCAGTTTCTTGCCGCTGTCGGCCAGGGTGACCGATCTCACATTGGCCTGCTTGCTTCCGTCCTTGGCCAAGGTCCCCTCCACGACGACCTCGTCGCCGATTTGCATAGTGTTCCTGCTCCAGCCGGAGCGTTCGAGGCCATTGGGAGGACCCATCTCGAGACCCCAATTCGTGATTTTCCCATCGTCGCCGGCGACGTCGATGTAGAAGTACACGTGCGGATTCATCCAGTCGACCTTGGTGACAGTTCCCTTCAAAGTGACCGGCTTCTTGGAATCGTACTCCGCCGCAAACGAGTGATGCGCACTCGCCGGCATTACTGCCAGGAGGCCACCGAAAACCGCAATCAAACCAACGATGCTACGCTTCATATCCGCTTCTCCTCGTTAACTAAGCTTGGTCAGCCTATTTGGCTTCCTGATCCTGATTGCTATCGTCGCAAAAATATTCTTCCATTTCCTGATTCGCGATCCATTGCAGAGTCCAGCTCCCGGACCAGGGCCTGGTATAGGCTCCGGGATCGTCCACGGTCACCTCGTATTTTAGCGTGTTGAAATCCGGGCGGGAGAGGCGCTCCACCAGCCGCAGCTTCTCCGTATGCGGCAGACCGCCGTTGGTGAACCAGAACCTTTCGTTGAAGCCGACGGTGTTGAGCACCAGCGTGTCCCCATCCCACTTGCCCACCGAACTCCCGAAATACGTGGGGGTCGCGTCGTCGCTCGTGGGAAGCGGACGGCCATCCAAGTAGATCAGACGCCAGTTGCGGTTCCCGCCACCCGACATCACGAAGATGCGCTTTCGATCGGGGTCCTCCAGGATCTGCACGCCGTAGGGAACCTGAAACTGCCTGGGACCTCCGGGCGGAAGGCAACTGGCCATGGGATCGTCTTTCAAAAGGGTGCGCTGGCGATATTCATACAGTCCCTTGGCCCACGGCTGGAAGGGCGCGACTTTATCCACGTCGGCGAGGTTGGCGAGGAGGCCGTCGCGATTCATGCGGATCTTCGCGGAAGTGCTTTCCACCAAACTCGGCTGGCTGGCGTTGGCCCAATATCCGATTTCTCCCGGGCCGATTCCCAAGCGCACGTGACCATCCGGCCATCGCGGAGCGGGTTTGGATGCGGCGCGAGGGACTGCCACTGTGAGGAGAGCCTCACCCGGAGCGGACAGTTTCTTTCCGCCGGCAAGCGTCAACGACTTGCCGGAGGCGAGTTTGCTCCCGTCCCTGGCGGCGCTGCCTTCCAGGGTCACCGCGTCGCCGGGTTTGATGGAGTCGGCTTTCCAGCCGGCCCTCTTCATCTCGACGCGGCTCTCCCACTCAGACGCCCAGGTGATGATCTTGCCGTTGGCTTCGGTGACGTCGATGTCCACGAAAACGTGAGGATTGGACCAGTCGAATTTGGAGACGATTCCTTTTACCGTGACGGGCTTCTTCTCGTCGAACTCCGCGGCAAAGGAGTGATGCGCCAGCGCCGGGATGGCCGCGGCCACGCACGCGAACGCTAAGACTAAAATCCTCGATAACACGAAAGTCCTGGTTCTCATTCCTTTTCCTTTACGCCGTAAGTCTTGGCCAGGTAATCGACGACCATGGAAAACTCCTCATCCGTCAGAGGGGCCCCTTCAGCAAGCATACCCTTGATCACGCCGGCCCACTCCTCCCTGCTCAGCTCCTGCCGCTCGACGCGAGCGAATTCGTGGCACAGGACGCAGATGCCCTCTACCAGTTCCTTGGCTCGATCGTGCTTCCCAAAGTTGCTGGCCAGATAATCGGTCACGACGGCAGCCTCATCCGGTTTGAGATTCGCTCCCCGATCGACCATCGCCTGAACCACGTCCCGCCATTCTTCCCTGGTCGCCCGCTTCTTCTCTACAACCTCCAGCGCGTGGCAGGAGCCGCACACCGTCTCGACCAGATGAGCCGGCTGGGGTGGAGAAGATTCGCCGGCGCAGGCCGTCCCCGCCACGATCAGCCCCGCCATGAGCAGCGTAGGGACGCTAATCCCGGGTAACTTTGAAATCACCTTTGGTCGTGCCTTGCATCCATGTGCCGGTGATGGTCCGGTGATACGATCCGATGTTGTCCAGCTTTCCGTCGATGACGATATGCACGGGATTGCCGGATGCATCCTTGCCGTCGCCTTCCAAGTGCACCGTCCACTTGCTGGGGTCGAGCGTGGCCACCGTTAGAGGAGCTGCTTTGGGGCCCGGGTTAATTTTGCCTACAATATTTTTGGAGTCCCACTTCATGAAGATGAAGACGGGAGTCCGCTGCGTGGGCGAGGTGCCCCAATCGCCATGCCAGGAGCCGGTCAAGGGATGCCCCTCCTGCGCCGCGGCGCCCAGCGCCAAGCATGCCAATACGGCCAACCCCAACCCGACCTTCGTTCGCATCTTCCCTCCAGCTCTCGCAACACCCATCATAATCAGCCTCGTGATACCGCAAACATTGTACACTAGCAGCCCGTGGCAGAAGGGGCCGAATCGCAAAAGCCTGGGACAGTTCACCATATTTCGCCACGGAGGCGCGTTGATTCGTTGGAGCTTCCCGGTGGGCGAAATACGGTGGCTGCCCCGGTTTTTGCGCCAGACGACTTTCACCATGGGCTGCCAGCGTTCCCCGGGTCAGAACGTGAAGCGGGCGACCAGCACCCCCTCGCGCGGGGCCGAAGACGACGCCAGTTGCGCCTGGCTACCAGCGGTGGCTGTGTTGATGTATCCAAATCCGCCGGTGTAGAGGCCGTTGGTAATGATAGGCGGCGTCAAGATGTTGGTGGACGTGGGCGCGGGGATGATGGTGCGATTGAAAATATTCGTGAACTCCGCGCGAACGTTCAGGTTCATCTTTTCCCGGATGCGGAAAGTGCGGCCAAAGTTCATGTTTTCGTTGGGATGGCGCTCCTGCCGGTAATCGGTATAGTACGGGGCTGCGGTGCCAAATTGGCCGGCCGGCGGGTTGGTCCACGCCGCCGGATTCAAGACCAGGGTCTTGGTGGGGTCGTAGCAGTTGCAATTGAGGTTCGTCAGGAAAGGATTCACGCCGGGCACGCGGTCATCGTAGGTGCTCTGGAACAGGAGGCCGGAGAGATTGTTGGTCGACGCGGGCGCCAGGATCGGGAGACCACTGCGGTACGACAGAAGAGCGCCGACGACCCAATCGCGGGTAAGCCACGAGAGCGCTTTGCCGCCCGACCCGTTCGCCTGCCACTTCGGCGTCGTGTAAGTGAGCGCGATAATGCTCACCAACGGCTGGTCATATTGCGAGAGATCCTTGTTCACCGGCCGGTTGAAGGCGTCGTTGATGACGCCGCCGCCAGTGCCTTCGGCCGAGGAGTCCATGGTGAGCGACTTCTGCCAAGCCAGGCTGTAACTCCCCTCCAGACCATGCGAAAAGCGCTTATTGGCTTTTACCTGTAACGAGTCATACCACGTATCTCCGAGAGGCGCGTACATTCCACTCACGTTGCCGAATTGCGGATACGGACGCAACGACTGCGCCAGGGTCCCGCTGGCCGGGAAAGTCGAGTAAGGCGCCGAGAAGCCGGCCTGGATCACCGCCGGATTGGTCAGGGCATCGGTCAGGAGCGAGATATTCGCCGGATTACTGAGGCTCAGCCCATGGGCGGCGAGAATCTGGGGCGTGACGGCATTGTAGACCGCGAAACCATTGGCCGCCCAATACGCTCCGCGGTTGCCCACATAGGACGCTTCCACCACCAGGTCGCGCAGAATTTCGCGCTGCACGCCCACGCTCCATTGAAGCTGCCGGCCCGGACGTCCCGCGTTCGGATCGACCAGCCCTGCCGCGACGCCGAGCTGGCCCGGCAGATTGGGGTACTGCGACGCATTGAAGTCGGGCCACGGGTTGACGGGAACCTGGACTCCGTTCTTCAGGTACATGGCGGGCGTGAAGCCGCCGGGCGATTGGAACGGGCTGGATTCGGTAATCGTGAAATTGTCGAACTGGGATAATTTGTTGTACACCACGCCAAAGCCGGCGCGGAAGACTGTCTTCGGAGTGATCTGATAAGCGGCTCCCAGGCGCGGTCCCAGCGCAAAGGGGTAGTTCTTGGCGAAGTTACAGTGGCAACTCCCCTCATAAATGGTGCCCCCTGGCAGATTGCCCGCGTTGGCATTCAGCACCGTCTCCGAGAAACTGGCCATGCGACCGTCGGTCTCCTGATTGTAGGTCTGGTAATCGTATCGCAGGCCGTAATCCAAGGTGAGCCTGTGTGTAACTTTCCAACTGTCCTGGACGAAAAACGAGTAGGATTGATTCCGCAGGTGCGGATCGGTGGGAGTTCCGACGCTTCCGCTGTCGACCGCGCCCAACAGGAAAGAGGCGTATGCGAATCCCGGATAGCCGCCGGCCAGAGTGGTGTTCGGATAGAGGTAAGGCTCGGAGGTTTCGCCCGGACTGAAGGCGAAGCTGCCTTGGGCCGGCGAATCCTGCTTATTCATGAAATTGTTGATGATGATTTCCGTGCCGGCTTTGTAGGTGTGGTTTCCCCTGATCCAAGTGAGGCTGACATTCCCGCTAGGCCGGAACAAATACAGACCGCCGCAATTGAGGGTGATACATCCAGGCGATCCGTCCTCAAGTCCAAGGGTCGGGCCCATAGACTGCATCCCGCCCGTGCTGACGGCGCTGGTGAGCCCCGTAAAGTTGGGGAACCGGCCGGTGTCCGTAACCCCCGTCAAGCCGATGGAAGCGGGATTAAAGGTGTCCACCCCGGTGCAACAATAGGACGTGGGGCCGTGCACATTCTGGTAGCCGATTCCGACGTGCAGCAGCAAGGTCGGTCTCAGCGTGTAGTCATAGTTGATACGGGTGGTGTAAGCCCAAATGTTGTTGCCGATCCCAGCGGTAATCGTGTCAGGCAGGCCGTCGGCAAAAAGCGCCAGCGGGGAATGTGTGTGGGTCCGGGCGAAGTAGACCGAGAACTTCGCCTTCGAAGTAAGCATCTGGTCGACCTTGACCGAGTTGATGTCCGTATGTCTCAGCGTTGTGTAAGTCGGAAGGTAATTGTTGATCAGCCCGTTGGCGTTCGGGCCGGAGGGCGTCGGGATCAGGTTTTGGACGGCCAGCGCGACCGGGTCCATGCGGGTCATGGGGATCGTGTTGTTCATAAATGGGGTGCGCACGACTTGGCCGCTGGGGGCCGAGAAATTCGAGGCCGGATCGTAAATCTCGCCTTCGATAATCGGATTGCCCAGCGGATCCGTCCCGAGTGTCTTGGGGAGAAGGGCTTGGGTGAAGATTCCCTGCCGGTACAGATTGGTGGGAACCGTATCCTGGATGTTATTGACGATGTCGCTTTCGCGGAACTGTTCGAAGTTGTAAAAGAAGAAGGTCTTGTTGCGGCCGTTGTAAACCTTGGGAATCCTGAGGGGCCCGCCGAAGGTGAAGCCGTAGTCGTCCCGGCGGTTGCGCGGCTTGGCATTGACGAACGGAGTAGCAGCGTTCAGAAATTCATTGACGAAGTAATCGTAGGCGGTGCCGTGGAATGAATTGGTCCCCGATTTCATGGTGGCGATGAAGACCCCGCCGCCCGCCTCCCCATATTCGGCGGCGTAGTTGCTGGTTTGAACCTGGAACTCCTGGATGGAATCGACGCTGGGCTGAGTCTGCGATTGCAGCGTGGTATTCATGCCGTTGCCGGAATCCTGGCCCTCGATCCGGAGTGCTTCCGAATTGTTGGGAGCCCCGTTGATGAACACCGTCACATCGCCCGAAAACTGTGCGCCCGGAACCAGCAGCGTCACGGCGAAGGGGTTGCGAGTTCCGGCGTTGCTGGCCGAAGCCGAACCGATCCCCAACACGGGCAGCGTGTCCAGACTCTCGTTGGCAACGCTATGGCCGAGCTCGCCGCTTTCGGTCTTGAGCAGCGGGGCGGCCTCCGTGACGGTGACCGACTCGCTAGCGGCGCCCAACTGGAGGCCGACATCGACGCGATACGTTTGCGCCGCCGCAAGATCCAGGCCGCTGCGGACATATTTCTTGAATCCCGTCACCGCGACGGTTACTTCGTAGGTTCCCACCGGCAACTCACCGATGGTGTAATTTCCTGTGGACGTGCTCGCCGCCGTATAGACGAGGCCCGTGGCAAGGTTCTTGGCTTGGATGGGCGCGTTGGCGACTACCGCGCCGGACTGATCGGTGATGGTTCCTGTGATGGTGCTGCGGTCGCTTTGGGCCAACGCGACGGTAGCAAGGGCAAGACAGCAGAAAATAATCGCAACTTGGCGCATGAACTTTCTATCTCCCAGAAGGCTAGCGAGACTACGTTTTGTGTCAGTATAGCCCCAAATCTGACGGTGTCAAGATCTCCTCCCGCAATTGTCAGAACCGTCTCGAGGCCATCGGCTGCATGCAACCCGGCTGCATGCAGCCCGGCCGCATGCACTGCAATCCGGCAGTCCGACTCGCGATACGCGCGCGTCGAGCGGCGCCGGGCGGGGGCGCCCGCCCCACCTTGCAAAGCTCGCCTTCGGCGGGGAGCTGCTAATGCTTCGATTGATCCACTTCGCCCTCGATACAGGCGAACTCCAGGTGCTCGAAATTGGGATCGAGAATGCGGCTGTAGAAATAGCGGACGGTCCAGGGGCGGGTATAGACCTTGGGGTCGTCGACGGTGGCTTCGTATTGAAGATTGTTGGAATCGATGGGGGTGATGCGCTCCACTACGTGAATGGCGTCGCTGTGGAAATTGGCGGATTGATCGATCCAGGTGCGGCCCACCTGATTGGTCACATCGATGACCAGAGTATCTCCGTCCCACTTGCCGCGCGAATCGCCTTCATACAACTTCACGCTGGGCTCGAGGTGCGGACGCCCATCCATCGGAATAATGCGGTAGGCGTGCATGAATTCCCAGGTCATCACCACGTATCCGGGCGGCTGAAGAATGCGCATCCCAAACGGCGTATACATCTGGTGCGGCAGACCGCCCAGGAAACAGTGGGCGTCGGACTCCTCGAGCATATGGTTTTCGCCGAGATCGATCTGTTTCTGCCGAGCCCAGGGTTGGTAGGGGATCTGCCCGTCGGGCGGGTCCACGATAACTCCCGCGGTGGCGGGAATATTGGTCCTGGGATGCCCCGGTGTTTTTTCGATCGAAAACATCGACATGGAGTTGCCGATGGTCCTCTGCAGCCATGCGCCCTGCAAATCCGGCTTGCCGTCGGGCAATCGCGGGACGGTTCCACCCTTGACTTCCTGCGGCGAGACGTACGGGTTGCCGTTCAAGAGCGGATTCACCGGCCCGCGGCCTCCCGGCGGACCCTGGGCGAACAACGCGACGGCCGAAATTCCAAGGATCGTGAAAATTTTCATCGCGATTACCTCCCGTGCTGCGGATCGGGCTTGTCGCCTACGGTGAAGGTGGGCCCCTCTTTCACGGCGTAACACTCGTATTCGAGGATCTGGAAGTTCTTCTCGGTGTGAAGCGTGAGCGGCAAGCTAATCTTGAACGGCCTGGTGAAGACTTTCGGGTCGGAGAGGGTTGCCTCGTAGGTGATTGTATCGGGGCTGGTGCGCGTGAAGCGTTCCACCACGTGCAGATCGCTGCTGTGATCGTTCCCGGCAGCGTCCAGCCAGGTTTGATCGTTGAAGTTGGCGACGTCGACCACCAGAGTGTCGCCCTCCCAATGTCCTCGCGAATCGCCCAGCCAGTTTTCCAAGCCGTCGAGATGCTCGCCCTGCATGTGGATGTTGCGAATGGTGTGGACGTATTGGGAAAGAATCGGGATTACCGGTTGACTGGCGGATTGCACGATCTGAAACGGATAGGGAATGTACATCAACCGGGGGACGCCGGGCATCCAGCATTTTGTCATCGGGTCGGAATTCCGATTCCGGGCGTTCTCTTTTCTCTGCGCCAGCGCTTCCGGCTTGTAGGGGATCTTCCCGTCGGCGGGATCGACAATGATGTTCCTGCCGCCGATCTTGCCTTCCAGATCCGCGTCCACCTTGGCGCGGACCTCCCAAATCCCGTTCAAGTCGGGCTTTCCGTCGGCGAGCCGCGGCGGCGAGTATCGGGCTGCCTTCGCGGATTTGGTTTGGGCAGGGGCGGAAACCACGGCTGCGCAAGAAGCGACAACTACGGCGGTAACTGCGGCGATCCAAATTCGCATGTGATTTTTTCCGTTACTGCTTGGTTTGGGGCGGCGGCGCTCCGGCCTGGTTTCCTTCGGAGGAGCCGGCCAGAAGGGTGCGTCCGTCGGGTGTCTTCACCGATCGCGCGTTCACCGTATTCGAGCCGTTCTTGGCCAGCGTTCCGTTGACGAGAATCTCTTCTCCGGGTTTGATCGCGTCCTTGCGCCAGCCGTTGCGGTAGAGAGTGTTGGGAGGTCCGGTCTCGACGTCCCACGTCTCTAGTTTGCCGGTGTCTTTATTCATCACTTCCAGATGGATCCAGGAATGTGGATTCACCCAATCCATTTTGATGAACTTGCCTTGCAGCGTGACCGGCTTGGTGGAGTCGTACTCAGCCGCGAAGGAGTGGTGGGCCAGGAGCGGCGTAGCGGCCAGCAATAGCCCAGCGGCGGCGGAAATCGTGAGCCGGTTGAAGAATCGCATGCCTGTCTCCGAATCTGGAATCGAAAAACGAAGCTAACACGCAGGCTTACGGGGTGTCAAGAAAAGACCGCGCAGGCGGGGGCGGAAGGCTCTAAACTAATGAGTGAAGACTGGAGTGGAGATTGCCGATGAGCGAGACCGATTTTCCCGTTCCGCCGCCCACGTTTGAATTCCTGGTGTTTTCTCTCAAGATGCAGGCGGAGATGCGGCTGGGATTGCTGCCGCTGGGCGCCCCGGAAGACAAAGAAGAAGAACCGGACCTGCCGGCGGCGCGGCATGCCATCGACATGCTGGCGATGCTGGCGGATAAAACCCGCGGCAATCTGTCGCTGGAGGAACAGCGGCTTGTCGAGAATTCGCTGACGGAACTGCGTTTCCGCTACGTGCAGGTGACCGAGAGCACGGCCAAGCAAAAGGCCGCACACATTGATACAAACCAGGGCGAGGCGTCCGCTGGTTCGTGACGGAGATCCCGAACATCCACATCACCGTGCTGGGCTCCGGCACCAGCTCGGGCGTGCCGGCCATCGGCTGCTCCTGCGAAGTGTGCCGGTCCTCCGATCCGCGCGACAAGCGGCTGCGGCCGTCGATCCTGCTGCGCTACGCGGGCCGGAGCGTGGTGGTGGATACGTCGCCCGACTTTCGCGCACAGGTGTCTGCGGGCCAACCTGGAAAGGCTGGACGCGATTCTCTACACCCACTCGCACGCCGATCACGTGCTGGGGCTAGACGATATTCGGCCTTTCAATTTTCGCCAGAAGTCGCCTACTCCGATTTACGGATCGCCCGAGACGCTGGAGGCGATTCAGCGCATCTTCCGCTACGCTTTCGACGAGGGACCGTCGCTCTCCTCGGTTCCCAAGCTCGATCTGCGAACGCTGGACGGTACGCCGTTTGAACTGTTCGGCCTGGAATTTACGCCCATCCGGTTGTGCCATGGCAAGGGCACGGTGCTGGGATTTCGTTTTGGGCGGGCGGCATATCTCACCGATCACAGCGATATTCCGGAGGAGTCCTGGGCGCATCTGAACGGACTGGACGTGCTGTTTCTGGACGCGCTGCGGCACCGCCCGCATCCCACGCACTCTACCGTGGAGCAGGCACTGCGCTGGGTGGAGAAATTCAAACCGCGGCGCGCATTCTTCACGCATATGTGCCACGATCTGTCGCACGAAAAGACGGAGGCCGCGCTGCCAGAGAATGTCCACCTGGCCTACGACGGCCTGGAGATTGAAGTGGAGCCCGAGCCGCCGGCGGTTGCATGAAGGAATCCGTTCTCACTATCGGGAAGTTTGACGGCGTCCACGCCGGACACGCCTCTCTGCTGTCTCAAGTGGCGGCGCTGGCGGCGGAGCGAGGCCTTGAACCGGCGGTGATGACCTTCGATCCGCATCCGGCTTGTGTGGTTGCGCCGGAGCGCGCGCCGCGTCCCCTGATGCCGCTCAAGGAACGCTGCGCGATGATACGCGCGCTGGGAATCGAGCAGATTTTCATTCTTCCCTTTACCCAGGAGATCTCCAGGCTTTCGCCGGAGGAGTTCGTCTCGCTCTACGTGCGCGACCGGATGCAGGCGCGGGTGGTGATGGTGGGCGGCAATTTCCGCTTCGGCTACAAGCAGGCCGGCAATCCGGGCGTGCTGGCCACGCTGGGAGAGCGATACGGCTTCGAGACGCGCCTGGTGGAGGCGGTGAAGCTGCGCGGGCTGATCGTATCGGCGAGCGAGGTACGGCGGCGCATTGAAGCAGGCGAGGTGTCATTGGCCGCGCGGCTGCTGGGCCGGCCTTACGCGATCGCGGGTGAAGTGGTGTCGGGATTTGGAATCGGCTCGCGCCAGACCGTGCCGACGCTGAATCTGCATACTTCCGCCGAAGTTCTTCCTGGCGACGGCGTGTATATCACGCGAACGCACGATCTGGCGCGAACGCACGATCTGGAGGGAGGCGGTGCGTGGAATTCAATCACCAATATCGGCATGCGTCCCACCTTCGACGGCACGGCACGGACGATTGAGACATTTCTCCTGGAGACATTTGTCCCGAGGGACGGAACGAAGCTGGAGCGCATTCGCGTCGAGTTTTTGCGGCGGGTGCGCGAGGAGCGCAAGTTTGAATCCGCGGAGGCGCTGAAGGCGCAAATCCTGCGCGATGTGGCTCGGGCAAACGTGTACTTCCGAAGAGTGGCGCGATGGGTGCGCAGCGCACTACCATAGTTGAATGAATCTCTCCTCCGGCAAACTGAAACATCTCAAGGCTCTGTCGAATAAGAACGGAATCATCGCCGCCGCGGCTATGGACCAGCGCGGCAGCTTACAGAAATCGCTCGCTTCGGCGAAGGGCGTGGATGTCAAGTCGATCACGCCGGAGCTGATGTCGGAATTCAAAACCATCGTGAGCAAGGTGCTGACGCCGCACGCGACGGCGATCCTGCTGGATCCCGAATACGGACTGCCCGCGGCCAAGGCGCGCTCCGCCAACGCAGGCCTGCTGCTGGCGTATGAAGAGACCGGTTACGACAATACCCAGCCCGGACGGCTGCCGGACCTGCTGCCGCACGTCTCGGTGAAACGTATCGTAGATTGGGGCGCGGACGCGGTCAAGATCCTGATCTACTATTCGCCCTTCGACGAGCCGACGTCAACGACATCAAGCACGCCTTTATCGAGCGGATCGGCGCGGAGTGCGAGTTCTACCAGATTCCATTCTTCCTGGAGTTCGTCGGCTACGATCCCAAGGGCGGCAATGAAAAGGGGCTCGAGTACGCCAAGATCAAGCCCAAAGTGGTGATCGGCGCGATGAAGGAGTTTTCGAAGCCCCAATACCTCGTGGACGTGCTGAAAGTGGAAGTTCCGACCAACGCGGCGTTCGTGGAGGGCAGCTCGATGTACAAAGGCGAGAAGGCCTACACTCGCGCTGAGGCGCTGGAATATTATCGCGAAGCCGCGGCGGTGGCGACGAAGCCGTTTATTTATTTGAGCGCCGGCGTGGGCAACGCGCAGTTTGTCGAAAGCCTGAAGATGGCCACGGAAGCCGGCACGGACTTTTCGGGCGTGCTGTGCGGGCGCGCGACCTGGAAGGACGGCATGCCCATCTACGCGACCAAGGGCGCCAAAGGCGCTGGAGGATTGGCTGTCCGATCAAGGGGTCAAGAATATCGAAGCGGTGAATGCGGCGCTTAGCGGCGCAACGCCGTGGACCAAGAAGATGGGGATCGCCGCCTAAGGGTTGGCCGCCGATAAACACGGATACACGCGGATCGAAAATAAAGGCTTGTGCGTCTTTGAATCCGCTTTCATCTGCGTTCATCGGCAACCAGTAGTGCTTTTTCAGCACTGGCCGCTGCTACGATGAAAATAACTATGCGCAGGTGGGCGGCAAAAGTCCGAGTGGGCCTCGAAGGGCTTCGCGGCAGCGATCAACTCCTGCTGGTCCTCAGCCTGGTGATCGGAGCGCTGGTCGGCCTGGTGGTGGTGGCGTTCATCCTGCTCACCGGGCGGCTGGCGGCGCGCATGTATCCGCCGGGAGGAGCGGGCTGGCGCAGGATTCTGGTTCCGGTGCTCGGGTCGCTCTCCACCGGGTATCTGCTGTGGCGCTATTTTCCGTTCGCGCGCGGCAGCGGCATCCCGCAAACCAAGTTCGCGCTGTTCGTCAACGACGGGCGCATCTCCGTTCCGCACCGTGCTGGGGAAATTCTTCTGCTGCTCGGCGTCGCTGGCCAGCGGCATCGCGCTGGGCCGCGAAGGACCTTCGGTGCAGGTGGGCGCGGGAATCGCGTCGGTGGTGGCGCGCAATCTGGGACTCGACGCGCGGCAGGTGAAGGCGCTGGTGCCGGTGGGCTGCGCGGCTGCCCTGGCGGCGGCGTTCAACACGCCCATCGCGGCGGTGCTGTTTTCGCTCGAAGAGATCATGGGCGATCTGCACGCCTCCGTGCTGGGCTCGGTGGTGTTGAGCTCGGCCACGTCGTGGATGGTGCTGCACCTGGTGCTGGGCGACGATCCTCTGTTCCACGTCTCCGGGTATCAACTGGTGCATCCGGCCGAGTTCGCGGATCTACGCCGTGCTGGGAGTGGTGGGCGGACTGGGGTCGGTGGCGTTCGTCAAGCTGCTGCTGCGATTGCGCGCCTGGTTTATGACGCTGGCCGAAGTCCACGGTCTGGTTTCAGCCGGTGGTCGGCGGCCTGGCGGTGGGCGTGATGGGCTACTTCGTGCCGGAAGTGATGGGCGTCGGCTACAACAACGTCGACAAGGTGCTGAACGGCAACGTGGTGCTGAAAATGGTGGTGCTGTTCGCGGTGCTCAAGATCGTCGCCACGGCGGTGTGCTACGCCTCCGGCAACGCGGGAGGCATCTTCGGCCCGGCTCTGTTCATCGGCGCGATGATGGGCGCTTCGGTGGGCAGCGTCGCGCACACCTTGTTCCCGCACTACACCGCGGGTCCGGGAGCGTACGCGCTGGTGGGCATGGGCACGGCCTTCGCGGGAATCGTGCGCACGCCGCTGACCTCCGTGATCATGATCTTCGAGGTGACGCGGGACTACAACATCATCGTTCCGCTGATGATCTCCAACCTGATCGCGTTCTTCATCTCCTACCAGCTTCAGAGAGAGCCGATCTACGATGCGCTGGCGCATCAGGACGGAGTGCATCTGCCGACGGCGCATTCCCGGGCCCAGGCGGGGCTGATGCAGGTGCGGCAGGCGATGCGCCCCGCGCCCCCGGTGCTGTCGAGCGAGACGGATGTGGCGGCGGCGCTCCATAGCGTGAAGGACGACCCCCTGGATGCGTGGCCCGTCTCAGACGGCGACGGCCTGTGCGGCATGGTGCGCAGAGGGGATCTGACGCAGGCCGTGACCAGCGGTCATACCGGTCAAACGTTAGGCGAGGTTCTCGCGGAAGCTACGCCAGGGTGGACGCCGGGAGGCGAACAACTTCCGCATCTTCACCCGGACCACAGCCTGAGCATGGCGCTGGAGCGAATGGGCTCGACCGGACTTACGGTTTTGCCCGTGGTCAGCCGTGCCAATGTACGCGTCCTGATGGGGATCGCCGTGCTGGACGATGTGCTGGCGGCCTACGGCGTCGGCAAGCGCAGCAACGCGACGGTGCAACAGGAGTGACGCGATGACACCGTCGTCTTTTTCTCTACGCGCGAGTTCGGGCCAGTTCCTGCGGACCTTCGGGCTGGTGGCGCTGGCCATGGGCGCGCTGTTCGCCGCCGACACGTTTCTCGCCAAAACCGAGGAGGCGGAAAGCCGCGTCGAGGCCGCGCGTCTTTTTGACCTGGGACAGCGCTTACTCGATCAAGGACACGGCGCGGAGGCTGTCGACAGGATCAAAGACGCCCTCGAAATCGAGCGCGGGAACCGTGACTATCAGAGGGTTCTGGCCCAGGCGCAGCTCGCCGCCGGCCAAGCCGCGGACGCGGAGACGACGCTTACCGATCTGCTGCTCAGCGACTCGACCGACGGTCCGGCGAATTTGACCATGGGCCGGGTTCTCCTTAAGGAAGGCAGAATGCGCGAAGCGATTTCTTACTATCACCGCGCCGTCTACGGTCAATGGAAAGACGATGCGGAAGGCAACCGTTTGAAAGTTCGTTTCGAACTGATCGACTTGCTGGCGCAGCAGGACTCGAAGGAAGAGCTGCTGGCGGAGCTGCTGGCGGTGCAGGATCAGATGCCCCACGATCCCGCGGCGCGGCTGCGCACCGGCCGTTTATTTCTCGCCGCAGGTTCGCCGGCGCGCGCCGCGGAGTTGTTTCGAGGGGTGCTGCGCGAAGACCTCGACGACGCGGCTGTAAGCGCCGACGCGTTTGCGGGACTGGGCGAATCGGATTTCGCCAGAGGAGATTACCGGGCCGCGCAAGGCGATTTCGAGGCGGCTCTGCGGCTGAATCCGGCGCTTCAGGCGAACGAGGGCAGCGCCGCCGCGAAACGTCTGGATCTTACCAGCCGGGTGCTGGCGCTCGACCCGGCCGTGCGCGGGATCGGCGCGGCGGAGCGCTTCCGCAGGAGCCGCATCCTGGTGCAGATGGCGTTCGATGCGGCCGCGTGTCTGGGTCCGTCTTCCCAGGAATTGCTGGACGAGGCCGCGAAGACGCTCAAGGCGCGGGTGAGCGCGGCCGGCGAAGACGAGGCTACCGAAACCAATCTGGATCTGGCCGGGCAGCTCTGGCAGGCTCGCAAATCCGGATGCAAGCCCGCGCCCGATCCCGACGATCCGCTGGGGTTGGTTGTGGCGAAAGCGGCGGCGCAGTAGTTAGAGCAGTTTCACGGATAACGGAAGGCGGGCCCCTCGTCGGCCTTTGCTTGGGGCAGAAGAGCCGGACCGGGGGGTCCGGCGCGGACGGGGGCGTCCGCCCCACCCTGTCTTACAGAAGCCACGAAAATGGTCTAGTCCAGAACCCGCACGAATTCCGCGATCACGCGGAGGTTGTCCGCGTCGCCGGGATCCAGATCCCAGGCTTCGAACTCGGGATTGAGCGGCTCCAGGCGAATGCGCCGATGGGCCCAGGAGCCGTCGGGATTCTGGATCTTCCCGCTGCGGTATCGCTTCACGGTATGACGGTCGTTGGCGCCGCGTCCGAGCGCCTCCACCAACACCAGCCGGCCCTGGCGCGATCCCGTGACGCCGGCGCGGAAAACGCACAGGCTTCCGTCGGGAATCAGAGGCTCCATGGATCGCCCGGCGATGCGCGCGATAAACATCTCCCGGGTCAGCTTCAAATCCGGCGGCGCTTCCAGCCAGCTTTCCGCTTCCAGCCAGCTCTCCTGAGGCACTTCCTCGTTTTCCAGGAACTTCCCTGCGGCCACGGCGAGGGAGTAGCGAGGCAGATGGGTGATGAACCCGAGCACCGTCGAACGAACGTGCTCGCGGTAGAGGCGCCCCAAGGCGCGCTCGAAATCCTCCACCATCACCTCGCGCCGGTCGCCGATCCTCAAGAAGTTGGAAAGCGTCTCTTCGAGATAGCCGAGCAGACGGCTGGCACCCATTTCGGCGGCCTTGGACGCCAGATCGAATTCGAGCGCGGAGAGCGTGGACGCCTCCGCGGGAGCAATTTCTTCCCAATCGCGGCGCAGGCGCAGGTGCAAACGATCCTGGGAGGGATCTTCCAACAATACTCCCGCTGGGATTGTCCCGCGGCCAGGCACGTCCAGTTCAAGAATGGAAAGATTCGCGGCTTGCGTGGTCACGACGGACATGAGTATTCGCGTTGCCTGTTGGCTCCACGAATCATGACACAGTTAAGACACCTAACGGGGATGCAGGACCGGATTCGGGTCAGGCACGGAGAAAGGATAGTAGGATTGACGGGCCCTGACCCTGACGTCCGGCAATTTCACCGTGACCTTAATGTCGCGAAGGTTCTTGGAATCTTCGGGAATATCGGGGGTGTAGCGCAGAATATACTGGGTGGTAATTTCACCGGTAAGATTGGTGATCGCACGGAAAATGCTGTTGGCCTTTGCGGCGGAGTATCCGCCGGTGCCCAGGTCGTAGGCGATAGTTGCCCCCGTCGGTCGGCACTTGCAGGTATCCGGCGATGTCCTTGTAGACGTTTTCGAGCGGGATACTCGACCTTGCCCTCCGGTCGCCATCGGCCAGCTTCACCAGGACATCGTCATCGTCGTCGTTGCCATTGCCGTAGGCGGAGGTGCTGACGCCGTAGATGGTCACCAGATCCCGCTGCGCTTTTTCCAGCACTTCCCTAGCGTCCTCGCACTGGCGTTATCGTGGCCGTCGCCGACGATGACGACAACACGCGCCTGGGCTCATCGGCTCCCCTGCACCAGTGTGCGGGCGGTGCAGGCTTCAACAAGCGCGTCGTAGAGCGCTGCCCTCCGCCCGGCTTCATTCGCAGAGCGGTCCACGATCGCCTCGGAATCGTTGGTTGTGTTCACCAGCAGGTCGGCTGTGGTGCTGTACCCGATCAGGAATCCCGAGTATTTCTTGCTGCCGCCGGGCATCAGCGTATCCACCAGGTCGATGGCCGCCTCCTGGTAATCCTTCCACTGAACCCGGCTGTCGTTGCTCAGATCCATGAGGAAGCCCACCACGACGGGTTGATTGCGCTCCCGCGAGAAATAGTCGATGGTCTGCTCCTGGCCGTTATCGAAGATGCGGAAATCTTCTTTATCGAGGTCGGAGACGAACTGGCCTTTTGCGGTGGTGACCGTAACCGGGACGATGACTTCGCTTACCGTCACCCGGATTGGTTCCTGCCCCAGCAGCAGGACTGCTGCGACCAGCACTCCCGCGTATCGGACTACGTGCGCGAAACCCATCGTTACCCTGGATTATACCTGAGCCGGGCCCGCGCCGCGCGGTTCCGCCAACTCAGTCGATGTTCGCGAAGTCGCCTGCCTGCCCGGATTTTGTACGGCGGCGAGAGCCACGCTGAGTGCCAGAACGCTACAAATTCGGGATGCGCGGGTCATTTGAAAAGGCATTTGGAAACGCAGTCTATCACGGCGCTGCGCTGGCGTTGGCGAGCACGTACGGCCCTTCCGGAATCACAGCCACGCGGCTTCCCGGCGCCAGGCCAGCGAAGAAGGCGCAAATGGCTTCCTGCGGATCTCTGAAACCGGGGCCCCACAGCGACTGCATGTAGGGGTCGGGCAGGCCGGGAACGCAGTAGAACACCTCGGCCTTACGCGTTGCCAGAGCCAGCTTCTCCAGTTGCCACTGATCGATGGTGACCGGCGCGCCTTCGATGGCATTCAGGAAATCCTGGTGGGAGCGGTGGTCGGTCATCATGCGGCTGAACTCGGGTGCGCCCGCGCCCTCCTCGCAAGCGCCGAACAGCAGGATGCGCCCGGCGGGCCGCACGATTCCGGCCGCGGCGGTGATGCCTTTCACGCTCTGATAAAAGGTCAGGTCGAGAGGATAGCCGGCGCCGGTGGTGATGGCGGCGTCGAGAGGAGGTCCCACGTGCTGCAACAGCGAGGAAGAGACCCATTGCATGCCGGCGCGGTGCGCGGCTTCCGGCTCACCCGTGAACACGGCGGAAATGGAGCGGTCGCGGGTGAGCGAAACGTCCAGAATAAAATCCTGGCGGGCCATGCGCGCGATCTCCAGCAGTTCCGCATGGAGCGGATTGCCTTCTATATTGCCTTCGTAGGAGCGGGCGTCGCGAATGAAGCGGGAGCTATGCAGTTCCTTGATGGTCGCCTCCGCGGCGAGGCCCGGCGCCACCAGCTTTCTGCCTCCGGAGAAGCCCAGCATCAGATGCGGCTCGATGAAGCCGAGAGTGAGGTGCAGCTCCGCGCTGATGAAGCGCTCGTCGATCCAGACCGGCGTTCCGCTCCTGGTCGTTCCCAGATGGCGATGCTGCGCGGCGTTGCGCGCATCGTGATTGAGGATGGCGTAACGCGCGGCTACCTCTTCGCCGACGATGTGGCGGATTTCGGCGTCGGTGGCGGGACGGTGCAGACCTGTGGCGATGAGGATGCGAATGTTCTCGCGAGGCACGCCGGCCGCTTCCAGGCGCCGCAGCAGCGGAGGCAGGGTGACGGGATTGGGGGCGGGACGGGTGATGTCGCAGACAGAGATCGCCGCGAAACGCTTTCCCTCGGCCAGCTGCGCCAGAGGCGGTCCGGCAGTGGGCCGGTCGAGGGCCGCTTCAATCGCCGCAGCCGCATCCGGCAGCGCCGGAGTGGGAGGACATTCGAGAACCGTATAGTCGAAACCGCTGGGAAGATTCACGGCCAGACCGCCGCGGCCGAATGAGAGTCGTACCTGCATGCCGTTTTCTATTATGGACGGGTTTGCGCGGGATGGGTCAGCTTGAAAGGCCTGCGCAATTCCCCGGGCGGCTCGGCGGTTTGGGCGTACATGACCGGGTGAAAAAGCTCGTGTCCGAAAACGGGTAGATTTTGCGACAGAGCGGAATTGCCTGGCGGCAATCTGTGCGCGTGGCCATGTTCGCCATTTTGATGGCGCGGGCCACCCGTGCAGCAGAGCCGCAGGGATGCCAGCGGGTAAAGGGAACACAGGCCCCGGCACTCAAACAAGCAGCAATCTTGCTAACATTATTCTTGACCTGCGTTACGTAACGGGTTACGGTTCGGGATGATCCGAACGATACGCCATAAGGGACTGAAACGCCTTCACGAAGACGACGACCCGCGCGGCGTCATCGCCGAACACGCCGACAAGCTCCGCGATATTCTCGCGAGGCTCGACGCGGTTCCAGACCGTGGCCGATATGGACGTGCCGGGTTTAAGGCTGCACCCGCTCAAAGGCCGAGAGAAAGGTTTTTGGGCGGTAACGGTTCGCGCAAACTGGCGGGTGATTTTCCGCTTTGCCGACCATGACGCCTTCGACGTTGATTACGTGGACTACCACTGAAAAGGAGACTGAACCATGCCGATGAAGAACCCACCCCACCCCGGAGGCTTTGTACTCCGTCAGTGCATTGAGCCTTTGGGCTTGAGCATCACGGACGCCGCCGCCGCTCTTGGCGTCACGCGCACCACGCTATCCGAACTGGTGAACGAAAAGCGCGGCATATCGCCGGAAATGGCCGTGCGATTGTCCAAGGTTTTCGGCGGCAGCGCCGAAAGCTGGCTTATTCAGCAGGCGCAGTACGACCTTGCGCACGTTCACGCCGACCGGATGAAGCTGAAACGGCTGGAACTGGTTTAGCCCCCCCGCCCGTACTTCTCGCGCGGGCGAAGCAGCGCCGCGCTTTTTAGGGAGGGCTCTCAAATAAAAAGCCCCGCCAGCGGCCACTGGCGAGGCTTTGTGCCACTGTTTATAGGAGATCGGTCACTCCTGAGCCGGGTGTTCTGTCCGAGCCCGGTCACTCGCAAAAAGGTGGTTAACCGAAACAGCTATACCACAGCGGCGGCGGTCTACGCGCTTGATGCTGTCCGAGCTGAGCGACGAAGTGAGGTATGCTCCGTTTCATGCCCGCGCCCATCATCCCCCGCGCGATCTTGCGATAAATAAAGTGTGCTTCTGGACTTTTGTTGCGTTTTTTGTTGGTCTGGGGCTTCTCATCATAGTCGTCGAAAAGTGCGCCCTAGTCTTCGCGCCGAGTTAGCAGGGTGGGGTATTTTCTAAAGTACTCGACACTTGTGGGTTTTTCTGGCACATGGAAGGTGGCGACTTACGAGCAGGTGATAGTCGATCGCCGGCCTCACGATTGCGAGTGGTTAACGGCGCCGCTCGGCGACAAGAACTGCCGTTACGACCCCTTAGTGCTCGGCGTTCGCACTTCCATAACCGACAAAGGCGTCTCACTTGTGTCCTATGACGAGGGGAAAACTTCGCAGCCAAACGTCTTCGCTGAAAGGCCCGGGTGTATGTTTCGTGGGAGAAAATCAAGGAGTAAGGTCGCCCCTGCGCGTGGCCGGTGTTGCGTTTCGTTCCCCTGGCTGGCAGAGACTGGCGTTTCCTCATGCCCCGGTGTTTCACAAAGGAGCAAGTTTCGCCCGGACCTTTATCAAAACCCAATTCTGTTCTTCTGCTCGGGTATCGGTTGTTCCAGCAATGCACCAACCGCCCGCTTCAACATCGTCACTTGCGCCATGAAGCGAGGATAAACAGAACGATCACCGCCTTTGGAGATGTCCGCTCGCGCTATATGAGGAAAGGCTTCTTAGGTACTCCGGGGCGTCAGCGCATTGCTCCGTAACTGGCTCCAAAATGTGATTGAAGGACGCTGATCTGTATACGCTAGGAACCACTGGCTCGTCACGCTGGCGTCTGCGTTTTTAAAAACCTCTTCCAACCCTTCGAGTTGCCTATAAAGCGAAAGCGCCGACAGTGCATCGATCATGATCGGATTGTATATCTTCCGGCCATGGCGCGGCGGTCCTCGCGTCGTGCTTCCTCGATTACACTGGGCTTATGCCGAAGGCCTTAACCGTCAGCGTCGATCGCAAACCAGACGGCACCGCATCTGCCAAATTCAGCGCCTACGCTTTGGCTCCCATGGCTACACGGGCGCAGGGCGGACGCGGTGAACTGCGCCAAGAGGCGGAATGGACCTCTGCCAACTCAGACCCGGAGGCTCACGTATGCGTCGGATCGATCCAGCGCACGTCGGAGAATTCCTCGGGGCTGGGAATGTCCAGGTTGACCACCACAGGGTCCTGGCCGCTGCGGACCACCACGGCCTCGACCGGTTCGTCGCGCTTGGCGTTGATTTCCTGGTGCGGGACGAAGGGCGGGACGTAGATAAAATCGCCCGGGCCGGCTTCCTCCACGAACTCCAGCTTGTCGCCCCAGCGCATGCGCGCCCGTCCGCGGATGATGTAGAGCACGGTCTCGACTTCGCCGTGATGGTGCGCGCCGGTTTTGGCGTTAGGATGTACGATTACGGTCCCGGCCCACAGCTTGCTGGCCCCGGCGCTGGCGTGGGTGATGGCGGCGGCGCGGTTCATGCCCGGAGTTTGAGGGGTATTCGGATCCAATTCGCCCGCGCGGACGATCCGTACGCCGTGGCGTTCCCAATCCTGGTTCACATCAGTGTGGTTCAGGCCGGCCAGGATTTACTCCTGCCAGCCGAGCGCGGTCAGCTGCACTTCCAGGTATTTGAGACCGTCGGAAAGCGTCTTGCGATACCGCTCATCACGGCACTTGGTCAGATCCGCCAGGACGCGAGTGCGGTGCAAGAGCAGGCTATCGAGCTTGCGGGAGGCATTGGCCTTTTCCAGCGTGTGCGCCGCCTTGTGTGCAGCCTCCGCCACAGACCGCCCTCGGAGTCCATCAGCCAATTCAATCTGCGCTTCGACTGCCTTACTTTCCCAGCCCCTTGCCATCGTATTTAGTATACGCCATACGGCCTAACGGGCGCGAGAATTCCTCAGGGGTGGGCGGGCGCCGGCGTGGCGGGAGTCGCCAGCAGGCTCTTGAGCTGGCGATAGGCCCGCTCCTGGTAGGTGGTTTTGAGGCGTTCGAGCCCCAGCAGGCGCGCATCGGTGGAGTCGCCCGCTCGCAAGCCCTGCTTTCTGAGACAGCGGCCGAGCAGCAGAGTCGCCATGGCGTCGTCCGGATCGCGCTCGAGCGCGCCGCGGAGATATTCGGCTGCGCCGGTAAAGCTCGCCCTTCTTCCACAGCGCGTAGCCGAGGTTGAACTGATACACCGGATCGCTCGGGTCGCCGTCCAGCGCCTTGCGGAAATCGTCGATGGCCTGTGGCAGGTTGCGGCGGCTCTCGGCGGCGGCCAGATTGTTGTACACCTCGCTCAAGGGAACCGCGGCGACGATCGCCTGCAGCGCCTTCTGCGCGCCGCTGAAGTCGCCGGATTGAAACAGCGCCAAGCCCAGCAGGAACTCGGCCTGATGATACTCGATCTCCTCCGGCCCGATCTTTTGCGAGAGCGTCGGCGGCCTGCCGATACTCCTGCGCTGGTAATAAATCTGGCCGAGCTCGATAATTCGGGATGGGCGAAGCGTGCATCCAGCCGCGCGGCTTGCAGGAAAAACTTTTCGCGCTGTTCCGGGGACGAGGCCATCAGGCCGCGGATGTAATTTTCCTCCGCGTCCAGCCGAATCGGAGGGTGCAGCGACTTGAATTCGGATTCCGGCGGCGCCAGCATCGGGCGCGACGAGCGCCAGCGCCTGCCACGCCAGATGGGCCTCAATCGTGGTCAGATCCTCGATCGCGCCGGTTTCGGAAAACTCGGGGCTTTGGCGCAGGTGCCGGCGGTCCAGGATGCGCGCGGAAATCTTGAGGGAGCCGCGCGAGTCGCCGGGAGCGCGCCCGCGAGCGCGAGCTGGACTTCGAAATCGCCGTAGATCACCTGCTCGGCGTCCAGGGTTTCGCCGATTTTCATTACGGAAGCCTCGGTCAGAGGCGAGCGCAGCGCTCAAGCCCAGGCGGCGATACGCTTCCTGGAGATCGTCGCGGCTAAGGGTCACCAGGCCGCGCAGCTCCAGCGCGTCGCGGAGGGTTTCGGCGATGCTGACGCCGAGCCAGTCCGTATTGGCCGCGGGCGAGTCCGCGCTTCTCGCGCCGTGTTTCGCCGAGGCGTTGGCGAAGGGCAGCACCGCGCAGCTATCCGCAGGTGGTGTGGCTGCGGGAGGCGCGGCGAAGGCGGCGGTTATTCGAGAAGTCGCGCAGGCCGCCAGCAGGAGAAGGTATCCGCGCATCACTTGTGTTAGTTTACCCGCTATCGGGATCGCTTGCGCTTTTGATGAAGAGCCCGGCCAGGTTCAGAGCCTGATGGACCACCTCGGGCTGATCGCCGAATCCGGCCAGCCAGTGTATCTCGGCGTCGCGCCGGAACCAGGTCCATTGCCGCTTGGCATACTGGCGCGTGCCGGTCTGGGTGGACAAGATGGCCTGTTCCAGCGTGACCTCTCCGCGGATATACTGGAGTGCCTGCCTATAGCCAAGCGATTCGAAGGGTTTTTCGTCCCCTGTGGCGACGTTCGCCAGCAGGGAGCGTACTTCTTCGATCAATCCGCCGGAGAACATAGAGCGGACACGCTCGTCCAACTTTGTAAAGAGCTCGGGGCGCTCCGGGTTCAGACCGAGTTTGAGAATCCGGAAGCCCCGGAGCCGGCCGGAGCCGTCGGGGCGGGGAAGAGCGCTGCGGGTCAGAAGCCGGATCTCCAGGGCGCGAATCAACTTCTGGATGTCGCGAGGGTGGATGTGTTGAGCCGCAGCGGGCTCCAGCCGGGTGAGCAGCCGGTGCAGCGAACCAGCCCGGCGCCGCTCCCGGGCTTGCAAGCCGGCCCGGACGGCCTGGTCTTGCGAGGGCAGGTCAGGGAGGCCTTCGAGCAGCGCGCGGAGATAGAATCCGGAGCCTCCCACGACAATCGGCAGATGGTCTTGGGCAACGATTTCGGCGATGGCCATGCGGGCGACCCGTGCATACTCGCCTGCGGAGTAACCCTCCTCCGGGTTGAGTACGTCGAACAAGCGGTGGGGTATTTGTCTGCGCGCGGCAACCGGAGTCTTGGCGGTGCCTACGTCGAAGCCTCGATAAAGTTGCAGGGAGTCGCAATTGACAAGCTCACCGCCGAGCGCGGTTGCCATGTCGAGCGCTAAAGAAGTTTTACCGGCTCCCGTCGGTCCGGCGATCACGATAAGAGCGCGGTCCACCTCCGTTATCGTAGCGTGGGCGGTTGGTTTAATCGATATGCGGCGGTTCGGGATATACTTAGGATGGGTTTTGGCGGAGCGCCGGCGGAGGCCGGGGAAACGAGAGAGGCGAATGCGAACTGTAGCGATGGTGATGTTGGCCGCGAGTTGCGCGGCATGGGGACAGAACACCGCGGCGTCGGGCGAGAAAGCCGACCACGCTTCGGCTTACTATCATTACGCGATGGCCCACATTTATGCGGAGTTGGCCGGTGAGCCGGGCGGGCGCGAATATATCGACAAGGCCCTCGAAAATTACAAGGAAGCCCTCAAGGCCGACCCGAGCAGCGCCGCCATCAGCGACGAGCTGGCCGAATTCTACGTTCAGGCCGGACTTCTCTCCGACGCGGAAAAGGATGCCGACGAGGCTCTGGCGAAGGACCCGAAGGATTTGGGCGCGTTGCGTCTGCTGGCCAGAATTTATACCAGCCAGATCGGCGGCCAGAATAACCGCATCAATCAGGACATGCTCAAGAAGGCCATCGAGCAGTACAAAAAAATCACCGACCTGGCGGTGAAGGACGTGGATGCGTGGGTGATGCTGGGCCGGCTGGAGAAAGCGGCGCAAGATAATGCCGAGGCGGAAAGGGCATACAAGAAGGCTCTGGAGGTCGATCCGGACAACGAAGACGCGTTGACGGGGCTGTCGCTGGTGTATTTGGATTTGGGCAATAGCCAGGCCGCGGCGGACACGTTGAAGACGCTGGCGGACAAGAATCCTTCCGCGCGCAGTTTGCAGGCTCTGGCGGAGACCTACGAACAGATGCGCGAATTCGGGCTGGCGGCGGATGCGTTGAAGAAGGCTCTGGCGCTGAATCCTCCGAACGCAGCCGACGTCCGGCAGGCCATGGCGCAGGACCTGGTCTATGCGCAAAGGTTCCCCGAGGCGCTTCAGATCTATCAGGATCTGGTCGCCGACGACCCCAGCGACGCGCAATCCTACCTGCGCATGTCGCAGATCTACCGCACGCAGAGAAAGTTCACCGACGCGCGCACGGCCTCCGACAAAGCGCTGGCGATCGACCCCGCGAATGTGGAGATCCGCTACAACCAGGTGAGTATCCTCGAAGCGGAGGGCAAGACCCAGCAGGCCATTCAAACCTTGAAGGACATCCTGGATACGACCGCCAAACGCACGTATGGCCGTCCGGAGCGCAGCATGCGCCTAGCCTTGCTGCAGCGATTGGCGGAGTTGTACCGGGATGGCGAACAGACCGATCTGGCGGTGGAGGCATTCCGGCAAATGGCCGACCTCGACGCCGACCAGGGCGCCCGCGCCGCCGCGGAGATCGTTGAGACCTACCGAACGGGCCACGACTTCAGCAAGGCCCAACAGGAAGCCGACGCCGATCTCAAGAAATTTCCGGACGACCGTGTTCTGCACGTCGCGCACGCGACGCTGCTGGCCGATCTGGGCAAGAACGATCAGGCCATCGCCGAAGTGAAAAAGCTGATGGACGGCAAGAACGATCGCGAGACCGACATGACGCTGGCCCAGCTCTACGATAAGGCGCGTAAGTTCGACGATGCAGCCAAGGCGCTGGACGCCGCCGAAAAGCTTTCCACCACCGATGAGGATAAGGAGAACATCTGGTTCATGCGCGGCGCGATGTATGAGCGCATGAAGAAGATCGACATCGCAGAAGTGGAGTTTCGCAAGGTGCTGAAGGTGGATCCGGAGAACGCCAATGCGTTGAACTATATCGGATACATGCTGGCGGACCGGAACATGCGGCTGAACGAGTCGCTGGATATGATCACCAAGGCTCTGGAGCTTTCGCCGGAAAACGGGGCGTTTCTGGACAGCCTGGGATGGGTTTATTTCCGTTTGGGCCGTCTGCCCGAGGCGGAGGAAAATCTCCGGCGGGCGGTGTCTAAGACTCCGGGCGACCCCACGGTGCACGATCATATCGCTCAGGTATTAATGGCCGAATCCAAGGTGCAGGAAGCGATTCAGCAGTGGCAGACTTCGCTCAAGAACTGGGATGCGGGAGCTCCAGCGGACCTGGAGCCGGCCGAAGTCGCCAAGGTCAAGAGCAACCTGGCGACCGCTCAATCCCGGCTTGCCAAAGAAGCGAAGCAGAAGTAGTCGGTAATCTCGCGGCAGGCGGCGCGGCGATTTTGGTTTGGTGGCGCGCTTCAGCCAGCGGGTTCGGAGCCGGGCCTCCCATGGGGGGCGCTGGTCGAGTAGAATGATAAGAAAAATAGGAGTCCTCAGGTACATGCTTCGTTTTCGCATTTTTTCCGCGTTCGCAATGTGCGCTAGCGCGCTTGTTTCCACCTCCGTCGCCTCGGCGCAGGCGCCGGCCCAGGCGCCGGTAAAGATCGGCGTGGTGAACTTTCAAAAGGCGATCGCAGACACGGCGGAGCTGAAAAAGGCTCAGAACGACCTGATCGCCAAGTTCAAGCCCATGTCGGATGAGTATGAGAAGACCAATCGGGATCTCAACGATCTTCAGACCATGCTGCAGAACAGCCAAGGCAAACTGAGCGCTGCGAAACAGGTGGATCTGGAATCGCAGGCCCAGCGCAAGCAGCGCGAAGCCGAACGGCTGAAGGAAGACCTGGACGCCGATGTGCAGAAGGAGCGCGACGAAACCATTCAGCGCCTGGGAACGCGCATGACCGAGATTGTCAAGAAACTGATGGACGACAAGGGTCTGGACGCGATTTTCGATTCCGCCGCCTTGGTGTCCTTCAAAGGTACGCTCGAAATTACCGCGGACGCAACGGCGGCGTATGACAAGGCCTATCCGGTAACGGCGACAGCCGCGAAATAGTCATGGCCGGGTACCTGGACTCATACGGAGTCGTCGATCAGCGCCGGGAACGGCTGATCAAGCACGTCGTGATTTGGAGTCTGAGCGCCATTGTGATCGCGGCCGTGTTGTATTTCTCCTTGCGCACGCGCAGGCAGGAGCGGGTTGTCAGCCAATTCATCGAGGATCTGGAGCATCAGCAGTATCAGGAAGCCTACAAGCTGTGGGGCTGCCCCGAGAATTGCAAATATTACGAGCCGGAAAAGTTTCTCGAGGATTGGGGTCCCGCGAGCCAGTACGCCAAGACTTCAGCTTTCAAGATCGAGCACGTCGATTATTGCGACGAAGGCGTGGTGTTCGATTTGTCTTATCCCCATACCAGCGAAGACATCGGGCTGTGGGTGAACCGCTCGACCAACTTCATCAGCTTCAATCCCACGGCGCGCTGTCCCGGCAGGCATTTGGAGCTGGGGGCGTTTTTCCGGTCCCTGTTTTCATAAGGAGCTCGCGCAAAACGGAGCGCGGCGCGAAATAGTTCCTGACTCGGTTGGTGGTGCGCGCCGCACCCTTTGCGCTCCTGAGTCACTGCGGGCGCCACGTCATGTCGACGCGCACCGGCATCTCGTTCTTAACCGGGACCGCCAAGAGCGACGGCGGGTCGATCTTGAAATCGGACATGCGTTGCCGGAATTGTACCCGATATCCGGATCTCTTTTCCTTTCGTCGCCAATTGGAAGAGGGACCTGTTTATAGTTGACGGTCTGGCCCGCAAACTGGATCTCCAGATCGGCATGGATGGTTGTCGACGAGGACGCCGATTCGGGCAATTGGGTGCGCACACTGACAAGAGGGAATTGCCCGCCGCGCGTCACTTGAAGCATGTGAAGATCGCGGTTGCTGTCCCCCGAATCGAACGACTTCACCGGTACCGCGATCAGGAAATCGCATTGCCCGGCGTGGCAAACGCCTTTGCCTCTGGCCATGTGGCTGACGCCTTCGGTCTGATGCAGCGGGTGAGACACATGGTAGGTGAGAGTGGATTGTTCGAGAACCCATTGGGTGTCGGCTGCGGCAAGCGGCGGGAAGCGTCGCAAGCACGAAGACTATCTTTTTGCGCATAAGCCCTTGCTTAGAATTTGATCGACACGGACACAACCGCGAGCCCCAGCGCCACGTATGTCACCGTAGCCACGTCCGAGTGAATCTTGGCGATGCCATGCACGCGCTCCCCTTTGTATTCCTGATCGAAAGCCATCGCCCCCAGGATGGGGGTCAGGATCATGCCGGGACCATGGACCCAGGCCAGGGCCTTGTGCAGGCGGATCTGCCCGCGCGTCGGAGTGCCCGGGATCTTGGGCGCGCGGAGCGCATAGTAGGCGGTCATGAAGTACATATCCGCCGTCACCGCGCCCAACCCGCCATGGATGTCGCGGCCCATTGCGGAGGGGTGCTTTCCGCCGGCCAGGCTGGAGGTCGCAATCGTGGCGATTAACGGGGCCAGCGTGATCAGCCCGAACCGCTGATGCATCTTAAGCATGTGCGATCGCCGGTCGAGCCTCGCCTGATCCGCGGCGCTTCCCTGGGTTTGATCCGCGGGGATGCCCAGATCCCCCAACGACGGCGGAGTGGGGCCGCCGGAGGCCGCTAGCGTAAAGTCCGCCGCTTGTCTGGCTCCCGCGGCGACGGTCACGTTGGTGGCCTTGGGGCTGAATCCTTCCGCCGAAGCGGAAACCTCGTAATCTCCCGGCGCGAGGTTCGGTATGCTGTAGGTCCCGGCCGGACCGGCCTGTATCTCTGTCGATTGGCCCGTCGCCACACTTTTGACCGAGATCTTGGCGTTGGGAACGACTGCTCCCGAGCCGTCGGTGACGGTGCCAGTGAGTGTCGCGCCTGCGTCCTGAGCCAGCAAGGGACTGAAGAGAATGGCTGAGATCGCCAACCCGGCCGCAATTTTTTTTGACCGCCCCAAACGCGATTTCTCCCTAATCTATTTCTGCCTAATCTTTGGTCTGCACCTTGCCGAAGCGGCGGCCGAGGATCATCTTGATCAACAGATGATCGGTGGCTTGGGTCATGCCGATGCCCACCCCGAAGTTGAACTCCCATTTGGGCGAGAGATTCAAGTCGGTCACGGCGAAAATCTCCTGGCCCTGATCGCGGATGGAGTCGAAGCCGGTCACCGGCCCCAGAACCCCGTAATACTCAAAACCGGCATTGATCTTCTTGGTGAAATCGAAGCCGACCTTCACGTTGGGCGAAAACACCAGGCCTTGGTTCACGCTGGGCCCGTGGAAGGACCGGTCCAGCACGGGGTTGAAAGCGAGATACCAGCGCCCCAGAGTCTTATCGACGATGGGCCGGATCTCCAGGGTCCAGGTGTCCGGAGAAAACAGGTAGCGCTGATAGCCGACTTCGAGCGAGAGGCTGACTCCGACGGGCCATTTCCACTCGTCGGGGACGCGCACGCGAGGGCGGATGTGATCGCCCACCCATTGCCAGCCCTGGCCCGGCTGCGCAGAGGTGAAGATGTAGAATCCGAGCTCGAACCAGGGGTTGATGCCCTGCGTGATCTCGACGGTTTCGTGCAACTGGTGCTCGGTGCCGAGCACGCCGTCGGTAATTCCCTTGCTGCCTTCGATGGTGAAGTTGCTGTGCAGTTCTACCATCGTGGTTCCCGGTTCCTGCGTATCCGAACCGTAAACCTGGATCTCGTAATTTCCTTGTGCGTACAGCGGAACGAGAGGCAGAAGAGCCAGAAGAAGGGGCGCGATGAAGGCTCTCATAAGTGAACCAAATTGTTCAGCGTAACACGGATGAAGGCTCCTGGAACAGACTGCCGAATGGCTGCGTCTCCATTAAGAACAGGCAGCAAGACGGAGTGCGCCGCCACACCCTTTGCGGGCCGGCAAGACATGCTTCACGACATTCGACACGCGTTGCGCCTGATGCGGAGAACGCCCGCGGCCGCGGCGTGTCTGATTCCAGCGCGTCGCGCCACACAAGTCGATCCGGTAGTGGGGCTTCGTCAAGAATGACCCGTCAGGAATGAAGCGATTGCCGGTGCATTCGCGCCGCCCAGCGCAGGAACCGCCGCAGCTCCCGCCGGTGTTCCCAAAGGAAGCTTCGGAACTGGCGCGGAGTAATCTCGCCGGCGTGCCAGCCCCAGTAGGTCTCAATGCGCCATAACAGATACCGGCTTCGCCAGGGGCGCAAGCGATTACCTTTGGCCGCTTGCCACAGAAACCCGAGCATTACTTCAATTTCTTGTCGGTGGATTTCGCGGGCGGCGAGGGGGTTTTGAGATTGCCTTGCGCGTCGGCCGACGCGTAATATCCGTTGCGGTAGCGCACGTTGGGTTTACCGAAGCCGGTCACTTTCACCTCGATCTTTCGATAGGTGCCATCCAGCGTAGGGTTCGACGGTGAATACGCCAGCAGGTACTGATTGCGGATTTCCTTGGCCACTTGCGGCGTGATTTTCTCCACCTCGGCCAGATTCTTGGGATAGTAATCCAGGCCGCCGGAGGCCTCGGCCAGAGACTTGAGGGCGCGTTTGGCCGCCCGCGCTTCGCCCTGCACCTCCTGATCCAGCAATCCGATGGAGTAAATCAGCACGCCGCTTTGCCGGGCCTCGCGCACCAGCTGCTCCAGGGTTTCGTCGCTGGTGTTGTCGTTGCCGTCGGTGATCACCAGAATCACTTTCTTGTCCTGCTTGGCCTTCTTCATATGATCGAGAGCCAAATGGATGGCCTCGCGCATGGCGGTGCCTCCGCGCGACTCGGTCTTATCCAGCGCGGTTTCCAGCAGCTTGGTGTCGCTGGTGAAATCCTGGTCCAGGTAGGCGCTGTCGTTGAAGCCGATGATGAACACCTCGTCGAAGGGGTTGGACGCCTTTACCAGCGCCAGCGAGGCCGCGTTCACGCTGGCGCGCTTATCGCGCATGCTGCCGCTGTTGTCGATGACGATCCCCATGGAAACCGGCACATCGCGGTTGCTGAAGGCCTTGATCGGCTGCTCCACGCCGTTCTCGTAAACCTTGAAGGCGGATTGCGGAATGTTGATGATGGGCTTGCCGTCCTTATCCCCCACGCTGACGTATAGATCCACCTCGCGTGTGTCGACGGTGAAGGTAGGAATCTCGTCCTGGGACACCGCGAAGGCGGCCGCGGCAAGGAACAGCCCGATGAGCCTTACGTTTCCAATGAGTCGGCGCATTACTTAAAGCTTACCGCTCCGGGCTTCCGGGACGAAACCGGGGACGCATAGTATCCGTTGCGCGTTCTGACGGTGGCGTTTCCGTAACCGTTCACCTTGACCTTGATCTGGCGGAAGGTTCCGTCCAGCGCCGGGTTGGTGGGCGAATACGCCAATACATATTGATTCCGTATTTCATGCGCCACCTCGGGCGTAATCTTTTCGACTTCGGCCAGATCCTTGGGATAATAATCCTGGCCGCCGGAAGCCTCGGCGAGGTCCTTCAGGGCATGCCTGGCGCTTTTGGCGTCGTGCGGGTCCTCTTCGCTCAGCAGGCCGATGCAATAGATCAGCACCTCGCTCGCCTGCGCCTTGCGCACCAGCGGATCCAGCTCGATATTGCTGGTGTTGTCGTTGCCGTCGGTCACCACCAGCAGCACCTTCCGGTCCCTGGTCGCGGCCTGCTTCATGTAGTCGATGGACAGGCTGATGGCGTCGCGCATGGCGGTGCCGCCTTGGGAATCGATGCGGGCGGCGAGGGTCGTCTCCAGCTTCTTGATGTCGTTGGTAAAGGGCTGGTCCAGATAGGTATCGTCGTTGAAGTCCACGATGAACTCTTCGTCCTGCGGATTGGAATGTTTCACCAGCGCGAGCGCCGCCGCGACCACCCTGGCCCGCTTATCGCGCATGCTTCCGCTGTTGTCGATAATGATGCCGATGGAAACCGGCGCATCCTCGGCGCGAAAAACTTTGATCGGCTGGCGGACGTTATTCTCGGAAACTTCAAAGGCGGATTGCGCAATGCCGGGGATGGGTTTGCCGTTTTTATCGAGCACGCTGATCGCGAGATCCACAAGCTGGGTTCCGGAGCGGAAGACCGCGACCTCGTCCGGGTCGACAGGCTCCGCGGCCGGAGCCGGGGCCGCCTGGTTTTGAGCCATGGACCTTTGGCCTGAAATCAGCGTGACCAGTAGCGCCGTCACCATCGCAGCTAAGAAAGCCGGTGCGGCTTTATTGAGTAGGCGCATAATATCCGAGCCGCCAGCGCGGCGTGATTTGTCCCAGCCCCTGCGTCTTCACCAGCTTCACCTGGACGCGGCGGAACTTCCCATCGCGATCCTTGTTCTTGGGGCTGTAGCCCAGCACATATTGATTGCGCAGCTCCAATCCGATCTTGGCTGCCACGTCCGGCATTTCTCCAATATTATCCACTTCGAAATCGCGCCCTCCGGTCTGCTCCGAAAGATCGCGAAGAAGGTCGGGGCCGTCGGCTTCCTCGGGAGTTCTGCCCCTGGCGCCGAAGGACTCGAAGATGCCGATGGCATAAATCTGTACATCGGCCTCGCGCACGAAATTCCGTACCTCGTTTTGGGTGTAACGGCTGGAATTGTCGCCTCCGTCGGAGATGATCAGGATGGCCTTGCGGGGATTGCGCGCCTTCTTCATCTCGTTCATGGCCATGTAGACGCCGTCGAGCAGCGCGGTGCGCCCTTTGGATTGCATGAACATCAGGCGGTTCTGGATCTCTTCGGTGTTGGGCGTGAAGTGCACGGTCACCTCCGCCTGATCGTTAAACTGAACCAGCAGAAATTCATCCTCGGGGTTGGCGCTTTTCATGAACTCCGCCACCGCTTGACGGGACCGCTGCAGCTTGTTGCCCATGCTGCCGCTGGTGTCGAACACCACCCCCACCGACATGGGGGCGTCTTCGGCGGTAAAGCTTTCGATTTCCTGCTCCACGTTATTCTCGAAGAGTTTGAAGTTTTCCTTGTCCAGTCCGGTGACGTATTGCCCCAACTGCGTCGTCACCGCCACGGGAACCAGGACCAGGTTCTTGTCGACGCGAATGTCGGCGCGCCGGTCCAACACACTTTGCGGAGCCACTGGGCCGGTGCGCGAGCGCGGCGTGGTCAGGACTTCCGGACCCGGATCGACCCCACCGCTCGCCTGCGGTTTTCCTTCCTGGTCGGCGGCCACCAGCCGCGCGGCAAACGAGAGCGCTAAACAAAGCAACGTGAGAAGCGCGAAACCGCTGAGCGTAACGACAAGCCTGCGTGAGGCCGGCTCGGCGGCCCGAACTGTAGGCAGCTCCAACAGATTCGGCCGAGCCAGGTTCCGTTGTGCAGGCGATTTCTTCAAGAGACGCTTCATGCACCGCACCTTGGCCTTAGTATATCAATGCGTATCACACGACACACCCCAGCGTCACACCCAGCTCATACCTAGACGACGCTCCAGAGGGCCCGAAGTGTTACGAACGAACTTGGCCGAAGCCGCGTGGTGCTTGTGTTATTATCGTACGTGCCGCAACGTATTCTAGGCGTTATTCCCGCCCGGTACGCATCCTCCCGTTTTCCCGGCAAACCCCTCGCCACTATTGCCGGTAAGACCATGCTCCAGCACGTGTGGGAACGCGCGTCGCAAGCCCGCTATCTGACCAGCCTGGTGATCGCCACCGACGATGAGCGGATTCGCGCCGCCGCCGAAGATTTTTCGGCGAAAGTGGTCCTCACGCGCCCCGATCATCTCTCCGGAACCGATCGCGTGGCCGAGGCCGCCTCCGCCTCCAACGCCCAAATCATCGTGAATATCCAGGGCGACGAGCCGATGATCGATCCGGCGGCCATCGACGCGGCCGTCCTCGGCATTCTCGATCGGGACGAAGCGCCCATGAGCACACTCAAGACCCGCATCTTCAGATCCGCCGACGCCACCGATCCGAATGTGGTCAAGGTGGTGACGGACGCGGAGGAGAACGCGCTGTACTTTTCGCGCGCCTCTATTCCTTACGTCCGCGCGGCGGACGGTCCATTCGTCCGCGAGGCGGAAGGGAAGACGGCGCACTTCAAACATATCGGGCTGTATGTTTACCGCCGCGATTTCCTGCTGGCTTACCCGGATCTTCCGGTGGGGCCGCTGGAGCGCGCCGAGCGCCTGGAACAGCTTCGGGCGCTGGAAAACGGATTCAAGATTCGAGTGGTGGAGACCGACTGCGATTCGCTGGGGGTCGATACCCCCGAGGATTGGGAGAGAATTTCGGTTATTTTCGAGAAAACAACAGTCTAGAAACATGGCTAAATATATATTTGTGACGGGCGGGGTGGTTTCTTCCTTGGGAAAAGGTATCGCGGCGGCCAGCATCGGCTGTCTGCTCGAAAGCCGCGGGCTCAAGGTGACCTTGCAGAAATTCGATCCTTATCTCAACGTCGATCCCGGCACCATGAGTCCTTTCCAGCACGGCGAGGTCTTCGTCACCGACGACGGGGCCGAAACCGATCTCGACCTGGGACACTATGAGCGCTTCACCCACGCTCCGCTGACCCAGGCCAACAACCTGACCAGCGGCCGCATCTACGAGCAGATCATCTCCCGCGAGCGCCGCGGCGATTATCTGGGCAAGACCGTGCAGGTGATTCCGCACGTCACCAACGAGATTAAAGCCGCGGTGCGTCGCGTCTCCGGAGCCGCCGGAGAGCCCTCCGCCATCGACGTGGTGATCGTCGAGATCGGCGGCACGGTGGGCGACATCGAATCGCTCCCGTTTCTGGAGGCCATCCGCCAGTTGCGCCACGAGCTGGGCCGCGAAAATACGCTGTTCGTGCACGTGACGCTGGTGCCCTGGATCGCCGCCGCGCAGGAGCTCAAAACCAAGCCCACGCAACACAGCGTGAAGGAGCTGCGCGCCATCGGTATCCAACCGGATATTCTGTTGTGCCGCAGCGAAAGGCCTCTTCCCGAAGACATGAAGGAGAAGATCGCCTTGTTCTGCGACGTCGACGTGGCTGCCGTGATCACTGCCAGCGACGTCTCCAGCGTCTATGAATGTCCGCTGGTGTTCGCGGACCAGGGCGTGGACGAAATCGTCCTGCGGCTGCTGAACATCCACGCCGGCCCGCGCGAGATGGCGCGCTGGAGCGACATGGTGCGCCGGCTGAAACAGCTTCCGCGGCAGGTCTCGATCGGCCTGGTGGGCAAGTACGTCGAGTACGAAGATTCCTACAAGAGTCTGAAAGAAGCCCTGCTGCATGGCGGCGTGGCGCACGATGCCAAGGTCAACATCACCTGGATCGAATCCGACCGGCTCAAATGGCCCGATGCGATCGATGAGCTCAGCGATTTTGACGGCATCCTGGTGCCCGGCGGATTCGGACGCCGCGGCGTGGAAGGCATGCTGCACTCCATCCGCTTCGCCCGCGAATTTAAGGTTCCCTACTTCGGGATCTGCCTGGGCATGCAGACCATGGTGATCGAGTTCGCACGCAACGTCTGCGGGCTCCCACAAGCTAACTCTACTGAATTTGACCCTGCTACGCCCGACCGCGTCATCTACAAGCTGCGCGAGCTCAAGGGCATCGATGAGCTGGGCGGCACCATGCGCCTGGGCGCGTATCCTTGTCTGCTGGCCGAAAACAGCTTCGCGCGCCAGGCCTACGGCTCGCGCGAGATCAGCGAGCGCCACCGCCATCGCTACGAATTCAACCGCGAATACGAAGCCGTGCTGAAGCAGCATGGCTTGCGCCTGACCGGTGAAACGCCCGACGGCGTCTACGTGGAGATCTGCGAGCTGCCCGGCCATCCCTGGTATCTGGGCTGCCAGTTTCATCCCGAGTTCAAGTCCAAGCCTCTGGAGCCGCATCCTCTGTTCCGGGCGTTCATTGGCGCGGCTCTGGAGCATCGCCGCCGCAAGGCCAGCCATCACTCGGCTTCCGAGGAAGCCGTGATCGAGAAGCGTGTCACCGCCTGACCGTGTTACCGGTTAACATTGGCTCCATTCACGGCTCCATTTGCATTGGTGGCGGCGCTCCTTTGGTGCTGATCGCCGGACCCTGCGTCATTGAAAGCGAGGAGCACGTGCACTTCCTCGCTACCCAGATCGCCGGTGTGACCGCCAAGCTCGGCGTCCCGTTCATCTTCAAGGCGTCCTTTGACAAGGCCAACCGGTCCAGCGTTTCGTCGTATCGCGGCCCGGGTCTGAAGGAAGGCCTGCGCATTCTAAAAGGGGTGCGCGACCGCGGCATCCCCGTGCTCACCGACATCCATGAGCCTGGCCAGGCGGCGGAGGCCGCTGAAGCCGTGGACATTTTACAAATTCCGGCGTTTCTATGCCGCCAAACCGATCTTCTTATCGAGGCCGGGCGTACCGGCCGCGTGGTGAATATCAAGAAAGGCCAGTTCGTTTCTCCGCACGATATTCGCCTGGCCGCGGACAAAGTGGCGTCAACCGGAAATAATGCGATTCTTTTAACCGAACGAGGTTCCTCTTTCGGCTACAACAACCTTGTAGTGGACATGCGCGGCTTGGCGATTATGCGCGGCTTCGGCTGGCCGGTGGTGTTCGATGCCACCCACAGCGTGCAGTTGCCGGGCGCGGCCGGCACGTCCTCCGGAGGCCAGCCTGAGTTCATCGAGCCTCTGGCCGGCGCAGCCGTCGCCGCCGGAGCGGACGCGGTCTTTGTCGAAGTCCATGAGGCTCCTGAGCGCGCACTCTCCGACGGCGCCAACGCGCTACGTCTCGACAAGCTGGCGGCTCTAATCGCAAAGTTGCAGCGGATCTGGTCGGCCGTTCGGTAGCGAGCCGCCCCTAAAGGAATCTCGAAAAAATGCCGATGCGCGCCCATGAAGAGCGCCGCGATTTTAGTACTTTCCTTGGCAGCCCAGCTGTTCGTGCTCGGCGAGGATCAGTCGCCGAGCCTCCCCGGCTGGTTGAGCAACTTTCCTCAGACAACGGCGCTTTCGGAGACGCGCTTACCAGACAGCGTGAGGGTCTTTTACGAGACGATCGCTCCCATGGCTGCGGTGATTACCCACTATCAGGAGCAGTTGCGCAAGGCACAGATCGCCTCGACGACGACCGACTACGGCACAGGCAAAACGATCTCAGCGCGGACGACAGGCGTCTCGTGCGATGCCAGAGTTATAGCAGTTGACGGCGGCTCCCGCGTGTGGGTTGTCTGTACGCCCGGAAACGATGGTAAGCAACCCGCGCCCGCAAGCAAGGGAAAGGAATCCTGCATCGCGCGTATTTTCGGAGACGATGGAGGCCCCCGCGAGATTGTTGCCAACTGCCAGCCGGAAGAGCCTAAGGGCGCCTCGCTGCCGCCAATCGGATTCCGCCCCGCAGACCCAAGCGCAGATCAGCACCAGGTCGAGTACTCGATAGCCGGCTCCGCGTCTGAGGTTGGCGTTACCGCTCGCAATGCAACGGGCGGCACGGAACAGTATGAGGCTAGCGTTCCGTACCGTAGTACTCTGTACGTAGGCGGCGGCGCGTTCGTCTACCTGTCCGCGCAAAATAAGGTAAGGACGGGACCGTCCGTGTCACTATTCGAGTGGACGGGCAGGTGCTCCAGGAGGCGACCGCGTCCAGCCCCTACGGTATCGCGAGCGCCAGCGGAAGAGTCCCGAAGTAGCCAAGTCGGCGTTCGCAACGGGGCTGCGGAGGACCGGCACCGTGGAGCGTACAGCTGAATCAGCCCATCGTTCTTGATCGCGAGCTGCTGGATAGGACGAGAAGGATCCTGCGCATATGGTGGGGAAGTAAGCCCGCGAAAATGCAGCCAGGTTAGGGGCGACCCGCCGGGCCGATCAGGTGAACCGTGTCTTTCTGGTTCTCCTGGCAGATATATTCCATCAACTCATCATTCGGCAGCAGGCGGTGCGAGGCGTTGATCGTAAAAGGCCTGGTGTAATCGCCGGGATCGTCAATCGTAACTTCCTCGTGCAAGGTTCCCAGATCCGGCCGGGTGTAGCGCTCGGTGGTGTGAAGCTGTTCGGTATGCGGATGCCCGACGAAATCGAACCAGAACAGGTTGTTAAACCCGACCGTGTCGACAACCAGCGTGTCCTTGTCCCAGTGTCCGACCGAGTGCCCGTACCAGGTGGGATTTACATCGGCGGGATGCTTGCGCCCATCCATGAAAATCTGCCGGTAGCTGTGGATGTTCCCTTCAAACAGGAAATAAATGTAGGGCGGAGTCTCGACGATCTTCCACGGATAGGGAGCGTGCCGCGGGACGCCTGTCGGCAGGCAATTGGCTTCCGGATCTTCCCGCGATAAGTGCTTCTTCATGATTTCCTCAGCCTCGGGCTTCAGAGGGACGGTCTCACCTTCCTTGAGACCCAGGGAAATGTCTTCAATCAAGAAAATATCGGCGGGGCGCCAGAGGCCCGAGAAGTCGACTCTTCCGTTTGCCAGGTGCGGCGCGGGGCCGGCCGGCGCGGCGGGAGCGGTCCCTTTACTATTGGTCTGCGCCTGCGCGTACACAACGGCGGGTGGCGGCGCCAACAGCCACGTCACAAATAATACGGCGGCGGCGGTCACGAAGGAACTTAAGAAGCGTTCTCTCATCACTGCGCTTTCAAAATCTTGTCCAGGCAGATATCCTCTGCCAGCTTCTCGCCCCGGTGGAAAGAGAGACTGCTGGTGGATGTCCAGGATTGCGTATACGCGCCCGGATCGTCGATTACGACATCGTACGTCATAGTCAGCGGGTCGGTCCGCGTGTATTTTTCGATCACATGCAACCGCTCAGTGTGGGGATGGCCGGCATCGTCCAGCCACGTCATGTCATTGAAGCCCACGGAGTCGACCACCAAACTGCCTCCCTCCCAGTGGCCGATCGAGTGGCCCAGCCAATTGGGGTTGGGGTCTTTCGGATGAGCGCGCCCATCCATCCACACCTGACGCCAGACATGTGAGCCGCCTTCGTAGACGAACAGGATTCGGTTGGGTGTTTGCACGATTTCGAAAGCACGCGGCATAAGCATGATTCGCGGAACACCGGGAGGAAGGCAGCGCAGATCCGTCGGGTTCTGCTTCATGGCATGGTTTTCTTGAAATTTCAGCTTGGCCCACGCCTGGAATGGAACATCGGCCTTGGCACCCAGGTCCGCCACGGCATGCGGCAACCATGCGCCGTCGGCGCCCAGATCCGGATTTCCGTTTTCCAGACGCGGAAACCGCTCCTGCGCCTGAATGACAGCGAGCGCCGCAAAGAAATAGAAATATTTCATTGCTTCTCAGTTGCTGGGTTCCCGATCATATGTCTGGAGCTTTTTTCGTTTTCCTGACAGATGTTCTCCATCAGTTCCATTCCCGGGCGCCAGCGTACCGTATTGCTGGCCGTCCAGGGTTTCGAATACGCCCCTGCATCGTCGATCGTCACCTCATATTTCAGCGTCAGCGAATCGGTGCGAGTATACCGTTCGGTCAGGTGCAGCTTGTCTGAACTCGCATGGCCGGCCTGGTCCAGCCAGGCGAGGCCGTTGAAACCGGTTACGTCCACCACAAGCGTGTCGCCTTCGTAATGACCCACGGCGTCGCCCAGCCAAGCCGGCTTGAGATCCTTGGAATGAGTTCCCGCCGGATCGAGATTGACAATTCGCCACAGGTAATTGTCTCCCTCAAAGACGAACACAACCTGGTTGCGGGTCTGAATGATCTGAAACGGGTAAGGGTCGAACATGAACCGCGGCACGCCCACCGGCAAGCACTTTGATTCGGGATCGTCCTTGGCCAGGTTTTCCACGCGCTCGTTGTAAGTTGCGAGGGTCCCGGGCAGGAACGGGACGTCCACATGTGCGTCGGCGCTCTTTACCCCCTTCCAGGTGGTCTCCGCGATGTTGCCGTTGAAGCCTGGGTACCAGGCGCCATCTCCACCAAAGTCCGGGCGGCCATCCGGCAAATGCGGCGCTGGGCCGGCTACCGGTCTGGGTCCCCGGTCTTGCCCGGGTGGGCGGCCTGGAAGAAAAGGCCCGGGATCTTTGGCAAGCGGCGGTTGGGCGTAGCCGATAGCGAGAGCCAGCCAAGCGAATCCTAGTCGAGCCATCGTCGAGAAACTCTGAACAACGCAAACAGTGCGGCGCACGCTACTACGGAGCTGCTTCGCACTGTGCCCGTCTTGCCTCACCCTCGTCCAGGCACCCAGTCTCGCAATTTTGCACTTCCGTGTCAAAGTCAATACCGAGCGGTCAATACCATCGGCGCCTACTGCTTCCGAAATACCAGCGTCTCCTTTACTTGCTGACCGGTTTCCAACATGCCGGTCGTGGTCAGCGTCATCTGTTGTCCATCGGCGGAAACCACCCACCGGTCCCTTTGAGCAACCTGATCGTCTCGCCGGTAAATCGAATCGACCGTGTGAGCGTCGACAAGCTGCGAGCGTCACGGTATCGTTGTCTGGAGTTTTTCAGATCGTATTCCTTGCCGTCAAAGCGGGCGGTGTAGCTGAACTCACCCGAGAAACGGACCCCGTCCGTTCCGTCCGCCTCGATCTTGAGCGCCAACCCTTGCCGCAAACGAGTCTTACTGAGATCCTCGCGTCCACTCACCGGCGAATAAGTTATTGGCGACCTTCGTGCCTCCGCTCCGCGTCCACACGGTGATCCGGTCGGCGCGGCCTTTCTCTGAAGTCGTGCTCGTTAACTCGTTGCCGTCACTCGAAAGTTTGTCACGAACCGTCGCCACTACAGCTCCATCCTTCTTCTCTTTGACCTCGGCTTGATTCTTATCGATCCTGCGCAGCTCGATTTGATTAAACGCCGGATTGCCTTGTACGGGCGTTTCATGTCCGTCCCACTTCGCCGTGAAATCGACGTGGGTGTCGCCTGAAATCACTACGTGCACTCCATCGTGTAGAGACGTGATGGAGAGTTTGTTGGGGGGATCCAGGGCGGACTGCGCGGAGATGAGCGTCCAGGAGCCAATGCGGGGGTCCGCGGCGCCAAGTTGAATGGCGGCAACCAGCCCGAGCAACGCGAGTTTGCGCATTGGTCCTCCTCAACGATCGAAGCTTCAACCAATTTTCGCAGATTCAGATGACGGGCAGGCGAGCGCCGTAAGATGTATCTGCGCTGCCAAGGTCTGCACGGGAGTCGTAGACCGTAGATCCTTGACTGGTAACGATTTTGCATGACATCATGAATCTCGTGCATGTGCGCCATTTCTGGCTGGCCGGGGTAGTCCTTGCCGCCGTCCTTGCGCTTCTTCCATTTTCTTTTCACGCCGAGCGCCATCTGGAGACTGCAACCCGCATCGAAGGTAGCGAAGCGGAGAGCGTCACGCAGGAGTTGGCCAGCCGTTTTCGTTCGCCATTCGTTGACCGCGTGGTCCTGGTGATTCAGGGACTCCCACCTGCGGATTCGGAGGAGGGCGAGCAAGCGTTAGCAACAATTGAGGACGGGCTGAAAGAGGAACCCGGCGTGTCCGGAGTCGTTTCCCATCTCGATTTGCGCGATCCGATTTTCCTCGGCAAGGGAGGAGGAACCTTTATTCTGGTGGGACTCGCGTCGACCGACGGTCCCGTCGAGTCGCTCGTCCCCAAGCTTCACGAGCGGGCGAAGCTCTCTTCAAAATCAATTGCGCGGCCGTTATCCGGCGGTGAAGCTCGAACTGACGGGCGAGACGCCGCTTAATTTCGACATTCGGAAAGCCAGCGCCGATGACGTGCAACACGGCGAAAGTCTGGTGATTCCCGCGACACTCGCGCTTCTGCTGGTGGCTTTCGGAAGCTTGGTGGCGGCCGTGATTCCGTTGGCCGTTGGCCAGCTTGCCATCGCGACCACTCTGGCGATTGCCGGATTCCTGGGCCTGCATTGGCACCTGTCGATTCTGGTTCAGAATTTGGCGACGATGCTTGGGCTGGGCTTGGGAATCGACTACGCGCTGCTCATGGTCAGCCGCTTCCGGGAAGCGATTTCCGCCGGGCACGACGGACCCAGAGCCTCGCTTATCGCGGCACGACAGGCAGGGCACACTCTCCTGATTTCAGCCTCGACGGTGGCCATCGGATTTCTGGCCCTTTTGACGGTGCCCATCAGTGAAGTCCGTTCCATCGGCGTGGCGGGATTCCTGGTGGCGGGAATGTGCGTGTTGCTTACCAATACCCTGGTTCCGGCGGTGCTGGCGCTTCTCGGTCCGCGAATTGATGCCGGCCGGTTGCCCTTTACGGCGAAGTTGGATGAGCATCGTGCCGCACGCACGGGAACCCGCTGGAGGCAGTGGGGGAAGGTGATTGTCGCCCATCCCTGGCTTGCCATGCTTCTGGCAGGCGCACCCTTGCTTCTGCTCGCCTCGCAGGCCGCGCGGCTCGATACCAGTCTCCCCAGCGGGAATTGGCTTCCGCCGGCGGCGGAATCGGTTCATGCGCTTCACACCCTTGAACAAATGGACCGGGCCGGCATTGTTTATTCGTTGCGCGTGATTCTCGAACTTCCAACGGATTCCATTTCGCAAACGGATGCGGGGTGGAATACACTCGATCGTTTCACCAAGCGGCTCGCGAGCGACCCTCGCGCCGACCGCGTGATCTCGATCACGACGATGGCGGAAAGCGACCGGTCTGCCCTGAGCGATCTTTCGCGTGAGACGCGTCGAACGTTCCTGAGTCGCGACGGACGGGCAGCGCTGCTGGAGGTGTTGCCCGCGACTTCCGTTTCCTTGAGCGATCAGGTCAACTGGGTGCGGGAGCTGCGGAAGACCGGCGCGGCAGCTCTCACGGGAATGCCCGGCGCCAGGCTAACGATTGGAGGCATTCCGGCATTAAACGCCGATTATCAGACGATTGTCGGACGCCGTTTTGGTTCGGTAATCGCGATGGTGGTGGGGGGAACGCTCCTGGCGCTTCTCTGTCGGGTTCCGATCGCTTTTCGCCGCCGTGAAGGCCATCGCTCTGAACTTGCTCTCGGTTGCGGCCTCCTTCGGAGCATTGGTTTTAGTCTTTCAGGACGGACACGGAAGCAGCTTCCTGGGAGTTCATGAGGGAACGGGCAGCGTGTTCCCCATTGTGCCTATCGTCGCCTTTGCCATCGTCTTCGGACTGAGCATGGATTACGAGGTGTTCCTGGTCGCCCGAGTCCTCGAAGCGAGGAGGAGCGGGCTGAGTGAAACGGATGCCATCCCCGAGGGGCTAGCCAGAACCGCAGGCCTGATTACGAGCGCGGCCGCGATCATGATTGTGGTATTCGCGGCATTCACTTTCGGCAACTTCCTGGTGGTTAAGATGATCGGATTTACGCTGGCGGTAGCCGTGTTGATTGACGCGACCCTGGTTCGCATTGTGATCGGCCCCGCGCTTCTTCGCGTCGCCGGCGATTGGAACTGGTGGCCCGGCGGGCTCGCCGCCACTCGCAGCGGGCCGGTGATGGCGAAGACCGAATAAGGTACGTCGCTACCGGCCGATGGCCGCGGTTGTAAACTCCTTGGCCGCAACCGAGATGATTCCCTTTCGCTGCATGAATCTCAGGATGCCGTTGACCGTGTCTTCAAGAGACGGATCCGGTTTGCCCCATGCGGAAGCATTCCGCGCCGCTTGATAGCAGGAACTGTCATAGCGTTTGAACTCCATCGCCGAGATATTGTCCACGGAGCCCACCAGAAAGTCCAGCAGCGGAAAGAGCAGATCTTCCTTCCTGCATCTTCTGATAAGCTCGGGAACGAAGTCGGGAAGGCTGAACACCTCGAATTGCCGCCCGGTCGCCTTCGTAATCAGTCCGGTAATATCCAGCATGTTCGCGTAATCGTCCCGCGTAACATGATAAGTTTTATTCGCCGTACCGGGAGTGGTGGAAATCGCAACGATATTGTTCGCCGTGATGTCGGCGGGAACAAAACTAACCTGGTTCAGAGGCGTCGACTCCAATGCCGTGATTCACCATGAACGCAACGAGACGAACGGCGATATCGAAGTTATTGCCTCCGCCGGTAACGGAGGGACTCACCAGAGCGGGCCGGAAAATCCGCGTCGCAAGCCCCTGGCGGCGCGCGTCTACAACCACCTGTTCCGCTACCCATTTGGACTGGCTGTATCCAAAATCGAGAAGCTCCATCTTCTCGTTCATGTCGGTCTCATACAGGACTTTTTTAACCGCCCAGCCAAACACGAAGGTAGTGGAGACGTAATTGAAGCTCTTGGGCCTTCCTTCGAACGCCAGTCTTAAGACCTCGTTCGTTCCCATCACGTTGGCGTCACGCATCCGGTCGTAGTTGAACAGGTAGTTTACGGTTGCGCCGTTATGGAACACCGTGTCTATTTCATTTGCGAGGAAATCCCAGGCGCTCCTGCGTGAGGCCCAGCTTAGGCTGCCCGAGATCTCCGCAAACGGGAATCACGCGAGCCTCGAACATCTGCATCAGCCCGGGCGAGCAGGGCCCCATCGATTCCATCGCCGCCCTGAGTCTTTGCCTGCCCTGATGCTCGTCGGAAGCCCTGACCAGAACATGGATCTTCGCACGCGTCTGTTCCAGCAGACTTTTCACAAGGAACGGTCCGATGAAGCCGGTGCCACCCGTGAGCAGCACCTGGTTCAGGATCGGTATCTCGGGCAATAACACAGGCGCCGGAGGCTCGAAGATGAGCTTCCGGTCGTTGCTCATCATCAGCTTTTCCGCCGCGCGCTGCTCTTCACGGAAAGCCGCCAGGGAATGCCGCAGCAGAACCAGCGCTTCTTCGGGAGCACGCTCCAACTGTTCGGCCAGTTGAAACAGCTCGGCTACGCTGACACGCTGAATGAGGCCGATATCCACCTGCCTGGCCAGCATATCGGCGCCCTTATCTTTCAAAAGCTCCTTGATCTCGTGCATGAACACGACAAGATCCAGGGAATCCAAGCCCGCTTCGATGAGGTTGTACGATTCGGTTCCGGTCAGGTTGTACCGGGCCTTCAATACGTCGAAAGACGACTGGCCTTCAGAACCGGATGAGGGTTCGGTATCCTTTTCCCGCGAAAACTCCGAGAGAACGGTAAACTGACCTTCCAGCCACATCTGCTTGGTTTTGTGGCGCATGATTTTGCCGGAACTGGTTCTCGGTATCGCGTGGGGGGCTATGAAGGAAATCAGCGCCACTTCCACGTTGAGGTAATTCCGGACGGCGGCGGCAATCTTCAGCGCTTCCGGAAGCGCTTTCGGATTTTTCACTTCGGCGACGATCGCCAGCGCCGGCTCGCCGGTCTTCGTGAATCTGGAACGCGGCAACGCAATTGGTCCGGATCAAGCCGGATGCTTTCTCCACCACTTCCTCGATATCCTGCGGGTAATAGTTTTGCCCGCGGACGATAATCATATCCTTGATACGGCCGCAAACGAAGAGCTCGCCGTCGTGGAAGAAACCCATGTCGCCGGTCCGAAGGTAGCCATCGTCATAAGGGCTGTCGTCCACCAGGCGGGCATGAAACATCTTGAGCGTCAGTTCCGGATTATTCCAGTAACCCAGGCACTTACTGCCTCCGGCGACCCAAATCTCGCCGATATGGCCTGGCTCCAGGGCGAAGTGCTTTTCCGGATCCACGATCTTTACGGTGAGGCCCGGCAGCGGAATTCCACAACTGACAATCTGAGTGGCCGCGCCGATTTCGGAGACCTCAGTGGTCATGCGGGCCTTGCCCAGCGCGATGGCGTTCTTGTTGACGGAAATGATGTTGCGGCCGCTGTGCGAAACCGCCAAAGTATTCTCAGCCAGCCCGTAGGCCACCATAAAGCTTTCCGACTTGAGCCCATAGGGCTGAAACGCCTGCAAGAACCGCGTATAAGTGCCGGGTTTGATGGGTTCCGCGGCCGCCATCAGCAACTTGAGCGAACTGAGATCGCAATTTTCCAGACTTTCCTTGGAAAGCCGCCCGGCGCGCAGGCAATAGTCGTAAGCGAAGTTGGGCGCCGCTGAAGCAGTGGCCCTGTAAGTTTTTATCGTGTCGAACCACAGCGCCGGCCGCTGAATGAAGTCCGTGGGAGCGAAGCCGTAAGTGGTGCCGCCTGTAAGCGCGGGATAAAGGTAGCACCCGATGAGCCCCATATCGTGATACTGCGGAAGCCAGGAGACGACCACCGGCGCAGGATGGTCGATCACGAGCGGACAGTTATGCAGTATGTTTTCGTGCGTGACCATCACGCCTTTGGGATCTCTTGTCGACCCCGACGTGTACTGAAGAAAAAGAAGCTTCGAAGCGCCGGTGAAAGTCTCGTCCGAAATCGTATCGACGAAGTCTTCCGTTACGATCCACCGAAGACCCGAAATGTAGTCCACGTCGACTCCCGATGCCGAGACCCCGCTTCGGGCGAGATTTGTCTTCAGGGATCCGTGATAGTCCTTGCTCGTTAGGATACCGGCCGCCTGGCAATCCTTGGCGATGTGGATCATTTTGTACAAGGCGCCCTGGAAGCTATGCGAGCTGGGGGGATAGACCGGAACGGGAATTAGTCCCGCGCGGACGCAACCGAAGAAGGCGCAAATCATTTCGAGGCCGGGAGGATAGGCGAGCAGCAGCCGGTCCTGTGCCGCGAAGCGATGTTCTTTCCGCAAATGTCCGGCGATGGCTTTGGTCCGGTGGAGAAACGCCTCGTATGAGTAGCCTTCGATCTGATTACCGTTCAGGTCAATGTACGAATAGAGAAGTTTGTGCGGGTGTTCGTTCCCAAGAGTATCCAATTTATCTAAGATCGAAGCAGTCATAAGATGAGCTTTTGAATCATGGCGGTGGTGCCGCCAGTCGCTACCCTCCAGGGTTGAATAAGAAGGTGAAAAAAATAAAAGTCTTGCTGCTCCGCGTGCTCAGGGGAGAATGAGTCTCGGAGTCCGGCACTATCGTCTTGGCCGACTTTGAGAAACCGGGGCATCGCCATTCTGCAGTTATGCATCGCACGGTCCGGTCAGGATATCGGGGGCGAGCCTCGACGTCCGATGCTTTCTAAGAGCGTCGCGATTGCGAAGTCGTGCTTCTTTAACCGGAAACGGGGCGGGTGGCGCATTGCCGCGGCTCAGCAGCCCGTGGTGCAAGCCGTTCGGCGCTGCTCGTGAAGCCGATGTCAGCGCCTCTCTCTTCGCGATGTCTCTACCGGGCGCCCACGGCCGAAGGATGCTACAGATGCTCCGCCTTAAACCAGGCAGGTCAAAACCAGGCAAGTCAAAACCAGGCAAGTCGCGGGTACGGCCAAAGGCCCGGGACAAGCGGGTCCTGTAGCGGCCAGCCGGGCGTCTGATCGCCCGTTTCAAAGTGTCTTCGCTCGATAGCACTGATCGATCCATGTTAACAGGCATTTTGCAACGCTGGGAAGAGCGCAGTCCGATGTCGCTTCCGGGAACATGCGCCGCACGGGGGCGCTCGCAGGGTTCGAATTTCCTTGATGTCCCGTAAGATTCGAGCTAACATAGTCCTCGGACGCCGCCAGTGGCGCTGTCCGGGCAACAAATCCGCCGCTGGGCAAGGCGGCTCGCTGCACCCGGGCGACGTCCGAGACAGAGGCGGTTATCAGTCTGAAGCAGGACATTGATGATCTTGTACCACCCGAGGCATCGCCGCGGCATTCTGTTGGCGACCCGGGAGATGTGTCTTCGTTCCCGAAGGTCTTGCGCCGCCGCCTCGACAATTTCTTCTCCGACGGAAACATCTCTCCCAAGGCCGACCGCTCGATGTGGATCAAAGTCGGCTTCGGTCTTGCACTGCTGGCAGGCAGTTGGATCGTACTCTACGCGTTCAACCCGGATTCATGGAAGTTTGTCGTCCTGTACCTTTTGAATGGCCTGGCCCAGACCTTCCTCCTGCTGAACATCGCGCACGACAGCAACCACAATGCCATCTCGTCGGTGCGATCTGTAAACAAAACGCTGAACTATGTTTTCGATGTTTGCGGAATCAACTCCTACATGTGGCGTATCCTCCATCACCGGGGCCACCACTCCTGCATCAATCTCCACGGCGAAGACGATGCGCTTACGGGACGCCGCATCTTTCGGTTTACGCCCCACGAACCCCGTGCGCCCATGCAGCGGTTCCAGCACATCTATGCGCTGTTCTTTTACGCGATGTTTTCGCTCGATTATATTTTTATCAGGGACTTTGAGTGCTTTTTCTTCCCGTCGCACCAATATCTGAAACGCGCGAAACATCGGGTGCGGGAATACGTCATCCTCTTTGCGGCCAAAGGATTCTACCTCAGCTACATGATTATTTTGCCGATCCTGGTTCTGGGAAAATCGCCCGTGCTGGTGGGGCTGGCTTTCGTGCTGGCCCATATGATCATCGGTTTGACCGTCTCGCTGGTCTTCCAGACCACCCACACGGTTGACAGCACTTACTTTCCCTCTAATCGCAGCGAGTTTGACAACGGCGTGTATCACATCTTCGCGACGACGGCCGATTATGCGACAAGTAACCCGCTGGTGGCTTGGCTTTCGGGCGGGCTCAACCACCACATCGCCCACCATCTGTGCCCTTTTGTGTGCCACACTCACTATGCTCCGCTGACACGGATTGTGAAGGAGACCGCCGAAGAGTTTGGCGTTCCCTATCGGCAACATCCCACCATGGGGCGGGCGATTCAACATCATCTGATTCTTTTGAAGCAACTGGGTAGCGAGGAGTAACCTTGTCCCGAACCGTGCCCGTCGTTTCCCGATCGCGCTCATTCTCGGATTCGCGCGGGATGGCCCGCAATCCGGTACAGGTTCTCTCGAAGTACACGGAGCTGCTGGGCGACACATTCCGGTTCTATTTTGGCGGTATCAGGGAGGCCATCGTAACCACGAATCCCGCTGTCATTCAGCATGTGTTGAAGACCAATGCGGAAAATTACCACAAATCCGAAATTCAAGTGAAGCGGATGGGCCACTTCCTGGGCAAAGGTCTTCTGACCACCCACGGGGAAGCCTGGCGCACGCAACGGCGCCTGATCCAGAAGGGTTTCGATCGCAAGCAACTGGAGATTCTGTCCTCGATCATGCAGGACTCCCTCGCGGAATCGCTGCGGGATTTCGACGAACAGGCCCGGAGCGGGCCCGTCGATATCTATCCCCACCTGATGAGAATTACCTTCGCGATGGTCGGGAGATCCTTGTTCGGCGCCGTTCTGAAAGACGAAGACATCGATGTCATCAGCCGGACCATTTCGACCGTTCAGGAATTTATGGTTCGTCAAACCATTCAGCCCTACCTGAATCCCTGGTTTAAGGTCTCCGGCGAACTCCGCAGACACGAGGAAATGCGGGCCCGCGCCGACGGCATTCTGTTCGACTACATCAGGAGGCGGCGCCAGGAGGCGCCCGGCTGCGATTTACTGCAGATCTTGATGGATGCTCGCTACCACGACGGCGAAGGTATGAGCGACGAGCTGGTCCTGAGCGAAAGCATGCAGCTCCTGGTCGCCGGCCATGAAACATCGTCGAACGCCTTATCGTGGCTTCTCTACCTGGTAAGTTCGCGTCCGGATTGTCTCGAACGGTTACGGAATGAGTTCGATTCCGTGCTGGGCGGGCGGCCTCTGAGTTATTCGGACGTTCCGAAGTTCGAGTTTGCCACTCAGGTCATACAGGAGGCGCTGCGGCTTTACCCGCCGTTTTGGATGGTCGACCGCATGGCTCTTTCAGACGATAAGGCAGGGGATCTCGACATACCCAGGGGAGCAACCGTCATCGTGTTTATCTACGGCTCGCACCATTCGCCCCGGTACTGGAACAACCCGGAGAGTTTCGACCCGGAGCGCTTCACCAAAGCGAATGAGAAGCTTCACACGCCCTTCACCTATTTGCCCTTCGGAGCTGGGCCGCGCGGATGTATCGGCGGTAACTACGCCATGCTGCAAATTCTCATGATTCTGAGCGTTCTGGTCAGAAAATATGATTTCCGGCTGGTTCCAGGCCAGACCATCGAGCCGCGCCCGATGGTCATCCTGCGACCGAAACACGGAATCCGCATGAGCTTCACCGAGTCAATCCCGACCGGCGTTAGCACCTCATTCGACGCGTGAGCGTCGGCAACGTCAGCGAGCCTTATTGGGGTGGTGCATGGAAGCGGCCAACATACGCCGCTTTTCCGATGACGTGGCCATCCATAGCCTTCACCAGATCCTCGCGCGTGGTGTTGGCCGGCAGATCCAGCTTCGTATCCAGGGCATAGAACTCGAACACGTAGTGATGGAATGGTCCCGGACCGGCGCCAGGCCCGAAATACGCTCCCGGATTTCCACCGCGAGCCGCAATGCCCGGACCGTTCGTCGTTCCATCGGCTAGAACTCCCGAGCCTAGCCCTTCCGGCAAGCCTTTGGCGGTTCCGGGGATGTTGAACGCCGACCAATGCAGAGTATCGACGGTCGTATTGGCCGTTGAATTCTCGATGTCGTGAAAGATTACCGCGTAAGTCTTGAGCGTAGCCGGCGCGTCGGTGGGCGTATTGCCCAGGCTCCAGTGGAACTCGAACGCAGGCGACTTGTTTCCGCCCCGGCCGGCATTTAGCATCGGGGACTTCTCCGCCATCGGGCCACGCCGTGGAGGTGACCGACAGCACCGGGCGCGGCGGGCCGCCTTTTCCTCCCTTTCCTTTTGCTCCTCCGGGCGCCTGCGCCATGACCATCGCGCAGGATGACATGACGGCGATTGCCGAAAACAAACCTCGTTGCATTCTCTTCATTCGCATTTTCTCCTCCTATGTAGTCTATACGAAAATGACGCCTTATTTTGCGATGGTCTTGACCAGGGACCGCAGGGACTCAGGAACCCGGTGGAAATCCGCTGGGCTCACCAGAGCAGGGGAGAGAGGGGCGGGACCGTTGTCCTTCAGCAACGCAGTCCCGGTAGGACTCAGCAATAGCTGAAGGAATTTGATCGCATTCTCTCTGTTTGGGGCTTCCTTGAGCAGCGTGATTCCCCATGCGACGCGGGCGCCCGGAACCGCAATCGTGCGTGCACTCCGGGGAGTGCCGAGCCCAGGCAGAACCACCACCGCGTGTTCCCGGTAATAAGCATCCTTGGCGGGGTCCGACAAGTTGATCTCGTCGGGCAGGTTCACATAGCGGTAATCCGGATTGGTGGCCGCCGTCGCGTGGGCGTTGTGTTCATAGCTGAACTGAAAATCCAATTGCTTACCGAGGACCAGATCCGCGGAATCCGGCCCCGGAGTCACCATGTGCTCCAGCATGTTGTTGTAGAGGTTCGGTACCTTGTAGAATTCCTCGGCCAACTGGAAGATCATGGGGGCGCGGTAGGCGCCCGGATCGAGAAACGGATTTCCGCCACCGATCGCGACTCCCGGCATGGTCAGGATTTCGTACCACTTCGCAGCCGCCGCTGGAACCGAGTTCAGGGCGGCATTGAAAGGCGACTGCCGGCTCGGCGATAGGCGGCAATTTCTTCGCGGCTAAACCGCTCGCCGAATATGCCAGCACCATCCTGCCGTGCGCGAACACGATATCGAAATCCGCGTAACCGGCGGGCTTCATGAACAGATCGATGTCCAGGTAGTCAGCCGGCGCGTAGAGATCGCAGGCCTGCCCTCCCGCGGTAATCTGCCGGCCGGCGTCCACGCTGCCCATGGCCGTATCCTTCACTTGAATGCCCGGTCTGGCAGGTGAATGCCGTCCTCCAGCGGCTTGAACGCGCGCGTCAGACTGCCGGCGCGATAGATGATCAATTGCTGGTTGGAAGGCGGCACGCAGTTGGGCGTCTGCGCCGCGGCAGCCGATGCGAGCGACAGCGTGAGAAGAAGTATTTCCCAACATAGTGACTCCGACTGCTCTCTTCAATAGCCCGAAGAGTCGAAAACGCATCGGACGCCGTGATAGCAGCCGCGGCTCTCCCAGATGCGCCAGATAGCTGCCGGTACTCTGCCCCGTGATGCTGCCGGGGCCCAAGGTCGACCAATAGTGTACATTGGTCGCGTTGTTGGCCGTGACGCGGAAGGTGGTTAGTTTTCCCTTGATTCTGGTGGTGTAGCGGACGCCGAAATCGAAGATATTGTATTGGGGCGTGTACTCGCTGTTAATGTCGTCGATCGGCCGGCGTCCGACATGTTGCCAGTCGAAATTCAGGAACGCGCCGATCAGCTTTCGGCACATGATACTCGGCCAGAATATTGGACTTGTAGTCGGGAATGCCTACAAAGTCCTTGTTGTTGGTAGCGGCGATGCCCGTGTCGGTGAGCTTCGGATTCAGCACGGTCAGACCGCCGGTGACCATGAGACTCTCGAAGATCCTGCCCGGAGAGCATGGTTTCAGCGCCGTAGTTGACCTGATTCCCGGTAATCTGATAGGCCTCGCAATTCGCCGTCCCGGACTCAGTTCCGCAGACTGGATTCACCACGTGGCCGGTATAATTTGCAAACGGCCGCTCCACCCGGAATAAGGCGGTGGAAAAGTTGATCCTGCGCAGTCTCAGCTTGTAGCCGATCTCGCCCTCCTTGCTGCGATACGGCGGCAGCGCTTGGCTGGCGTTGACGATGATGGTGCTGCCGCTATTCGCCGCCGCGACATCCGGCGCCTGAATGCTGTCGACAAAGCTCCCATAGAACGTCATGTCCGCGCGAGGTTTGAACATCACGCTGGCGGAGGGGCTGACTCCCTGGCTGACATATGCCGCCCGGGATTGCGGGATCTCTGATAGCCTGTGGCCGCGGTGTCTGTAAAACTGTCGGTCCACGTCCAGTCCTGGCTGGCGGCTACTCTTACGAGCCAATGCGGAGTGAAGGTAATGGTGTCGCCCAGGCTGAATCCCTGTTGATGGATGATGCTCGACTCATAGATGCCGGTGGATGGGCTGGTCTTCGCGTAGGAAAAGAGACCCGCCGCGGGCTCCACATCAACCAGCGGATCGGCGATGTTCGCCTGGCAGACGCCTTGCGGTGTATTCGCCGTGCACAGCGCGGTCTTGGCCGGGCCGGTGACAGGTGAATAGGAGCCAAACCGGTAGCCGGTGCTTCCGATGACCAGGTCGTGGCGGATGCTCCCGGTCTTGAACTTGCCGGTCAGGTAGGCTAAATCGCTGTCCACATGGAAACGCGGCGCGAGCGAAGAAAAGGCGTTGGCGAGGTATGATTTGTAATCTCCCGTTATTATCGATGAGCTGGTTGACCGCCGTATTGATATTGCGATCGGAAATCTGGTGCAGCCCGCCGATGACCAGGTGCCAGTTCGAACTGAAGTCGTGCTTCACCCGCGCTTCGCCGATCTGCGACGTAAGATCCACGCCTGAGAAAGATTGCCCGTAGCCTTGGAGAGTCGGATCCGGCGCATTTTCCGGCAACAGAATGCTCTTGGACCCGGCGCGGATAGCGGCGTAGTGGTTGGCGAATAAGCGAACCATCCCGGATATCCGTGCTGGTACAGATTGTAGTAACTGTAGTTGCCTTCGATCACGGTATGGTCCGTGGGACGGAAATCCCGGCCACCGCGGCCAACTGACGCCGGAGTTGGCTGTCGGTGACATAGCCGTTGCCGTCGCCCAACAGCAGATTCGTGCGATAGCCGAACATTTTCTTCTTCCCCAACCGTCCCCCGACGTCAATATGCGCGGTCCCGACGGTGTTGCCCTCGTAATCCAATTCGACCTCGCCGAACGGTTCCTCGGTGGGGCGCTTGGTCACAAAGTTGAACATGCCCGACGGGTTGGCGGGACCATACAGCGGGCCGCCAAGTCCATTGACCACCTCGATCTGCTCATACTCTTCAAGCGCCGAAGGCGTGGTGACCGCGATTCCCATCCCGTCCTTGCGGTCGTTCTGCATGTTGCTGCCCTGCATGCCGCGAGTCTCCGGACGCAGCACCTCCGGCCCCTGCATCTCCTGGAACGACACCAGGGGCAGGTACTTGGCGGCTTCCTTGAAATTTCTCGATTGCGTGTCGTCGATCAACTGGCGCGAAATGACATTGACCGAGTAGGGAAGATCCAGGATCGGCGTTGTTCCCAGCGGTCCGCCCGCTGCCACGTTGTCCACGCGATAGGCGTTCTCCACGTCGCCGGCCGAGACGTTCACGGTGCCTGTGCGACCCCGGCGAGCGTCAGGGCAAAATCGAAGTTGAGAGTCTGGCCCGCCGCCACTTTGAGTTCGGGGCTCACGCTCGCATTGAAGCCTTTGACATCGACTTCGGCGACATAGGCGCCTGGCGGAAGAGACGGAAACGTGTACACGCCCTGGCCGTCGGCCACCGCCGTGATCTTCGCTTTCGTTTGCTGGTTGGTAAGGATCACCTGCGAACCGGAGATTACCCTCTGATCCGGGTCCTTCACGACGCCCGTAATTTGACCGGTGCCCACACTGCTATCCGCGGGGGTTTGCGCGATCGCCGGGAGGGTCAACGGCAGGGACGCCAGGATGAGGCGGAGCACGGCGCTTTTCAGAACTTCAAATGCCATCGGCTGGTCTCGACATATATGCAGTCTTGTACATATCTCTCCGGGCGAGCTTACGCTGCACGCTTTCTGTCTCGCATGTCTCCCAAGAATAGACCCATCGATAGAAATATGGGAATATGATTTTTACAACATATATTGGAGGCCTCAACTGATCCACATCGAAATCGAGCCGGTATGGCGTTTCAAGCGAGGCGACGAGACGCAGTCCATCCTGGTCATGCTCGATTTCTTGAACGAAATCCGGGTGACTGGAAAAATCGGCAGCGCCGCCGATCGGGCGGGCGTGTCTTATCGGCACGCCTGGAATCTGATCGAGAAGTGGTCCACGTTCTTCGGAGCGCCGTTGGTGGACCGGAAGCAGGGGCGCGGAACCAGCCTGACGGCTTTGGGCGGCAAGTTGGTGTGGGCAGGGCAGCGGCTCCAGGCGCGGCTGGGGCCGCAACTCCAGAACCTTTCGCAGGAACTGGAAACGGAGATCAACCAGCTGCTTCCGCACGGCCCTTCGATTATCCGCGTGCATGCGAGCCACGGGTTCGCTGTTTCGAAGTTGAAGGAACTGCTCAGCCGCGAAGCGGACTTGGGCGTGGATCTGCGCTACGTCAGCAATCAAAATTCGCTGGTGTCCCTGGCGCACGATGGATGCGATCTGGCCGGCATGCACCTGCCGCAAGGAGAATTGCGGAAGGCGAGCATCGCCGCCACCAAGGGCTGGCTGATTCCCAGCGTTCATCGCGTGATCGGCCTGGTGACCCGCGAGATGGGCCTGATGGTGAAGCGTGGAAATCCGCTGCGGATCGTTTCGATTGAGCAGCTGCTCGATCCGGGGGTTCGGTTCGTAAACCGAGATCCGGACTCCGGGACTCGTCTGCTGTTCGATCAATTGCTGACGCAGCACGCACTCGACGGTTCACGCGTCACACGCATCAATGGCTATGAGCAGGTCGAATTCACGCATGCGGCCGTCGCGGCTTACGTCGCCAGCGATATGGCCGATGTCAGTTTCGGAGTTGAGGCCGCGGCCCGGCAGTTCGATCTCGATTTTGTTCGATTGGTCACGGAAGACTATTTCTTTGTCTGCCGCAAGCAGCTTTTAGAATTGGGATCGATCAAGCGCGTTCTGGCGATCATGCGGAGTGAGGAATTCCAAATGGCTATTTCGCGGTTGCCGGGATATCGATGCAAGGACGCGGGGGTGGTGAAGACCGTTCAAGATGCGTTTCAGCGGTCGGGGTAGGTATTTCCGCGGACACCGCATCCCATTAACGAACGGCGTGAGACGGCCGGGGGAGGGATAAATCTCGTCGAATCAATGTGGGTGCGTGGCGATGGAATTGCTGCGGTAGAGGTTCCAGATGAACCTACCCGGAACAGTATTTCAGGACTTGCGTTACGCTGCCCGAATGTTGTGCCGCAATCTCGGGTTCACCAGCGTCGCGGTTCTCGCCCTGGCGCTCGGTATTGGAGTGAACACCGCGGTCTTCACCGCCTACAAGGCCTTCTTCGCCCGGCAGCTGGATGCCCGCGATCCAGGCACGATGGTGAACCTCGCGCTGATTCGCGACTCGCGCGCCGGGTTCACTTTCAGCTATCCGGATTATGAAGCGTATCGGGATTCGGCGCATTCCTTCAGCGGCCTGATCGCTATGAAGCTTGAGCAAATGAGACTCTCGGCCGCCGGTGGGGTTGCTACCCAGCGTACATCCGTATCTGAGTCCATGGGAAGATTGGGGCTGCTCTCTGCCAGCGCAACCAACGCGGAATTCGCCAGCGTTCTGGCTGTCTCGGAAAACTACTTCCAGGTTCTCGGAGTCACAGCCTTGCGCGGCCGCACCTTCGACTCTATAGGAGCTTCCAAGCTCCTGGCGTCGCCTTCAGTTCTTATCAGCGAAAACTACTGGCAGAAGCGGTTTGCCCGGGACCCGGGGGTGTTGGGGAAAACGATCCATTTAAATGGCGCCGCCGTCACAATCGTCGGAATTACCCCGCACAATTTCATCGGGACCCATATCGCCGTGCCTGATTTTTGGGCGCCCCTCAGCCTCGAGCCGCTTCTGCATGCCGACGAGAATTGGCTTCGCAACCGTGAAAACCAGTTTTGCCGCCTGTTTGGCCGCCTGGCTCCTGGCGTCGGCATCGCGCAGGCGCAGGCGGAGATGAATCTCCTGGCCGATCGCGTGCGCACGCTGCACGATCCCAAGTCTGAGTCGGCGAAGCCTGCTACCGCAGTCGTCTGGCCTGGATCGCCGTTTCCGCTCCCTTTGAAGTTTTACCCTGGGGTGAACTTCGCCATTCTGCTCATCATGGGCGCGGCAGGGCTGGTTCTGATTGTCGCCTGTGCGGACGTCGGCAGCCTGCAACTGGCTCGCGCCAGATCCCGCCAGAACGAACTGCAAACGCGCCTTTCACTGGGGGCGAGCCGGCCGCGCCTTATCCGGCAATTGCTGACGGAGAGCGCTCTGCTCGGCCTGCTGGCGGGGGCCTTGGCCCTCCCGTTCACCTGGTCGTTGCTGAAATTCGCCGTGATCCTGGCCGGCGAAGCCTTTCCGGCCGAGTATGGCACACTCATTTTCGATGTGACCCCAGACTTCGAAATCTTTGCCTACGTCCTGGCCATTTCTTTGGTTTCCGGCATCCTCTTTGGGCTCGCCCCCGCGATGGAGAGCTCGCGCTCGCTCTCTTCCTCCGCCAGAGGCAGCACCTCCCCTGCGCGGAGTCGCCGCATCCAGGACTTCCTCGTTGCCGCGCAGGTCGCACTTTCCCTGGTGCTCATGATCGCTGGAAGCATGCTCATTCGCAGCTCCATCAATGCGCTGAAGATGGAAACCGGCTACGAAAGCAAACACGTCGTCGATCTTGATTTGCAATTTCCCGAGGGATCGAAATATAACACCGCCCGCAAGGTTGCTCTCGTCCGGGAGCTTCGAACGCGTCTCGCCGCGTTGCCTGGGGTGGTTGCAATCACCAGCGCCCGGCCGCCGGCCGCGAACGGCTTTCCGACAGCCGCCGCGCCCTTTGATGAAGAGAAATCCCCGGCGGGAAGCGTGCAGTCGATCTACTACACCTGCATTCAGGCAAACTATTTCGAGATACTCGGCGTTCCCGTGTTCCTGGGCCGCACCTTTCAGCCGAACGCCGGTCAATCCGAACACGACGTCATTGTTAGCGAATCAGCCGCCCGGCAGCTCTGGCCCGGCCAAAACCCTATCGGTCGAAGTCTCCGTTTGGGCGTCACCGACGAACGGGTCACAAATTGGAGCCAACTTTCGCCCGATGGGCCGGCCTACCGAATCATTGGAGTCGCCCGCGACACACGCAGGGCGGACTTCGCCAAGCTAGTCTACTTGCCTTTGCCGGACGACAGGCTTCGAGAGACCCCGATACTCATTCGGACCCAATCCGATCCGGGGGAGATTATCAGGGCGATCGACCCGCTCATCTCCTCGATCGATCCCGACTTGGTGGCGACCACTTCGACTCTCGAGGAAATGCTTCGCCGGACGCCGGAGTTTACCGGCGCGAGCCTTGCAGCCGCTATTGCATCCACGCTTGGCCTGTTCGGGCTTCTGCTGGCCTTGATGGGTATCTACGGGACGGTCAATTATGTGGTCCTCTTTCGCACGCGCGAAGTCGGTATCCGCATGGCTGTCGGCGCCCAAAAACGCCACATTCTCGGGATGATTTTGCGTGAAAGCACGCGGCCTGTGATTGCAGGATTGCTGGCCGGAATGCTTCTCGCCGTGGGAGCCTCGGATCTGCTGCGGGACCTGCTCTACGGCCTCAACGCCGTTGATGCCATCTCCTTCGTGGGCGTCTCCCTCTTGTTCTTGACCATTGCGCTGTTTGCGGCTTACCTGCCGGCCCGGCGAGCCGTGCGCGTCGATCCGAGCATCGCACTCAGATATGAATGAGGCGCGGATCTTCGTGTGCGCGGACTTCCATTCGCAATGAACCCGACGACTACCTCGCCGGCACGGGTTCCCGTTCCGGCAACAGCACTCCGCCGCCAAAGCTCATGCGCACTGGTGGTGGGCCGCCCTCCGTCAGCTTCACCGCGCAATACTTGAACTCCGGAATCTTCCCGAATGGATCGAGCACCGGGTTGGTCAGCATATTCGCCGCTGCCTCGTAGTAGCAGAAGGGGATGAAAATGGACCCTCGCGCCAATCCGTCGTCGGCGCGCGCGTAGAGCGAGATCCGGCCGCGCCGCGATTCGATGGTGATCGTTCCGCCGGGCGCAATGCCGAACCTCTCGAGATCGAGCGGATGGATCGACGCCACCGGCTCCGGCTCGATGGAATCGAGCGCCGAGGTACGGCGCGTCATCGACCCCGTGTGCCAGTGTTCGAGCTGGCGTCCGGTGATGAGCACCATCGGATACTCCGCGTCCGGCCGTTCGGCCGCGGAGATGAGGTCGGCGGGAACGAACTTGGCGCGCCCCGATTCGGTCGGGAAGTTTTCGATGAACACCACAGGGTCCCCCGGATCGCCTTCTTTCACACACGGATAGGTAACAGACGATTCGCGCTCCAGGCGCTCCCAAGTAATGCCGGCGATCGAGTCCATACAGGTGCGCATCTCATTGAACACCTCGCTGGGGTGCGAGTAATACCAGTCCACGCCCACGCGGCGACTGAGCTCATTGAGAATCCAGAAGTCTTCCCTGGCGTCACCGGGCGGTTCGATGGCCTTGCGTCCCAGTTGCACCATCCGATCGGTGTTGGTGACGGTGCCGACCTTCTCGGGCCACGCGGTGGCGGCCAGCACCACATCCGCCAAATAGGCTGTTTCCGTAAGAAAGATATCCTGCACCACCAGGTGATCGAGGGTGGCCGAGCGCTTCGCGGGCGTGATCGACGTCGGGATCGGACATGGCAGGGTTTTCGCCCATGACAAACATGCCGCGAATCTCGCGCCGTTTGGCGGCGTGAATGGTTTCGACCACCGTGAGGCCGGGATCCGGATCGAGCTGGGTGTGCCACAGCTTCTCGAACCGTTGCCGAGCCGCGACAGTGCCGACGCGCTGATAGTCGGGATAGAACATCGGGATCAGTCCCGAGTCCGACGCGCCTTGCACGTTGTTTTGTCCGCGCAGCGGGTGCAGGCCCGAGCCGGGCTTGCCAATCTGCCCGGTGGAGAGCGCCAGAGCGATCAGGCAGCGAGCGTTGTCGGTGCCATGAACGTGCTGGGAGATGCCCATGCCCCAGAGGATGATCGACGCCTTGGACGTCGCGTACAAACGAGTGACTTCGCGGATGGTCTTCGCGTCGATGCCGCAGATCGGCGCCATCGCTTCCGGCGAGAATTTCTTCACGTTCTCCACCAGCGCCTCGTAACCGGAAGTGCGGTCGCGGATGAACGCCTCGTCGGCGAGGCCTTCCTCGACGACGACATGGAGCATCGCGTTGAGAAGCGCCACATCGGTGTCGGATTTGAACTGAAGGTAATGGGTGGCGTGGCGGGCAAGATCGCTGCGGCGCGGGTCGGCAATGATCAGCTTCACTCCGGCCTTCACGGCGTTCTTGATCCAGGTCGCGCCGACGGGGTGGTTCACCGTGGGATTGGCGCCAATCAGAAACATGACTTCGGCATTCGCGACGTCACGCACCTGGTTCGACACCGCGCCCGAATTGATGCCTTCCATCAGCGCCGCTACGCTGGATGCGTGGCACAGGCGCGTGCAGTGGTCGACATTGTTGGAGCCGAAGCCCGTGCGCACCAGCTTCTGAAAGATGTACGCCTCTTCGTTGGTGCATTTGGCGGAGCCGAAACCGGCCAGCGACCGTTTGCCGTAAGTATCCCGGGCTTCGCGAAATCCCTTGGCCGCGGCATCCAGCGCTTCTTCCCAGGTGGCCTCGCGGAAGACTTGCTGCCAGTTGTCGGGATCGACCACGAAGTCCTTGGTCTTGGGGATGCCCGGCTTGCGAATCAGCGGCTTGGTCAGGCGATGCTTGTGTTGAACGTAGTCGAAACCGTAGCGCCCTTTGACGCATAGGCGGCTCGAGTTGGCGGGGCCGTCCTTGCCCTTGACGTAGAGGATGGTGTTGTCCTTGATCTGGTAGGTGAGCTGGCAGCCGACGCCGCAGTACGGACACACAGAATCGACCTGCTTGTCGGCGACGATCTTGCCGACATCGCGGGCGGGCATCAGCGCGCCGGTGGGACACGCCTGAACGCACTCCCCGCAGGCGACGCAGGTGGAGTCGCCCATCAAATCGTCGAGATCGAAAACGATCTTCGAGTGGCCACCGCGATGGGCGTAGCCGATGACGTCGTTGACCTGTTCTTCGCGGCAGGCGCGCACGCAGCGCTTGCACTGGATGCAGGCGTCGAGGTTCACGGCCATCGCCGGATGCGAGAGATCTTCGGCCGGCTGATGGCGCGCGGTGAAGCGCGGCTTGCCTACGGAGAGCTTCCTGGCCCAGAGATCGAGCTCGGAGTTGAGCGTGTAGGATGTCTCCGGAATGTCCGAGAGCAGCAGCTCGATCGACATCTTCTGGCTGGTGAGAGCCCGCGCGCTGTTGCTGGTGACCTCCATTCCGGCTTTGGGATAGCGGCAGCAGGACGGCGCCAGGACGCGCTCACCCTTGATCTCCACCATGCAGGTGCGGCAGTTGCCGTCCGGCCGCATGCCTTCCATGTAGCACAGGCGTGGAATCTCGACGCCGTGCCGCTGCGCGGCTTCAAGGATGGTCTCGTCCGGACGGCCGACGACCGTGTTTCCGTTCAAGCTGAACGAGACCGGCTTCGAGCTCGAAGGCAGCCACGGCAGGCAGTCTCAAGAAGGGCGGTATTGTTATTTGGCATTACTCGACTTCCTTGGGAAAGTATTTCAAAACAGTGAGCGCCGGATTCGGCGCGGCCTGGCCCAGACCGCAGATGGAGGCGTCCATCATCGCCTGCGACAGCTCTTGTAAAAGTGGGGCGTCCCAGCGCTTCTGCTGCATCAGATGCAGCGCCTTGACAGTTCCGACGCGGCACGGCGTGCATTGGCCGCAGGACTCGTCGGAGAAGAACTTCATCAGGTTGCGCGCGGCGGCAGAGGCGGTGTCGCGATTCGAAAGCACCACGATCGCCGCCGATCCGATGAAGCAGCCGTAATCGTTCAAAGTGTCGAAATCGAGCGGGATGTTGGCCAGGGACGCGGGCAGAATTCCACCCGACGCTCCGCCGGGAAGATAACCGTAGAGCTCATGCCCATCCAGCATGCCGCCGCAAAATTCGTCGACCAGTTCACGCAAAGTGATGCCGGCGGGAGCAAGATGCACACCGGGATTCTTGACGCGGCCGCTTACCGAAAATGACCGCAGACCTTTCCGGCCGTTGCGTCCCTGGCCGGCAAACCAGTCCGCGCCGTTTTCGAGGATCTCGCGCACCCAGTGCAGCGTCTCCATGTTGTGTTCGAGAGTGGGGCGGCCGAACAGGCCGACTTGCGCCACGTAGGGCGGGCGGAGGCGCGGTTCACCACGCTTGCCCTCAATGGATTCGATCATCGAGGACTCTTCGCCGCAAATGTAAGCGCCGGCGCCGCGGCGAAGATAGATTGGCGGGATCGCGTACGGCGGATTGGCCTGGAGCGCGGCGATTTCATGCTCCAGGATCGCGCGGCAGCCGTGATACTCGTCGCGCAGGTAAATATAGATCGATTCGATGCCGACCGCCCAAGCCGCGATCAGCGCGCCTTCGAGAAAGCGATGCGGATCGCGTTCCAGATAATAGCGGTCCTTGAAGGTGCCGGGCTCGCCCTCGTCGATGTTGATCGCCATAAGGCGCGGCGCGGGCTCGGCCGACACCAGCTTCCATTTGCGTCCGGCGGGGAAACCAGCGCCGCCGAGGCCACGCAGGCCGGAGTCTTCCATCACTTTAATGACGTCGGCGGGCTGCTTCTCTCCGGTCTTTTCCAATGTGACGCACGCTGCGGCCAGAGCGTATCCGCCGGCAGCGCGGTACGCCGCATAATCTATATGACCGGGAGTGACGATGCCGCGTGCACCGGGGTGCTTCACGTTACCGGCTTGTACGGCTTCCGTCACCGTTTCGGCGGTAGCGTACGGGATCGGATTCTGGCCCACCACCGCGACCGGCGCAGTCTCACATCGGCCAACGCAGGGTGCGTGCAATACGCGCACGCCGGCGCCGAGCAGGGCCGGCAGCCTGGCGAGCAACTGCTGCGAGCCGGCGAGGTCGCAGGCGATTGAGTCGCAGACGCGGACCGTGATCGGGGGCGGGGCAGTGTCGCCTTCTTTGACCACGTCGAAGTGGTGGTAGAACGTGGCTACCTCGTAGACCTCCGCCATCGCCATTTTCATCTCGTCCGCAAGCGCGACCAGATGCCGGGCGGACAGGCAGCCGTAGTGGTCCTGAATCTTGTGCAGGTATTCGATCAGGAGATCGCGACGGCGCGGGGCGTCGTTGACCAATGGGGGGAGCAGAGCCAGGACATCCTCGCGAGCCTGCGCGTCGACGCGCCGTCCTTTCTGCCCGCGCACTCCCCCGCGGCCGCCGCGACGCTTCTTTTTCGAGGTTGGTTCGGGTGTGACTAAGGTGACGGAATCGCTCATCGGTCTCCGTCAGGCAACAGTCGAATTTCGCAGGTTTTCATCGTGTTCTGGGGCTTGAGGGGCCTACTGCCATGCTATCATCAAGACGAGGCCGCTCGCTGAATTTGCGAACGAACCCTATGCATGTTGAGTTTCTCGGTATTCCTCGTCAGCGTGCCGGCATCTCCGCATTGGAAATGCAAGCGGACACGCTGGGGCAATTGCTGGGGAACTTAGCGGCGCGAATCCCGTCCCTGGGCGAACTCATCAGCGTGGACCGGCTGCAATCCTCGTTTGTCGCCAATCTGAACGGCGATCAGTTCGTCAGCGACCCGGAAACACCGCTCGGCGAAAACGACTGCGTGCTGATCCTTTCCGCCGACGCGGGAGGATGAAGGAAAGCCGATGCCCTTCGGTTACCACGGCTCCTACCTTCGGATCGACGTTTCGAGCGGCGCCGCCGAGCACGTGCCATTGTCCGACACGGTTCTGCGCCAGTTCATTGGCGGCAGCGGCCTGGGTGTACGGATTCTGCTGGACGAAGGCGCAGCGCAGATGGATCCGCTCGCACCCGAGGCTCCTCTGGTTTTCGCTTTCAGCCCTCTGGTCGGCAGCCCGCTGACAACGTCGGCGAAGTTTGCAGTAGTGAGCAAGAGCCCGCTAACCGATCGGATCAACGACTCGCTTGCCAGCAGCGGTTTTGCAATTGCGGGCAAGGCCTGCGGCTGCGACGCCATCGTCATCGTCGGACGCGCGCCGGAACTCTCCGTGCTCATCATTGATGATGGCAAGGTCCGCGTGGAACCCGCAACGGAATATCGCGGCGCAACGTGCCGAGAGACGGAAGCCGGGCTGAAAGCCCGCCTCGGAGCCAGTTTTCGGGTTGCTTCCATAGGTTCAGCGGGTGAGCACCTGGTTCGCTACGCCACCATCTCGCACGACGGCCGCCATGCCGGCCGCGGCGGCAGCGGAGCCGTGCTGGGCGCCAAGAACATCAAGGCGATCGCGGTTCGCGGAACGCATCGCCCCGAGTGGGCGCATCCGAGCGAGCTGACGGCGTTGAGCAAGGCCCTCTCGAAGCGGTCGCTTGGTCCCGCTACGGCGAAGTATCGGGAGCTGGGCACTGCCACCAACCTGGTGACGTTCAACCGATTCGGCGCGCTTCCGACGCGCAACTTCCAGAGCGGCACCTTCGACGAGGCTGCCAATCTGTCGCCTGAGCAACTGAGCGCGACGCGTTCCAAAACACGCGAAAGCTGCGTGACTTGCACGATCGGCTGCGAACATATTTATTCGCTTGGCAAGAGCGGGGTGCGCGTCGAATATGAAAGCCTGTTCGCGCTGGGCTCCTTGTGCGGGGTGGGCGATGCCGACGCCGTATTGCGTGCGTCACAGCGATGCGACGAGCTCGGCCTCGACACCATCAGCGCCGGTGGAACGATTGCGTTTGCGATGGAGTGCGTCGAGCGCGGATGGCTGAATGAACCGTGGCTGAAGTTTGGCGACGGCGAAGCCATGCTACGCGCGATTGATTTGATCGGCTCGCGCAGTGGGTTCGGCGATCTTCTGGCCGAGGGCAGCCGGCGTGCGGCTCACGCGATCGGGCACAACAGCATCGCGATTGCGCCGCAGGTCAAGGGCCTGGAGATTCCGGGCTATGAGCCGAGGGCGTTGCAGACAATGGCGCTCGGTTTCGCCGTGGGCGCGCGCGGCGCGGACCACAATCGCAGCGGCGCGTACGAGGTCGATTTCTCGGACAAGGTGGATCGCCGCCACATCACGCTGGACGCCGTGCGCCATGCGATCGACACCGAGGACAAGGCCGCGCTGATGGACTCGCTGATCATCTGCAAGTTCCTGCGCGGCGTCTTAGTGGATTTCCACGCCGAGACCGCCGAAATGCTGCGGAACGTCACGGGCTGGGATGTAAGCGCGGAGGAACTGCGTGAGACCGCCCGGCGCATCGTCTCCGCCAAGCGGCAGTTCAACCTTCTGGCCGGGTGGACGCCGGCCGAAGATACGCTGCCGGAACGGTTTCTCAACACGCCGCTGCCCAACGATCCCGAGGCTGCGCTCAGCCGCGGCCAACTCGACGGCCTGGTGGCGGAATATCACCGCCAGCGCGGGTGGGAACCCGTTCACCAATAGCTCAACTCTTCGTGCGGGTGTAGCATCAGATGGATAGGGAAGAAAGATGAGACATCCGCACGCTTGGTTATTCGTCGTGTTGGCCGCGGCGCCGCCGTTCGCCAACGCCCAGTGGGCCATCTATCGCGACCCCACCACCCCGCGCGCGAAAGACGGCAGACCGAACCTATCCGCTCCGGCGCCGCGCGTCAACGGTAAGCCGGATCTTTCCGGCATCTGGCTAGCTGAAAGCGCACCGGTTGAAGAGATCCAGCAGTTCCTGCTCCCCGGCGGCATTAATGGACTGGGCGAGGAACTCCCTTCGAAATATTTCTTCAACTTCTTCGCCGATTTTCCGTCCGGGCAGGAGCCACTGCAGCCGGCAGCCAGAGCCTTGCTCGAGAAGGGATCTCAAAGCGACGGGAGACCCGCGACGCTTTGTCCGTTGCCGACGCTGCCGCTTGAGAACCTGATTCCGGTTCCATACAAAATTGTCCAGACGCCCCGAATCATGATGGTCCTGTACGAGGACACCACCATATTTCGTCAGATCTTCACCGATGGCCGGGAGCTTCCCTCGAATCCGCAGCCCAGCTGGATGGGATATTCAACTGGAAAATGGGCGGGCGGTACCTTCGTAGCCGAAACTGTCGGGTTCAACGACAAAGGGTCCTTGGACATTGTGGGTCACCCCCGCAGCGAATCTCTGCGCCTGAGGGAGAGCTTTCGCCGCCGCGATTACGGCCATTTAGAGGTACAGATCACGGTTGACGACCCAAAAACATACACCAAGCCGGTCACCATTCGCGTCAATCATCGCTTGCTGCCGGACACGGAACTGATCGAGAGCTTCTGCTCGGAGAATGAAAAGGATCTGGCTCACTTTCCGGGGAAGTAAGCCGGCACGGCGTGACACGAATCAACTCTCGGGCGGCAGGCCGGCCTCGGAAAGCGCCGCCAGGTAGTCCTCGCGAGTATTCAGGTTGCGGAGCGGTCTATCAGACCAAACAGCCTCTACTTGGCGAGGGCATCTCTGCGGGGCAGACGATCGCTTTTTGTCGTCTGCCTCCCCGGCTATCCGCGAGCCGGTGGTGGCACAGATTGGATGGGTACGATTTCCAGATCGTCAATCGCCTCATAGTCCCGGAAGTCATTCGTCACCAGCGGAATCCGCCATCGCAGGGCGGTTGCGGCAATCCAGGCGTCTGCTGTCTGAATCGGCTGTCCGGCTCGACGGCAACGATCCACGATTCGGACCCAGAAGTCACATGTAAGTTCGTCCGGGTACAGGGTCGTGTACAGGGTCAGGTGGTCCGCCAAGGTGGACCGACGCGATTCGCCCCAATTGTTGGCAGCCGGCCAGAGTAGCAGTTCAGCCCGAGTCATAAACGAGATGGAAAGATGGCTGCCTGCGACGGCTTCCATGCAATATTGCCGGAGGCCGTGGTTTCTGTTGAAGAGAATCGAAACGACGTTCGTATCGAGAAGGAGAACAGTCACCGCGAAGGTTTCAATTCGCCCCGTGGAGCAGCCGGACTTTGACTTCGAAGCTTCCGGATCATCCGGTTGAATGCGTCGACTTCGTGCGCATCACCGTCGTCCGAAGGGGAGAACTCGCGCACCGGTGGTTTGAGCCCTGGGATCTTCATGCGGCGGTCCGGTAATGCCCGAGGGTCAACGACTGTAGCCATAAACCCAGTTTAACCAAATACCGAGCTCACGATCCGTCCAGTGGCGAGGCACCACGTCCGCGGCAGCGCCGAATTAGCTCGAGTATTCCAGGATCTCCTGGTAGCATTTGCTGGATTTCGCGCAGGATCGGCTCCGCCATGCGGGCGTAGTCCACCCGCGAATGGACCTTCCGGGTCTCCAAGAAGATTCTCCGCAAAGTGGCGACGCAAATGCTGCGCGACCAACTTTTGGTCGTCAGTTTGAATCACCCATTCCAACAATACCGCGTTTTCGAAGCTTTCTAGGCGTAAGGAGTCACATACAGAACAAGAGCGCGTAGTACGTGTATAAACATATTTCTTTTTAGCGTTGACAGAACGTAGTACGTGCGATATCATACGTACATGGTTGATTCAACGCTGCTGGATCTTGAGCTGGAGAATCGATTCTGGTCGACGATCCGGGAAGCCGAGGACGCAGCCGCCAGAGAAGCGGCCAACACGGGCGGCGCTATCCTGCAGATAGCGTCGATTCGGACTGAGGCTACTCGGGGTGTTGTTTCGGGCCGAGTTCTGTCAGCCGCGGTCGATTCGTCCCCGCATCTGGATGTCCCCCGCGGCTACGCGAAACCAAGAAGCCTAGGGAACTTTCACCTCACCTGGAGGACTCTGCTGCAAAGGAGTGGAGATGAGGACATCGGTTATCTGGTCGTGCAGCGGCCCCTTGGCGCCTTAGTGCTCCCAGATTGCGAAGTAGTCGGTTCGTGCTTCGTTTCCGTGGAGGTGACTCGGAACCTCCATTCCCTAGGACCTGTCACAATCGGCACAGAGATTTGCCGAGGATGTAGCCGACCAATCGGCCCAAAGCGGCTAAATGCACTCCCATCGACGAAGATCTGCAAGTTCTGTCAAGAGCTAAAGGAGCAACAAAAATCCAAATGATTCAAACAAGCAGCAACCTTGTCAACCTCAAGACCTTCCCCAGCCTCGAAGATGCGCAAAGAGCCGCGGGCGCTGAGGCCGCCAATACTGGCGCTCTGTCGATCCCCGTTGTCGCCTTCCGGCAAGGGCGTCGGACTGTGGTCACGGGCGCCCTCCCAATGAGCTGGGTTACGAACCGACTTGAGTCTCGATCTGCGAGGTCGGCGAAAAAGGGCGGCTCAATGACGGACGCGAAGTCTTCCTGGAACCGCCCCGAAATCCTGGAGCACTCCCAGGCAATCGCCAGGTACATTACGGAAAACTACAAGAAGGCGTACATCATTCCCCCTCTCTCACTCAACGTTCAGCAGACCGTCAACCTCTACATTCCCGATTATCCGAATGACTTCCTGCCTGGATACCTTGTTATCCCCGGGGCTGCAAAGCTGGCAGTAACCGATGGACAACACCGCAAGACGGCGATTTCGCTGGCCTTGGACCAGATGGATGAGGAAGACGCCGCGCACTTCGGGAGTGACGCAGTGGCTGTCATGATTACGTGTGAAACCGACGTGAATCAGATACATCAAGATTTCGCTGATTGCAGCAAGACGAAGGCGCTGCCGCCGAGTCTTTTGGCGGTATACGACAGAAGAAACCCCGCAAATCGATTGGTTAGCGATCTCAAGAAAATGTGCCCGCTCTTTGCCGGCCGGATCGACCCAACGAGTACCACCCTCAGTAAAAAGTCTACCTACCTGTTCCTGGCAAATCAGCTTCGGCAGCTTGTGAAGGAACTGTTGGCAGGGTCTTACGCCCTCGCCGATGTTGACTTTGAGAAGCGTGCACTGGAACTCCTGAATACCGAAGAGCAGTACACCGTTGCGCTTGCAAAGTTCGCTGAGTATATCAACTTTCTTGCCGGCGTGATCCCGGTCTGGAAGGAAGTTGTTAAGCTCAGTCCGGGCAGTCTGGAAACAAGCCAAGTACCGAACAAACGATCGGAGGGGTGGGTATGTTTGGCGGCGACTGGTCTGAACCTCATCGGCCGTCTCGGTCACATTTTATTCACAAGGAGCGAGCTTGAGCCAGACTGGAAGGAATATGCCGCGAAGCTGGGTGATCCGCAGATCATTAATTGGCGTAGAACTGCAGACATTTGGCAAGGCAACATTATCCAAGGGCAGAAAATGCTCACCCAGCAAGTTCCGTTGCGAAACGCAGTCTTAAAGGTCGCCGCTGCAATCGGTTTGTCGCTTAAAGCCCCAGGCGCTGCAGAGCCAGCCCAGCAATCCTTTAATCTGCCCAAACAAGACAAAGTTGAACGCAAGCAACTAACCAAAGAGGACAAGGCCGTACACGCTTTGATGAATCTTGGGCTTTCTGAAACCGAAGCTCAGGAATCCTTGATTCGAAAATAAGTGAGTTAGAAATGCCTAGTATATCGTTTCACCAAAACATAACCGTACTGTATTGTTTCCTGCTATGCTGAGGCATGGCAGGCAAAACCCGGCTTCCCAAGTTGGCCCTCAGTGCCGAGCAACTGGCGGAGTTACAGCAGTTGAGCCAAACGCGAACGGCGTCCGTGCGAGAAGTGCAGCGTGCAGGAATACTGTGCCGGTATCACGCCGGAGAAACGGTCACCGGCATCTCGCGCGCCATGGAGATTACACGCAAGAGCGTCCGGAAGTGGATTGATAAGGCGCTGGCCATGGGCGCTGGGGCGGCGCTCAAGGATGCCTATCATCGTCCGCACGCTCCCGTGATCACGGAGCAAGCTCGCGCCTGGGTCGTCCATCTGGCCTGTTTTCAAACCGAAGGAACTGGGTTACGCCGCGGAGTTGTGGACGCGGAGTCTGCTGGCGCAGTATGTGCGGCGCGAGGCGCTGCGGGCGGGACATCCTTCGTTGAGCCGGGCGGCCAAAGCGACCGTGCAGCGGATCTTGGCCGAGCAGCCTTTGCATCCCGAGCGGGTCCGCTATTATCTGGAGAAACGCGATCCCGCCTTCGAGGCTCGGATGCGGGATGTGTTGCTGGTGTATCAAGAAGTCGCGTTGCTGAATGCCGCGCAGCACAGCCGTGAGGGGCCCACCGTCATCACGGTTTCCGTCGATGAAAAGCCCGGCCTTCAGGCCATTGCCAACACCGCGCCCGATCTGCCACCAGTCCCCGGCAAGCATCCCCACGTGGGCCGCGATCATGAATACAAACGGCTCGGCACCTGCTCGATTCTCGCCGCGCTGGATCTGCATGAGGGCCATGTCACCGCGCGTGTCGAAAGGCGGCATCGCAGCCGCGAGTTCATAGCGCTGCTCAAGGACCTCGACCAATACTACCCGATGGGTTGCACGATTCGAATCATTCTGGACAACCACTCCGCACACATCTCGAAAGAAACCCACGCCTATCTGGCTACCCGCGCCAACCGGTTTCAATACGTGTTGACGCCCAAACACGGCTCCTGGCTCAACATCGTCGAAACCCTCTTTGGCAAGATGGCGCGTACCTTCCTCCGCCATATCCGGGTACGATCCTGGGAGGAACTCCGGGAGCGCATCCTGCTGGGAATCGCCGAAATCAACGCCGCACCCGTGGTTCACCACTGGAAGAATTTCGACGCACCTGAACCCGGATAGTCAGGATCCTGTTCAATGAACGATGTACTAGACTTCAGCTACCTTGTCCAAAGTGTTCAAAAACCTTTGGCCCTCAAAAATGAGACAACGCTAGGATCGTCGGTCCTTCGTTCTTTTGAGTGTGGCCAAGAAGCGCGTACATGGTGACTCCGGCGCCAACGAATCGTTCGCCCCCGCCAAGGTCGGGTGACCGAGCAAAAGCACTCGGGCCCAACGGTCTGCCACAGTCGGAACTGACAGACTGTCCGCCTTTGAGGGCGGCCTGATGACTGCCCGAGCCTCGGGGTCGTGAGGGCGATCAACCGTCGGGCGGCAGGCCGGCCTCGGAAAGCGCCGCCAGGTAGTCCTCGCGAGTATTCAGGTTCCGCAGCGTGCGGAGCTGTCGGATCGACTGAGACCATCTCCTCCGGCCGCACGCGACGGGTGCGCACGGCGTCGAATAGAAAAACCGGCCGCAGCCTGTCTTTCGCCAGCAGCGATTCGACCTCCGGCAGCGTGTCGCGCCGATAGACCGCTGACAGTGGATGAGGAAAGCCGTCGATTTCCATCACGGCGATGTCGTGATCGCCCAGCAACTCGACCATTCGTTCGACGAAACCGGGAACCAGCAACGGTACATCGCAGCTGGTCACATACGCGATCTCGACGGAAGCAGGAAGCGCCGTGAGCCCGGCACGCAATCCTTCCAGCGGCCCTTTTGCCTCGCGTTCGTCGCGAGTGACGATGACGCCACCGGGGAGCTCCGGCAGCACCTGCTCGCGCGCGGCAACAACCACGATGGGCGAGACCACGCTGCCGAGCAGGCGCACCACCCGTTGCAGCATTGTTTCGGGACCGAAGGGCAGGGTAGCTTTGGGAACACCCATTCTGGTCGACTTCCCACCACAGAGAACGATGCCGCCCGCGGTCATGGTTTCATGCCTGGTTTCATACCTAAGCGTGCCAGCGCCTCTCGCGTGGTGACTTCGAGCAGCAGCGCCTTAAACGCGACCACTCCCGGCCGATTCGCGCGCGACCGGGGCACGATGAAATCGTACTGCTCCGCCTGCACCGGCAGGAATCCGAGTCCGGCGCTGCGTGCGATGGTATCGAGCGTCATTCCCCAATCCGCGCGGCCCTGCACCACGGCGGCTGCCACGGCATTGTGGTTCCGCGGCTGCACGGCATAGCCGTGGGGGCGGGCGCCGTCGAGCAGACGATCGATCAGCGCGCGTGTGCCGCTGCCCTGGTTGCGATTGACCATCATGCACGCGGGATCGGCGATGGCCCTGGCGACGGCATCCTGCGCGGTTCGGTCTTCGAAGCGTGCGTCTTTAGGGCGGAAGACAATGCCTTGCAACCGGCCGTAGCCGGGGACCAGCTCAAGCGCGGGAGTGAGGAACGGCCGATTATATTCGTTGGTCTTGGGATCCAGCAGGTGGACGCCAGCGACATCGCATTCGCCGCGCTTGGCGGCATCCAGTCCGGCGGTGCTGCCCACGGCCAGAAACTTCGAGCGCACGCCCTGCCGCTGCAGTTCCCCCAGCAAGTAATCGAGAGCGATGCAATGGCTGCCGATGACAACCAGATCGGCAAGCTGAAGATCGCGGCCCAGAAGCTGGACACTCACGATCGTCCCGGCTGGCACGATCTCTTCGTGCCGTCCGATGGTGGCGAAGCCGTCGGCGCGGCTGAAGGTGGTGACGCTGCCTGAGCCTTGTCCCATGGGATACGCCGCGAGCGAGGGTGCTCCGCTTTCATCTCCGCTGTCTTTATCTGCGGTCTCGACCAATCCGACCAGCAGGTATTCGGTGCGGCCGATCTCGCTATTCACCTTGACGGCGAGTTTGGCCGGTACGATGGTCCGTTCCTCCGAGCCGCGGCCCGCCAGCAAGCGAATCACCGGCGCCACGAACTCGTGGAAGGTGAAGATCGCCGAGGTCGGGAAACCGGGCAGCACCACCACCGCGCGGCCTGCTGTCGCCGCCAGGCAAATCGGCTTGCCGGGCTTGAGCGCCACGCCGTGCGCGACAATCCCGGGATCGTTGAGTTCGGCGACAACCCGGTAAGACACATCTCCCGCGCCCTTACTGGTTCCACCCGACAACAGCACGATATCCGCAAACTCCAGCGCGTGATGCAGCCGCTCGCGCAGGGCGGCGGGGTCGTCGTGAGTAATGCCCAGGCGCATCGGCTCACCGCCCAACTCGCGCACCGCGTCGGCCAGCACCTGGGAATTGGAGTCGTAGACCTTGGCGGGTTGCATCGGCTCGCCGGGCGCGATAATCTCATCGCCGGTTGAAAGAATGGCCACGATCGGCTTGCGCCAGACATTGACGTTGGCCACACCGATGGCCGCGAGCACGCCCGTGTCGCGGCTGGTCAGTAGCCGGCCTCGGCGCAGCACTGTCTCGCCCGCCGTGATGTCGGTTCCCGCAAACGACACGCCGCTCCCAGCGGTGACAGCCCTGGCGATGCGAAGCTCGCGGCCGTGCGTCTCGGCATGCTCCACCATGACAACCGCGTCGGCGCCGCGCGGCACCATGCCGCCGGTGGCAATTAAGACAGCCTTGCCGGGACGAATCACGGTGGCCGGGACGATTCCGGTGTGGATCTCTTCCTCCTCTAAGACCACCACGCGCGGTACTTCCTCCGACGCCCCGAACGTGTCCTCCGCCACCACAGCGAAGCCGTCGACATTGGAGCGATCGAACGACGGCACATCCACGGGCGATACCACGTGGGCCGCCAGCACCCGGCCGAGCGCGGCGTCGAGCGGGACTTGCTCAATGCCGCGAGGCGAGAGGCTGAGCACGGCGCGGAAGCGCCGCTCCGCTTCATCGCGGTCGAGCACCTGGAGGAATTGATCTTGCTCAGGCATGGATCTGGTCAGGCGTGGTCCTCAATCATAAAGCCAAACCTGCACGTCTGCGCCGGCAGCGAAGCCCTCGCTGTCGTCGCCGACGATCACGAAGCCGTCCGCCCGCGTCGTCGACGACAGCAGCGATGCGCCGGCGATGGCGAGCGGTTCGACCAGGCCGTCCACGATCTTCACGCGGGCATAGTCGAGGCGGCCGATCGGCGAGCTGATCTTGCGATTCAACCGGCCGCGATATCGCACGGTAGGGCCACTCCTTGCTGCGTCCGCCCAGCGCGCGAATGGCGCGCCCGGCGAAGAAATCGTAGGCGCAGAGGCTGGATACGGGATTGCCCGGAAGCAAGAACGATCAGGCGATGCCCCATGCGGCCGAGTCCGGTGGGACTGCTCGGCCGCATCGCGATGCCGTGCACAGCCAGTTCGCCGTGTTGCGCGACCAGCATCGGCGCCAGATCCTCGATGCCCACGCTCGACCCTCCGGAGACGATGACGATATCCGCGTCCGCTTGCAGGGCTTCGAGGATGGCGTTGCGATCGTCGCGCACCAGACCGGGGAAATCGACAACGCCTCCGTCGCGCTCGATGAGAGCCGCCAGCATCGGCCCGTTGGCATCGGCAATGTGAAAGCCTTGCGGCCGCGAGCCTGACGGCAGCAGCTCATTGCCGGTAATGGCCAGGCGCACCCGCGGCCGCCGGACCACGCGCGCCTCTCCCTGGCCAATGGAACTGAGGACGCCCAGATCCTGCGGACGCAGCACGCGTCCCGGCTCGAGCAGGTCGTGCCGCGAACGATATCTTCGCCGCCCTGCCGAGATTTTTTCCGGGCGAGACGGCGGCCAGCGCACTGATCCTGGCTTCAACGGCGTCCGCTTCCACCCACTCGGCGGGCAGCACCGCGTCCGCGCCGCGAGGCATCGGCGCGCCTGTCATAATGCGAACCGCTTCGCCGGCGCGAGATCGAGCCTTCAAAGGGGCATCCAGGCATCGAATCGCCGATCACGGTCAGCGGCAGCCGCGTATAGGCGGTGGCGCCTTCCGTGCTATCGGCCACCACCGCGTATCCGTCCATGGTCGCGCGATCGAATCCCGGCACCTCCACATCGCTGACGATGGAGGTTGCCGAGCACGCGGCCGGCGGCGTCCCGCAAGGGCACGCTTTCAGCAGCAAGCGGCTGCAACTGTGCATCCAGCCAGGCGAGAGCCGCCTCGACCGTGTGCCGTTGGGCGAAACCGCGCATGCGCACATCGTCGGCTGCTCCTCTGCTGATGTGGTGCATGCGGGATCTCGTTTAAATGTTAACGCAATGACCGCAACACACTCGGCGGTGACCAATCATGTCTCGAAACCTCTTCCTGGTTTGGATTCTGGCCGCGACGCGGCCGGCCCGCACGCCGGAACTGGCCACGACAACCCCAACAAGGATCCGCTCATTGGCGGCTTCACGCTTTCCCGGCAGGATCGCGACGACCTGATCGAGTTTCTAAAGTCCCTGACGGACGACAAGGTGATTCACGATCCCCGGTTCGCCGACCCCTGGCCACACGCAAACTGAAGGACTCGCCGGGCGATTTCGTCGGCGGTCATCAGCGTGACGCCGATTCCCAGCAGCTCTTGACGGCCCTGGTCATACAGCCCTGAAATCGCATCCTCAGCCAGCACCAGCCGAAAATCCCGCTCGCTTGCCTCGTAGATCGACGTGCGCGGGCAATTGGGAAAGTTGCACCCACTGAACACCAGCGTGTTGACGCCAAGGTCTCTGAGCATGGCTTCGAGCGTAGTGCGAAAAAACGCGCCCCAGCGCGGCTTGAAAATCGCCCACTCGGACGGACCTAAAACCTGAGGCTGACCTGACAACAGCAATTCGGCATTCAACCGGACGTTGCTGTGAGGCAACAGCTCAGAGGCCAGCTCCATGCCAGGGCTGGAAGGTAGCACGATCTGAGCGCCGCCTTCCAATGCCCCGCGCCGCGACAGATCCGCATTGGAACCATCCGGCTGGTAGATCCTGATCATGTGAAGAATCGGGCGTCCGGCGGCACGGAAGGAATGCGCCAGCAGAGCCATCTTAGGAACGGCCGCCGAGGTACCTGCGATCGGGCACGAGCCACCGTCGAGGAAATCGCATTGCACATCGATCGTGATCAGCGCGCTTTTTTCAAATTCAGGATCTGTGTAGGATTTGGAGGGCTTCATCCGAACGGCGCTTGTTCCAGCGTATCCGAAACAGACGAGGCATTCTCCAGCAAGATCCTGGCGAGATCGGCGCGTGCGGCGAGGGTCTCGGGATGAACGCTCCCCAGGCGCTGAATCTGGCATTCCAGAAATTCCTTTTGGGCGGATGCCGCTTTCTCATATTCGCGCTGCCCGATAAATAGGTCTCTCAGGGTAGCGATCGCGCGCAGCCGCAGTTCGTGGTCCGCGACGAGATGACGGCCCAGATCCCGAACCACTCTTTCGAGCAGAGGCCGCGCGCCGGGCTCTCCGGCCTGCCAATAAGCGATCGCAACCTGGGTCATCAAATGCAGGGTCTGCGGGTGATATGGTCCGAACCAGCTCTCGTAGGAGCAAAGGGTCGCGAGCATGCTTGAAAGCTCGGTTCGCTCGGCTTGCTCAACGGATATACTGGTTGCGGTCTGCATGGCCGGTTTCGGCTGTCTACCAAACTTGATATCGTCTAGTATAGCTTACAGAGTCGTGTAAGAAAGACGCACTGAAAGGAGGGGCTCTATGGCCTCTGTCGTGTCATCGCCCTATGAAAGCAAAGTCGCTGTTTCCGCGACCAAGCTGCTGATCAATAATCGCTGGATCGCAAGCGAATCCGGCAAGACCTTCGCGACGATCAATCCCTCCACCGGAGAGGAAATCTGCCAGGTGGCCGAAGCCGATGCCGCCGATGTTGAGAAGGCAGTGCGCGCGGCCCGCGCGGCATTCGAACACGGACCGTGGCGAAAGACGCTCGCATCGGAGCGGGGACAAATGCTTCACCGTCTCGCCGACCTCATCGAAAAGCATGGCGACGAGCTGGCCCGCATTGAATCGCTGGACAACGGCAAACCCGTTTCCGTGGCGAAAGCGATCGACGTAGCACAGACGGTTGGATGCTTCCGCTATTTCGCCGGATGGGCCGACAAGGTTCACGGCAAGACCATCCCCATCGACGGCGACTTCTTCTGCTACACCCGGCACGAGCCTGTCGGCGTGGTGGGGCAGATCATTCCTTGGAACTTCCCCTTGGTGATGCTGGCATGGAAGCTGGCTCCGGCATTGGCCACCGGAAATACGGTGGTGTTGAAGCCGGCCGAACAAACGCCCTTGTCCGCGTTGCGCATTGGAGAGCTCATCGTGGAGGCGGGTTTCCCCGAAGGCGTCGTCAACATACTGCCGGGATTCGGTCCCACCGCGGGCGCGGCCATCGCCAATCATATGGATGTGGATAAAGTGGCCTTCACCGGCTCAACCGAAGTCGGTCATCTGATCATGGAGGCTGCCGCGAAGTCCAATCTCAAGCGAGTCACGCTGGAACTGGGCGGCAAGAGTCCCAACATCGTGTTCGCGGACGTGGATCTGGATGAAGCCGTGGAAGGCGCGCACTTCGGGCTGTTCTTCAATCAGGGCCAGTGCTGCTGCGCGGGATCAAGGGTCTTCGTTGAAGAGAAGATCTACGACGAGTTCGTGGAAAAGAGCGGCGCCCGCGCCAGAAAACGCACCGTCGGCGATCCGTTCGATCCCAACACCGAGCAAGGCCCGCAGGTGGATCAAGCGCAGTTCGACAAGATCATGGGCTACATCGATTCCGGACGCACCGAAGGCGCCAAGCTTGTGTGCGGCGGCGACCGCGTCGGAGACCGCGGCTATTTCGTCCAGCCGACGGTGTTCGCCGACGTTCAAGACAACATGAAGATCGCCCAGGAAGAGATCTTTGGACCGGTCATGAGCGTCATTCCTTTTAAGAGTCTCGACGAGGTCGTGACGCGGGCAAACCGGACCAGATACGGTTTGGCCGCCGCGGTTTGGACCCGCGACATCAAGAAGGCTCTCGCGGTCGCGAACAATGTTCGGGCTGGCACGGTGTGGGTCAATTGCTACAACATCCTCGACACCAGAGCGCCATTTGGCGGATTCAAACAGTCCGGCATCGGCCGGGAGCTGGGTGAATATGGATTGCAGCAGTACACCGAAGTGAAGACGGTCACCGTCAAACTCTAAGCCGGTGTTTGTTCGCTGCGGAGGGCGACCCTTTTTCTAAGGGTCGCCCCTCTACACGGCCCAGAGTCCGGTATCCTGCAATGCGGAACAGATCAAAATCATGAAGCCACTATTCAAGAACTACTCATTGATTGTCTTGGCGATTCTCCCGGCGGCGAGCGCCTTTGCGGCGCCAGCGGTCACCGAAATAACGCTACCCGGCACGCTGGTTTATCCCGAAAGCATCACGTCCACCACGGACGGTACATTGATCGTCGGGAGCCTGGGGCACGGCAACGTGATGCGCATCGCGCCTGGAAAGGCGACGGCCGAGGAGTGGATCAAGCCCGGCACGGGCGGCCTCAATCAGGTGCTCGGCGTGTTCGCGGACGAGAAGGGCAAGACGCTGTGGGTCTGTTCCAACAACCTCGAGCAGAAGGGCGAAGCGACATCCGTGAAGGCGTTCGATCTGAAGAGCGGCGCAATCAAGGGGACTTATCCGCTGCCGGGGCAGGGTCCCTTGTGCAATGACATCGCGGTGGCTGAGGATGGCACGGCCTACGTCACCGACACGGTCCAAGGCAGCGTGCTCATGCTGAAGCCGGGCGGCAAGAGCCTCGAGATCGCCGCCAAAGATCCGCTTCTGGCGGGAGCCGATGGGCTTGCGTTCGGCTCCGATAATAAGATCCTCTATGTAAACAGCGTCTCCGCGGGTAAGCTGCTGCGCCTGGATTTGGCTCCGGACGGGAAATCGAAGAGCGTGACCGAGCTCAAGCTTTCGCGCGCGCTGGATCGTCCGGACGGCATGCGCGCGATTGGCAAGAACCGGCTGCTGCTGGCGGAGAACTCGGGCAAAATGGACATTGTGACATTCCAGGGTTCGGGCCCCCAGACCGCGGTGATCAAGACCATCAAAGAAGGGCTGGAAAGCACCCCTGGCGTGACGGCGACGCGTGGCCTGGCCTGGATCGTCGAAGGCAAGTTGAATTACCGGAACGATGCCAACATGAAAGGCAAAGATCCCGGGATGTTCAAAATGTACGCTGTTCCGCTTCCCAAGGAGTAACCCGCGTCAGCCGAAGGTAAACGCGAACGCCTGCGCACCCGGATCTAGAAACTCAATCTCGAAGGTGCGGTCTTCAATGGCGCTCTTTTGACGAATGAGCTGGTACAGGCGGTGCTCCGTAATTTTCCCGTTTCCCTGATCGTCGGTATCGACACCATGGTTGATTCCGGGCGCTTGGCCGTCGATCTTAACCCGGAAGCGGACCGGCTTTCCGTCCGGCGCAGGCCCCAGCACCAGGTGCAGATCTCGCGCGTGAAACCGGTAGACGATTTTGCCCGGCGCTGACTTGAGAGTTGCCACCTGGGAACCATCCGTCCAGGTGCCGGAGAACCCCCATTGATTCAGCTCCAGATGCGCCGGGACCGAGTAGAGGAACGGAACGTCCTGGCGCAGGCCGCCGGGGGAAAGAAAGCTATCGGCGCGCTCGTAGCCGATATAGGTTTCGGGCGATTCAACATCGGCGTCGGGCGCGGCTTCCGCGCCGGAGGCGGCCACCGTTACCAGTCCGGCGGCTGTCAGCTTTCCATCGCGTTCCTTGAGCAGGTCCTGGATCTGCTGCTCCGACTCGTCGTACTTGCCTTCTCCGAAGTGGTGGTAGCGAATGCGGCCTGTGCCGTCGATGAGATAATCCGCGGGCCAATAGGCGTTGCTGAATCCGTTCCAAATCTTGCGGTCATTATCGATCGCCACCGGATACGTGATCTTCAACTCGCGTACGGCCTGGCGCACGTTGTCCAGGTCCTTCTCAAAGGCGAACTCCGGCGTATGCACGCCGATGACAACCAGGCCGCTATCCTTATATTTATCCGCCCAGGCCCGAATGTACGGAAGTGTGCGCAGGCAATTGATACAAGAGTAAGTCCAGAAATCCACCAGAACGACCTTGCCCTTGAGCGCGTCGGCGGTCAGGGGCGGGGAATTGAGCCACGCGTTCGCGCCGGAGAGATCGGGCAGCGTCTGTGGTCCCGCCGCGGCGCCCGGCGCTGTCGAGGACATCATCATCATGGCCGGCTGCTTCTTGTCTCCTGTGTTCGACCCGGTGTTCGCATCGGTGTTCGACGCAGAGGCGGTGGGGTGGAAACGATCAAGAAGGGATTGTTCAATCCCGGATGTGCTGGCGAGCGATATCTGCGTAAGCAGCCCGCGATCCAGACCAAACGCGATGGCCGCTACTCCGGCCAGGACGGCGACACCCAGGACTCTGCGGATCCAGACTTCGGCGCCAAACCCGCGCTTGAGCGCCGCGAATACCTTCCCGCCGGCGAGCAACGCCACGGCCAGCGACGTTGCCGCCCCAGCCGCGTAAGCCAGCAGCAGAAAGACGGTGCGAGTGCTGTTGCCCTCGAGTGCGGCTCCGGTTAGGACGAGGCCGAGGATCGGACCGGCGCAGGGCGCCCAGAGCAGTCCCGTAGCGACTCCGAGGAGCAGAGACCGGAAGACGCTCGGATCGGAGTCGCCGCTCGATGGCTGTGCAAGACTACTGCCCAAGTGGACGAAAGGACGGGAAAGGCGGTCCGCCAACGCCGGCCAAAGCAGCGTCAGTCCGAAGAGCGCCAGCACAACCAGGGAAATGTCGCGTCCGTATTGATTGGCGCGTACAATCCAGGCGCCGCCGGCTGTCGCGAGCGCGGCCAATCCCGCGAAGGTGACGGCCATGCCGGCCAGCAAGGGAAGGCCGCTCTTGCGAAAGGGCCGGTCCGCCTTTGCGAAGACAAACGGGAGCACCGGCAAGATACAGGGGCTGATGATCGTGAGGATGCCGCCCAGAAACGCCAGAACAAGCAGTATCATAAAAGCCCGCACAGGGCCGGCTCGGCCCCCCAAATTGCCCGAAACTCGCGATGGCCCCGCCGAGCCAGGCTCCGTTGTGCGGGCGAGTTCCTCGGAAGTTGTCGTCTATCTCCGACGTTGTATAGTATACACACCATGCGCCGTATGATGATATGATCAACCAGAAGTAGGAGTGACCACAATGCCAATACCCACCATCCATATTACCCGCAACCTTCTCAGAGCTGGCGTCGCGAGTCTGATCGCCGGCTTCACGCTTGGCGCGGCCAACCTGCCGAATCCCGCGGCGGACGAGAACAGGTCGCCGAAGACCGAGACCGTTGTTCTCGCCGGCGGATGTTTCTGGGGTGTCCAAGCCGTCTTCTCCGCCACGAAAGGTGTGACGGAGGCAATCTCCGGATACGCGGGCGGAAGCAAGGCCAACGCGCATTATGAGATCGTAAGCACCGGAACCACGGGCCACGCGGAGTCCGTTCAGGTCACCTACGATCCGTCGAAGATCTCTTTCGGCCAACTTCTGAAAATCTACTTTTCGGTGGTGCACGATCCCACTCAGTTGAATCGCCAGGATCCGGATGAAGGCACCCAGTACCGCTCGGAGATCTTCTACACCAACGATGATCAGAAGCGCGTCGCGCAAGCCTACATCCAGCAACTGACGGCCGCGAAGGTCTTCCCGAAGCCCATCGTTACGAAGGTGGCTCCGCTCCAGGCCTTTTATCGGGCGGAAGATTATCATCAGGATTACGTGCTCCACTGCGCGCAAAACAGCCCGGTGTGTACCAACGGTTCTTACGTCGCCCATTTCGACGTGCCCAAGCTGGCGAACTTTCATAAGGAGTTCCCGGAACTGGCAAAAGGAGGCAAGTAATGAGCGTTTTCAATTCTCCTGAATTACAGCGGCGGCTGTTCCTGAAGCGCATCGGCGCAAGCCTTCCCGCGGCGATGGTCTTCCGGTCCGCATCGGCGTTCGCAGCGATGAAAAAGGTGCGAATCGTCGAGTTTGATTCGGCCGGCATCCGGACCGGAGTGGTCGAGGTAGACAAGATTGACAAGCCTCTGGCCGAATGGAAGAGGCAGTTGTCGCCGGAGCAGTTCGAGGTGACGCGCCAGGCCGGTACCGAGGTGCCGTTCACTGGAAAATACGCCAACAATCACGCGGATGGGCTGTACGCTTGCATTTGCTGCAATACGGTTCTCTTCGATTCCAAAACGAAGTTCGAATCGGGCACGGGCTGGCCCAGCTTCTGGCAGCCTATCGCGAAAGAAAACGTCGCGGTTCAGGGGGACAACTCACACGGGATGCAACGCGATGAGGTGTTGTGCACCCGCTGCGACGCTCATCTGGGGCATGTCTTTGACGATGGTCCGCCTCCCACTCACTTGCGCTATTGCATGAACTCCGCATCTTTGAACTTTGTCCCTCGCGGCAAGCAGCAGTCTTCAAGATAGCCGCGGGATTCGAACCGACAATGCCGCTGGCCAGATTCGAAAAGAGCCTCGAAGAATCGGGCGACACCGTCGATACTCTGCATTGGTCGGCGTTCAACATCCCCGGAACCGCCAAAGGCTTGCCGGAGGGGTTAGGCTCAGGAGTTCTCGCCGATGGAACGACGAACGGTCCGGGCATTGCGGCTCGCGGCGGAAATCCGGGAGCATATTTCGGGCCTGGCGCCGGTCCGGGACCATTCCATCACTACGTGTTCGAGTTCTATGCCCTGGATACGAAGCTGGATCTGCCGGCCACCACCACGCGCGAGGATCTGGTGAAGGCTATGGATGGCCACGTCATCGGAAAAGCGGCGTACGTTGGCCGCTTCCATGCGCCACCCCAATGAAGGGTCGCAGGAACCTTCCGATAACAGACATGAAGGAGAACTTTGCATGAGACAGCGATTGTCATTTCTAGCCGGCGCTTGCGTAGTGGTCCTTGCCGCGGTGCTGGGCGCGCAGACGCCGGCCGGCCCTCCGCCGGGCGCAGCTCCTCCCAACGGTAGGGGCGGCGGCAAGGGAAAAGGTGGCGGCAGAGGCGCGCCGCCTGCCTACAACCTGGTAAAGGGCCAGCCGATCGAGACGCGCGATCCCGAGAAAAAAGACGACCATCCGGCGTTTCCCGGCCAGACTCGCGCTCCTTATGAACCGACCACTCCACCTAAAGTCACGCTTCTGACGGACAAACTCAACAACCCCTGGAGCATCGCGTTCCTTCCGGACGGCAAGTTTCTGATCACCGAAAAGCCGGGGACGATGCGAACCTTCAATCCCAAGGACAATTCCTTGTCCGAGCCGCTGAAGGGAGTTCCCATGGTGCACTACCAGGGACAGGTGGGCCTTCTGGATCTGGCTCTTGATCCGCAGTTCGCGGCGAATCGCCGCATCTTCTTCACCTATAGCGAGCCCAATGGAGACATCAACGGCATCGTGGTCGCGACCGCGAAGCTGGCCGCGGACGACAGCGCCATAACCGGTTCGACCGTCATTTTCCGGGCCGCCGCGGTGAGCGGGCGCGGCGCCAACCAGGGCGGACGCATCGCCATCGGCCGCGATGGCAATCTCTTTGTCACCATCGGCGATCGCTCCGGCTCGCCGCCGCCGGATGACGCGCAAAAGCTCGACATCATGTTGGGCAAGATTATTCACATCACGCCCGACGGTAAGCCCGCTCCCGGCAATCCCTTTATCGGGAAGGCTGGAGCGCTGCCCGAAATCTGGTCGTACGGACATCGCAGCGAGGAAGGTCTGACAATCAATCCCGAGACCGGCGAGTTGTGGGAAACCGAACACGGCCCTCGCGGCGGGGATAAGCTTCTTCAGCCGCAGGCCGGCAAGAACTACGGCTGGCCGGTATATGTTCACGGTATCGACTATCCCGGCAACGCGATCGGCGCGGGAATCACGGAAGCGCCCGGCACGGAGCAGCCGCTTTATTACTGGGACCCGGTCATCGCGCCCTCGGGCCTGGCGTTCTATACGGGTAATTTATTTCCCGAATGGAAGAACAGCGTCTTCGTAGGGGCGCTGGGCGGTCAGATGCTCGACCGGCTGACGCTTTCCGGAAAAAAGGTGGTTGCGGAGGAGCCGCTGCTGATGGACCGGCGCGCCCGGATTCGGGACGTGCGCATGGGTCCTGAAGGAGCGGTCTATATCCTCACGGACGCAAACTCCTTGCTGAAGCTCACACCCAAATAGGTGCCCTGGGAGCATATTCTCATTGAAGAATGAGCCTGGAGGCGGGAGCGAAGCGACGCCGCCGCAAGGATCTCCTTTCTGATGGGATTTTTAACTCGGGGCCGACCAACGGGAGGCAGTCTGTGCCTTCCAACTGGCTGGGTTGTTTTTCCTTTATAGGAAGGTTTTGGTTTTGACTTTCGGAGCGTCCGCCGTTGCTCGGGGCCGACCAACGGGAGGCTTGATGCTGAGGTGACCTCATGCGCTGCGCCTGGTCCGGAAGCTGGCGAAGAGCCTGCGCTTGGCTTGCTGCATTGCTTCGGCCGCCTGCGTATCGCTCTTGGCCTGCGCTTGCTGGTCCAACTTGGCAATCGTCAAGTCGGCCTTGAGATGACTGGCCACGTCCGGCAGTTGCCGTAAAATCTCCCACGGCGTCGCATACCATCGGTATACGCGTTTCTGTTTTCCCTTGGCGTTGACGATCAGCTCCGGAACTCCGCAGGGTCGATGAAAGTTCAAGTACGGGTTGAAGTGCTCCTGATAGAAGTCTGCGATCGCGGCCGCGTGCGCCATGGCAATGTGCGTATATCCCATGTGCTTTCGCACGACTGCGCCATTCTTGCTCTCGGCCAGTCCGTTGTCGTTGGAATGCCGAGGCCGTGATTTGGTCTGTTCGATGAGCAGCTTGTTCAGCAGCTTGGCCACCATGTGATTAATGAACTCGCTGCCGTTGTCGGAATGAAAGCCTCGAATGCGGAAGGGAAACTGCGCTAGTATGGCCGCCAGCACCGGAAGCAGAAAAGCTTCGCTGATCTGCTCTACAGCCGCCACCACCTCCCATTGCGTGACCTCGTCCACTGCATTGATGTGATACACCCCCTTCACTCCATCCTGGTCGCCCTGATGCACCGTGTCGATGCGTATGTATCCGGGGCGCCCCTGCGGCGCCGGTTTCCTTCGCTCGCCGATCGACACCGGCGTCGGCCGGGTGGCCTGGTATTGGATGCGCCGCTCACGGTACGCGCGGCTCCCTCGTAGCCGGTACAGCTGCGCCACCGAGATCCCCGCCAAATTCCGATAACGCCCATCGTTGAAGTTGTAGCAGGCGCGCTGGAGCAGCTTCTTAGTCGCCGGCCCGCTCAGGGTCTGGTGCGCCTCATCGATGCCCACAAGCAAGGCAATGTCCTCCCGCCCATAGACCTTCGTGAAGCGTCGCCGCCGATAGGGCTGCGGTTTCACTTCTTCCCCGCACAAGAACATCGTGATCAGCCGCGTCATCTGCGCCCGGCTCAGTCCGGTCATCTTCTCCATGTACCGTCGCACCAATCCCCTCCCGCTGCGGTTCAGTTCTTCATATCCCTGCTGCCGCAGCGTTTGATTCACCCAGCTATAAACCTCCCCTCGTTTCTGGCCCCTGAATCCGACCTCCCCACTGCTTTCTAGAAATGCCTGTATTTGCTCCAGGCTCAATCGTTCCGTCGTCTCCACGTTGATAGTCAAGTCCCAGCATGCCGAATCGCTTCTCCAGGCTCATCTTGTATGAGAAACCGCCCTTCCCTCCAGGCTCATCTTGTATGAGACAAGACTCTGGGTTGATGCTCCGTCTCACCTGTGCGAACATGGGCAAAGACATTTGGAGGAGATTCATGCGGAATCAATTCAGTACAACGCTGATGATATGCGCGGTCGCGGCGCTATGTGTGGCCTCGTCGCCGGCGCCCAGGCTCCGCCGCCAGGCGCTCCGGCCGCCGGGGCCGCGGTGGCCAGCAGCGCGGTCGCCAATCCGACCTACGTCGTCATTCCGATGGAAATCACGGTCGATCGTCCCGCGGCTGAGGTGTGGAAGCGGATCGGCAAGTATTGCGATATCGGCGAATGGCTTCGCGTGCCGTGCACAATCACATCTGGCAAGGACGGCGAAGTCGGCGCCGTGCGTTCCATCGGCAGTGAGATCCTTGTGGGGAAAACAGAACTTTCCTACACCTATACCCAGCCCGTTCGAGCGGGCCGGCCGTACAACCTGTACCATGGCACTCTCAAGGCAAGGCCGGTAACGGCGACCACATCCAAGCTTGTCTACACCCTGATTTACGACAATTCGATCCTGGCCGATGATGCCGCCCGCGAGAGGGATAAAGCGCAAAGGACGGCGCAATTCACGCAGGCGCTGGAGAACATGAAGATCCTGGCCGAAGGCGGAACGCTACCGCCGGCCCCGGCTCGCGGCGGCCGCGGCAAATAGCCCGGTTTAACCTTTCACCAGCTTCAACACGTTGTTGGTTGTGTCGGTCTCACCCAGCCGCGGAAAAATCTTCTCCACGCTATGACGGTGCGCATCGGCGTCCCGGTCCGTCATCGCATCCACGACGAGCGTCACGTTGTAGCCGTAATCGTAGGCGCTGCGCGCCGTCGATTCCACGCCGGCGCTGGTCGAGATGCCTGTCAAGACCACCTGGGTTACGCCGCGCCGGCGCAAATAATCATCGACAGTTGTGCCGATGAACGCGCCCCATCGTTGCTTGGTCACGATGTGGTCGCCGGGATGCTGCTCCAATTCCGGAACAAGCTCGGTCCAATCGGCCGGAAACGAAAACTTGCGAGGGCCGGCATCGGTGCGGCCCGGAGCCACACCCGTCACGCTGACCAGAACCACCGGCAGGCCTTGCTCGCGGAACGCGCGCGCCAGCTGGGCAGCCCGGCCGATGATCTCGCCGGCAGGGTGCACGGTCGGCAAGCCGGCGACTCCTTTTTGCAGGTCAATCACGATTAAGGCAGAATGATCGTCGAGTTTTGTAAGAGGCATGGTTTTTCCTTCGATTTCGGGATTAGGACGCGCCCGGAGAATTGCCGCCGTGAAACCTTCCAAACCCGCGCGCCATCAGCAGCGCCATAAAAATAGCGCCCAATCCTGCGGCGAGTACATGGCCCGTGGAGCGAATATCAAAAGCTCCCACGCGAAGCACGAGTACGTAACCCACCGCGAGGTTGAACGAACCCCAAAGCACGTTCACAGTGGATGAAGAAAGTCCTTCGCCGGGTGGTTTCGCAAATGGACTTTGAAAGGGACGTCCCATCGTTCCGCTCACAAAGTGCGGAATCGCATTCGCAAGAAAAGCACCGCCAAAAAAGTAGGAAATGTAGTAAATCCATTCCATTTTCAAGTCTCCTTCTGCTTTTGGTTAAGGGAGGGGCGATACCGGCAACAATCCCATCTCCCGGTAGATCGGCCGCATGACTGCGTTGAGCTTCGGCAGATCGAGCGTGAACCATAGCGAGCCGGCGACGCAGAACGCGCCGGTAACGATCACCGTGTGGGGCGCTCCGATCCGGTGAGCCAGCGCGCCGGCCAGCAGGCTGCCGAACGGCGCCGCGCCGAAAAAGGCCATGGTGTAATAGCCCATCACGCGGGCGCGCTTGTCTTCCGGCACCAGCGATTGGATGATCGTATTGCTGACGGACGCGCCCTGAATCAAGCCGAAGCCCACCAGGACCATCAGCACAAGCGATAGCCACAGCGTATGCGACAGGCCAAAGAGAATCAACGCGCCTCCCAGCAGCGCGGACGCGATCTGAAGCATGCGCGTCAGCCCGACCACCGTCTTGCGGACCGCAAGGGAAAGCGCCGACGCAAGCGCCCCGACCCCTGAGGCTGCCGTCAGCCAGCCGAGCGTAGCCGCGCCACCGTGCAGCACCTGGCCGGCAAAGATCGGCAGGAGCACGGCGTAGGAGTAGCCCATCAGGCTGAGAAGCGCAAACAGCAGAAGGATGGTGCGGATGGGCCGAAATGTGCGGACGTAGTCCCATCCCTCGCGCATTTGTTTCAGCATGCCGGCCGTGTTGCGGGGAAGATTCAAGGGCCGGATGCGCATCAGCAGCAGCGAAGCGATCACGGCGAAGTAGCTGACGCCGTCGATCAGGAAACACCCGCCTTCGCCGACGGCTGCGATCACCAGGCCGGCAATGGCCGGGCCGATCAGCCGCGCGCCATTCGCCATCGAGGAGTTGATGGCGATGGCGTTGCTGAGGTCGTTACGATCCTCCACCATCTGCACCAGAAAGGCCTGGCGCGCGGGCATGTCGAACGCATTGATCAAACCCTGCAACGCGGTAAGAGCGATGATTTCGCGGAGGGTGATGACATGCGCCAGCGTCAGGGCGGCCAGGGCGAGAGACTGGACGGCGGCAAGGGCTTGCGTCCACACCAGCAGCTTGCGGCGATTGAGGCGCTCCACCCAGACGCCCGCAAACGGCCCCAGCGCAAACGAAACAATCTGTCCCGCGAAGCTTACGACGCCCAGAAGCAGCGCCGACTGGGTCATTCGATAGACCAGCCAGCTTGTGGCCAGCCGCGTCATCCAGGTGCCGATCACCGAGATGCTTTGACCGGCGAAGAAGAGCTTGAAGTTGCGGTGCCGCAGCGCTCGCCAGGCGTGCGACATTCGACCGCCGGCGGAAACAGAGCTCTGCTGGGGTTCCGATCCAATCGCGTGCCGGCTCACGATTCCCCCAGGCGCTTGATCAGCGCGGTAACCGCGGGCAGGCTTTTTTGTTCCGCTGCATCCAGTTTGGCGATGGCCTGCGCCAGCCACGTCTGCTTCGCGATGCGCGCTTCCTTGCGCATGCGTGCGCCGTTCTCGGTCAGGGCGATATTCATCTGGCGGCCATCGGTGGGATGCGGCTCGCGCTCCACCATGCCCATTTCCTCGAGCGCTGCGATGGTGGCTCCCATCGACTGCGGCTTCATGCCTTCGGCGCGCGCCAGGTCGGCGGTGGTCGCGGGTCCTTCGGTGTCCAGGCGCACCATCACGGCCTTTTGTGTCCAGGAAAGTTCATGCGATTCCGAAGGCGCCGCCGAACGAAGCCGCCGCACCAGCAGCCCCAGCGCCAGCGCAAGTTCCGTGGCCGCTTTTTCATGGCTCTTTCTCGGCATCGTGATTTCAGAATACCGGATCGACAGTCCAGATTGCAAGTTAACCTTGCAAGTTTAGCTTCATAAGTGACGCGTGCGATAATCTTTTGCATTCACCCGCAGAGGGCATATGGCCGGAGTTTCCTATCGCGAACGGAAGGCCGCATGGTTCGAGCAGCGCGTGCTCCGCCGCCACGCCGGAGTCTTTCAGCTCTGGGCCCTGGGAGTGGGAGCGGTCATCTCCGGCGATTTCTTCGGCTGGAACTTCGGTTTCCTCGCCGGCGGATTCGGCGGATTGCTTGCAGCTTTGGCGCTGATCACCGTGCTCTATATCGGTTTGTGCTTCAGTCTGGCCGAGCTCTCCGCGGCTCTGCCGCACACCGGCGGAGCGTACTCCTTCGCGCGCGCCAGCATGGGTCCGTGGGGCGGATACATCACGGGACTGGCGGAGAATATGGAGTACATCTTCACGCCTGCCACCATCGTAGTCGGCATCGGCGGCTACCTCGGTGCGGTTTTCGCGACTCCATCGGCCTATGAAGGTGTGGTGGGTGGTCTGCTACGCGGTCTTTGCCTTCCTGAACATCTGGGGCGTGGAGATGTCCTTCCGCGTGTCTGTGATCGCCACTGCGTGTGCGCTTGCCGTGCTGGCGGTGTTCTACGCCGGTGCGCTGCCGCTGGTCGATCTGCATCGCTGGGGCTTTGCCGGCGGCCCTTTGCTCCCGCGTGGCGCGACGGGAGTCTTCGCCGCGTTGCCGTTTGCGCTGTGGGTGTACCTGGGAATCGAACAACTGCCGCTGGCTGCCGAGGAGACGCACCGGCCGGAGCGGGATATGCCTCGCGGGATCTTCTGGGCGTTGGGAACGCTGATTGTGTATTCGCTGTTGACGCCGCTGTTGAGTGGCGGAATCGCTCCCGGCGCGGAGCAGGTGGGCCGGTCGTCCGATCCGCTGTTCCTCGGCTTTCAGAGCATCTTCGGCATGGGCCTGGGATCGCGGCTGCTGGCGCTTTTCGCGGTTACGGGGCTGATCGCCAGCTTTCACGCCATCATTTACGCCTACGGCCGCCAGATTTACTCGTTGTCGCGCGCCGGTTATTTTCCGGAGTGGCTTTCCGGGACGCACCCCGTGCGCCGCACGCCGCACCGCGCCTTGATCGCCGGCTCCGTTCTGGGGCTGGGAGCGGCCATGGCGATTCGCCTCTCCGGCCCCAGCGGACGGGTTGGTGCGATACTGCTGAACATGGCGGTATTCGGCGCCGTGCTCGCGTATGTTTTGCAGATGGCCTCGTTCATTCTGCTACGGCTTAAATTTCCCGGCATGGCGCGTCCCTTCACCAGCCGGCTGGGCATTCCGGGAGCGCTGGCGGCAGCCGGGCTGGCCATCCTTACGCTGGCGGCGCTGTTCGCGAACGCCGACTACCGCATCGGTGTGTGGGGCGCGGCGGCTTGGTTCGTCTGCGGCGTGGCCTACTTCGCCTTCTACGCGCGGCATCGGCTGATTTTGTCGCCGGAGGAGGAGTTCGCAATGGCGCTCGCCTCCAACGGCGCAGTTGTCGACGCGGAGGAGCCCGCGTTGTGAGCTACCGGGCCATCGCCCTCGGCACGCGCTACACGTTTGACGATCTGAAGACGCTGTTGGCGAAAGCCACGCCCGCCCGCTCCGGGGATGAATTGGCGGGCATCGCCGCGGGCAGCGCCACCGAACGCGCCGCGGCCTGTATGGCGCTGGCCGACGTTCCGCTCCCCGATTTCCTGGCTGAGCCGATCATTCCCTACGAAACGGATGAAGTCACGCGGCTGATTTTCGACACGCATGACAGCGCGGCCTTCGAGCCCATCCGGCACCTGACCGTAGGCGGCTTCCGCGACTGGCTGCTGGACCCGCGCGCCAGCGGTGACGTTCTGGCTGCGCTGGCGCCGGGCGTCACGCCCGAGATGGCCGCGGCCGTTTCCAAGCTGATGCGGGTGCAGGACCTGATCTCCGTGGCGTCGCGCATTCGCGTGATCACGCGTTTCAGGACCACGGTCGGGCTGGAGGGCCGCCTCTCCGCGCGGCTCCAGCCCAACCATCCCACCGACGATCTGCAGGGCATCCTGGCCGCGGTGATCGACGGCTTGTCGCTGGGAAGCGGCGACGCGGTGGTGGGCATCAATCCCGCGGCCGATAATGTGGCGGGCGTCGAACTGCTGCTCCGCATGCTCGACCGCTTGCGTACAGGGTTTCAGATTCCATTTCAGAGCTGCGTGCTGGCGCATGTGACCACGCAGCTCCAGGCACTCGAACGGGGCGCGCCGGTGGACCTGGTGTTTCAATCCATCGCGGGCACACAGGCGGCCAACGCGTCTTTCGGCGTGAACTTGGCGCTCCTCGGGGAGGCCTGGCAGGCCGCGCGCGAGCTGCGGCGCGGAACCGTCGGTAATGACGTGATGTACTTCGAGACCGGGCAGGGAAGCGCGCTCTCTGCCGGAGCCCATCACGGCGTGGACCAGCAGACTTGCGAAGCGCGGGCTTACGCCGTCGCGCGCCGTTTTCGTCCCATGCTGGTGAATACGGTGGTGGGCTTCATCGGACCGGAGTACCTTTACGACGGCAAGCAGATCGTGCGGGCGGGCCTCGAAGATCACTTCTGCGGGAAACTGCTGGGCCTGCCGATGGGCTGCGATGTCTGCTACACCAACCACGCCGAGGCCGACCAGGATGATATGGACGTGCTGCTGACGCTGCTCGGCAACGCGGGCGTCAATTATGTGATGGGCGTGCCGGGCGCCGACGATGTGATGCTGAATTACCAGAGCACCTCCTTCCACGACGCGCTGTACCTGCGCACGCAGCTGGGGCTGCGGCCCGCGCCGGAGTTCGAAGAGTGGCTGACGGCTTCACAGCCGCAGCTTCTGGGATCATGACGCCGGGGATCATGGCGTTACTGCAATGAGATCGCTCCGCGACTTCACCATGGCGCGGGTTGGATTGCAGCGAGCGGGCACGGCGCTGGCCACCCGGGAAGTGCTCGCCTTCCAGTTGGCGCACGCCATGGCGCGAGACGCTGTGCATCATCCGCTCGACCGCGTGAGTCTGCAACTCGCATGCGCCTCCCGAAATTGGCCGCTGCTGGCGTTGCGCAGCCAGGCCGCGGATCGCGTTGATCTACCTGCGGCGTCCGGACCTGGGGCGGCGTCTCGATGAGCGGTCGCGCGAGGCGCTCGCGGCGCACGCCGGAAACGCTTCCTGCGATTTGGTGGTAACGATTGTCGATGGCCTTTCCGCCCTGGCGGTTCATCGCCACGCGTTGCCGCTGCTGGACCTGCTGCTGGAGCAGTTCGCCGACGCCGGCTGGTCCCGCGCGGACCTGGTCCTGGTGGAGCAGGGCCGCGTGGCCATCGGCGACGAGATCGGTCAGTCCCTCCATGCCGACCTGGCGCTGGTGCTGATTGGCGAACGCCCCGGGCTCAGCTCTCCCGACAGCCTGGGTGCGTATCTGACCTGGCGCCCAGCACCGGGACGGACCGATGCCGAGCGCAATTGCATCTCAAATATCCGTCCGGATGGGTTGAACTACCGGGAGGCCGCCGATCGCATCTTCGCGCTTGCGAGTGAGGCGAGGCGGCGGCGCTTGACGGGCGTAACGCTGAAAGAGGATCACGCGGCTCTGCCAGGCGGTCGACTGTTAAAGTGAGACTTTAGGAGAACACAATGGCTGCGTGTTTTCGAAATCTATATCTTGCGGCACTCCTGGCGGTTCCGCTCGCTGCCCAATCATTGGACCCGCCCGCGCTGCCTGCCGCTGCGAAAGCGCTCAAAGTGACGCCCAACGCTTCCGTCAAGGTAAAGTATCACTTCCTGGCCGTCGGCAAGCAGATCTACAACTGCGAGAACGGCACATGGGCCAAGAGCTCGACTCCCGACGCGACCCTCTACGACATGAACTCGAATTTGAAGATCCATCACAGCGCGGGGCCGTCCTGGACCACGGTAGATGGCAAGAGCACCATCAAGGCCATCGGCCCATCGGCAATCCACTTCGCCTCGCCCGACGGCGTATCTATCGACTGGTTGAAGCTCGACGCCGACACCGCCAGCCGCACCGGCGAGTTCAGCGACGTGGGGATCATTCAGCGCCTGTACACCGGCGCCGGCAAAGCCCCGGCCACACCGTGCAGCCCGAAACAGGTCTATGAGTCCGCCTATACCGCCCACTATTATTTCTGGGTTTCCAGGTAGTGCTGCTGCCGGAGTCTGGTACATTTTCCGCGGGCGTAATAGCCCCCCTCGGTCTTCCCCTTCAATCTCAGTTTCTAAAGTCCCTCTCTTGAACCGCCGAATTAACGTCCATGTCCCGGAAAATGAGGAGCATTGCAATCGTAATGGCTTCTCTGGGCATAATCCAACTCATCTCCTCGGTTACTGTCTGGTCCTGGCCTCAACCTAAGGTATTTCTCCTATATGTCTGCTTGGCGGTCCTTTGCAGCTCGCTTCAGGTGAGGATCCCAGGCGCAGCCAACCCGCCGCTTTCCGTAAACGTGCCGGTAATCCTGCTCAGTATCCTGCAACTGAGTTTGCCCGAAGCGGTGATTGTGGGAGCCTGCGCCGCCCTTTCGCAGGGGCTCTTGAACCGGCAGACGCGCTTGAAGCCGTTGCAACTCGCGCTCGGCACCTGCGTCTTCGCCAGCGTCATCGCCACGGCCGATTTTGTGTACGGCTCGCTGGTTCCAAATGCCGTGCGGAGCCCGGCCCTTCGCCTTCTTATCGCTTCCCTCGCGCTCTTCTTCGCCAATACATTCCCGGTGGCCCTCGCGAGCCGGGAACACGGACAACAGAGGCTCGGAAAACTTTGGAAGGAATCCTACTCTTGGCTGCTGCCTTATTACCTCGTATCGGCGGCCATCGCCAGCGCGGCCTATGCCGCCGCCACGGGCGGCGTTTCCCTCCAGACGATCGTTCTAGTGCTCCCCGGGGTTTACATGGCCTATCGCTATTACAGGGTGCAGAAGTCCAACCTCGAAATGCGCGAGACCACCGCCGAAAGCATCGCCGCTCTCCACCTTCGGGCGATTGAAGGCCTGGCCCTCGCGGTGGAGGCCAAGGACAGCTTGAACACGCGCGGGCACTTGCGCAGAGTGCGCGTCTACGCTCTGGGCGTCGGCCGGGACCTCGGCCTCAAGGGCGATGAACTGGAGGCGCTGCAGGCGGGGGCGCTGCTGCACGACATCGGGAAGCTCGCCGTTCCGGAATATATTCTCACCAAGCCCGGCAAACTGACGCCGGAGGAGTTCGCCAAGATGAAGGTTCACCCCATCGTCGGCGCGGAGATTGTCGAGCAGGTCCAGTTTCCTTACCCGGTAGCGCCCATCGTGCGCGCGCACCATGAAAAGTGGGACGGATCCGGCTATCCGTTCGGCCTGCGAGGAGAAGACATCCCCGTGGGGGCTCGAATCCTGAGTGCTGTCGACTATCTTGACGCTCTCGCTTCGGATCGCGAATATCGCCGCGCCCTGCCTCTGGAGGAGGCCATGAAGAAGGTTGAGGCGGAAGCCGGCAAAGGTCTCGATCCCAAGGTAGTCGAAGTGCTTCGCAAGCGCTATCGCGAACTGGAACAAGAGGCGAGAGCAACCGGGAATCAGGGTGCGACCCTGTCGAAAGATGCCAAGGTCGACCGCGGCGACGCTCCCGACGCCGGGCTCGATCTGTGGGCGCTGGCTTCGGGCGTGCGGACGGGCACGGGCGACTTCGTCCACAGTATCGCGGCCGTCGGCAGGAACAGCAGGTGTTGCTCGCGTTGACACAACAACTCGGCTCCTCCTTCGATCTGGTGAAGACTCTGGAATGCGTGGAAAGCGGCTTGCGCTCGCTGATCCCCCATGAAGCCATGGCGATATTTATCCTGCAGGGCGACACGCTGGTGATGCGGCATGCGGCCGGCGAATGCAAAGAGATGCTCAGCGCGGAGGTGCGCAGCGGGGAGGGGCTGGTGGGATGGGTCGCGCAACACCAGCAGCCCATCGTCAACGGGAATCCCGCGGTGGAATCGGGATTCCAAGGCGGCGTTGGAAACGGGCTTCAATCCGCGATTGCTCTGGCACTGAAAGGCAGCAGCGGTTTGGTCGGCGTGCTGGCTTATTACCGCCGTGAACGCGATTCCTTCAACGCCGATCATGTCCGGATACTGACCGGTGTCGCGCCGAGGATCGCCACCGCGATTGAGAATTCACTCAAGGTGAGGGAGATTGAAGAACGCGCCAACATGGACTTGACTACCGGATTGCCGACCATGCGCGGCATGCTGGAAGCGCTCGACCTGGAGTTGGTCCGCGCCAAACGGCAAAAGCAGCCCCTGGCGGTGCTTGTGGTCGAGTTCTCCGGCGTCAGCTCGCTCAAGCTGGATGCGGACGCCGACGGGGGTCTGCGCAAGGCCGCGCGCTTCCTCAAGGGGATTTGCCGGGAATACGATCACGTCGCTCGCATCGGAGCCGATACGTTCTCCATGATTCTTCCTGGAATGAGGGACAAGACCCTCGGCCTCAAGATCAAGAAACTGCATGCCATGGTCTCCCGCGGCTTTCCACCGTCGATCGAAAACGGGACCATCCGCTTCAACGCCGGGGCGGCGCTCTACCCGGACGATGCGGATACCTCCAAGCTTCTCCTGGCGATTGCAGAGGGCCGCGTCGGAAGGGGAATTGGCGGTTCCACAGAAAGCCTTTTGGCGTTGCAAGAGCACAACCGCAAGGAATCCGAGTCCTCCCCAACTGAGGAAGCCCGCTTGGAGGGAGAAGCCTCCGGAGAATTGCCTGCGAAAGAACGCGGAGAATCGTTCACCGGGCGACAACGGAAATAATCTCCCATCTTTCGCATATCCAGGCGTCCGCAGGCGATCGTCTCTGGTAATCTGGAGACGATGGAAGTCCATCTCACTCCTGAGCAGGAAGCGCGGCTAGCGCAGATCGCCAACCAATCCGGAACCAACCCTGAGCGATTGGTCAGGGATGTCCTGGTCCGATATCTGGACGACGAGGCCCGGTTCCTCGCCGCGGTCGAAAAAGGAATCGCGGCAGCGGAGCGCGGCGAGTTTATCGAGGAGGAAGAGATGGACGCCCGCATCGAGCGCATGTTCAAGCCCTAATGCGCATTCGGTGGACCATTCCAGCCGCCGACGATTTAGAGGACATCAAGAATTACCTTGACGAGTATTACCCGCAGTTTGCCGAACCGACCGTCCGGACCATCTACCATCGTATCCACTCACTGAAGATCTCACCCAACCGAGGCAGACCCGGCCACAGAAGCGGTACAAGAGAACTGACGCTCACGCCACTCCCCTACGTCGTGGTCTATTCAGTCAAGGCGGGAGCGATTGAAATCCTTCACATCTATCACGGCGCCCAAGATTGGCGATGAGCCTGCTTCAGAGGTGCGGTACCAGCGACTACGCTCCGCTGTAGTCCAAGTTGATTCTGGCTCGCCGGCCCTGAGCGCTGCGAAAATCCGCGCGTTTCCCAGTGGAACACGATTCGAAACGGGACATCTGTCCGCCCTGGCCTGCGATCAACCCTGCCATCGTCCTCGAAGGTTCCTTCGATCAGACCAAATCCCCTTCGAGCGATCCGACACGAATGTTGCGCGGATTGTACCCGTCGGGGTCACCACGGAGGTTACAAAAAGCTGAATGCGGAAAGTCTACTCGCATGGAGTGTTCCTGACGCAATTGTACTCTGAATTCGCGGTTTACGAGTTTCAATGCGAGTTCGGCGCCCCCTACATCGCCCCCACCGCCACCGGAGCCTCCGGCGCCTCATGCGGCACCGGGTCGAAGCGCACGCTCACCAGCTTCGACAGCCCCGGCTCCTGCATGGTCACGCCGTACAGCGCCTGCGCCGCCTCCATGGTCCGCTTGGCGTGCGTGATGACGATGAACTGCGTCTCCCGCGACATCTCCTTGATCAGCCGCGTCAGCCGCTGGATGTTGGGCTCGTCCAGCGGAGCGTCGACCTCGTCCAGAATGCAGAACGGGCTCGGCGAGTAGCGGAAGATCGCCATCAGCAGGGCCATCGCCGTCAGCGATTTCTCGCCGCCCGAAAGCAGCGCCACGTTTTGCAGCTTCTTGCCCGGAGGCGACGCCATGATGTCGATCCCGCTTTCGGCCAGGTTGGCCTCGTCGGTCAGGCGCATCTCGCCCTGGCCTCCGCCGAACAGCACGCGGAACATGCGCGCGGAAGTGCTCGTTCACCGCGTCGAAGGCTTCTTTAAAGCGGCGCCGCGATTCGGTGTCCAGCTCCTGGATCGCCTTCTCCGTATCGCGAATGGAATCGAGCAGATCCTGCCGCTGCGTGTTGAGGAAGTCGTAGCGCTGCTGCGCTTCCTGGAATTCCTCGAGAGCCTGGGGATTCACCGGCCCCAGGGCCTCGATGCGCGCGCGAACTTCCTGGTACCGCTGCTCCGCTTCCGTCACGCCGGCCTCGTCCAGCGGAACATCTTCTTCCCCGGCCAGGCCGGAGGCGATCTCCGCCGCCGCGGCGTTCAACTCCTTGCGGCTGGTTTCGTCCAGATACTTGAGGTCGCCCTGTTTCTTGACCAGCTCCAGCTCGATCTCGGCGCGCCGCTCCTGCGCCACTTGCGTTTCGATGCGCAGAGCCCTTAGCGATTCCTCTAAGGCGGCCAGCGCCGCCCGGCCGTTGGCCGCCTCCGCCGTCAATTGCTCCACCGAGCCGCCGCCGCGCCGGTTTCTTCCGGCCAGCACCGCCGCCCGCTGATCCAGCTCGATATTGTCGGCCAGCAGCCGCGCGCGATCCACGCCCATCCGCTCCAGATCGCGAGCCAGCTCCTCGCGCCGCGCCGCCAGTTGCCGAATCTGCCGCTTCCAGCCTCGCTGCCGCCGCGCGTTCCGAACGCAGGCGTTCCTCGCGGCCGGCCAAATCGGCACGCAGCGCGGCATGTTCTTCGCCCACGGCATGCGCCTGGGCCTGCAAGCGCCAGAAACTCCCCGCGAGCCTCTTCCAGCGCCTTTTCCTGATCGAAGCGCGCCTGCTCCTTCTCGCCCGCCAGCCTCTGATTGTCCTCGCGCTGCGCCCGCGCGCGTTGATCCTCGCGAGCCAGCCGCTCCAGCTCCAGCCGAGCCACCGAAAGCCGCGAGCCCGTCCGCGCGAACTCTTCCGCCAGCTTGCGCTGCTCGTGATCGAGAGCCAGCGCGTCTTTTTCCTGAGCCTGCTGCTGATGGCGCAAGCGTTCCAGATCCTCGGCCAGCGCCGCCGCTCCCTGCTCCAGCTCCTCGATCTCGCCGATCAACACATCGGTCTCGCGCTGGCGAGCCTCCACCGTCACGCTCAGCTCGCGCAGCTCGCGCTTCAGAGCCAGCGGACCTCCGCCGGTCTTGCGGCCGCCGCTGACCGCGTAGCCGTGATAGCTGACGCCGTCGGGCAACAGGAAATAGCAATCCGGGATGCTGCGGAGCCAGATTCTGCGCCGCTGCCCGATCGCGACACCAGGAAGCAGTGCGCCAGCCGTGGAAGTAATCCTTCCGGCGCTGCCGCTAAGCCATTGGTCAGGCGCAAGGTGTCGCGCAGCCGCCCGGCAATGGCCGGATCGGTAATCTGCACCTCCGCGCCCGGCGCGCCGCCTTCCGGATGCACCAGGAACGTCGCCCGGCCGTCGGATTCGGCGCGCATCAGCTCCACGCCGCGCTCCGCGTCGTTCCAGCCGTCCACCACCACGTACTCCAACTCATCGTGCAGGAACGTTTCGCAGGCTTTCTCCCATGTTGGATCGGTCACTTCCACAAAATCCGCCAGCACGCCGGCCGGTTTGAAATCGCTCAATCTGGCCGTGCTCGATTGCGGTAAACAATCGCTTGACGCTTTCAGTCGTATAAGCGCGATGGGAAAGGATTTCTTCGAGCGAATCCTTGCGCGCTTTCTGCCGCGACAGCGCCCGCGCGAGCCTCTTCCAGCTTGGCCCTTGCCGCCACCGTGCGCGCTCTGTCGCTCCTTCAATTCCTCTTCCATTCGCCGGCGCTGCTCACCCAGAGATTCCAGCTCCATCTGCCGGATGCCGAGCTTTGCCGACAGTTCCGTCTTCACCTGATCGAGGCGCGCCAGATCGCCCGACGCTGATTCTTCTTCCTTGCGCGCCCGCGCCGAGTCGCGCTCCATCGCCGCCAGGTATTCGTCGATCTGCGCCAGTTGATTTCGAAGAGTGGAAGCCTCGCCCATCAGCCGCAAAACCTGCTGCCGAGAGCCCTCGATCATGCGCTCCCGCTCGCGCAGATCGTGTTGCAAACCGTCGCGCTCCGCCGTCTTGGCCTGCAATTGCTCGCGCGCCGCCACGCTCGTCGGCCTCGAGGCGCGCCATCGCCTGCGCTTGCGCTTCCAGATCCGCCTGCTCGCGCTGCTGCCGCGATTCCAGATCCTGGGTCTCCGTCTCGCCCGCCGTCAGCCGCTCCTCGATGCGAGCCGATCTGCTTGGCTTGCAGCTCCAGCCGTCCGCGCGTGCGCTCCGATTCGAGATTCAATTCGGCCACGCGCCCGCGCGCCGCCGTCAGCGCCGTCTCCGTCCGGTAACAGGATTCCTGCGTCGCCGTATGCTGCCGCTCCTGCTCCTGCACCTGCCCGGAGAACTCCTGGAACGCCGCCTGCGCCTGGTTCAGATCCAGCGCCAGTTTGGCCGCTTCACGCTCCAGCATTTGAAAACGCCCGGCCACGGCCCTGCGCAGATGCGCCACCATCTCCGTGCGCAGTTCCTCGTAGCGTTTGGCTTTGGACGCCTGCCGCTTGAGCGAATTCACCTGCCGGCTGACTTCTTCCAGAATGTCGAACACGCGCGAAAGATTCTGCCGCGCGCTTTCCAGTTTCGCTTCCGCCAGACGCTTCTTGGTCTTGTACTTGCCGATGCCCGCGGCTTCTTCGATGATGGCGCGGCGGTCGGCCGGCTTGTTGGAAAGAATCTGCCCGATGCGCCCCTGCTCGATGATGGCGTAGCTCTCCGGACCGAGGCCCGTGCCGCTGAACAGATCCTGGATATCGCGCAGGCGGGCGGTGTGGCCGTTGATCAGATAATCGCTCTCGCCGGAGCGGTACAGACGCCGCGTGATGGTGATCTCTTCCGGCTTGTGCGCGTCGGCTTTGTGGCGCATGATGGCCGTTCCCATTTCCATGCGCCATTGCCATTGCCGTTTTCGTGACCGGCGCGATCGCCCGCAGCGCGTCGCTCCCCGGATCAACCATCCCCGGATCGACCATCGTTAGCGTCACCTGCGCCATTCCCAGCGGCTTGCGCTCCCGCGTGCCGGCGAAGATCACGTCTTCCATGCGGGTGCCGCGCAGGGTCTTGGCGCTTTGCTCGCCCAGCACCCAACTGATGGCGTCGCTGATGTTGGATTTTCCGCATCCGTTGGGGCCGACGATAGCCGTCATCCCGGAGCCCTGGAAGCGCATCTCGGTCCGGTCGTAGAATGATTTGAAGCCTTGGATATCGACGCGGCGTAATTTCAGCAAGAGGAATCCCCTTCCTATACAGACGTTCTCTAAGGGGGAAGTGTCTTCATCCTAAACCGAAGTTCCGCGAAAGTAAAGCATCTTCACCACTCGTTATTGTGGTATTTTGTCTTAGACCCCCAGATATAGTGGATGATCGCCCGGAACAGATCTGTAACTTGAGACGTAACATGAGCTTAGGCCAAAACGATGAACTCGGTGGAACCGGGCGGAACGCCCGTGGTGGAACTGGACGGCCTGGGAGTCCGCTTCGGCAAGCGCGACATCCTCAAGGATCTGCGGGTATCCCTTTCCGGCCGCACCATCGGCCTGCTGGGGCCGAACGGCGCCGGCAAATCCACGCTGATTCAGACCCTGGTGGGCTTCGTTCGCCCCAGCGCTGGAACGGCGCGCGTGTTCGGGCCACGACATTCGCCGCGCCATGAAGTCCCATCCGCTCCCTGATCGGCTACATGCCGGAGAACGATTCGTTCGTCGCCGACATGAGCGCGGTGGCCTTCACGCGCATGATGGGCGAGCTTTCCGGACTCCCTCGCGATGCCGCCCTCGAGCGCGCGCATGAGGCTCTGTTCTACGTCGGCCTGGGCGAAGCTCGATACCGCATGCTGGGCACCTACTCGCTGGGGATGAAGCAACTGGCCAAGCTGGCGCAGGCCATCGTGCACGGGCCGCGGCTGCTGATTCTCGATGAGCCCACCAACGGTCTGGACCCTCCCGCGCGCAAGCCGCATGATCCGTCTGATTCAGGAGATGCGCGAATCCGGCGAAATGCACCTGTCTGATCTGCTCCCACTTGCTGCGCGACGTCGAGGAGACCTGCGAAGAGGTGCTGATTCTCAAGCAGGGCCGCATCGTGCATTGCTCGAATCTCGAAGAGGAGCGGCGCGCCAACAAGCGCTTCGTGGAACTGGAAGCCTACGGGCCGCACGACGGATTTGCCGAAGCCCTCACCGGACTCGGCTGCCAGTGCGAGTCGACTGGTGGCGCCGGCGGCATGGATGTAAGTGTCCGAATCAAGATGACCCTGCCGCCCGGATTCGAGGTCAGCGAAATCTACCGCCTTGCGGCCGGGCGCGATCTGCAACTGCGGCGTCTGAATTACCGCCGCGATACGCTGGAGGAGATTTTCCTGAAGGCGATGGAGAACTGAGCATGGCCGTTTACAAGCGCACCTATAAAGCTTACGAAGGCGCTCTCACGCCGGGTTGGTCGCGATTCCTGGTGCTGCCCCGGTCCGCCTACGGCCGCCTGATGCAGACCAAGTTTCTGGTGGTGTATCTGGTGGCGTGTTTCTTCTTTCCGCTGGCGTGCGTCGCCTACATCTACCTGACTCACAATCTTTCCATTCTGGGGACCATGAACATCCCGGCCGGGCAGATCTTTAAGGTTGACGCCGCCTTCTTTCAGTTCTTTTGCCGCTTCCAGGCGACCATGGCGGTTCTGCTCACGGCCTTTGTGGGACCTGGATTGGTGGCGCCGGACCTGGCCAACAACGCGCTGCCCTTGTACTTTTGCCGGCCCTTCACGCGCACCGAATATGTCTTCGGCAAAATGAGCCTGTTGCTGGCGCTGCTGTCGGCCATCACCTGGGTGCCGGGATTGCTGCTGTTCCTGATCCAGTCCAGCCTCGCGGGCACGAGCTGGACCGGTGAGAACTCCTGGATCGCAAGCGCACTTTTCGCGAGCCTGCTGATTTGGGATGTCATGCTGTGCCTGATCGCGCTGGCGCTGTCGGCGTGGGTCAAGTGGAGGATCGCGGCCGGCGGCGCAATTCTGGGGGTGTTCTTCGCCGGCGCCGGCTTCGGCACGGCACTGAACGCCATCGTGCGCACCGAATACGGAGCGCTGTTCGACCTCCGGAGGGTGATCGGGCTGATCTTCTCGCAAATGTTCCGCGACACCTCGCCCAGCCCCGTGCCCGCCGGCGACGCCTGGACCGCGCTTGCCGTAGCCAGCGCGATCTGCCTGTGGCTGCTCTCGAAGCGGATCAAACCCTTCGAGGTGGTGAAATGAGAGTGGTGAAATAGGCCGCTGATGAACACGGATAAACGCCGATTGAAAATAAGGACCTCGCACCCCCGCGAATCCGCGTTCATCCGCGTGCATCGGCGGCCAGGAAGTCTTTTTATTCAGCCACGCAGGAATGCCGGCGCAACAGGGGCCAGATGAGCGACCGCGTCGCTTTCGACAACGTCTCGCGCTTCTATGGCGAGGTCCTCGGCGTCAATCGCGTCACGCTGTCGATTCCGCCGGGCATCACCAGCCTGGTGGGTCCCAACGGCTCCGGCAAAACCACGCTGATGAATCTGATGTCCGGCCTGGTGCGCCCCACTCGCGGGCAAATCCGCGTTCTGGGCATCGCTCCTGACGATCCCGAGCGCCTGTGCCGCACCCTCGGCTACTCCACTCAATTCGATTCGTTTCCGCGCGGCCTTACCGGGCATCAACTGGTCACGTCATTCCTGCGCCTGTTCGGATTCGACCAGGGCAAGTGCAACCGTCTGGCCGGTGCGGCCATCGAGCGTCTGCGCATGGGTGACGCCGCCAACCGCAAAGTCGCCGCCTACAGCAAGGGCATGCGCCAGAGAATCAAGCTGGCCATGGCCATCGCTCACGATCCGCGCGTGCTGGTGCTGGACGAGCCTCTGAACGGTCTCGATCCGCTGGTGCGCTCGGAAACCATCGCCCTGTTTCGCGATTGCGCGGCACATGGAAAGCATGTAATTGTCTCGAGCCACGTGCTGCATGAAGTCGATCAGATTTCCGACCAGGTGATTTTGCTGAGCAACGGGTACGTTGTCGCCGAAGGCCAGATCCAGGGCGTGCGCGGCGAGATTCAGGACCATCCCATACAGGTGTTGATCCGCTCCAGCCGCCCGTCCATGCTGGCTTCGAAAATGTTTGAGCAGGAGCATGTGGTGGAGGCGCGGCTGGCCGAGGAGGGCGGCGCGGTGCTGATCAAGACCCGCGACGCGGACCGCTTCTACCGCGCGCTGAACCACCTGGCTTTGAGCGGGATCGATATCGAGGGCGTCATGCCCGCCGACGACAACGTCAACTCGGTTTACGAATATTTGATCGGCGGGGAGGGCTCTCGATGAACGGGGCTTGGAGAACTCAGATCGCCGGCGTCATGCGGCTGGAGCTGAGGAAGTCGTTCTTTTCAAGGCGCGGCTTGTGGATTTATATTCTGGCGTTCGGCCCGGCGCTGCTGTATTTGATTCACGCGATCGACGTCACGCACGACCATGAGCATCGCCAGGCGCTGCTGGCGTCGCATCCCGTGTCCACCGCAGCTCTTCAGTTGGTCCGCCAGGGCATGTCCCAGCAGCAGGTGGAGAATCTTGTCGGTGAACCGTATCTCACCAACGATTTCCGCCAAAACGGGCGCCGCCGGCGCGGGCCCGACTTCGTCATCGACCACTACACGGACGGCGAAAGCGATTTTACCTTTGTCATCGTCAACGGCGCGGTAGTCAACATCAATGAACAGGACCGCTGCAATCTGACCAAGGATTCGGCCATCTTCGCCACCGTATTTCAATTCTTCTACCTGCGGCTCGCGGTGTTCTTCGGCTGCGTCGGTATCTTCACCAACCTGTTCCGCGGAGAGATGCTGGATAAGAGCCTGCACTTTTATCTGCTCGCTCCCATGCGCCGGGAAATTCTGCTGGCAGGAAAGTATCTCGCCGGGCTCTCCGCCGCCGTGGCCATCTTCACCATGGGCACGGCCTTGCAGATCGCGGCGTTGAGCTGGCACTTCGAGCCCGGCCAGGTCGCCGCGTATATGCAGGGAAGCGGCTGGCACGATATTGCCGCGTATCTGGGAGTGACGGCGCTGGCCTGCGCGGGTTATGGAAGCATCTTTCTCGCCGCGGGACTGCTGTTCCGAAACCCAATCATTCCGGCCTCAATCGTGATGCTGTGGGAGAGCATCAATATCTTCCTGCCGGCCGCGCTCAAGAAAATCAGCGTGATCTTCTATCTTCAGGCGCTGTGCCCGGTGGTGGCTGCGCCGGAGAGCGACACGCCGGTTCTGCTGCGGCTGCTGATCTCCTCCGCCGAGTTTCCGCCGGTCTGGCTCGCGATCACGGGCCTGATGACGGTAATGCTGGTGGTGCTGGGCATAGCCGCGGCGCGTGCGCGTCGCCTGGAAATCAATTACGGGACGGAGTAAGAGGCGCCTCTTCGATCGCTGCTACTGCTTCGGAGCCGCCGCCTTGCCCTTCGTGCCGCCCCTCGCGGGCGTGTTCTTGCCGGTCCAGCCCTTCAATCCATCCTTCGGATCCACGTCGAAGGTGATCACCACATTCTTGGGATCATGGCTCCAGTCCTTGGCCACGCCCGTGAACTCGATCACCTCGCCCACATCCATCTTGCCCGGCAGGGGCATCTCGAATTCGAGCTTGGCGTCGGCGACTTCGGCCTTCTCGATACCAACCGTAAGCTCCTTGGGCCTGGTTGCCGGCATCATGGAAATAATGTGGGCTTTGAAGAACTGAGGAGTCGGGGGTGTGTCCTTGTCGTTGGCGGGAGGAAGACCCGTTTCCTTGACGTTATCCCAATAACTGTCGCCCTTCGTGGCCAATTGGTCCTTCACGTCGTGGACCCACAGGTACATCAGCGGGTCCGCGGCGATTAACTTCTGCCGCGCATCCTCTTGTTCCTTGGCGATATCGACGGTGCTCTTGATGCTCCAATTTGCCGGCGGGAAGGGGCTGGTCTTGGCCAACGCCAGCAGTTCCGGGAGGCCCTCGGCTGATCCGTGGTAGCCGGTATAGGCATTCGTCAGGTAGGCCTGGATCGGCGGCTTCTGGTTGGCGGGAAGAGCACCGGGGCCGTCGTAGGATATCGCGCGGGCGATCTGGTAGAAAGCGGGCGGCTGGTCTTCCGGTTTGTTTGCCGCTTTGATGATTCGAATCATCGCTTGGCCGAGTTGATAGGATGCCACCGCGTTGTTCGGGTCCTTCCGGATCAGCTTGGTAAGATCGTCCACCGCGCGCTTGTCGTCTTTCCGGAGTCCGTAGATAGCGATCAGAACATTCTCAGCGTAAGGCTTGACCTGGGCCTTGGCTTTTGCCCAGTCCGCATCCGATGTCGCCGGAGGCTTGACCGAATCCGGGTTGTCGAGGAAGAGGCTGGCGTTCTTGTCCGCCACATCCAGATCCGAGGGTGTGGGCGCCGGCTTAATCTGCGTTACCTGGGATATGGTGGCGATCAGCGCCAGGTAATCGTTGGGATGCGCCTTGAGAATCTCCAGCGCCTCGTCGAAGGCATGGCGCGCATCTTTCAAGGCCTCGTATGTTGCCAGGTACATGCTCTGGCGGTTGTCGATGTATTCGGTGGACGGATAACCCGCTTTCCACTTATCCAGGTCAGCCAGCTTCTTCGCCGGGTCAGTCTCCTTGAGGGCCGCCTCCGCTAATTCGTATTCGGCGTTGTCCTTCCAGTTCTTCGCAGGCGCGGCGGGCGTGGCCTGCTTGTCTTGCGCCCGGCCGGGTCCCGCTACTCCCAACATCAATCCAGCCACCACCGCTATCGCGGTTATTGCAATGCCCAAGTTCTTGTTAGACAACACAAAATCCCTCCTCGCGCAGAATCAAACGGCCTATCGTCGCATCGAACGAATCTAAAGGAGTATACACAAACCAGACGAGCAATCGCAAGCCCGCCCTTACAGGAGACAGAGCTTTCCGGCTTTGATTTCCACCCGTATACTGTAGATGCCATCTGGAGGAGAATGGTTCCCGCGCGCAAGCGCCCTTCCCGGCCGTAGCGGCGGTCGCGTATCCTGTACTGTAACCGCATGCGTTGGGTCGACCTGGCAGTCATCGCCGCATATCTGGCCGGGGTCACCTGGTTCGGAGCGCGCTTTCGCGGTTCGCAGAAATCGCTCAAGGACTATTTTCTGGGCGGCAGAACCGCTCCCTGGTGGGCCATCGCTTTGTCCATCGTAGCGGCGGAAACCAGCACACTGACGGTGATTGGGACGCCGCCGCTGTCGTTTCAGGGAGACTTCGGATTTCTGCAACTGGTGCTGGGATACCTGCTGGCGCGCATCGCCATCTCCGTGCTGTTCCTGCCCGCGTACTTCCGGGGCGAGCTGTTTACCGCGTATGAACTGATGCGAGCGCCGGTTCGGCGAGCGCGTCCGCAGGCTCACCGCGGCCACTTTCCTGATGCTGCGGGCGCTGGCCGAAGGCGTGCGGGTATTCGCCATCTCCATCGTCGTTTCCATCATGCTGGGTACCGGCGAAGACGGTGTCCATCGCCGCGATCCTGTGCCTGACGCTGTTCTATACCTACGAAGGCGGCATGAAGGCGGTGATCTGGACCGACGTGGCGCAGATGGCTCTCTACGTCGTGGGCGCGGTGTTGAGCCTGGAGGCGCTTCTGCGCGAGATCCCCGGCGGGTGGGGACACGTGGTCGCCATGGTTGAGCCGCTGGGCAAGCTCCGAGTGTTCGATTTCCGGCTGGGGCCGCCGGCGGTGTTCTTTGCCCGGAACTACAGTTTCTGGGCGGGTATCCTGGGCGGATGCTTCCTGGCCACCGCCAGCCACGGAACGGAGCAGCTGATGGTCCAGCGGCTTCTTTCTGCCCGCAGCCAACGCGACAGCCGCACGGCGCTGCTTTCGAGCTGGGTTCTGGTGGCCGCGCAGTTCACCCTGTTTCTGGTGATCGGCGTGTGCCTGTTCGCGTTTTACTCTTTGCGCCATTTGCAACCGCCCGCGGTGCTGGATCGTATTTACCCGCTGTTTGTCTGGACCTACCTTCCTCGCGGCATGGCCGGATTGGTGATGGCGGCGATTCTGGCGGCGGCCATGTCCAATCTTTCGGCCGCGCTGAATGCGCTGGCTTCCACCACGGTTATCGACTTCCTGAAGAGCGGGGACACCATTGCCCGTCCCCGCGAACATTCGCGTATTCCGCTCCCTGACAGTCGCGGTTCGGATAAGCTGTCTGAACCGCGCGCGTCGGCAAGCGGCACGGGGATTCAAGCGCACGCTCATTTCGGCAACTTGGAACAAGGCCCTGGTCTCCCCTCTTTTCCGGAAAAAGGCTCGGAGGAAAATCCGGCCGGGAGCGTCGCCTTGGCGCGCCTGGTGACCTTGATTTGGGGGTGATCCTGTTCGGGGTCGCCTTGCTGGCGCGGAGTTGGGGCAACGTTCTTCAGGCCGGCTTGTCGATCGCCTCGGTACTCTACGGCTCCTTGCTGGGCGTGTTCCTGCTGGGCGTGCTGACGCGCCGGGTGGGGGAAAATGCCGCGATTTTCGGCATGGCTGCCGGCCTGGCGATGATGCTGTACGTGCGCTTCTGGACTCCCATCGCATTTACCTGGTATGTGCTGATCGGGACCTCGGTCACGTTTCTGGCCGGGCTGGCCGCTTCGTTGGTTTGGAAGGAAAACCGTGCCCAAACCTGATCTGCGGCTGGGTCTAAGGCGCGCCCTGGGCTTTTGGACCGCCATTTCCATTGTCGTCGGCACCACCATCGGCAGCGGAATTTTCCGCGTTCCTTCCGAGATGATTCGGGCCGTGGGATCGCCGGGGCGCGTGTTTGGGGTGTGGATATTCGGGGGGATTCTTTCGCTATTCGGCGCGCTCAGCTACGCCGAACTCTCAGCCATGATGCCCGCGGCCGGCGGCGAATACGTCTATCTCAACGCCGCCTACGGGCCATTTTTCGGATTCGTCTACGGATGGACCCAGACCTGGGTGGCGAAAAGCGCCTCGATTGCGGCGATGGCCACCCTGTTCGCCACCTATCTTGCCGATTTCTTCCCGGCATTAAATGAAGTGGTGGTGACGGTTCCCTTGCCTATCGGACCGGACTGGAAGCCGCTGGAAATCCGCTGGGGTCAATTGGCTGCGATCGGCGTGATTCTGATCATTGCGGCGGGGAATTATCGCGGCGTGCGGCTGGGAGGCGATGCCCAGGTGGTTTTGACGGGTTTGAAACTGGCGCTGATCGGGGGGTTAATCGCGGTGGGGCTGCTTTCCGCGGAAGGCCAGCTCAGCCCATTTGCACAGCGCCGTGCCTGCCTTGCCGGGCGGATTGGCAGGCTTCTTTAAAGCCCTGGTGGCGGCTTTATGGGCCTACGACGGCTGGAATAACGCGGGAATGCTGGGCTCCGAAATCGAGCGGCCGCAAAAAAACCTGCCGCGCGCGCTGATTGGCGGAACTCTAGCCATCATTGGGGTTTACCTGGCCGCGAATGTGGCATATTTTGCGGTGCTGAGCGGCGCGGAGGTGGCCGGAAGCGAGCGTGTGGCGGCGGATATGATGCGCAAGATTGCGGGCGCCCAGGGAGGGCTCATTGGTCCCGGAGCGGTGAGCGCCGCGGTCATGATTTCGATCTTCGCGGCGCTGAACGGATCGCTCCTTTCGGGCTCCCGCGTGCCCTTTGCCATGGCTCGTGACGGGTATTTCTTCCACGCCGCGGCGCGTGTGCATCCGCGATTTCGAACGCCTTCTGTCGCAATAGCACTCCTGGGCTTTTGGTCCTCGTTATTGCTGTTGAGCGGCCATTACGACGAACTTTATACCATGGTGATTTTCCCGAGCTGGATACTTTACGCCATGACCGCCGCCGCGGTGATTGTCTTACGGCGCACGCGCCCCGCCGCGGAACGGCCTTATCGGGTACCGGGATATCCAGTGGTACCCCTTTTGTTTGTGTTGGTTGCCGGTATGCTTCTGTATTCGACCTTGCTCAGCTCGCCGCGCGAATCGGGAATTGGTTTGGCGGTGATTGTCGCCGGGCTGCCGTTTTATTTTTTTTGGAAACGGCGCTTGGGCCTGAGCGCCTCTTCAGACTGATGGGTTCGACGCTCCTGCTGGGCGAGTTGCGAAACGGGGCACTTCGTTCTGATTGTGTTCTGTTTTCCGAACAGATCTCTTGAACTCCATTCAAAATAGGGATAAACTCTTTTAGGCGGTGCGGGTTCCCTTGAACGTGGTATGTTCGTTTTTCAGAACCGGCGGGCTAAAAACTTTTAAAAGAAAGGCGAGACTAACAAAATGGATGTTTTGAAGATGCTCGCGGACTTGAGGCAGGAGCGCGAACAAGTGGAAGAGGCGATCGTGACGTTGGAGCGCCTGGCGAGGGGGCGCGGAAAACGTCGCGGCCGGCCGCCAGCTTGGATGTCGGCATTAAAGCGTCGTGGCCGCCCGCCGGGTAGCAAAAATAAGAACAAGGAGAGCGCCGCGGCATAGCAGGTTCAGAACCGGTTCAGCCCGCGGCGCACCGAACGGCGCGGGCCTGGACCTCAGGCGCGCTGCTTGCGGGCCGGTTAAGGAAGCGAAAGCAGCAAAAAGAACACGTCGAACTCGCCGGAGTTGACGTGCGGAGGGGCGTTATCGAGGAAAATGGGGCCGGTGGCGTAGCCGGCCGTGTAAAGGTTGCCGGACGCGTCAGTGTCGACCGCGTAGGCCACCTGATTGCCATCGCTGGTGATATAACTTCCATAAACCACCGCTGCGTTCGGATTGAGCACCGCGCTAAAGGCATCGATGCCTCCGCCGGCCGAAGCCGGAAAGAGGGCGTTGCTGCTGACCGGAAGGTTCTTCGAGAGGGTGTATCCGCTGATATAGTAAAATCCCTGCGGACCGTAACGCATGTCGTAGGCGACATCTATATCGTTGCCGCCGTAATAGGTGCCGTAAACCTCCGCCGTGGCCTGACTGGTGGCGTTGATGTTCAGTACCGCGACGAACGCGTCGCCTCCGCCCCCATAGACCAGCTGCGCAGCATTGGCCGTAAGCGGGAAATCGACCGAAAAGGTGTACCCGGCGACCGCAATATAGCCCGATGGCTCGACCTGAATCTTGGTGCCCACGTCAATATCGGTGCCGCCCAGGAAGCTCGAGTAGAGAAGCGTCCCCGCCACCGGATTGATCTGGGTGACGAAGGCGTCGCCCCCACCGTCGTTGTAAATCTGTTGAAAAGCGTTTGCAGATACCGGATAGTTGGACGAGAACGTGTAGCCGGTGATGTAGGCCAAGCCGTTCGCGTCCACGTCAATCGAGCGTCCGACGTCATCGGCGTACCCTCCCAGATAGGAACTGAAAACCAGTGTCGCGGTACCTGAGGTGGTTATCGCCGGATTGAAAACGGCAAGGAAGGCGTCGTAATCGCCGGCGTTGGAAGCCTGAAAGGGGTTCACCGTGGTCAGATCCAGCGTGACCGTCCAGCCCGTGGCGTAGATCTGTCCCTCGAAGGTCGCGACCGAGTTAACGACGGTGTTGAGGCTGCCGCCGTAGAAGCTGGAATAGACCAGCCCGGCCGCGCCCGCGATGTTGGTGTCGATGGCGGCCACGAAGCCGTTCAGGTACGCATTGGTGTTGGGAAGCGTGCCCTGGAACGCATTGGAGGTCACCGGGAGATCGGGCGACAGACTGCTGCCTCCGAAATACATGACGCCGCTCGAATCCACCACCATGCTGCGCATGTCATCGTCCAACTCGCCGCCGAAATACGTGGAATACACGATCACGGAGCCAGGGTTGGTCGCGAAGGGATTGAACTTCATGAGCCAGCAATCCTCGTCGCTCGTGTAATTCATTTGATAGCCGTTAGAGCCAAGCGAGAAATCCGGCGAGTAAGTGTAGCCCGCCATATACTCGTAGCCCTGGCCATCGTGGCCCAGGGAGATCGCGACCTGAGCGTTGCTGCCGGTGAGCCAGAAGTCCAGCAGGATCTTGGGATCGATCACCAGCGCCTGGGCGCGGTCGTAATCGCCCAGCTCTACGCCGACGCTGCCGTCGGCGGCCACGCGATAGGAAGCCCGGACGGCAACCACTTCGCCCGAGGCGCGCTTCTGATACACCGTGGGGAGCTGCTGCGTGATTTCGCCCGAAGCGAATTTCAGCACCAGGTCTCCGCTGGCGTTGACGCTGACCTGCTTGACGTCAAGCTGGCCCGCGCCCTCGAAACGCATGCGAATGCGCGAGGGATCGGCGCCGGGAGCGAGATTCAAATCATATTCCAGATTCTGGCCCTTGCCGTAGTAAACCACGTCGATGCCCGGATACAGATGCGGCCCTGCGCAGCCGCGCGAACGCGTCGGCGGAGCGGAACGTCGCGCCGCGAAAATAATTGGTGGGCGCCAGCATCTTCTCCGAAGGCTCCCATTTGAGCTGCGCTCCGAGCGTCGGGATTCGTTCCTTCAAAGGAAAGCCGCACCAGACCTTCCGCGCAGGCGCAGGGTCACCGCGGAATCCTCAAAGCCCAGGGCGTAACCCGCGCTGCGCGCGGACCAGCGTCCTTGCTGGTCCTGCTCAAAGCGCAGGGGAAGAGAACGAAGCAGCGGAAGAGGGTCTGGCTTAGCGGCGCCGCTCGAGGCGCCGGGCGCGGGGGCGCCAAGGCCTGGAATAGCGGCGCACGAACACAGTACGATCAGGCCCACGGCAAAGCGCATGCGTGTTTGACGCAGTAACGGATTCTGAAGTTGCATTAGTTCAAAAAATACGTGCGGTAGAGCGAATCGCGCTGCTTGGGGACGAAGCCCGCGCCGCGAATCAAGCGGCGCAGTTCCTCCTCAGTGGCGCGATGATGCGCGCCGGCGGCGCTCACCACGTTCTCCTCGATCATGATGCTGCCGACGTCGTTGCCGCCGAAGCGCAGCCCGAGCTGGCAGGTCTTGAGTCCCGGCGTGACCCAGGACGATTGAACATTCAAAATGTTATCCAGATACAGACGCGATAGCGCCAGCATCTTCAAATATTCCGCAGCGGTGGCTTCTTCCTTCACGAAGCGGCCCAGCGAGGTGTTCTCGCGCTGAAAGCTCCAGGGAATGAAAGCCGTAAAATTGCCACCGGTTTCCTCTTGCAGGTTGCGCACGATGATCGAAATGATTCATGCGCTGCTCGATGGTTTCTCCGGTTCCGAACATCATGGTGGCGGTGGAGCGCAGGCCCACCTGCGCGCAGGCGCGATGCACGTCGACCCAATCCTGCACCGAGCTCTTCAAGCGGCTGATGCGGCGGCGCACTTCATCGTCCAGAATTTCGGCGCCGCCGCCGGGCAGGGAATCGAGACCGGCGTCGCGCAGACGGGCCAGCGTGTCGTAAAGGGTCAGGCCGCTGACCTTGGCGATGTTGACGATCTCGGGCGCGGAAAAGCAATGGCACCAGATCTCGAAGCGCTGTTTGATGGAGCGCAGCAGATCCTCATACCACTCGATTTTCAGCTCCGGATGCAGGCCGCCCTGCATCAGGATGCCGGTTCCGCCCAGGTCGATGGTCTCCTGGATCTTTTGGAAGATGACTTCGTGAGGATGCACGTAGCCCTCGGCGTGGCCCATGGGACGATAGAAGGCGCAGAAGCTGCAATATTCGGTACAGAAATTGGTGTAGTTGATGTTGCGGTCGATGATGTAGCTGACCACGTTGTCGGGATGCAGCTTGCGCCGCAACTCGTCGGCGGCCATGCCCATGGCGATCAGATCTCCGCTGTTGTACAGGTCGATGGCTTCCGAACGGGTCATCATGCCTCGATGCTCCCACGGCCTGGTTGTCTTTGAGGCGCGCCATTTTCACATACAGTTCCAGGCCTTGATAATCTTTTTCCCCCAGCTCATAGACGATGTGATGAGTGATATAGTCGCAGCGCCAATTCTTCGCTCACTCCGCGCGATGGGCCTTCAATGCGCGCGATATCGGCGGCATGATCGAGACCGTAGCGGCAGGATTCGCGGAACACTTGCGCGTGGCGTTCTTGAATCACTTCCTTGCGCCCGCTCCAGACGGCAAAGACCATGGGCAGGCCGGTCATGGAGGTCCATTCGCCGCCCAGGTCGAGGGTCTCAAACGGAAGCGTGGCGGGGTCCAGGCGCAAGGCCGGGTCGCCGATGATCAGCGCGGCGTCGGCCTCGCCCAGCATGGCCGCCAGGTCCGCGGGACGGGCGATCAGACGCGGCTCGACACCGTATTTCTCCGCCAGAATCACCCGCGCCAGCATGACCGAGGTGCGCGATGCGGCGTCGACGGCCAGCGTCCTGATGCGGGAGATCGGAACCTTGGAAACCAGCAGGATGCTCCGCACCGGACCATGGCAGGCAATGCCCGTGCCGCGGAAATAGTCCAGCTTCTGGCGCGCCATCTCAATCACCGGAACGATGCCGATATCGGCCGCGCCCGAGGCCAGCTGGGCCGCGCAATCCGAGGGCAAGGCGAAACGGAGATCGAAAGCCTCGCGGAAGGCGGGTCGGGCGAGCGCAGCATGCCCCACACAACGGCACGGTATTGAGGTAGCTGACCGCGCACACGCGCGGCTGGACGATGGAATGATCCGGAAGCAACTCTTTAGTGTATCAACTGAGGCGGCAGGAAGTCAGAGGAGGCGTTGCCGCAGGAGCTCAGTTGGCGCTTACTGCGATTGTCACTCCGGCAGGACTGGTTATGCCGCCAATCGCGATTGCGACCGGCACGGCGCTGCCTGGCGTGATGCCCGTGGGAATCGCTACGTTGATTTGCAGCAGTCCCGCGACCTCTCCGGGAGCGGCGCCGGCGTATTCGAAGGCTGCTTACCGTCACGCCTCCAATGGTGACGGTCACGGGAAGGTTCGGCGTGGATATGGCGCAGTCGCGGGCATGCCGTCCATCTCCCGGCTGGCGATGTTCGCCCCGCACCGGTCTGCGAAAAAGCGAAACTAAGCTGCCGGATTGGGGCTGGTGTCGAGGCGCCGTTGATCCGACCATCCGGACTTCGACCGCCGCGGCCTGCCCTGGCCGCTCGAATCGAAGCGCGAACAAGGCGGGAGACGCGTTGGCCACAGGGACCACAAAACCCGTGGGGGTCTGCCCTTGATAGGCCACCGTAACCAGGGCTGTGGCGCCGACGACCCAGTAGGGAACGATAGCAGCTACTTGGTCGTCCAGGTATGGAGATCATGGGCGCGGGGATTCCGTTGGACTGGATGCTGGTTCCCGCGAGCGCGACGTCATAAAAACCGTCGCTGCCGAGTTGAGCGGAGACGAGCTGCGAGGGGCCGATGCCGTAGCCGGTAAGGGTGACGATTTCTCCGGGTGAAATGGGGCTGTAGTTATTGCTGGCGGCATTGTTCACGCCGGACAGGACAGGGAGGGAGCCTCCGGGGCTGTAGGGTGTCAACAACCGGATGCGGTTGGTGCCTTCGTCCGCTAAATACACATTTCCGGCGGAGTCCACGGCGACGCTGTAGGTCTCGAATCAACTCGGCGCTGATGGCCGGGCCGTTAGTCGCCGCTGAAACCCGGCGGCCGTTTCCCGCCACAGTGGTGATCACACCGTTCGAGACCTTGCGGATGCGGTCGTTAAGTATCCGCGATGTACAGGTTGCCGGCGGAGTCCACCGCGACTGCATCCGGATAGTCAACTCGGCGCTGGTGGCCGGGCCGTTGTCGCCGCTGAAGCCGACCGTCCCGTTTCCCGCCACAGTGGTGATCATGCCGTTGGAGACCTTGCGGATGCGGTTAGTTCAACGTAGTCGGCGATGTACAGGTTGCCGGCGGAATCCACGGCGACGCCCGACAGGATCGTTCAACTGCGCGCTGGTGGCCGGGCCGTTGTCGCCGCTGAAACCATGCGTTCCGTTTCCCGCCACCGTGGTGATCACGCCGTTCGAGACCTTGCGGATGCGGTTGTTGCGTGTCGGCGATGTACAGGTTGCCGGCCGAGTCCACGGCGACGCCGCCGGGCATGTTCAACTCGGCGCTGGTGGCCGGGCCGTTGTCGCCGCTGAAGCCTGCCGTCCCGTTTCCCGCAACGGTGGTGATCACCCCGTTCGAGACCTTGCGGATGCGGTTGTTACCGTAGTCGGCGATGTACAGGTTGCCGGCGGAGTCCACGGCGACGCCTGCGGGGACGTTCAACTCGGCGCTGGTGGCCGGACCGTTGTCGCCGCTGAAGCCCGCCGTCCCGTTTCCCGCCACGGTGGTGATCACTCCGTTCGAGACCTTGCGGATGCGATGGTTGTCAGGAGTCGGCGATGTACAGGTTGCCGGCGGAGTCCACGGCGACGCCGTCGGGATCGTTCAACTCGGCGCTGGTGGCCGGGCCGCTGTCGCCGCTGAAGCCCAGCGTCCCGTTTCCCGCCACGGTGGTGATCACCCCGTTCGAGACCTTGCGGATGCGGTTGTTGCCAGTGTCGGCGATGTACAGGTTGCCGGCGGAATCCACGGCGACGCCTTGGGGATGTCCAACTCGGCGCTGGTGGCCGGGCCGTTGTCGCCGCTGAAGCCGGTCGTCCCGTTTCCCGCCACGGTGGTGATCACCCCGTTCGAGACCTTGCGGATGCGGTTGTTGCCGGTGTCGGCGATGTACAGGTTGCCGGCGGAGTCCACGGCGACGCCGTCGGGACCGTTCAACTCGGCGCTGGTGGCCGGGCCGTTGTCGCCGCTGAAGCCGTGCGTCCCGTTCCCCGCCACGGTGGTGATCACCCCGTTCGAGACCTTGCGGATGCGGTTGTTGCCGGTGTCGGCGATGTAGAGGTTGCCGGCGGAGTCCACGGCGACGCCGTCGGGATGCACAACTCGGCGCTGGTGGCCGGGCCGTTGTCGCCGCTGTAGCCCAGCGTCCCGTTTCCCGCCACGGTGGTGATCACTCCGTTCGAGACCTTGCGGATACGCTGGTTCGGCATGTCGGCGATGTACAGGTTGCCTGCGGAGTCCACGGCGACGCCTCGGGTTGGTCCAACTGGGCGCTGGTGGCCGGGCCGTTGTCGCCGCTGAAGCCCCGCGTCGCCGTTTCCCGCCACGGTGGTGATCACTCCGTTCGAGACCTTGCGGATGCGGCTGTTACCGGTGTCGGCGATGTAGAGGTTGCCAGCGGAATCCACCGCGACGCCCGGGGCCGGTTCAATTGGGCGCTGGTGGCCGGGCCGCCGTCGCCGCTGAACCGCGTTCCGTTGCCCGCACCAGGGTCAGGAGTACCGTATTGGGCATCCAATCGGAGACAGAGTTTTGGATCACGAAGAAGAGATTGCCTGCCGGTCGGTCGCAACCGAGGTCGGAAGCCCGAGCCCGAGGCTCGCGGACGCTCCTGGGATGTTCGGCAATGGAGACCCGCCTCCCGCGAACGTCGATATCGTGTAAGTCTGGCCAAACGCGAGTCCACGAAACAAGTGGCGGTAAGCAACAGCGCTGGAAGCGAGCGCATTTCAACGAGGCTCCTGGCGTAATTGTAAGCGTTTCTGAACGACACACTTAATACTATACGCAGGTTATCGCGTGTTGACTTACGCTCTTAGAATCCCAGGCCCACCAGAAAGACGGCTTGATTGCGGTTGGATTTGAATAATCCCAGCGGGCTCTCGATATCGGTTAAGGCCAGTCCGTTGTAACGGACTTCGGGCGAAATGCGCAGGGCGCTCACCCTAATCTCGACGCCCGCCCCCAGAGTGATGCCGTAGTTGGAGGTGTGGAGCAAATCGGGCAAGGTCTTCACATCCGAGAGGTGGCTATACGACGGGCCGCCTTCAATATAAGGCCGCACCGGACCGCTCAGGAATTTTAGCTTGGCCAGGATCGGAAATTGCCAGACGGAGCCGCCGCCGACCGCAGTGCTGTAGAGGCCGGGGTAATAGAGCGCGTCACCCTCGATCGAAAAACCCAGAGGCAGGTGCAGCTCGAGGTACGGTCCGATAATAAGGTTGGTGCTGTTGGGAATGGAAGCCGATTCGGCGGAGGAAACGGCGTCGGTCAGCGTGGCGCCCACCTTCACCCCCGCGCCAAAAGCCTGCGCGGCGGCGCGGGGGGCGCACGCGAAAATCGTGCAAACAAGAAAAATCCAGAATGTTTTATGCATCATGCTCTACTTTAAGCTGCGGGCGGCGCTGGTCGCCAGCTCGTCGCAGCGGTTATTGTCGCCGTGATCGGCATGGCCCTTGGTCCAGGTCCACTGCACCTGGTGACGGGAGACGAGCTGGTCCAGCTCATTCCAAAGATCCTGATTGACCACTGGTTTCTTAGATGCGGTCTTCCATCCGTTTCGTTTCCAGGAGTGTATCCAGGTAGTGATTCCGTTCTTCAAGTACTCGGAATCGGTGACCACTTCGACCTCGCAGGGCTCGCGAAGGGCGCGGATGCCTTCGATGGCGGCGCGCAGCTCCATGCGGTTGTTGGTGGTGGCCGGCTCGGATCCGAAAAATTCGCGGGTGTGGCCGTTGAAGCGGAGAATGCAGGCCCAGCCGCCTGGGCCGGGGTTGCCGATGCAGGCTCCGTCGGTAATCAGTTGGACTCGTTTCATGTGCGGTCTTCCTCTATCATAGAATCGTGCCCGACCGACTTGAGCCGCGGGGTCCCGCTGGCGCCGGCGACACCCCGGTGATTCTGATTCCCGTAACGGCCGAGGATATGGCCCGGCGGAAGCGCCGCAAGGTGCTGACGTGGGTGGCGTCGATCGTGGCGGTTCTGGCCATCTCAGGCTGGATTTATAAGCGCTCCACGGACCCGCTGCGCGCGCAGGAGTCCTTCGACGCGGCCCAGAAGCTGTTCGCGGTGGCGCGCTATAACGAGGCCATCGTCGCCTGCGATCGGGCTATCGCACTCAAATCGGATTTCGTGGATGCCTACATTTTGCGAGGCAGATCGCACGTGGTGCTGAGCGAACCGGAGCGGGCCGTCCCGGATTTCACCAAAGCCATTGAACTCAGGCCGCGCGATCCGCAGGCGGCGCTGGAGCGCGCCCGCGCCTATATCGACGAACAGAATTATACGGCGGCGATCTCCGACGCGGCTTCCGCTCTCGCGCTGGATCCGAAGCTTGCCCGCGCCTATAATGTTCGCGGCACAGCCCTGCGAGCCCTGGGGGACCCGAAGGGCGCGATCGCGGAGTTTAGCCGCGCTGCTGAATTGGAGCCGAACTCGGACAATTTCTACCAGCGCGGGGCCACCTATCAGATGCTGGGAGACCATCGAAACGCCATCCTGGACTTCACCTCCGCCATTGCGTGGAGTCCGGACCAGCCGCAGGCTTACTTCGCGCGCGCCGAATCCGAGCGCGACCTCGGCGAAAAAGAGAAGGCCGAAAAGGATCACTCTTACGGGCGGTATCTGGATAGCCGATAGGCTCACTCGGGCCGCAGCGCCCGTACGGGGTCGATTCCGGTAGCTCGCCGGGCCGGAAGCGCGGCGGCGATGGCGGCCGTGAGCAGGAACACGATACCGGCGCCGGCAATGGTCCAGGGATCGTTGCGTGAGACGCCGCGGCGGCAATGCCCAGAATCACTCCCACAGCCACGGGCGCGAGCGATTCGCGGATCACCATGCGCATCACGTCCGGCCGCTGCGCGCCCAGCGCCACGCGAATCCCGATCTCGGCGGTCCGGCGCGTGACCATGTACGCCGGCATTCCGTAAATTCCCAGTCAGGCGATGAACAGCGCCAGCGAGCCGAAGCCGCTGAGCAGTCCGGCAAAAAGCCGTTCCTGAATCATGGTGTCGCTGAGGTATTGCTCGCCGGTGGTGACCGGATCGTAGACCAGCGCGTCCAGATCGGACACGATGCGGCGCAGCGCCGGCGCGACGGCTGCCGGATTGCTCGGAGTTCGCGCACTTCGCGCAACGCATATAGTGAAGGTATGCAGCGCGGAGTTCTGGTTCCCGTCTTACTCGTGGCTTCCGCCGCGGCCGCCTGGGCCTTTGTCGAGAGTCTGGAGGAGGCTCTCTACATTCCCGCCCGATCATCCCGCGATCCAATACGATAAACAGGCGCCCAACGATCCGGTGGCGCGGCTGGCCAACAAGATCGCGAGCGGCCAGGTCAAGCTCGACTATGCACCAAACGGCTTAGGCTACCTTCCGGCGCTGCTGAAGCAGCTGGACGTGCCGGTGGATTCGCAGGTGCTGGTGTTTTCAAAGGGCAGCATCCAGGCCGAGCACATCTCGCCGCGCACCCCGCGTGCGATTTACTTCAACGACGACGTGGCCGTGGGGTACGTGCAGAACGGCGACGACCTGGAGTTCACCGGCCTCGACCCGGTGCGCGGCGTGCATCTCTACACGCTGGATGCGCAGAAGGCGGCCAAACTGGAGTTCGGCCGCCGCCAGGATTGCCTCCGGTGCCACGAAGGGCCGCCGACACTGGCGGTGCCGGGGCTGATGGTGAGCTCGGTGCATCCGCGCACGGATGCGCGCGAGGGCCACGGAAGCTCCTTCATCACGGACGATCGCGTTCCGATCGCCGAGCGTTGGGGCGGGTGGTACGTCACTGGCACCGCCGGCGCGCAAACTGATTATGGCAACAACATCGCGCTGGTGGATCCTCTGCATCCGGGCGAAGCTGCCGGCGAAGGAACGCAGAATCTGACCAGCCTGGCGGCGTTTTTCGACACCTCGCGCTATCTTGCGCCCACCAGCGACATCGTGGCGCTGATGACGCTGGAGCACCAGACGCGCATGACCAATCTGCTGGTGCGCATCGGCTGGGACGCGCGCATCGCGATCTATGACAAGAAGTGGGACGACGCGCAGATGAACTTCGAGATCGAGGAGATGGTGAGGTATATGCTGTTCGCGGATGAGGCGTTGCTGAAGGCTCCGGTCACCGGCGTGTCGACGTTCACCAAGACTTTCGCCGCACGCGGACCGCGCGACCGCCAGGGCCGCTCGCTGCGGGATTTCGATTTGAAGACGCGACTGTTCCGCTATCCGCTTTCGTACATGATTTATTCGGCCGCGTTCGACAATTTGCCGGACAAGGCTCGCGACCTGGTGTACCAACGGCTTTATGACGTGCTGTCGGGCAAGGATCAAAGCAAGGCATTCGCACGATTGACGGCTGAGGATCGGGCCGCGACGCTCGAAATCGTCCGCCAGACGAAGTCGAATTTGCCTGCGTATTGGCGCGGCGGCGCAAATTAAATCCGCGGCGTGCACTGGCGCGTGCGACACTTAAAGAGAGGCTTGCCATGTTCGCAAGATTTTCTATCCTTATCGTCTGCGCTATCCTCCTGGCCGCCACCTTCACGCGGGCTGGCCAGAATTCCCAAGATCTCGCGAATCTACCTCTCGACCACCCTGCCATTCAGTATGACGGCCCCGCCGACGACGTCGTGACGCGCCTGGATCGGCAGATCGCCAGTGGAAAGACGAAGCTGGAATATCGCGCGGGCTTGGGCTATCTGCCGAGCCTGCTTGCTACGCTGGGCGTAAACCCCGATTCGCAATCGCTGGTATTTTCCAAGACCAGCTTTCAGGCGGCCAAGATTTCGCCCCGCAATCCGCGTGCGCTGTTCTTCAACGATGAAGTCATGGTGGGCTCGGTGCGCGGCGGCGATGTGCTGGAGCTGGCCGCGCTCGACCCCAGGCAGGGGATGATCTTTTACACTCTTGACGCGCAGAAGTCGGATCCGCCGCACTTCGTGCGCCGCGACTCCTGCTTGCAGTGCCATCAGGTGCCGGCGACACTCGGCGTTCCCGGGCTGCTGGTCGGCTCCGTGTTTCCGGATGCCACCGGCATGCCGACTTCGCGAACCGGCAATCCCGTCACCGACGATCACACTCCCTTTCAAAACCGCTGGGGAGGTTGGTACGTCACCGGAACGTCGGGCGGCATGAACCACATGGGTAACGCCGTGGCTCGCGATCCTCGCGCGCCGGATGTGCTGGACACCCGCGGGTCCCAAAATCTGACCAGCCTGGAAGGAAGATTCGACTTTACCGGCTATGTCGCGCAGACCAGCGACATCGTGGCGCTGATGACGCTGGAGCATCAGACCCGCATGGTGAATCTGATGCTTCGGGCCGGATGGGATGCACGCATCGCGGCGCGCGACGGCAAAACGGACGGGGCCGCCATCGATGCCGACGTGGAAGCGCTGGTGAGTTATATGCTGTTCACCGGCGAGACCACTCTATACGATCCGATCGAGGGAGTCTCCACCTTCACCAAGACTTTCCCCGAACGCGGCCCGCGCGATCGTCAGGGCCGGTCGCTTCGCGACTTCGATTTACACAAGCGCATGTTCCGCTATCCCCTGAGCTTCATGTTGTACAGCGCCACCTTCGACGCCTTGCCGGACGCGGTTCGCGAACGCGTGTACCGGCGGATTTTCGATGTGTTGACGGGGAAGGACCGGGACAAGCAGTTCGCGCGCCTGACCGCCGACGACCGCCAGGCGATTCTGGAGATCGTGCGCGACACCAAGCCAAATATTCCTGCGTATTGGGTCAGCGCGTCAGTCAATCGGCAATAGCGAGTTCGCTCTCGAAGAAGGCGTCCACCAGGTCGAGGATTTCGCGGGCTTCGTGCGCGTGATAAATATCGGCGCGGAGCTTGGAGCCATTGCGTACGCCGTGCGTAAAGTAGGTGGCGAACTGCTTCATCTTGCCCACAACGTCGGTGGCCGCGTGGTCGACAAGCATGGTGTAATAGCGCTTCATCAGCTCATAGCGGGCGTGCTCCGGAGGCGTCTCGTATTGGCCCGTGCGCGCGTAGTCGGCGATCTGGCGGAAGATCCACGGGTTGGACGACGCCGCGCGTCCGATCATCACCGCGTCGCAATGGGTTTCGCGGACCATGCGCACGGCGTCTTCCGGCCGCACGATATCGCCGTTGCCGATCACCGGAATCTTCACCGCGGCCTTGACTTCCGCGATGCGGGTCCAATCGGCGTTGCCGCTATAGCCCTGCTCGCGCGTGCGCGGATGCAGAGCGACGGCCTGCAAGCCGCAATCCTCGGCCAGACGAGCCATGCGAACGGCCACCAGATCGCGATCGTTCCAGCCCGCGCGAAACTTCATGGTCAGCGGAATGGAGATGGCCGCGCGCACGGAGCGCAGAATGCGCTCGACCAGCGGCAGATCGCGCAACAATCCCGAGCCTCCGTTGCAGGTCACCACTTTCTTGACCGGGCAGCCGAAATTGATATCGACGATGTCGAAGCCCATGTCCTGGCAATGGGCGGCGGCGCCGGCCATCACTTCGGGGTCGGCTCCGAAGAGCTGCGCGGAGATGGGATGCTCGTCCGGATCGAAGTAGAGATAGCGGAAGGCGCGGGTCGGTTTGGGCGAGCGCGCGGCGGCAACCACTCCGTGAGAGCTGGTGAACTCGGTCATGATGAGGCCGCAGCCGCCTTGGGAGCGAATCAGGCGGCGGAAGACCGTGTCGGTGACGCCGGCCATCGGCGCCAGCACAGTGGCCGGGCTGATGTGGATGCCTCCAATATTGAAGTTCTCGGGAACCATCTTCATCCATTCTAACTGGACGAAACGAAGTCGCTGCGCGGTGCGTTCAATGATCAGGGGACGAGGTTAGCGCGGCGGGGGTGGTACACGTCAGTTATACGGCGAGTAGCCACCGAGGGAAGCCCGCCGCGCTTACGCCCCTTTCGCGGCGATCGCCCCCAGCTTCTCTGCGGTATATCCTTTGGGATTACCTCATAATTAACGATATGGGCAAAAGAAGAGCCCCGAACCCGAAGGGGATGGCTGCGCAGGTCAGCAAGCAGATGGGCGTGACGCCCAGTGATGCCGTGGTCTCCGCGCTTCAGGACAGGATTCGCAAAACTGGCCGGACGATCGACCGCGCGAGAGTGGATGCTCTTTGCGCCAGAATCGGCCGGTTGCCTGTGCTCGGCCCACGCACCGCGGAAGAGATTCTGGGCTACGGCGCCTTCGGCATTCCGCGCTAAATGGTAATCGATACCTCCGCGCTGATTGCGATCGCGCTTGGTGAACCGTCGAGCCAAGTACTACTGGATCGGATTGAAACCGCAGCCGAGCGAGTTGTCTCTTCAGTGTCTCTGCTGGAGGCAGGTTTGGCGGTCGAGGAACTGGGGGCCGACGTTGTCCGGTTCGATGGCCTGCAAGCCCGGGCGGCAATCAGGGCGTTTGGGCGGTTTGGAAAGGGAATGGGTCACCCCGCCCAGCTCAATTTCGGAGATTGCGCCGTGTACGCATTGGCGGAGTTTCGAGGAGACTCCTTGCTGGCAATGGGCAACGACTTCGCCGCGACGGATCTGATCGTCGTGAGGCCATGACGGGGCTTCTCACCTGGCCTGCCGCGCCTAAGCCCCGGCTGCGCGGAAAATCTGCTTCCGCCAATCCTCGGCATTAACAATATTCGGGTGTCCCGGTGGCAGACTGCCTCGGTAGATCCTCAGCGCCTCATCGATCTCCCGTAACGCGGCTTTGTGCTCGCCCAATTGGGATAGAAGAACGGCCAGGGTCCAACGTTGCGTGCCCACGTTGGGATGGTCCGGCCCGCGCCGCCGCACATCCGACTTGAGCGCCAGCTCGACTTGCTGCCGGGCTCCCTGATGCTCGCCCAAATCACGGAGGATAAGGGCCAGGTTGGAACGATAGAGGGCTACGGTGGGATCGTCCTGCCCGAGCCGCTGCAAAGCCGACGTCAGCGCCAGTTCGATCTGCTTCCGGGCTTCCTCGTATTCTCTCAAATCGCGCAGGATGAGGGATAGATTCGAACGGTTCCCGGCGACGGCGGGATGGTCTGGCCCCAAGCGCCGCAAGTTTGATTCCAGCGCCAGCTTGCCCTGCTTCTTGGCCTCCTGGTACTCACCCAAATTACGAAGGATCGTAGCCAGGATGGCACGGCGCCCGGCCACGTCAGGATGGTCCGGCCCACCCTGCCGAAGGTTTGACTCCAGGGCCAGCTCGATCTGTTTTCGCGCCTCCGCAAACTGGCCCAAGTTACGGAGGATGACGGCCAGGTTCGACCGGTCGACAGCAACGTTGGAGTGGTCCGGCCCCAACTGCCGCACGGCCAACTCCAGCGATAGCTCCACGAAATCGCGGGCCTCCCGGTAGAGGCCGCGTGTTTCGAGATAAAGGCTCGCGTGGTTCAGGAGCGCAGCCAGAGAGCCGGGCCGGGCTCCGTCGCGCGCCCGTTCCCGAATGGCGCGGGCGTGCGGGAGGAGTACTTCGCATACGTGCCACAAGCGCGATTCCTGGGCATCAAAAGAAAACGCTGCATCCACCAGGTCGCATGCTGCCGCCAGCCACTGCGCCCGCACGGCGTCCGATTGCATCCGGTCCCGCATCACCTGCTGCACCACTCGATGCAATACGTACCCGGTGATCACGCCGTCAACACGCACCCGCTTCGGAAGCGAATACCTTCCCAGCGTGTCGATCACTTCGGTCCATTGGTCATGGTCGGCAAGCGCGGCCCTCAGCGCCTCCGGCAACTTCGCGGCTCCCGCCTCCAATAGCTCTTTTCGAGGAATGCGATCCGGCGCGAGCCACGCAAAAAGGCACAGGAGATCGTACGCAGCTTCGGACTCCTGGGCAATTCGATCCAGAGACAGCCCCAGCGCCGCGGCCACGGAATCGGTATAGGCGCGCCCCGTGGCGATCCACTTCAATTTCTCGCGCCAGACCCGGCCGTATTCGGCCAGTGTCATCCCGTCGCCGGCGAGCATGTACGCCGCCGCATGTTCCAGCGCCAGCACCAGGCCATCCAGATCGCGAGCCAGCGCCTCCGCCGAGGCCTGATCCGTCTGCCCCGTTCGTTCCACTAGGTAGCGCGCGGATTCCTCGACGCTCCACTGGGTGACGCTGACGGTTGTGGCCAACCCGTCCCAATGCTCGCTGCGGGAGGTGATCAAGACGTGGCCCTTCCCGCTCAACCTCTGGATATAAGGCCTCAGACCGTCAGCCGACTCCGCGTTGTCGAAAATCACCAGCCAGGGCTGGCGCGCCGACAGCTCATTCATCACGCGCGCGATCATAGCCTGTTGATTCTGCTCCGCGGGCACGCCCAACAGCGGCGCCAGAGCCGAGAGGCTCGTCAGCAGGGATTCCGTTGTCTCAGCCTCGATCCACACTCCCAGCTTGTAGCCTTCGCGACGCTGCTGGGCGAAGGCGCGAGCAAGTTGCGTTTTGCCGATGCCGCCCAGGCCATGCAACGCAGTCAATGCCGTCGCGCCGCGAGCCAGAGCGTGATCGATCAGCGCGATCAGCTCCGGCCGGTTCTGAAAATGCAGCATCGGGAGAGGGATGTTCCAGACGATCTCCGCCAGTGCGCTGGGCTGAATTCGGATATCGAGCGCTTCATCGAGCTTACGCTCAATCCGCGCCAACTGGCCAATAATCGCCTGCAGATGATTCAGCGTATCCCGGTAGACATGCTGCTGAAATCCGATCCAACTCCGCTGCAACTTTTCGTCGCGAAGCACCTCTTCGTGCGCCGCCTGCATGGCCTCCGGCAATCGCTCGCGCAGGAACGCCGACAACAGCGGGGGCGGGGCAGCGGAGTCGCCCAAGCCCATCCGGGTGAAATCGGACCTTTCGGTAGAGTGCCAGCCAGCGAGAACCGGCTCCATTCGGCTCCACCAGAGCGCGCGAAAGGCTTTGTCGTCGTATTCGAGCGCCACCGGATCCACTTTGCCGGCGCCCGCGAACACCTCCGCGGTCCGCGCCGACGCCAGGTACTTATGCCACTCGGCGAACCAATCGTCGAATCCGGCGGGCGCCTCCCCACGCAGGCCATCCAGAGCCTTCTGAGCCGCCGCGAGCATCGACGTTTCCAGATCGCCGTCGCGCCCGCTGCGGAAGCTCTCGAGCGCCGAGTTGAACAGATCGCCGGCCTTGTCGGACGCAAGCCCCACCAGCATTTCCGCGCCCGTCGACGCCCATTTGCCGTTCTTAATCCACTCGGACTCCGCCAGGATCTTCCCGGCGACGGCCCCTCCCGCGAAGAACAATCCACCCGCGAGAGGTCCCAGCGCCGACATTGCCGCCGACCGAACCGCGCCGACCGCGAGTTTCTTTACCGAGAGGTCCACGTCCTTCTCCAGGGCCTTACACGCCGAGCTTATCCCAATCCGCGGCTTCGCCGAACTTCACTCCTGTGAGTGACGGGTCGATATTGCGCAGCAGTCCCATGAGCACTCCGCCCGCGCCCACTTCGATGAATCGGCGTGACGCCGGCCTGAGCCAGAACGCGGATGGAATCGGCTCCAGCGCACCGGATTGGGCACTTGGTTGTACAGCCCTTCGCGAGCTTCGGCGCCAGTATGAATCTCGCGCGCCTGCCAGTTGTTGATCAGAGGGACGCTGAGATCGCGAAACACGGTTGCGTCGAGATCGGCCTTCAGCCGCTCCTGCGCCGGTTTCATCAACGCACAGTGAAAGGGAGCGCTGACCTGAAGCAGCACGGCTCGGCGGGCGCCTGCGGCCTTGGCCAGATCCATTGCGCGCGCAACCGCGGCCGCGTGCCCGGCGATCACGATCTGGTCGGGCGAATTGAGATTGGCCGCGCTGACAATTTCGCCCTGGGCGGCTTCGGCCAGCACTCCCGCCAGAGCGTCCCGCCGGCAGCTTCAGCAACGCCGCCATCGCGCCGATTCCCGCCGGTACCGCTTCCTGCATATACTGGCCGCGCTTGCGGACCAGACGCAGGGCGTCGGCGAAATCGAGCGATCCGGCCGCCACCAGCGCCGAATATTCCCCCAGGCTGTGGCCTGCGACGTAATCCTCCGCGACCCCACGTTTTCGCAGCACGGAGTACGCCGCGATGGAGACAGCCAGCAACGCGGGCTGCTGGTTTTCGGTGAGCTTGAGCTGATCCTCCGGTCCCTCGAAACACAAGCGCGAAAGAGCGAATCCCAGCGCGGCATCGGCGCCCTCGAACACGCGCGCGGCCTCGGGGTAGGCTTCGGCCAGGGACTTCCCCATTCCGGCAAACTGGGAGCCTTGCCCGGGAAATAGAAATGCGGTTTTGGACATGAGCGAAGCCTCGATTGTACCTGGATTGCACGTGGGCTTTGACAACCCTGTTATATTAAGAGCGTGAAACGGAAACGACCGCAGCCGCCAGTTGCGACGCCCCTCGGGGAGCCGATCGTTCCCGAAATCCTTCTGGAGCACGCCCGGCTGGCGATCGAGTCGGATCGTTTCAAGAAGCCGCGCAGGTGCGTGGTCTGCGCCAGCGAATGCGCCCCCAACTCGAACGAAGGCCTGTGCTGGGTGTGCCGCCGCCTGAAGCTCAGCGCCTGGCGCGATAGCGACACGCAAATTCCCGCTCAGGAATAGCTGCGCCTAGGTTCAACCCATGAATCGGAAGCTGGTATTGGTGTTGGCTGGATTAGCCGCATTTGTCCAGGCTCAGCCCGCCTTTGAAGTTGCTTCCATCCGGCCCGCGGCGCCGCTCGCGCAGGGAGTCACCGCCGGCCTGCACCTGGACGGCGCCCAGGTGACTTTTGTGCAGCTCTCCCTCCGGGACTATATCGCGGCTGCTTACAAGGTGAAGGACTACCAGATTGAAGGACCGGATTGGATGGCCTCGGCAAGATTCGATATCGTCGCCAAGCTTCCCTCCGGAGCCGCGCAAGCGCAGGTGCCGGACATGCTGGGCGCTCTGCTCGCGGACCGCTTCCAGATGAAAATGCATCGCGACTCGAAGGAGTTTCCGGTGTATGGCCTGGTGGTCGGAAAAAGCGGTTCGAAACTGAAAGCGTCGCCCGCCGAGCCTCCGGCCGAGAACGCAGACCCCGGCAAAGGCGCCGTCAGCGTCGTGGCCGCGTCAAGCAATACGGGCACGGTCATCAGCCTGGGTAGGGGGTCGTCCGTATCGCTTGGGAACAACCGGATCGAGGCCACAAAGGTGACCATGACCGGGTTCGCGGATCTGTTGGCGCGGTTTACTGACCGGCCTGTGGTGGATATGACGGCGATCCAGGGCAACTACGATTTCACGCTGGAATTTTCGCCGGAGGATTTTCGCGCCATGATGATCCGGGCGGCGGTCATCGCCGGGGTGGTGCTGCCTCCGGAAGCGCTGAAGCTGTTGGATACAGCCTCCGGCGACTCCATGCCCAATGCCCTGGAGACCCTCGGGCTCAAGCTGGAGCCGCGCAAGGCCGCGCTGGAAGTGCTGGTGATCGATCACATGGAAAAGGCTCCGTCGGAGAATTAGCCTGATCCAGCCAGACTCCCTATTGCCAGAACGCCCGCGCGGTTTTATACTGTTTTTTTAACCGAGCCTTTCTCGATGTCCGCGGTACTGTTCGAAGAAATCGACCCCAGGCGCCGCAGCGCGAGGCGGCCCTGTTCTACGGGCTGTTCCTGCGCGGGCATTCGGCTGAGACCCTGCGCCGGGATATCGACGTGCCCAAGCGCTTGCAGGACAAACTGCTAAGCGGCATCGCAATGAGCTGGCGCGTGCAGGCGCGGCTGCAGCGCGCCTACACTTATCGCAAACAGGTGCTGGCGATTTTCGATGAGCTGGTAACCCGGGAGCGATCCGCGGGTTGCGACGGAACGGGTGCATTGAAGGCCTGCACGCCGAGCCCGGCCCCGCGTCTAAGATAGAGGTATGAGACGAAATCGGCCCCGTCAAACCGGCACAAAGGGCTTTACCCTCATCGAACTTCTGATCGTGATGGCGATCATCCTGGTGATCGCGGCCATCGCCGTTCCTCAAATGGGCAAGCAGCTCATGGCGGCGCATGAGAGCGCCGTGATCCAGACGATCAGGACCCTGCATCAGGCCGAGACCAGTATTACTCGCAATTCGGACCATACGCCACCAGCCTGACGCAACTGGGTCCTCCCGCCAGCGGCGCGGCGGGACCGTCGGCGGCGGACATCATCCCCAAGAATCTGTCCGACGGCCGCGCCAGCGGCTACATCTTCACGATCAGCGGCACTCCCACCGGCTACGCCATCAACGCCAACCCGGAGACAGTTCGGCAGCTCCGGCAGCCGCACGTTCTTCTCCGATCAAACCCTGGTGACGCGCAATAATTACTCTCAGGAGCCGGCTACGGTGAATAGCCCGGCCATCGGAACCGCGTTGACCCCGGCGACAGCAGCCCCGGCGGCAGCCGCGCCCGCCGCAACCAAGTAGGCAAGAAGCTTCCGGCGGCGGCCTGATCAAGCCCCCGCGGCGCGGCTCAAGCTAGAAGCTCTTCACGCAGCCACGCGGCTTCCCGCTTGCGCCGGAGCTGATCCAGCAATTCCGCCCGGTACTCCAGATTCGCGGCCAGCTCCGGCGTGCGGCCAGGGCATTTTTCCCAGACCTTTCCGGCGCGGTCCAGCTCGCGCGCGGCGTCGTGGAAGCGCCGGGAGTTCTCCTCCACCTGCGCCAGCGTTTCATGCGCCACAGCCAGGCGAGGCCCGCCCTTGCGCTTGAAGGTTCCGATGCAATCCGCCAGAAGCTCGCGCGCCCGGGGATAGTTGCCCCAGCCGGCGTACAGGCTCGCCAGGCTGAACTGCATCTCCCCCACTTCTTCGAGATCGCCGCCCAGGATGCGCGACTTCAGCTCCATCATGCGTTCGTATTCGTGCGCGGCGGCCTCGGTATCTCCGGATTCCTCCAGCGAACCGGCCAGTTGGTGCAGATCCTCGATGGCGCGCGGGTCGTCGGAGCCCAACGTACTTTGGTGAAAGCGCAGCGACCGCCGCAGGCAGCGCTGGGCTTCCTCATGCAGACCCTCGGCGCGGTAGATCGCGCCCAGCTCGCTGAGCACCCGATGGGTCTCCTCGTGTTCCGGCCCATACGCCTGCTCGTGCAGTTCCAGCCCCTTCTTCAGAGCCGGGATGGCGTCGTCGGAACGGCCTCCCTTGTAGCGTGCGATCCCCAGACGGAGAACTCTGCGCGCCATCCGCAGCGGGTCCGGATGCGGCAGCTCCGCCTCGATCCGCACGCCTTCCTGCGATACCTTTTCGGCCGCGCCGAAATTTCCCTGTCCCACGAATACCTCGGCCAGCCCGTCCAGGCATAGCAGGTATCCGGCCCCATCGGAAACCTCGGCCGCCAGGGCGATGGCAGCGCGCAGCGTCTGCTCCGCTTCGGTGAACTTGCTCCGCTTGCGCTGGACCTCGGCCAATTGCACGCGCAGCCGGACCCGCTTGGGCACCGATAGGGAGTGTTTGTCGGCTTCGGCAACCGCCTCCACCAGGTACGGCTCGGCTTCCTCGTAGTTGTGCGCCTTGAGCAGCCGCTCACCTTCGGCGCGGCTCCAATTGCGGTCCATCGTCCAGGCTTCGAGCGGGGGCGCCCACACCGCCGACCAACGCAAGGACTTGAGAAAGGATCCCATCGCTACAGACCTTAAATTGCTTAAATCGGCGCAATAACGTTCCGGCTTTAGTTGGCTCGATACCTTAGTACCACATCGTGCTCAGGTCCCACGCAGGGCGAGCGCTCCTTGACCGCAGCGCTCCGAAGTCCGTAGAATCAAGTAGGGACATAAGTTTGAGGCCCGGCCCACTGGTTAATATGTGGAGACGAGCCGAAGGCAACGCATGACGCCCCGCAGCAAGGAAGTTTTATACGAGATCGTCGAGGCCTACATCACCACCGGCGAGCCGGTAGCTTCGCGTTCAGTTGCCCGCCGCTGGCACGACACGCTGAGCGCCGCCTCCATCCGCAACGTGATGGCCGGGCTCGACGACGAAGGTTATCTCTCCCAGCCGCACACCTCGGCCGGGCGCGTGCCCACCGCCAAGGCCTTCCTTGCCTACGTGGAATCGCTGACTCTGCGCAAAATGGCGACTGCCGAGATTGAGCGCCTGCGTTCGGAGATCGGCAAGCTCGATACGGTGGAACAGCGCGTCGAGCACACCTCGCGCATGCTTACCGAGATGACCCGCGGCGTGGGCCTCGCCGCCGCCATCCCGCAGCGCAGCCCGGCGCTCGATCACGTCGAGCTGGTGAGCCTTCCCGCCGGCCGCGTGCTGATGGTGGTGATGACCCGCGACCAGCAGGTGCGCAATCGCGTGGTGACTCTGGATGAGCCGGTGTCCTCCGACGATCTGGCTTCGATCCGCAACTATATCAATCGCAATTTCGCCGGTTGGATGCTCGAAGACGTGCGGCGCGACCTGGGCGCGCGGCTGGAACAAGCCTCCGCCACCTACGACGCGCTGCTTCGCAAGCTGACGGTGCTGTATTCCAAGGGACTTCTGGATCTGGGCGCGGCGCCCGAAGTGCACATGGAAGGCGCCAGCAACCTGTTTGCCGTGGATCTGCATCTGACCAACGAGAAGATGCGCGAGCTGTTTCGCGCTCTTGAGGAAAAGAAGCGGATTCTGGAGCTGCTCGACCGCTTTCTGGAAAATCCGTCGGGCGAGATCGCGGTGCACATGGGCTTGGGCGAGATGCATCCCTCCATGCGCCAACTCTCGATGATCGGCCTGCCGGTGATGCTGCCGGGCGGCCTGTCCGCCGTGATCGCCGTCCTGGGTCCCATGCGCATGAACTACCTCCGCGTCATTTCCGCGGTGCAGCACGTGGGGCAGGCCTTCGGCAGCGCGTAGGCAACGCCGGCTTGGTGGCGTTTCCAATTTGGCGCCGTTACGCTCATTTACATAACGCCGGACTGTCGGCGATGCAAACTTTCCCAATTACAGGGCTCAACGCATGAGCCCATGGGTCCGTCTTTAGAGTGTGGCAGGAGTTTGGGAATAGAATGACCACGCGAGGAGGGAAACGCGTATGCGGACTGTGATCGCCGCCAGTGCGATTCTGGCAGGCACGTTGTTCGGCCAAACCGCAGCACGACCGGCGTTTGAGGTAGCCTCCGTCAAGCCATGGGTACCCGGTTCCGGGGTTCATCTTCTGGATTGCTCGGGCGACCGCTTCATTGTTTCCGGAGTCCATTTCGGGAATATTCTCCAGTGGACGTATGATCTGCAACCTGCCACGGGCGATGAGTTTCTCCAACGCGTACCCGCATCCATCAGAGGGAACGCTTACGACATTCAGGCAAAGGCCTCCGGTCCCATTGCATCAGAATCCCAATGCCGCCTCATGGTGCAAGCTCTGCTAGCGGACCGGTTTAAGCTGGCCTTCCATTACGAGACGAGGGATGCTGAACTTAGCGACCTGGTAGTGGCGCGGAGCGGTCCGAAACTGCGAAAGGCGCTCCCTACTGACGAGGGGACGGATGTCAACTTCGTTTTCAACGGATTCGCGTATACACAGCCACCCATCGCGGACGCGGACACGCGCGCTCATACCAAAGGGGTGACAATGCAGGAGCTCGCACAATGGCTAGCGACTCCCGCGTCGGCCCCTCAGCCGATTGCCGACAAGACTGGCCTGGAGGGACGGTACAAGATCGATCTCCGCATCTCGACCTCGTTGCCGGCAGACGGCCAGGATCCTGTGGATCCGCCGCTCGAAGCGGCCCTTGCCAAACTCGGCCTGCGCCTGGAGAAACACAAGGGAACCGTCAAAGTTCCTGTTCTGGATCACATTGAGCCGCCAGATGCGAACTAGTCTCGCGCGCGCGAATGGCCTTTGGACCGTTCCAGGTCGAGGTTGGTGCCGGCAAAAGGGGAACTCAGAAGTAGCTCGGAAAGATTACCGAAGCGCTCCGGCGCTGGGCGGGAATGATCCGCGGCAACGGGCAAGCCCCAAATTCCTTGGCAACGGGTTCGCGAAGTAGTCGTCCAACGACACGCCGCGTACACGCACGCTAATTCCCTTTTTAAATTAACCCGGCCGCCCGAGCGTGCGGGAAAACCGACAGTGCTGTCCCCCGCCCACCTCGGTTCTTTGACCCCAATGTTACTCTAATATCGTGAGCGCGAAACACGTGAAACATCAGGAGCCGGAGGCGGCCGAGGACCCGGCGCCGGCCGACACCTCCACCATCACGGATCCGGCCGAGTCGCTGGCCTCCGTTATCGTGGAGCGGGACCGCTTGGCAGCGGAAAAGGCCGAGCTGCAGGACCGCCTTCTGCGCAGCCAGGCCGAGTTTCAGAATCTTCGCCGCCGCATCGAAAAGGAAAAGGCCGAGTGGCACGAATACGCCGCCACTGAGGCCGTCCGCGCCCTGCTCCCCATCCTGGACGATTTCGAGCGCGCCCTGAAAATTGAGGCCGCCGACAAGCATTACACCAAGGGAATGGAGCTGATTTATCAGCGCTTGCTCGAGTCCCTCAAGAAACTCGGGCTAGAGCCGATTGTTTGTGTGGGCCAGCCGTTCAACCCGCACCTGCATCATGCGGTCGAAAAGTTCGAGACCAAGGAAGCGGCGGACGGAACCGTGCTCGAGGAATACCAGCGCGGCTATAATTTCAAGGGCCAGTTGCTGCGGGCGGCCATGGTGAAGGTGGCCGTGGCGCCGGCGGCGGCAACGGATTGAGCGTGACCAAACGCGATTATTACGAGATTCTGGGCGTAGCCCGCGACGCCGATGACCTGGTCATCAAAGGCGCTTACCGCAAGCTCGCCCTGCAACACCATCCCGACCGCAACCCCGGCGATCACACGGCCGAGGAAAAGTTCAAGGAAGCCGCGGAAGCCTATAGCGTGCTGGCGGATTCGCAGAAGCGCGCCGCCTACGACCGCTTTGGCCACCAGGGCGTGTCCGCTGCAGCCGGAGGCGGCTTCGATCCTTCCGCCGGGTTCCCCGATCTGGGCGACATCCTCAACGACGTGTTCGGATTCGGCGATGTATTTGGAGGCTCGCGCCAGCGCCGCAGCCGGGCCCAGCGCGGCGAGGACGTCCGCTACGATCTGGAAATCAGCTTCGAGGACGCGCTGCGCGGCCTCACCGCCGACATTCAGGTTCCGCGTCTGGAAGAGTGCGGCCGCTGCAAGGGCAAAGGGGCCGAGCCGGACGATGGTTTAGTAACCTGTCCCACCTGCCGCGGACGCGGCGAAGTCATCTACCAGCAGGCGTTTCTTTCCGTGCGCCGCACCTGCTCCCAATGCGGCGGACGCGGCCAGATCATTCGCAGGCCATGCAAGGAGTGCAAGGGCGAAGGCCACCTGCGTCGGGAGCGTAAGCTCAAGGTCAACATCCCCGCCGGCGTGGGCGAGGGAACGCAGCTGCGCCTGTCCCAGGAAGGCCAGCCCGGAGCCAACGGCGGTCCTCCCGGCGATCTCTACGTGGTTCTCAAGGTCGCCGATCACCCCATCTTCGAGCGCAGCGAGTTCGACCTGCACTGCACCGTGCCCATCAACATCGCGCAAGCGGCGCTGGGCGCCACCATCGATCTGCTCACCTTCGACGGCTTGCAGACCGTGAAGATTCCCGAAGGCTCGCAACCCGCCTCGCGCGTGCGATTGAAGGGATTGGGCGTGCCTCGCGTGAACGCCAGCGGCCGCGGCGATCTGTACGTGCATCTGGACGTGGCTGTGCCCACCAAGCTCACTCGCGATCAGCGCCGGCTGTTCGAACAGCTCGGCGAACAGCTGCCCGTCGAAAATGAGCCGCAGTCGAAGGGCATTTTCGACAAGGTCAAGGATTATTTTTTGTAGGCGGCGCCGAATCCGCAAGCAGCTTGATCTCCTGGTCCTCCGGCGCGATCTTGCTCACCAGGTCGCCGAGCATACAGAACGGAGCTGCCACAGCGCCCCACGCCAGCGTGGCGGGGACAGCAACCAGGCCCAACGGAGCCATTGGCGAAAGAAGCCAGTTCAGCTCCTCCCGGAGACCTTCGTGTATTTCCTTGTGGAGAGACCTGAGTTGATGGCCCTTGGCGTGGCTATGACGCACCTGTAGGCTGGCGAGGGCCGCGCGCGCCACGTGGACCGTGCGATGGTCAAGCGTCGTGATGGCAATTTCGTCGACGCTGACCCGTACGCAGTAGCCGTCCGCGGTCGCGCCGTCCCGCGTCGTCAGGACCAGCTCATTCCCTGCGGACACCTTGCACACGTCGCTCCAGTGAGTTTCAATCGGATCGGCCGCATGCAGAGGAACGGTCCACGCCAACGCAGCGGACAACACGAAAAAGGGAAAACGGAAAGCTGAGATGTTTTTCATGCCCCAGCGTAAAGCCGATCCTGCCTTCACGCGGGTGCGTCTGTGGCGCTTTCCGAAAGCGTCACAATCGTCACGGGGCCGGCTACGCCTGTCCACACAACTGCTTCAACTCTTCAATGGAGGCATCGGCGATGACGCGAAACACCTTCGCCAGACACCTGGCCGGCAGCTCGCGAGCCGTCAAAACATCGGTGACCACCACGGCGCCCGCTCCCAGCCGCCCGCGCCATCCCTCCACGCCTGAGTCGACCTCGTGCAAAGATTCCGGAGCCAGGCCCACGGCAAGCAGCATCGCGTGCGCCCCATAGCGAATCTCGGGCGATTGCGAAACGATGGAAATGAGCGTGTCCGGTCCCGGCATGGTTTGTTGCTCCAGAGACCCGCGCACGGAGCGCAGCCGCAAAGCCACGCAAAACGCGCCTTTCGGCAAACTGGCGCGCACCTTCGCCGCGCGAGTTGCAAGCGCCACCACCAGGCTTTCACTTCCCTCTAACGCTTTCAGATTCGCGATATCGACGGCGAAATCGAAGGTTTCCACAGGAGTGCGCACATGCTCCTGGATCTCGGCTTCAAGAATTCGCCGCATGGCGGGGTCGGGCTCGGCGATAAGAATGCGCCGGTACGCCGCCGGGCGCAGCATCCGTTCCAGCCGATGCAAAACCTCCTCGGGTTCGTGCCCCCGGGCGCGCGCGGCCTGGAGCGTTTCCGTGAGTAAGCGTCCCAATTCGTCCGCCGCGCCTGAATCGCCTTCGCCGGAGGCTTGCATCGGACGCACATATAAGCCGCTGCCGCGGCGCAGCTCCAGCCACCCTTGCTGCATCAGGTCGTGATAAGCGGCGCTCACCGTATTGGCGTGAATGTGGTGGCGGCGCGCCAGCGCCCGGACGCTGGGCAACTTATGTCCCGCCGGCAGATCCTCGCTCAGAATGCCCAGCAGGACTTGGCGCACCAGTTGTTCGCGAACCGGCAATTCGCTGTTTTTGGTAATCCAAAAGCGCATAAAACGCCCGGAAACCGGTCCTTTAGACTCCCGGCTTCGGCATCTCCGGGTTTGGCATTTCTGGGTTTGGCATTTCTGGGTTTAACCAGCCGCCGTGATCCTCCATCATCCGGCCGGCTGCCTCCGGTCCCCAGGTGTTCTGGTCATATTCATGGACCGGCGTCGCGTCGTCCAGCACCGGCTGCACGATTCTCCACTGGGCTTCAATCGCCTCCTCGCTCGCGAACAGGGACTGGTCGCCGCGCAGTGCGTCCGCCAAAAGGCGTTCGTACGGCGCCATTTCGCCCGCAGGCTGATGCGACGCGATCAACTCCACATCCTCTCCCTGCATTCCTTCGCCCTGGAGTTTGACGCGCACGCCCAGCGCGATCACAACCCCCGGGCTCAAGCGCAAGCGCAGTCGATTCGGTAAGCCCAGCATCGTCTCCGCGAAGGTTTCCCGCGGAGGCCTCTGGAAGCTCACCACCACTTCCGTGCACGTGATGGGCAAACATTTCCCGGCCCGGATGTAGAAAGGCACGCCCGCCCAGCGCCAGGTGTCGATGAACAGCCTCAGGGCCGCAAAAGTTTCTACGCTCGAGTCCGCTGCGACGCCGGGTTCGTTCTTATAGCCTTTGAACTGCCCGCGCACGATGTCGCCGGGGGCAACCGGCCGCACGGCTTTCAGGATGCGCGTTTTCTCATCGCGAACAGCATCGTGGTCTTCCCCCGTGGGAGGATCCATCGCAAGACAAGCCAGCACCTGGAAAAGGTGGTTCTGAATCACATCGCGGATGGCTCCGGCTTCTTCGTAGAATCGGCCGCGCCCTTGCACGCCGAAGTTCTCCGCCATATTGATTTGTACGGAGCGGATGTGGGTACGATTCCACAGCGGCTCCAGAAACAGATTGGCGAAGCGCGTATAAAGAATGTTTTGCACCGGCTCCTTGCCCAGGAAGTGATCGATCCTGAAGATCGACGTCTCGGGAAAGAACTGATTCAGAATGCGCCCCAGTTCCCGCGCCGATTCGAGATCGCGCCCGAACGGTTTTTCCACCACCACGCGAGCGTTCCCGTCCGCGCCGGACGGCGCCAGGCCCGCGCGCGCCAACCCTTCCGCCACTGCGGCGAACATACTCGGCGGGATCGCCAGATAGTGCAGCGGCCGGCGACTCTGGTCCAGCACCCGGCGCAACTCCGCGAAGGTCTCCGCGTCGCGGTAACCCCGTCGACATACTGGAGCAAGGCGGAGAATTTGGCGAAGGCAGCCTCGTCCACGCCGCCATGGCTGGCGATGCTGTCCCGCGCGCGCGCCTTGAGTTGATCCAGGTTCCACCCGGCTTTGGCCACGCCAACGATGGGGATGGACAGGTTGTGCCGTTTCACCAGCGCCTGAAGGGCGGGGAAAATCTGCTTATAAGCGAGATCCCCTGTGGCGCCAAAAAATACGAGAGCATCCGAAAGTGAAGCATCCATCGTTCTCATTTATCGCACGGATGAACCGGGAACGGCGGACTTGCGGTTGCCACAATGCCGCCGGTACCGGGTGCGTCGCGATATAGAATCGTATAAAATCTTTGATGGTTCCCGATGCGGACACATATGCACAGCCCACGCCAGACCGTTCTTCGATTCCTAACAGCTTCGCTGGCCTTCGCTGCGGTCGCGGACGCGCAATCGGCCAGCCAGAGGTTCGTCCGCAAAGCGCCCACCGCGGCGGATTGGGAGGCCATCGCCAAACTCCCCGACTTCACCGGCGTTTGGGAGGCAGGTGGCGGCGGAGGCGGACGCGGCGCAGCTCCAGCAGCGGGTGCTACCGCCGCGGGCGCTGCGGCAGCAGGTGGCCGAGCGGGCGCTGCGGGCGCAGCACCTGGAGGCGGCCGTGCCGGACGTGGAGGCGCGCGCCGCGCCGGTCCATCGCTCACCCCCGAATACGCAGCCAAGGCGAAAGCAACACCGCCTCCCACGGCGGAAGAAATCTGACGGCCAATTGCTTGCCGCCCGGGCTGCCGGGCATTATGAGCCAGCCCTACCCGCTCGAGTTTCTGATGACTCCCGGGCTGGTCACCATCATTAGCGAAGCCTACACCGAGGTCCGTTCCATTTACACCGACGGCCGCCCTTTGCCGGAGGATCCCGATCCCAACTTTTATGGCACCTCTGGGTAGGCCATTGGGACGGCACCACGCTGGTGGTGGATTCGGTGGGATTCGCCCAGGTCCCGCGCGGTCTCAACTTCCCCTATAGCGACAAGCTGAAGATTACCGAGCGTTTCCAGCTCGCCGATCCCGACACCATGAGTATCGAGACCACCGTCACCGACCCATTGGCGCTAACCATGCCGTACTCGATGGGAACCAGAACCTTGAAGCGGCATCGTAATTGGACCCTCGCCGAGTATATTTGCGAAGAGAACAATCGCAATGGCGTGGACGACAACGGTAAGGCGCACATCAACCTCGCCAACCCTGAGGCATCCCCCAAATGACCGGGCGCCGAAATAACGAGAGGAGCTTAATGACCGTGAAGAAATCCGTTCGAAAGGTGATCCTCCTGGCGACCCTGATGGCGGGCGCAGCCAGCCTGGCCTTGGCCCACCATTCTTATTCGGCCTTTGACGTCACCACGGAAAAGATCATCGTCGGCACGATCAAGAAATTCGATTGGAGCAACCCGCACACCTGGGCCTGGATCGACGTGCCCAACGATCAAGGCGGCGTGGATACGTGGGGCGTGGAAGGCATGAGCCCCAACTACCTGGCTCGCCGCGGCTGGAGCAGGACCACGCTTAAACCCGGCGATAAGCTCACCGTGACCATTCGCCCCATGAAGGACGGCAGCAAGGGCGGCATGTGGGTCACCGCCAAGCGGCCCAGCGGCGAAATCCTGCTGATGGGTGGATCCATTACCGATCCGTAAGGCGCTCCGTAGAACGCAAAAGAGCGCGGCGCGCACCACCGACAGAAGCAATGGTTTCGCGCCGCACTCCGTTTTGCGCGAGTTCCTCGAGAGCCCTCCTTCACCGCACCTTTACTGTGCCGCAGGGACCTCGATTTTGTTCGTCAGGCGCTCCATCCTCTGCTTTGCGTTGCCGTAATTCACGAAGTCTGAGATCATCGCCGCCAGGTCGGTGGCGTAATCGGCGTTGGCTTCGAGGTAGTCTTTATACTCCGCGATGTTGTGTCTTGGCTGGCCGTTGAGATGGTCGATGACGGCTGAGGTGTAACCACCCATCTCATCCAGATACGGTTGGATGCGATCAATAGCGGTTCTTTGCCAGGGCGAGGCGCCGCTTTTCGCCTCGTTGAGTTTGATCACCTGACGCTGTAGTGCGTTCAGATGTTCTCTGATTTGGGCAACCGCGGCCGCATGGCCCTCCCAGCTGACGTTCATCCGGGTATAACTCTCCATGGTCACGGCGTCTTCCTTAACTTGAAACGCCATGGTCTTAGCTTCGGAGAGAAGCTTCGAGACTTGTTCCGAATCCGGAACATCGGCCGCGTTCAGGGTGAACGACGCCGCGAGGAATCCAGCCAGCAGAGATGCAGAAGCCCCTATGAGTGCGATCGATTTACGTTGGTTCATGTCATCCTCCCTCTTGGTTTGTGAACTGCCTGTCGTGTTCCCCTTAGGCACGCGTAGCTCCAAGACGGCCGCAGGCACTTAAACATCGGCCAGACCTGCCGATTTGCATCCCCAAGCCCCTGCCGGAGATTGCCCGCGTTTGCGCGATTGCACCCAGCCTTGCGCTATGCTGCGCAAGCCTCCTCTATGAGTGAGCAGGTAGCCGCCGGAAATCCCATTGGTCGTTCACTTGCTTGAGACCTGGGTAGCGGGAACGAGCAGTTCCTGGGAGGCTTTATGACTAAATCGCTTTTCGTGATCGCGGGACTCGTGGTGGTTTCCACCCTTCTGCTATCTCAGGAGGCTCCCGCTCCCAACGTGCCCGTTCAGGTCATCGTGACGGCTGAACCTCTCCACGGGAAGAGCGTGCCTTCGCTAAATCCCCAGGATTTCATGGCCTATCGGGATCACGAGCGCCTGCAGGTGACGAATGTCGTTCCCTTGCAGGGCGATCATGCCGGTCTTGACCTGTTTGTTCTGCTGGACGACTCCTCCGCGTCGAGCCTTGCGACTCAGTTCGGGGATCTGCGTCAGTTTATCAAAGCACAGCCGGCAACCACGGCAATCGGGATCGGCTATATGCGCAACGGCACTGTCGACATCGTGCAGCGGTTTACTGCGGATCACGGTCATGCGGCGCAAACGCTGCGCCTTCCGCTATCCTCTTTCGGAGTGATGGCGAGTCCGTATCTGTCGCTAAGCGACTTGATAAAGCACTGGCCCGGAGAATCGACGCGTCGCGAAGTTGTCCTGGTCACCAGCGGCGACGATCCGCTGGGCGGCCCGGGGCCCTCCGACCTCTACCTGGATGCTGCAATTGACGACGCTCAGCGGAACGGAGTCATTGTCTACGCGATTTATACCCCGAGCATCGGCCACGCGGGCCACAGCCCCTGGCGCATGAATTCGGGCCAAAATCACCTCGCGCAAATTGGGGAAGAGACCGGAGGGGAGGCTTACATGCTGGGACTCCAAGCGCCGGTATCGATCGAACCCTACCTCGCGGACATAGCCGAGCATCTCGGTCGTCAATTCCGCGTGACCGTCCTTTCAAAAGCTGGGAATAAGGGCCGCTTCGAGGACCTGAGGTTCGCCACCGAGGTGCCCGATGCGGAGCTGGTGTCAGCCCACCGAGTCTACGTGCCAGGGGTTCGCTAGCCCAAAGAACGGATGTTATACTAATCAAGGAGCAAAGAAGCTAAATCATGCTGAAACGAAATATCGCACGAGTGATGTTGACCGCGGGACTTTTGACCGCGAGCGGAGCCGCAGTAGGAACAGCCGCCGCCCAAGCGGCGGACAAGTCCAAGGATAAGGTTGCTCTGGGAGAGGCCGACGTCAAGCAATTGCTGCTTCTCATGGATGCCGACAAGAACGGCAAGATCTCCAAAGATGAGTACATGAAGTTTATGGAAGCTGAGTTCACTCGGCTGGACGTAGACAAGAATGGGGAACTCGACGTTAAGGAACTAACGCAGTCGACGTTCCGGGTAGTCCACTCCGGACACAGGTAGCAGCGGACGGAGCTCCCATACAATGGAGTTCCGCTCGTCCCTTCAAACGGCGGTTAATTCGAGACCGTCATCACCGGTTGGGAAATGCCCGCGCCCACCACGTTCGATTGGCCGTTGATGGTGAGAACCACCGGATAAGTCCCTTTGGCGATCTGCGGAACCGTAAAATTGGCCTGGTACAGACCAATGCCGCCCGCCGTCAAACCGACGTATTGGACGGTGGGTGCGCTAATTCCTCCCACGGTCACCCCGGTGGTCCCGATAACAGGCGAAAGTCCGGTGGGCGCGCCGGCGCCGGTCACGAGTTGTCCAGCAGCCGTCACCGGTCCTCCGCCGGTGAAATAGAGCACCACCTCATCTCCCACGTTGGCCGGATCGGTTGAGGAATTCGCGTTGCCGTCCGCGTTGATCACCACCGCGCGATTGGTGCCGGAGAAACTGATACCCGGCGAGGCAGTGGCGGGCACATAAACCGCCGCGGCGTTGCTTTTGGCATTCCCGTTCGTGACGATCACGCTCGCGACCGCGCCTCCTGGAATGTTCCATGGCATCTGCGCGTCGATTTGGTATGCACCCACGGAGAACAAGGGAACCGCCACTCCGTTCACAGTCACCTGCGTGGTCAGCAGTTCGATTGGGAGGGGCGTGCTGGGAGCTGAGCTTGTGTTGGTGGCAAGATCCGTCCCGAAAATCGCGAACACACTTCCCGCCGGCGTGGCGTTCACAGCGTAGCTGGCTACATTTCCTATGGAACGGGAGGGATTGAGGAACGCCGAATGCCCACCGCCGATGCGCACAAACCCGGTGTTGGCTTCTAACACCTCCAAGTTGTCGCCATAGGGGCCCTCGATCACCATGTTCACCGAGTCCGTCTTGCCGGCCGACTCGGTCAGCGTGGCTGACACCAGGCATGCGGAGGTAACCGAGTAGGTGCCCGTGGAGGTGATCGCGGCCGGCGCCGTTCCGCTGGACGTGATCGTGGAAGCGGCGGTCACATTGCCTTGTCCGTCGAACTGGAACACGCCAGATTCGTCGCCGACGCCGGTTTGCGCCGTTCCCGACCGCATGAATCCAGATGTGTCATAGGTATACTCGCCCGACAGGGTAGCGGTTGCGCAGACCGGCCGATTGTTGGAGCCGCTGCCGGTGTAATTATAGGTCGAGTCCGCCCCGGTGATGTTGTACTGGGTTCCGCTGCTCCAGACCACCAGCGAAAATGTGGCCGTGCTTCCCGTGGTGAGGGTGATCGTACCGTAGCAATTAGAGGGGAGGGTATACGTTCCTGAATACGTGAACTGCGTTCCAAAGGCCAGATTCGTGTTGTCGATTCCAGTCAGGGTGACCTTGCTCAAACCATCGAACGCAGCTGTGCCAACCCCTTGAAGTGAGCCGGCGAAGCTTCCCGCAGACGAGATGTCCCGCCCGCTGAGCACCAGCGAGTACTGTCCCGTCAAGTTGGAAGCGCTACAGCTCGGTCCAGTGATGGTTTGCGCGAATGCAGGCGCAGACAGCAGGGCGGAAAACGACAGCAGAACAGCGATGCACGCATTCTTCATTTTATTTTGTCCCCCGATTCCCGGCTTCGGAGAAAAGCTTGGCGAGCACTTCCGCCGCAGGCTTATCTCCGGTTTTCCGATTGGCCGCCGGCGTCGCCGAGGGCAGATAGATCAAGTGCGCGCTGCCAGCCAGCAGGAGTTTCCCGCTTTGCGCCAGTGTCGTGAAGAGGTCCGTGCTGCTCACGCTGTTGGCGTTGGTTACGCTGAAGCTCATCACGTACCCTGTGCTGCTCGAACTAGAAAGGGTAGCCGATCCCAGGCAGTTGGACGACATGGAATAGGTGCCGGTGAGGTTGCCTGTGCTTAGGTTCGCGGTTATGTTGCCTAGTCCGTCGAACTGCAACAGGCCAACTGCGGATGAGGAGGCTGTGACCCCACCGTTGGACAGGCTATACCCGTTGCCGTTGAACGTATACACTCCGGCGAGAGTGCTGGTGGAGCAACCGCTTGGCTGGTTGTTTCCTGAACCAGCGTAGGAATAGGTGGCATCACTTCCGCTCACCAGGAAACTGTTGCCCTGGTCATAGGACACCAGGTTCAATGAGGCGGTCCCGCCAGTAGTGATCGTTATGACACCGGCGCAGTTGGCCTGCATCGTATATGTCCCCGCCCAGTTCAACGGCGTTCCAACCGACTGGATGGTGCCGGCGGTCAGCGTCACGGTGACCTTGCTCAGTCCGTCGAAGGTGGCGACGCCGTTGCCCTGGAATACGTTCGAAAAACTCCCCGAAGAAGTGACCTGTCTCCCGGTTAAGGAAATAGCATAGGGTACCGTTGCGCTCATGGTTGCGGAGCTGCAAGTGTTGCCCCCAATCGCGGGTTGCGCGACCAACGGTGCTGCCGGCAGGCAACATAAGATAAACAGCACAGCGCTACGTGGACGCTTCATAGAAGCCGATTCCTCCGAATTGAATTATATACTCTGCTGAGGCTCGACTACCGGAGTTTGTTTCCGCCGCATCCGCGATATGTCGCGGCGACCGCGACCAGCGCCACGAGATCGCACGGCGCTACGCGACCCTTGCTCCTCCGTTTTCAGTGGTTTAGCAATGGCGATCCACTTGCCTTAAATTCTGTCAGGGAAGATTTATGCCGATTGGTCAGATTCAGGTCCTGGTTGTGGAACATGATGAGGTGAGCACGCAGGTTGCTCGCGCTATGCTGGAGCGGCTGGGATGCCGGGTTGACACGGCGGAAAATGGCGCGGAAGCAATCGAGCTCTTCGGCAAAGCAACCTATGACCTGATCTTCATGGCCTGGCACATGCCGGTGATGGATGGCTTGGAAGCAACCGTGAGGATCCGCAGCCTGCCCCGGGGCCGCGTTACTCCCATTGTCGGGACCAGCGCCAAGATCGGCCGTATGGAGTGCCTGGCAGCCGGCATGAACGATCTCATGCCGAAGCCCTTTCTGTTGGATAACTTAAAGCTGGAGTTGTCGAAATGGACCCGCTGGCAGGAAGGCCCGCCAAGTGATTCGGAGCGCTGATTCCCCGATTCTGCCATAGGGCGTAGTCGGAAAAAGCGAGTATGCTGGAAGTGCTGTGGACCCCATTGGCGATCTGGAACGCATCGTCTTTGAAGTTGCCAAAGGCGTCTGGAGCGACACGGGAGAAGACTTTTTTCGCTCGCTGGCGCGGCAACTGGTCCACGCACTTCACGCCGATTTCGTTGTGGTGGCTGCTTTTGAACCCGGCGATGTGACCGGCAAGAAGACGCGTACCTTGGCGGCTCACACCGCCGACGGCGAAGGTCCGGTCTTGGAATATGATTTGGCCAAGACGGGACCGGAGGGACATCTCACAGTGCCGCTGATGAATTCGCAGGGCCGTTGTCTCGGGTTCATTTCCGTAATGACGCGGCAGCCTCTGGTGAACCCCAACCTGGCCGAAGCTGCGGTCAGGATTTTTGCGGAGCGCGCTGCCGCGGAGCTGAAGCGTCAGGAGTGCGAGCAGGCGCTGGCGCACGCCGAACAACGTTCGCGTGATTTCATGACTCACGGCAACGAGGCCATCTTCCGCTTCCTGCTGGAGCAGCCCGTTTCCTTGGATGCCGCGGAAGACGAGCAGCTGGAACACGCCTACCGTTATGGCTACGTTGCCGACTGCAACGAAAAGGCGGCCACGCTGTTTGGTTTGGAAGGCGCAGCGAGTTTGATCGGCGCGCGTCTGGAAGCCATCAGCCCCCGCGCGGAGGAAGACCAGAACGGACGCATCCGCGCCTTCATCCGCGCCGGCTGCCGCTTCTCGCAAATGGAGCGGACCTTGGCCGGCCGCAGAGTTCTGATGACGCGCGAGGGCATCGTCAAGGATGGGAAGTGGTGGGGCGCGTGGATCACCGGCCGCGACATTACCGAGTTGAAGGAAGCCGAAGCACAGGTGCGGCAACTGAACACCGAGCTGGCGCGCGCCGAACAACGTTCGCGCGACTTTGTCACTCACAGCAACGAGGCCATGGTCCGCGTCGGCTCTGGAGCAGCCCATTTCGCTGGATGCCTCCGAGGACGAAACGATCGAAAGCGTCTACCGGTATGCTTACGTCGCCGATTGCAACGATCAGGCGGCCGTGCTGTTTGGCCACGAGGATGCCTCGGGATTGATCGGGGATCGTCTGGAGGCCATCAGCCCACGTTCGGACGCGGATCAGATAGAGCGCCTCCGCGCCTTCTTTCGGGCTGGCTGCCGCTTTTCCCAGGTGGAACGGACATTCGCCGGCCGCACGGTTCTGATGACACGCGAAGGCATTATCGAAGATGGAAAGCTCCGGGGGGTATGGGTTACCGGGCGCGACATCTCGGCGCTGAAGGACGCCGAAGCACAGGTGCGAAGCCTGAACCACGAGCTGGAGCACCGGGTGGAGGAGCTCAACAAACTGAAGGCGCGCCTGGAGCAGGATAACGCTTACCTTCGCGAAGAGATTCGCGCGGATCATCACATCGACGAAATGGTGGGATCTAGTCCACCCTTTCGCGAGCTGGCCAGCCGCATTCAACTCGTGGCATCTACTTCCGCGACCGTGCTGATTCATGGCGAAACGGGAACCGGGAAGGAATTGGTGGCGCGTGCGATTCACAACCTTGGTGAGCGTCAACAACGGCCCCTGGTAAAAGTCAACTGCGCGGCGATTCCAGCGGGACTGGTGGAAAGCGAATTGTTCGGCCACGTCAAGGGGCTTTCACGGGCGCGACCGAAAGGCGCGTCGGCCGCTTCGAGTATGCCAACGGAGGAACGCTGTTCCTGGATGAAGTGACTGAGCTGCCGCTGGAAATTCAAGCCAAGCTGCTGCGCGTGCTACAGGAGCAGGAATTCGAGCCGGTGGGCTCGAATCGAACCGTGAAAGTGGACGTGCGTCTGCTGGCTGCCACCAACCGGAATCTGGCCGATTGCGTACGCGAGGGACGCTTCCGCATGGATCTTTATTACCGCTTGCTGGTGGTGCCGGTGGAGGTCCCTCCGCTACGCGAGCGGCGCGAAGATATTCCCGCGCTGGCGGCCCACTTCGTGGCCCGGTACAGCCGCCAGTTTGGACGGCGGGTGGAGGGAATTTCCGGAATCCATGATGCGGCAGTTGATGGCCTACGATTGGCCGGGCAACATCCGGGAATTGGAAAACTTGCTGGCTCGCGAGGTGGTGTTGTCGCGCGGCAAAGGGCGGCATATTGGATGCGACCTCGTTCCTGCCGAGGCGGGCGGGTGCGGGCACTGCCGAAGCGCCTCCTGCGGAGCATGGAAGACGCCGAGCGGAGGCATATCGAAAGTGCTTTGGCGTCGGCGCGATGGGTGCTGGAGGGACACGAAGGGCGCGGCCGCGATGCTCGGGCTAAACCCCAGCACTCTGCGCAGCCGCATGAAGCGTCTGGGCATCCAGCGGCCGGTACAGATCAGCGAGGTCGTTCCTTACCGAACAAGGTAGAAATAAGCGGGCCGTTGGCGGCCGCGCCGGTCTGGATCTGGTGGAGTTTTTCCCCGATCATCGTCGCCACCAGGAGTCCTGTCGTTGGAAGAAAGTAGAAGTGAATGGGCTGGCGCCAGGGGATGTCCTGGCGCAGGTGATATTCGACCGCGAAGCCGACCAGCGCCCCGATTCCACCCCAGAGAATCCGTGGGCGCCAACCCCGCGGCGTCTCCAACCCTGTGGCCATCAGTTTCCTGCAGGTGATAAGAAACGGGGCCCAACCAACCAGCCCCGCGAAGAGAACAAGATCGGCAAGCCGCAGCGGTTTCACGATCTGGGCCACGAGGCAGAGGATCAGCGCGAAAGCTATCCAGAAATTCTTGCGCCCCAGCAGCCGCCGGGTCTGCTTCAGGGGTCGCGCTTCCAAACCGGCTGGCGCTTCGAGAGCCGGGAGCGAATAGGAGCCCGCGGCTTCGACGATCTCCCGCAACTCCGCGTCCTTCGCAAGATAGGCTTCCACGACCGCTCGCGTCTCCGCGCTGGCATCTCCCGCCAGATACGCCGGCAGCAAATCGCGAACAATGTCTTTGGTTATTTTCATTCGTGGGTCACTTGCCAAAGAGTGTCGTCGGCCGGGAGAGCTCTTCGCCGGTCTGGATATACCGGAGTTTCACGCCGATCCACGAAGCCAATACGGATGTCATGGCTGCCAGAAAAAAGGTCCCCCGATGCCAGCCGGTTTGCTGCTGGATGAGCTGTACCAGCACGCCGCCGATCCAGAGACCAGTTCCGGACCAGAGAGGCGTCGACCGTCGCGCCTCCAACCCGGTGGCGCTCAGATCCCGGCATGTGATCAGAAACGGCACCCATCCGATCAATCCGATCAGCATGACGAGATCGGCAAGCCACCACGACCACGGTTGCAGAAACGGGGGCACGGAGCTGAAGACCAGCGCGAAACCCAGCCAGAAATTCTTGCGGCCCAACAGCCGCCGGGTTCGATTCAGTGAGCGCATTTCTAAACTGGCCGGCGCTTCGAGCGCCGGTAGCGAGTAATGCCCGGCGGCTTCCACGATCTCGCGCAGCTCCGCGCCCTTCGCCAGGAAGGTTTCCACCACGGTGCGCGTGTCCGCACTGGCGTCTCCCGCCAGATATACCCGCAACAAATCGCGAACGATATCTTTAGTTACTTGAGCTTCTCGCATGAACGGCTCCTTTCCGGCGCTCCGCCAGAAACAGGCGGGCGCGATGAATCTTGACCTTGACCGAGGAAAGCGACAGACCCAGGATGCGCGCGATCTCTTCGTAGGAAACGCCCTCCTGCGCGCGCAGCAGCAGAGCTGCGCGATCGGTCTCCGGCAAGGTTTGCAATCAGGCAAGCGTGTCGCGCAGGTCGTCTTTGGATTCCAGCTCCCGCACGGCGCTGGCGGCGACAGCATGCTCATCCTCTAACGGGTCCTGCCTTCCCTTGCGCCGCAGGTCGTGCAGAAAAAGATTGCGTGCGATGGTGAAGAGGCATCCGCGCACGGTCTCCATCCGAACAACTGCGGCCGAATCCCAGATGCGCAGGAAGGTTTCGGAAACGATATCCTCCGCCAGCGCCGGATCGCCGCTGAGATACAAAGCGAATTGATAGACTGCGCGGGCATGATTCCCGTACAACTCTGTAAATCTGGCCGCCTTGGCGCTCACGAAGCCCGTCCACCGCCCGTCTCGGGTCGTTGACCGGAGGTTGCTACCCGGTCATCAGAAATATGTTCTTCAATCCACGCGAGCATGGTAAGAATATCTAACCATTTGGCTGAGACATGACCTTGAAAACGCTGATCGTGGACGATGAACCCATCGCGCGCAAAGTCCTGCGCGAGGAGCTGGAATCGATCCGCGACGTCGAAGTTGTCGGCGAAGCCGACAACGGGGCGGCTGCTCTCGAGCAAATCGAGCAGCACCGGCCCGATCTGGTGCTGCTGGATTTGCAAATGCCGCTGATGGGCGGTCTCGATGTCGTGCGCAACCTAAAGCGCGGGACTCATATCCCCGTGATCGTCATCGTTACGGCCTACGACAGCTACGCCATTCAGGCCTTCGAGGCCGGCGCGATCGATTATCTGCTCAAGCCGGTCGGCCCGGAGCGGCTCGCGAAGGCCGTCGAGCGGGCCAAACGCGTCACCGGGAAGGAGGCCGTGGAGAAGCTGGCGCGGCTCCAGGAAATCGCCGAGCCGGCCTCCGGCGAACGCGTCAGAAAGGTGGTCGGCAAGGTCGGCGAAGAGTATTTTCTCCTCAGCACCGGCGACATCTCCGCCTTCCAGGCCGACGGCGACATCGTCTGGATTATCGCTCAAAAGCGAAAATACATGGCCACCCAAACGCTGAAGGCTCTGGAAGAGCGTTTTAAAAACACCACCTTTCACCGCATCCATCGCAATGCTCTGGTCAACATCGATCATATTCAGAAAATGAGTGCCATAACCAGCCAAAGGTGGCTGATTACCTTGACCAACAATCAGGAGTTCATCGCCAGCAAGCGCCAGGCGCGCAGCGTCCGCGAGCTTCTGAAGTGGTGAGGGAAGTCCGCTCATTCCAGAGTTCAGTTCATTCGCCGCGCTTCCCAGCCGTCCGTCAGATTTTATTAGGGGAATTATCCGGCCTGCCGCACCATCGAAAAATGAATATTCTTGCAAAGAGGATTTGTGCCAAGATCGCCCTTGTCTGTCTTGCGGTATCCATGCCCTCAGCCCTTCGGGCCCAGTCCACCAGCTCGAATGCAGGGACCATCCGCGGCTCTGTATTAGACCCTTCCGGGGCTGCCGTCAAGGGTGCCGCAGTGGAAATCCAAAACCCGGTGTCGCATTACACCCAGACCGCCGTGACGGATGACCAGGGCAAATTTGAGCTCACTAACATTCCGTACAACAGCTATCATCTGACCGTGACGGTTGCCGGATTTCAGAACGCAACCCAGGACGTCGACGTGCGGTCTGCCGTGCCCCTGGCGGTGGCGGCGATCGGCTTGAAAATCGGGACACAATCCACCGCGGTAACCGTGGAAGCGGGACAGGATTTGATCGAAAGCGATCCGATCACCCACACCGACGTGGACCGTGAGTTGTTCGATAAACTCCCTCTCGAAAGTCAATCCTCGGAGCTCAGTTCACTGGTCACGCTTGCCTCGCCTGGGGTCGCGGCCGATTCCAACGGTCTCTTTCACGGACTGGGCGATCATGCTTCCAATTCCTTCTCCATCGACGGTCAGCCCATCACCGACCAGCAAAGCAAGGTCTTCTCCAATCAGCTGCCTGTCGACGCCGTGCAGTCTCTGGAAGTGATCGAAGGCGCGCCTCCGGCCGAATTCGGCGGCAAGACCAGCGTGGTGATTGTGGCCACCACGCGCTCGGGTCTGGGATCTACGGTACCGCACGGCGATGTAACGGCCTCTTTCGGCAGCTTCGGCACTTCGAACGAAGGCTTCGATCTGGGCTACGGCGGAAAATCCTGGGGCAACTTCATTTCCGTCAATGGGATGGATACCAGCCGGTTTCTGGATGGTCCGGAGTTCACCGTGATGCACGATCACGGCAATGAGGAGAACGCTTTCGACCGCCTTGACTTCAAACTTTCCCCAAAGGACACAATTAACCTGAATTTCCAGTTCACGCGGAGCTGGTTTCAGACGCCGAATTCATTCGACGCCCAGGACGCAACCGCGTGGTCCGGCCCGGTCTGCGCCAACTTTCTGGACTATTCGACCGCCTGCAACGGCCTCGGCCCCAATGGCCTGCCGGTGGGTCCTCAGGATCAGCGCTCGAAAATCCGAACGTTTAACATCGCGCCGACGTGGACCCGGACGATCGGCGCAAATATGGTGTTCACACTCGGCGGGTGGGCTCGTCAGGATCAATACAACTATTACCCGAGTGCTGACCCGTTCGCCGATCTGACGCCCGATCTTCAGCTCTCAAGCATCGGCCAGAATCGCAGACTAACGAATCTTGGCACTCAAGCGACTCTCTCCTACGTGAAGGGCATTCACAACATCAAAATGGGAGTCAAATATTCGGACACAATCCTCACCGAGATCGACAGTATCGGGCTTGTCGATCCGGCGGCGAACGCGGTGTGTCTGAACCCGGACGGAAGCCCGGACCTGAATCCGCTGCTGACCAATCCGGCGGGATGCACCGGCACGTTATCGCAGAATCCGAACTTCAATCCGCTTCTAGCCTGCTACGACTTGACCAGAACGGCGCCCCTGCCTGCCTCCGACGGCTGCCCAGATTCCACCAGCGGCCGCTATACCTACGATGGCCACGCCGACATCCGGGAGACGGCCGTGTACCTCCAGGACACCATCAACAAGAACAACTGGACCTTCAACCTGGGACTTCGCGGCGATTTCTACCATGGCATCACCAGCGCCCAGCAAGCCGAGCCTCGGGTGGGCATCGCTTACAGAATCAAACCAACCAGCACCGTGCTGCGGGTTTCCTACGCACGAACGATGGAGTCTCCCTTCAATGAGAACCTGATCCTTGCAAGCCTGGGTTGCCTGAATCCGGTGATTGCCGCATTCCAGGCGTCAGTCCCCGGCGGCGCCTGCGTATCGACGACGCCGCTGAGTCCCGGCCATCGCAATGAGTTCCACGCCGGTCTCTCGCAAGCCTTTGGACGATACTTCGTCTTGGATGGCGAATACATTTGGAAATATACGCACAAAGCTTTCGACTTTAGCGTGTTGGGCGACTCTCCGATCACCTATCCCATCGAGTGGACCGCCTCCAAGATCCCCGGTTACGCCATTCGCGGCAGCATGCCCAACTTCCACGGTCTTTCTGCCTTCGTGGTTATGTCCAGCGTGGCTGCACGATTCTTTCAGCCGCAGCTCAGCGGCATTGGAGCGACTCCGCCCTCCTCCTGCGCCGTGACCGCGGTGGGCTGCGAAGTGTTCCGCATCGACCATGACGAGCATTTTAACTCGACCGTTCACCTGCAATACCAGCCCAAGAAGACTCTGCCTTGGCTTAGCTTCAACTGGCGCTACGACAGCGGTTTGGTGGCCGGCCCTGCTCCCTGCGCGGGAGGCAACTGCGCCAACGGACCGAACGGGACTGACAGCATCGTGGACGTCTCCAACATTACTCCGGATCAACAGTTCCAGGCCGGGCTCTATTGCGGGAGCGTCTACGCCACCCCGACCACTCCGATCAGTCCGAACGAACTGTGCCCGGCAAACCTGTACGGTTCCAAATATCTGTCGCTGCCGGCTCCCGGCACGGAGAACGACGACCATAACCCGCCCCGCATCGCGTCCCGCAGTCTCTTCGATCTAGGTGTGGGAGATGACAACATTTTTCACGCCGATCGATACAAGTGGAGCGCTCGGGTGACGGTTGTCAATCTGACGGACAAAGAGGCGCTCTACAATTTCATTTCGACCTTTAGCGGCACGCACTATGTGACGCCGCGCGCGGTTACGGGCACGATCGGCTTCCACTTTTAGGCGGGCGTCGTTATGCCTTGGCCAGCACGCTGCCGTAGCCCATGGCGCGCGGGCTGATGCCCACCAGGCGAACGGCATTCATCAAGGCGTGGGGCGTGCTCGAGACCACGGGCACTTTGCACTTGGCTTCGAGCGGGACCAAAAGGTTGATGGTGCTCAAGCCGCCGCAAGAAATCAGCAGCGTGTCGGCTTGGGGTGCGGCCGCGAATACGCCCGCGCTGAAATCGGACAATTGCTCCTGGGTGACGGCGTTGGTGGCGCGGATCAGGTTCAATCCCTTCATGGTCAGGACCTCGAAGCCGCTCTCTTTCAAGAAGCGTTCGAGAGTGGCGTTGACGATGTCGCTATACGCCGTGGCGACGGCGATGCGCTTGGCGCCGGCCACCTTCAGGCCATCCACAATCCCGGTGGACATGGAGGTGGCGGGCAGCCCCGTGGCCTGATGCACTCGGTCGATCAATTCCTGGTTGAAGGCTGCGCCTTTGTAGAACGTCAGCGAGGTTCCCATGATGGAAATCGCGGTGGCGCCTTGCTGCTTGAGCTTGAGCGCCGCGGGTACGATGCGCGGAACGGCTTCGTCGTAGCTCTCAATGGTCATGCCATTGAAGGCCAATCCTTCGGCCAGAAACGTTACGCCGTGGGGATAAAGGAGCTTGGCTTCCAGCGGAACAGGGTAGTTGGCGGGCGGGAAGATCATGCCCATCACGGGTTCCGCGGCGGCGGAGGCCAGCGGCGCGGCGAGCGCCCCTGCCGTTACTGCCGCTGCCTGCACAAACCGGCGTCGTGTGGTGGTCATAGGAAGTTACGCAGTCTTACTGAGCCGCCGGCCCGTCACGGGATTTACGCCTTTGCGCCGGGCTGCTTCCCAGCGCTTCTTGGCGGCCAAAGAAATCTTCTTCCTGCCCGCCGCCGACAGACGGGTTGTCGCGGCCTTTTGTTTTTCCGGCTTTTCCGGAGGGGTAGCTTTACCGGCTCCGTTCGAAGGCTGGGCGTGCACCATTTTTTTCGCCCGAACGACATTGGCTTTCGCCGAACCGAGCAGATCTTCCAAACCATTCTTGCTGTCCGGCAGGCGTCCGATGACGTTAGACAGTAATGCGACCACTTTATCCAGCCGCTTGAGAGTTTTCTTGGCTTTCATCCGAACCTCCTAGGTCCTTAAATATGTTACTACGCGATTACAACCAATTTTACTTACCGACCAGGTGAAGCACGTCGCGGTTGTTTTCGTTGCAGACGTACTCGGTGATTTCCCAGCCGGGAGCAAGCTGGGAGGATTCGACTGCCAAGCCTATTCCATTGTGGGACGTTCCAGAAACAAAAGTAAGAAGAACTACGAACCCCTGAAAGATGACAAACACTTTCTCTATCGGGAGTATTTGCGTATCATTGCGAGTTTCTGGCCAGCTGTGTTCGTCATGGAAAACGTCAAGGGCTTGCTATCATCCAAACCAGATCCAAAGAAAGATCCAATTTTCGCTCGTATCTTGGTAGATCTCGCCGCACCGGCCGAATCGAAAGACATTGCAACAATCCCCGCCGCTCGACAGCACCGCTATAAGCTCTACTCGTTATCGCCGCGCCGTAAAAATGGGGAGCCGGCCGGCAGCGAATTTGTCCTCCGCGCGGAGGAGCATGGAGTCCCTCAAGCTCGTCATCGAGTGATCATTGTTGGAGTACGCGACGACTTCAGCGATGTAGTGCCTGAGTCATTGAACAAATGTGCGCCAGTTCCAATCTGGAAAGTGCTCAGGCAAATGCCAGCGGTTCGGGGTCGCATCACTGATTTAGAAGATAGCGACGCAGCGTGGCTAAATATATTCTCAGAAATTGGAGAATCCACGCTGGTTCAAGAGCATGGAAAAGTTTGGACCAGACGGAATATCCGATCTCGCTGCAAAAGTGCTACGGGGACTCACTTCAGGCGGCTTCGTTGGCGAATTCTGCGAATTTTTCCTGGTCTTCGGGAGAGTTTCCGAGAGCTCCGGTTTTTCGGTCGCCGGGGAAATCTGCGCCGTGTTCGGCGAGCCAGGTTTCAGCGCGGGCGGCGATTTCAGTTGCGAGCGCGGGATTTTTGGCACGGAGATCGGCCATTCCGGTGCGGAGGCGCGCGGCGTCGAGGGCGTTGATGGCGAATGCGCCGTGGCAGCATTGCGTGCAGCCGATGCGGCAGGCGAGGAGGGCTCCGGCGCGGCGCGCGGCCTCGGCGAGCGAAGCGTCCATGATCTGGACTAGGTCGGCATCGCGCGGGGGAAGGGGCATAAGCGAAAGGATAGTGGATGGCGGGCTGAGCGGCGAAAACCGCGGGTTCATGGGAAGGCCGCAGTTGCGTTATATTCAGTGGGAAACCGGAGGAGGTCAGCCATGGCAGCGCAATGCACGCACGTGGGAACGATCAAAAAGGGTGTGAAGCCGCACACCAAGGGCTGCGAGGAGTGC
>CAVXWB010000172.1:0-10649 GCA_963765185.1 Bryobacterales bacterium
AAACGAAGTGATTTCGGCGCTGGAGGCGTTTCGCTACGCTCAGGCCAAGGTGACCAAGTTTTTCGAACGCAAAACCGGCTGGCTACCGAGCATGCCGTCATCGAGGATACCGGCAAGGGCGACGGAGTCAAAGATCCCTCGACGGACAACGGCGAGGGGCGCGTGGCCAGCAGCTTCGCGCTGGTGCACCTGGGAGCCACGGCGAAGCTGGCGAAAGACCCGGCCAAGCAGGCGCTACTCAAGCATCTGGAGGATCTGGATGCGCAGCTGGATGAATTGAAATACGAAAAAGCTTCCAAGGACCAGGCCCAATATCGCCGAGAATTGCAGAAGCTGATGGTCGACCGCGCCCAGACTCAGGCGGAGCTTGAAAATGAATAGCTTCCTGAATCGAGCGCGCAACTTTCTTCGGTCCGGCTTGGCCGGCGAAGCAGGCCGACGAGGGCATCGGCCGTGGTCCAGGGGACCGCCCCACTTTGGGTGGCAGGCATCGGGGTGCTGGCGGCGGTCGGCATCGGGCTGCGGCTGGCCGGGCAAACGCCCAAGCCCACCCCCGACATCTCGGCCGCGGATCGCGCTCCGTGCGAGACCCTCCGCAAGCACGGCGACCCTGGCACTCGCGCCTGCTGGGAGCGCTTGAGCGTCCTCTAATCCGGCCGTCCGCGCGGAAGGATTGTGGGGCCCCAAGGATTACAAGGGCGCTTTCGACACCTTCAACGTCGCCGTCGACGCCACCCCAAGGATGCGAATCTGAAGGTGCGCTACGGCATGTTCCTGTTCGACGCGCCCCGGGGCAAGCCCAGCATGGGCGAAGACCAGTTCCGGCGGCGCTGCAGATCGACCCCAAGAACGCCCAGGCGATGCTGGGACTGGCGCGGGTCGCGGAGGAAGATTTCGGCCGGACGCGAAAAGTTGGCCGAGAAGGCGCTCGAAGCCGACCCAAACTGTACGAAGCGCATGAGCTGATCGCCCGCGCCGCGCTGGAAGATCAAAACGAGCGAGAAGGCCGTCGAGGAAGCCAACAAGGCTGTGGCGATGTCGCCCGAAGCTCTGGACGCAATGGCGATTCTCGCCACGGTGGACTGGATGAACGACAAACCCGCGCCTCCTCCGGCGGGACAGATTCTGACCTCTTCGCCGTGGATCGACAAAATCTCTCAAAGTCAATCCGCATTACGGGCAAGCCTACGCGACCGCGGGACATTTCTTCGTCATCAATCGCCGCTATCCGGAAGGGATTGTATATTTCCGCAAGGCGCTGGAGCTCGACCCGGATCTGCAAAGCGCCCGCAGCGAGATGGGCATAAACCTGATGCGCCTGGGCAAGGAAGACGAAGCCAAGGCGGATGCTGGAGCAGGCCTGGAACGCGGGGTATCAGGATAAAGCCACGCAGAACACGCTCAAGCTGATGACCAGCTACTAAAAGTTCGATACCTTCAAGACACCCACCACGATCCTCAAAATCGAGAAGAAGGAATCAGCGCTGGTGCGTCCGTATTTGCAGGCGGAGCTGGATAAAATCATCGCCACTTACGAGAAGAAGTACAAGTATCATTTGACGGTGCCGGTGCAGGTGGAGGCGTATCCCAATCACGAGGATTTCGCCGTGCGCACCATGGGCATGCCGGGGCTGGGCGCGCTGGGTGTGACCTTCAATACGGTTGTCGCCATCGATTCACCCAGCGCCGCCGATCCGCAGCGCGGGCCGGGGTCGTTCCACTGGGCCACCACTCTGTGGCACGAAATGAGCCACGTGTACGTGCTTTCGATGACCAATCAGCCGCGTTCCGCGCTGGTTCACCGAAGGGCTGGCGGTGTATGAAGAAACCGCCCATCAACCCGGATTGGGGCGACCGGCTGGATCACCCAGCATCATGGCCATCCGCGACAAGAAACTGCTGCCCATCGCCGATCTGGATCGCGGCTACATTCATCCCACCTACCCGGAGCAAGTCATCGTCAGCTACTATCAGGGCGGCCGCACCATCACTTACATCGTGCAGAAGTGGGGCTATGACACGGTTCTGAACATGATCCACGACTACGGCAACAACATGACCACGCCGCAGGTGATCCAGAAGGAACTGAAGATCACGCCGGAGGAGTTCGACAAGCAGTTCATTCCCTGGGTGGAGGCTCAGACCAAGACCACCGTGGACAATTTCGGCACCTGGAGCAAGGGCGTGCGCCAGCTCAACGACGAGGTCAAGACCAAGGACTGGGCCGCTGTAATTAAAGAAGGCACGGCGATCCGCGATATGTACCCGGATTACGTCGAGGCGGGCAGCGTCTACGAGGCTCTCGCCCAAGCCTACACGGCGCAGAAGCAAACGGCCAGGCGATGGAACAGTTGAAGCGCTACGCGCAGATCGGCGGCAGGAATCCGGATACGCTCAATGAACTCGCGACGCTCGAAGAGGAATCCGGGGATAAGCGCGCGGCGGTGGCGACGCTCGAGAAAATCAACTATATCTACCTCAGAGACGAGAAAGCCCACCAGAAGCTTGGGGATCTGGACATGGAGCTGGGCAATCCCACGGAAGCCATCCGCGAGTTCTCCGCGGTGCTGGCGCTGAAGCCGGTGGACCCCGCCGGGACGCATTACCGGCTGGCAAGGCGTATCAGGCGCTGCATAAGACGACAAGGCGATGGATGAAGTGTTATCCTCGCTCGAAATAGCGCCGGGATACCGCGACGCTCAAAAGTTATTGCTGGAATTAAATAAAGAGTCCACAAAGTGAAACGATAGGCCAACATTCGAAAATGTCAACTACCCCCATTCAAACCCTCGATACCGGCGATCTGAAGGAGCGAGTCGCGCGGTTCCAGACAGTCCGCGAGCAGATCGTGACCCAGGTTCACCGCGTCATCGTGGGCCAGGAAGAAGTGATCGAGCAGGTGATGATCGCGCTGTTTGTCGGCGGCCACTGCCTGATCACGGGGCTTCCGGGCACCGCCAAGACGCTGCTGGTCAGAACTCTGGCCAACATTCTGGGCCTGGATTTCCGGCGCATCCAGTTCACGCCCGGACCTGATGCCCTCCGACATCACCGGCACCGACATCATCGAAGAAGACCCAGGCCACCGGACGGCGCACCTGGACCTTCGTGCCCGGCCCGATTTTCGCCAACGTGCTGCTGGCCGACGAAATCAACCGCACCCCTCCCAAGACGCAATCCGCGCTGCTCGAAGCCATGCAGGAGCTGTCCTGCACGGTGCGCGGCAATCATTACAAGATCCGGCCTCCGTTCTTCGTGCTGGCCACGCAGAACCCGATCGAGCTGGAAGGCACCTATCCGCTGCCCGAAGCGCAGCTCGACCGCTTCATCTTCAACGTGCTGCTGGATTATCTGTCGGCGGAGCATGAACTGGAGGTTCTGGACCTGACCACCAAGACGCACAGAGCGACGAGGCCGACGCGGTCACCACCGCGGAAGAGATTCTGGACTTCCAGCAACTGGTGCGCATGGTGCCGATCGCCGATTCGGTGGCCCGCTACGCGGTGCAACTGGTGCGCGCCACGCGCGCCACGGACCGCATCGGCGCCGGATTTCGTCAAGAAGTACGTCAACTTCGGCGCCAGCGTGCGCGCCACGCAGAACCTGGTGCTGACGTCCAAGGCGCGGGCGCTGATGCAGGGGCGCTATCACGTTTCCTACCAGGACGTCAGGCGCTGATGCGGCCCGATTCTGCGGCATCGCATTCTGCTCAACTTCCAGGCCGAATCCGACAAACTGACGCAGGACGACATCCTCAAGAAGCTGCTGGAGGCGATACCCGCTCCTCGCGATTAGTGATGTAGACGGCGAACCGGGTACCTCATGCTGCAGCGTTTTCTCGATCCCGCGGTTCTGGCCGGCCTCAGCAGTCTGGACCTGGTGGCCAAGACGGTGGTGGACGGTTTCATCTCCGGCCTGCACCGCTCGCCGGATTTCGGCTTCAGCCAGGAGTTCGCGGAGTATCGCGCCTACAATCCCGGCGACGATCTGCGCCACGTGGATTGGAACGTGTTCGCTCGCACGGAGCGCATGTACCTGAAGCGCTATCGCGGCGAGACCAACTGCCAGGTGAACGTGCTGCTGGACACCAGCGGCTCCATGAAATACGGCTCGCGCGGGAATGCAGAAGCTGGAATACGCCAAGTTTCTGGCGGCTTCGGTGCTATATCTGGCGCACTTGCAGAGAGACGCCGCGGGGCTGATCGTGTTCGACGACGAAGTGCGCCATTTCGTGCAGCCCTCCACGCGGCAGGGCCAGATGCACCGGCTGCTGCACGGGGTGGAGGAGGCGCAAGCCGGCAAGCGCACCGACCTGGCCCGGCCGTTCGCGCACCTGATGGATTTTCTGAGGCGGCGCGGGATGGTGGTGGTGATTTCGGATTTCTGGGAGGCTCCGGAGAAGGTGATCGAGATGGTCGCGCCGTTGCGCTTTCGCGGCAATGAAGTGGTGCTGTTTCATTTGCTCGACCCCGAAGAGATCCACCCCAAGCTGAAGCATCCGGTGATGCTGGAGGATCTGGAGACGGGCGAGATGATGGAAGTGACTCCGGATTACGCCGCGCACGAGTATCGCGACAAGATGACCGCGCATTTAGAGGACATCGAGAGCCGGGCCAAGGGCGCGGGCATGGATTATTTCCTGGTAGACACCAGCCGGCCATTGGACGCCGCGCTGCGCGAATATCTGGCGCTGCGGACGGGGAGGTTGTAAATGGGTCTTCTGACCCCCTGGTTTTTGGCCGGCGTGGTGGGCGTGGGCCTGCCCATCTGGCTGCATCTTCTGAAACGCCACAAGTCCGATCCGCGGCCGTTCCCTTCGCTGATGTTTTTCGAGCGCAGGGAGCAGAGCTCGGTGGTACACCGGCGTTTGGATCACATCCTCCTGTTCATCCTGCGAACGCTGATGCTGGTTTTACTGGCGCTGCTGTTCGCTAATCCGTTTATCAATCGCGCCACTCCCAAAGCCGCGGGCAAGAAACTGGTGGTGGTGGCGGTGGACCGCTCCTTCAGCATGCGCGCTTCGGCTTCCGGCACCAGCGGCGAATCCCGTCTGGACAAAGCCAAGCGGGAGGCGCTGGACATTATTTCCGGGATTCCTGCCACCACGGCGGCGGAAGTGGTCGCGCTGGGCGGCACGGTCGAGGCCATGACCCAGCAGACCACCGATCCGGCGGAGCTGCGCGGCAGCAGTGGCGGCGATCAAGCCCAGCGACAGCCGCGCTTCCTTCGGCGAGCTGGCGCGCTTTACAAGGACGCTGGCCGAATCCTCCAAGATGCCCATCGACGTACACCTGGTGAGCGATCTGCAAAAGACGGCGCTGCCGCCGGGCTTCACCGATCTGCGTCTGGCCGGAGACACCACGCTGATTCTTCATCCGGTGGGAGGGGAGATCCCCAACTGGACGGTGGAAAACGTGAAGGCTCCGAGCCACGTGTACGATCCCAAGCGCGTGCGCATTCAAGCCACCATCGCCGGCTTCGGCACTCCCGCGGCCAAGCGCACGGTGTCGCTGGTGTTGAACGGCAAAGTGGTCCAGACCAAGCCGGTGGATGTTCCCGACGCAAAGACTTCGCCCGGCCGCGCGCAGGTGGAGTTCAACGAGCTGGCTGCTTCCTACGGTCCCAACCGCTGCGAAGTGCGCATCGACTCCGCCGACGCTCTGCCCGGCGACGACAGCTTCCCCTTCTCGGTGGAGCGGACCGATCCCAAGAAGATCCTGTTCATCGACAACGGCCGCCATCCCTACGCCGAGAAGTATTACCGCACCGCGCTCGATTCCTCCACCGACGCGGCGTTCACGCTGGAAGTGCAGAGGCCTGAAACGGCCGCCACGGCCTCGCTGGCCGGGTATTCGCTGGTGGTGCTGGACGATCTGGGTCCGCTGCCCCGGGGCTCGAAGAAAATTTGCAGCGCTACGTGAATCCGGGAAAATCGCTGCTGGTGGTGCTGGGGCCGGCTTCGGTGGCGATGACCAAGGTTCCGGTCGAGGGCGACCCGATTCAGGCCGCCAGCTACGCCGCGCGCGAAACGCGAGCGCTTCCTGACCGTCGCCGACATCGATTCCGGGCATCCCGTGATGAAAGGTCTGGAGCGGCTGGATGGCGTGAGCTTTTATCAGGCCGTGCGCGTGGACTCCGTCCAAGGACGCCCGCGTGCTGGCGAAATTGAACGACCAAACCCCTTTGCTGCTGGAGCGTCCAATCGGCGAGGGTAAGGTGATGGTGTTCACGTCCACCTTCGACAACGTCTCTAACGATCTGCCGGTGCACGGGGCGTATTGGGTGCCGTTTGTGCTGCAAACCGCCACCTACCTGGGCGGCGGCGGAGCGGAGCAGCCGGTCAACGTGGCTGTCGATTCCTACGTGGAGCTGCGCACGGGCGAGAGCAAGAACGCCGCGGCGGAGGTGCTCGATCAGGACGGAAAGCGCGCGTTGTCGCTGGAGGAAGCGACCACCGCCAGAACCTATCAACTGGCCCGCGAGGGATTTTTCGAAGTCAAGACGGCCAGCGGGCAGCAGAGCCTGATCGCGGCGCACGCGGACCGGCGGGAGTCCGATCTGGCGGTGATTCCCCCAGGAAACGCTGGATTTGTGGAAGGCCACCGGAGCGGGCGGCACGGGCAGCGATGGCGCCGGCGCAGCCGGGGAGCAGAAGACCACTCCGTGGAGCCTGTCGCCGATTCTTTTGCTGCTATTGTTGTTAGTAGCATTGGCTGAATCCTTGGTGGCGGACGGGTACTTGCGAGCTCCGGCGGGACGGAATGAGGGGGCGAGGAAGGAAGCGGCATGAACACACGCGATCAGTTGAACCATTACTTGCAGGTCCTTGAGACGCGCTTGCGATGGATGGCGATTTCCAAGGGCATCGCGGTTGCCGCGGGCGTTGCGCTGGGCGCTACGCTGGCCCTGGTGCTGATCACCAACGCGCTGGCTTTCTCCGACGCCAGCCTGCTGGGCGCGCGCGTGATTCTGTTCCTGGCGCTGGCGCTGGCGCTGGGCTACGCTTTGGTGATCCCGCTGATGCGGCTGAATCGCAACCGCGCGGCCACGAAAGCCGAAGCCGTGTTCCCGCAGTTCGATCAACGTCTGCTGACCTACGTGGAGCGCAAGGATTCGGGCGATCCCATGATCGAGCTGCTGGCCGACGACACGCAGAAGGTGGCGCAGAAGACCGTGCCGCAGGACGTGGCTCCGCGGAAATCGCTGTTTGCCTTCGCCACCGGCGCGGGCGCGGCCGGTGCGGCGTTGCTATGGATGATTCTGGCCGGCCCGGGCTTTCTGGGCTATGGTGCGGCGCTGCTGTGGGCGGGCGCGCCCAAATCCGGCGTGAGCAGCGCGTTCTACGATATTCAGGTGCAGCCCGGCAACAAACTGGTGCGGCGCAAGGACGACGTGCCGATTTCAGCCACGCTGGTGGGGTTCCAGGCGCAGTCGGTGCGGCTGTTCGCCAAGTATCAAAGCTCCTCCAAATGGGAACAGGCCAACATGCTGCCGCGCGATAACGGCTCGGATTACGAGTTCCGCTTCGCGGCGCTGCCGGAGCCGGTGGAATATTACATCGAAGCCGGCGCGGTGAAGTCGAAGACGTTCAAGCTGGACGTGACCGATCTTCCGGGCGTCACGCACATTAAGACGACATATCATTTCCCCTCCTGGCTGGGATTGCCGGATCAGGTGGAGGATCCCAGCGGCGATCTGCGCGCGGTTGCAGGCACGGTGGCCGAAGTCACGGTCCAGACCGACAGGCCTTTGAAGAACGGCGTGATCGAGATGGAAGACGGATCGCAAATCAAGCTGGAGTCCGGCGCCAACGGGACGCTGACGGCGAAGATTCCGATGACCAAGAGCGGCCTGTATCACTTCGCAGCCAACGATCAGGGCAGAGCGTGCGTTTGAGCCCGCTCGACTATTTCATTGAAGCCCAGGACGATCAGGCGCCCACGGTGCGCATCACCCATCCGGGCGCGGACGCCAAGGTGCTGCCGATCGAGGAAGTCACCATCGACGTATCCGGGCAGGACGATTTTGCGTTGGAGGGCCTGGATCTGCATTACTCGGTGAACGGCGCGGCGGAAAAGACAGTGCCGCTGCTGGCCAACAAGGGCGTCAAGTCGGCCGACGGCAGGACCACGCTCGCGCTCGAGGATTTCAAGCTGCAACCTGGCGACGTGGTAAGCGTCTACGCCACCGCTCGTGACGCGCGCAACACCTCGCAGACCGATATTCTCTTCATCGAAGCCCAGGCCTATGAGCGCAACTACACCCAATCCCAGCAAGGCGGGGGTGGGGGCGGAGGAGGCGGCGGCGGCGGGCAGGAGCAGCAGCAGATCTGGGATCGCCAGAAGCAGGTGATTACGGCCACCTACAACGCCACGCGCCCCAACGACAAGACCAAGACCGCGGAGACCGCGCAGTACCTGGCCGACACGGAAAAGACGCTCAAGCAGCAAGCCGAGTCCCTGGCGACGCGCATGAAGAGCCGCGAGCTGGATGAATCGGTAGCGGCCGAGTTTAAGACCGTCATCGACGAGATGAACGCCGCGGGCATGGACATGGGCACGGCGTCGGATAAGCTGAACAAGCAGGGATGGCGCGATGCCATCTCGCCTGAGGAAAGCGCGCTGCGGCATCTGGAGCACGCCCAGGCCGCGCAACGCGATATTCAGGTCGCCTTCGGCAACGCAGGGCGGCGGCGGGGGAGGCGGTGGCGGCAGCGCCGGCCGCGATCTGGCCAGAACCTGTTCGACCTGGAGCTGGACACCGAGAAGAATCAGTATGAGCAGCAGGCGCAGGGCGGAGGCTCGGCCGAGGAGCAGCAGAAGAAGATCGACGACGCCATGGCCAAGCTGGACGAGCTAGCCAAGCGCCAGCAGGAACTGGCGCAGCAGCCGCGCACGCCGCAGAACGCGGCGCAGCAGCGCTATCAGCAGGAACAATTGCAGAAGCAGGCCCAGCAGCTGCAGAAGGAGATCCAGGCCATGCAGCAGCAGAAGGCGGCCAGCAGCAGCAGGGCTCGCAGAGCCAGCGGCGCAGCAGTCCGGGCAACAGCTGGCCAACAATCGGGCCAGCAGTCCGGTCAACAATCGGGACAGCAGCCGGCAACAGCGGACAACCGCGGCCAGCAGCAGCCTGGCAGCAGCAACAGCAAGGCCAGCAACAGCAGCAGCAACGAGCCTCGGCGCAGAAAATCAGGCCGGGCCGCAACGGCAACGCCAGCGACCAGCAGTTGCAGCAGACGCTGGATCAGTTGCAGAAGCAGTTGCAGCAGGCCGAGGACGCCATGAAGCGTCCAATCAGGCGGCGGCGCAGGGCCAGCAGGGCGATGCTGCCGCGCAGGCGGAGGCTCGCCGCGCGGCGCAGGCGCTGGGGGACGCCGAGCAGGTGCTGCGTGGAATGCAGCAGCAGGACGCCGCGGGCAAGGTGAACGAGCTGGCCGACCGCGCGAACGAACTGGCGCAGGCGCAGCACGCCATGGAAGACCGGGTGAAGCAGCAGTTCGGCGATATCAATCGCGCGACAGGCGCTGCGGGACAGGGGCGCCAAGGCCATCCAGAATCAGCAACAGCGCGATGGCTCCGCGCGGCAGCGGCCGAACAGATCGCCAAGGATGAAGAGAGACTGGCGGCGAGCTGAGGCGCTTGCAGGACGACGCTCGCCAGGCGGAGCGAGAGTCTCTGCGGACGCAGCAACCCAATGCCGCGTCCCGGCTCCGCGACGGCTTGGCGGAAACCCGGCAGACCGACACGCAACGGCGCATTGAGAACATGGCCGAGTATGCCCGCAACGGATACGGTCCGATGATGGCTCGCCAGGAAGCGCCGATCACGCAGGCGCTGGACAACATGAAGGACCAGATCCAGCAGGCGCAGCAGGCCGTGCAGGGAGGCAAGCAACAGGGCGCGGCTCGGGATCAGCAGCAGCGGGCTTGGCGGAGCTGGAGCGCGCGCGGCCAGCTGGAAGGTCTCGCGCAGATGGGCCAGCAGCCGGGCGTCAGCAGCAGACCACGGCGGCAATCAGCAGGGCGGCCAGCAGCCCGGGAATCAGCAGGGTCAGGGTAAACAGGGCCGAGGCCAACAGGGCGGCGGACAGCAGGGCGGCGGACAACAGCCGGGGCAGGGCAACCAGCCGGGTGGCCACAAGGCGGGCAGCAGCTCGCGCCGGCGGCGGCGGCAACAACGGCGGGGCGTACAATGGCGGCAATACCGGTCCCAACGGCGGCTTCTATGGTCCCAACGGCGGCGCTTATCCAACGGATCCCCGCTTGGCGCGAATCGCAATTATCCTCAGGGCGCCTACGATACTCCCGAGAATCGCAGCATGAACCCGGCTCTGGTCGGCCGCGAGGTGGAGGGGACCCTGCGGGATCTCCGGCAAACCTTCCGGGACGATCCTGATGCGGAGCGGGCGATCGGGGATCTGGAAAAACAGTTGGAGCAGATTCGCTTCGGCGAAACGGCGTCTCCGAGCTCGCCGAGCGCATCAACCGCACCGTGCTTCCGGAATGGGAGAGCTTCGAGGTGCAACTGCGCCGCAAGCTGGAGGAGAGCGGAGCGGGGCAAGCCAAGACCGCCGCGCCCGACAAGGTTCCCGCCGGCTACGACGCCAACGTGCAGGAATACTCGCGCAAGCTCAGCAACGGGAAGTAAGAT
>CAVXWB010000173.1:0-18513 GCA_963765185.1 Bryobacterales bacterium
GCCGTCGGTCAGGCACGCACTACAAAGCAACACCACGACAAGCGACAATACGGCCGTCGGCATCAATGCGCTGCAACAGAGCAATACAGCGGGCGGCAATAACACGGCGTTGGGTGCTTTCGCCATGGCGAACACCACCACCGGAGGCAATAACACCGCCACCGGCACAAACGCGTTGCGAAATAACTCCACTGGCTCCGGCAACACCGCCGAGGGTGACTTCGCGCTGACGAACAACACCACAGGAAGCCAAAACGAGGCCATCGGCGATAGCGCGCTATTCAGCAACACCACCGGAAGCGGTAACGTCGCGATCGGGTTTAATGCGGGTCGCAACCCCCCGGCTGGCAACAGCAACAGCATCTACATAGGCACCGGGGGCACCGCCGGCGACAACAGCGGCACCCTCGCCATCGGGACGCCAGGCACCCAGACCAGCGCTTTCATCGCGGGCATTTACGGCGGGACCCCGAGCACCCCCAACTTGCTGGTCTGCATCGACGCGAACGGGACGCTGGGAACCACGGGTTGCAGCAGCACTCCGTCGTCGCGCCGATTCAAGGAGCAGATTGCCGACATGGGCGACAGCAGCAGCAATCTGTTCCAACTGCGTCCGGTCACGTTCTTCTATAAGCCGGAATATGACGACGGCTCCCGCGCGCTGCAATACGGGCCTCATCGCCGAAGAGGTCGCCAAGGTTTATCCCGACATGGTGGGATACGACAAAGACGGCCAGCCCTCATCGGTCAAATATCAGTCGCTCGCCCCCATGCTGTTGAACGAATTGCAGAAGCAAAACGCGGAGCTCCGGAACGAGGTTCAGATTCGGGAAGCGGAAAACCGGAAGCTGGAGGAACGCCTTGCCGCGCTGGAAACGCTGCTCTCCGCCTCGACATCGCCGGCCGCGAAACCGGCGGGCAGTCAGTAAGCGAAGCCCGAAATGCGAGAACGGCCTCGCGGCCCCGCCGGGCACGCTTGCGCTGGCCTCCGCTCCGAATCGCGGGACGCCCAATTTCGCGGCGGTGCGCCTTCAGTGCCGCTGATGGGGCGACGGCTTGATCGCCGAAGAAGTAGCCAAGGTCTATCCGAAGTTGGTGGCGTACGACAAAGACGGCCAGATCATGACGGTGTGCCCGCTCCCATGCTGCTGAGCAGATCCGCTCGCTCGAAGATCGTCTGGCCGCGGTGGAGGCGCTGCTCGCTCCTCAGTAACAGCCCGCAAAACGGAGCGCGGCGGGAATTGTTGCATGGCTGAAGTGAGGGTGCCGCCGCACCCTTTGCGGGCTAGCCAACAAGGGGCTACTTCGCGGCTCTATTTTGCGGACGCCGTCGTCGCGATCTGGGTGAGCACGGCTTCGGCGTCGGCCTCGGTGAACTCCTGGGTCTTGATGGAGTGGTTCATCGAGCAGAACTTGGGCCCGCACATGGAGCAGAACGCGGCGTCCTTGAAGCCTTCCTCCGGCAGCGTCTCGTCGTGATAGGCGCGGGCGGTTTCAGGATCGAGCGCCAGCTCGAACTGGCGGTTCCAGTCGAAGGCGAAGCGGGCGCGGGATAGCTCATCGTCGCGGTCGCGGGCGCCGGGACGATGGCGCGCGATGTCGGCCGCGTGCGCGGCGATCTTGTACGCGATCAGTCCCTGCTTGACGTCTTCGCGATTGGGCAGCCCCAGGTGCTCCTTGGGCGTGACGTAGCACAGCATGGAGGCGCCATGCCAGCCGATCATGGCCGCGCCGATGGCGGAGGTAATGTGATCGTAGCCCGGCGCGAAATCGGTGACCAGCGGGCCCAGCGTGTAAAACGGCGCCTCATGGCAGATCGCGTTTTCCTTCTCCACCTGCATCTGGATCTGGTCCATGGGAATGTGCCCGGGACCCTCGATCATCACCTGCACGTCGTGCTTCCAGGCGATCTTGGTGAGCTCGCCCAGGGTTTCCAGCTCGGCGAACTGGGCGCGGTCGCTGGCGTCGGCCAGCGAGCCGGGACGCAGGCCGTCTCCCAAAGAAAAGCTGACGTCGTGCTTCTGGAAGATCTTGCAGATGTCTTCGAAATGCTCGTAGAGGAGATTCTGGCGATGATTCTTGACCATCCATTCGGCCAGGATCGCTCCGCCGCGGCTGACGATTCCGGTCACGCGCCGGGTGGTATACGGGATGTATTGCACCAGCACTCCGGCGTGAATGGTCATGTAGTCGACGCCCTGCTCGGCCTGCTCCTCGATCACTTCCAGCATGACGTTGATGTTCAGATCCTCGATGCGGCGCACGCGGGCGAAGGCTTCGTAGATCGGGACGGTGCCGATGGGCACAGGCGAGCTTCTGAATGATGGCCTTGCGGATGCGCGGGATGTCGCCGCCGGTGGAGAGATCCATCACCGTGTCGCGCGCCGTACTTGATCGGAATAGCGCAGCTTTTCGAGCTCCTCTTCGATGTTCGAAGTGGTGGCGGAGTTGCCGATGTTGGCGTTGATCTTGCAGGAGGAGGCCACGCCGATGCACATCGGCTCCAGATTGGTGTGATGGATGTTGGCGGGGATGATCATGCGCCCGCGCGCCACTTCGTCGCGAATGGTCTCCGGCGCCAGCCGTTCGCGGCGCGGCCACGTACTCCATCTCCTCCGTGATACGCCCTTGGCGGGCATAGTGGATCTGCGTGCGGATGCGGTCGCCGGAGCGCCGCGCTACCCATTGGTCTCGCATATTACAAACATTATACCCGTTTATACTTAGGCCGCGAGTGGTGATTCAGTTGATAGAAAGTTTTGATTGGACCAAGGCGGCTGCGGAGTCTTACGCTCGATGTATGATGGCGACAGAGACCATGAGTTTAACAGGACCAGACGACATCTCCGTATTGCACAGAGTAAGCCGGATTGTCAGCTCAGAGCTGTCACTGGACGAAATGCTCGGAGAGATCGTGGGACTGGCGGCGCGCGTGGCTGGATGCGACGCGTGTCTGGTTTATCTGGTAGAAACAGATAGCGGAGAATTTGTTCTACGCGCTTCGCTGGTGCCGCACGCGGCGGACCTGGGCACGCTGCGCATGAAGATCGGCGAGGGCGTGACGGGCTGGGTGGCGGAGCACCAGTCGCCGGTGGCGCTGGCATCGCGCGCTGCGCAGGATTCGCGCTTCAAGATGTTCCCCGCCCTGGTGGAGGACACCTACGAGGCGTTTCTGTCGGTGCCGCTGATCAACAAGGGCAGGGCCATCGGCGTCATCAACGTGCATCATCGCGACCGGCATGAGCACTCCGTCGAAGAGATCAGCACCATCCAGTTCATCGGGGAGCAGATGGGCAACGCCATCGCCAAGAGCTTGCTGGAGGAAGAGAACGCGCGGCTGTCGGCGGAAACCGAGGGGATGAAGCGGCAGCTGGAGACGCGCAAGGCAGTGGAGCGCGCCAAGGGCATCCTGCAACGCCGCCACAGCTTGAGCGAGGAAGAAGCCTATCTGCGCATGCGCAACGAGAGCCGCCGTCTGCGCCGTCCCATGAAGGAGCTGGCCGACGCCATTATTCTGGCAGAAGAACTGGCTCGCAGGGATTCGTCGGCTCCGGATTAGCGCGCCGCTTCATGAAAAATGCGCCGCCCAAGCCGGCCGGGGGGCCGGCTGCGGTCCAGGGGGACCGCCCCACCTTTACGAACTTGAGGCCCATCTGGCGCGCGGAAGCCGGTAGAGCAGGCAGCGCCGCATCGCGTGGCTCTGCTCCAGCTCGGGATGGTCGAAGTCCTCCGAGTATTGCATGCCCAGTTTTTCCATCACCCGGCGGGAGCGCAGGTTGGCGGGGACAGTATAGGCGACGATTTCCTGGAGATCGAGCTGCTCGAAACCATAGCGCAGCGCGGCGCCGCCGGCTTCGGTGGCGATTCCAAGCTTCCAGAAATTGGGCATGAGCCGGTAGCCGATCTCGACCGCGGGCGTAAAAGATGCCTGGAAGCGGACGTGCCAGAGTCCGAGGATACCGGCGAATTGGTCTTGCGCTTCCACAGCCCATACGCCGAAGCCATGCTGGTTCCAATGCTGGCGGATGCGGTCGAAGCTCACGTCGCTTTCTTCCCGCGAGTAACCCCGCGGAAAAAACTCCAGCACAGCCGGATCGGAGTTCAGGGCGGCGTATCGCTCCCGATCCTCCTCCTGCAGCATGGGGCGGAGGCGGAGACGGGGCGTGTGAATGACTGGGTCCCGCTTCAATATGCACCAGTCTACTTCAGCCGGCCTGTTGTCAGCCGACGCGGCGGATGGGGATGAGCTTGGCGCGGCGGGGAAGCTGAGGCGAGGCCAGCCACCCGGCCAAGTGGTGCAGTTCCCTGGGATCGTTGACGGCGGCGCACACGGGAAGGCCGGTGCGATCCTCCGCCTCCACTCCGCTGACTCCATCGGCGACGCGGCGCAGCAGCAGCGCGGTACGCTCCTCAAGATCCATGGAGCGGAGCCATACGGCCCGGTATCTGGCCTGTTCAATGGACGCCGGGTCGGAGTTGGTAACCAGGAAAATCGAGTCGGAATGGCGGAGCACTTCGAGCGCCGACGATTCCCTGGCTTCGGAGAGATCGGCGCAGGTGACGTGATAGCGTCCGCGGGCGTGGTCCAGCAGCCGGTGAATATTGCGCGGGTGCACTTCGCGCGCCTCCAGCGTGTCGAAGACGCCGCGGTTGCTGCGCAGGAACGCTCCCCAGGTGCGGCCGTCCAGGCGCTGCGGCGCCTCAGGTGTCTCCCAAAGAGGGAAGCCGTGGGTGCAAAAATCGGCCAGCAGCACGGAGAGCCGGTAGCCCTCCGCAAGCTCGCGGCTCAGTTGTGCTGCAACCTCGTCCGCGTTGGATCCGCCGTGCGCTGGCACGATAGCATACACCTGGCCGGACGCCTCCGGCTCGTCCGGACCAGGCGGCGATTTTCGCATTCTTACTTCCATCTGTCGTCTTGCCATGCATGCTGTCTTCCAACTCGAGGCGCGTCCGCAGGGTGTTGAATACGTGTTGCACGGCTTGGCGCGGCGCTGGCTGCGGCTGCGCCACAGCGACAATCTGTCCATTCGAGGTGGACAATTTGGCCGGAGCGGATAGGACGATGAACGCCCAGGTACTCCCTTATCTGCGCGGAGCGGCCAGTTCCGTCTTCATCGCCTGGGCGTTCTTGAACGCCTGTTGCTGGAAGGGTCCGGCGATCGCCGAGGACTGTTCGCTGTATTTCTGGCCTTCCGCAATCTTGGCCCTGTCGCTGGTCACTTTACCGATCTGATATTCCGCCAAACCCAGATAATAATATGTGATGCCCAAGGTTCTTTGATCCTTGTTCACGTAGGGCACGGCTAATTTCAAATTCCGGTCGCAGTCGATCCAACCGGATTTCGTGCACGCGGCCGCGCCGACGATAAAGTAGCCGTCCCCGAGGTCACCGGCCTTGGTCTTTTCCCAATCCGCTTCGGAGACGCCTTCGGGCTTGGCCTTGCCCTTCATCACCGCAATCAAACGCGTGGCGTAGCTGCTGGCGCGGTCGGGACTGCTGCTGCTGTACCCTAACGCCAGTACGTGCAAGGCCTCGTCGTTACTGGAGTTGGCGGTGAGAAGCTTTTGCGCACCGGCCAGTTGTTTATCGGTTCCCTGCTTTGCCAGCGCGGCCAGATAGGTGGACGAACACAAGGTCAAGTACTCGCTCTTGGGGTTGAGCGCGATCAGCGAATCCACCAGATCCTCCATCTTGGCCTGGTCGGTGGTGGCGATGGCCGTCGAAGCCAGCGCGTACTCGGTGAAATGATCCACCTCCTTGGCGAACTCCACCCGCTGCTTCCAATCCGCGACCGCAGCGGCGTCGGCTGGCTGGGGCGCAGCTGCTTCGGCTCGCGCCAGCTTGGAAGTTTCGAGAGCGAGCTTCTTGACGGTATCGGGATCCTTCTTGGTTTGGGCATCCTTCAATTGCGCATAGTGATCGTCCAGATCATTGGCGAACAGGCTGCAGGCCAAAGCGAGCGCGAGCATCCAGAGTTTCATAAAGCCTCCCGGAACAAGTGATTATACCTCAATGCACTCACATGAGGTCAGGCCTCCGCGAAAGGACTTTGCCTACGCCGCCACCAGTGCGCCCCAATGAAACCCCGCTCCGAAGGCCGCGAAAACCACGGGGCCCGGCGCAGATTCGCGGCTGGCCCACTCCGCCGCGGCGATCAAGAGCGACGCCGAGGAGGTGTTGCCGTAGCGGGCGATGTTCGAAAAAACGCGCTCGGCGGGAACCGCGAGGGCTTCGGCGACACGCAGCAGCAGCCGTTAGCAGCGCCGCACAGACGCAAGGCGCCGCAAACGCGATCCGGCGCGGGTCTATTTCTTCGGATGCTTCCTGATGTCTTCGAGCCGATAGGTATCGTCGGCGATCCTGAAATAAAAGCGCCAGTCCCTCGTTACCCGCGCCTGCCAAAGATTGCGGGCTTCATCGTACTTCTTGGCACGCAGGGATGGGTGATTAAGATTCTCGGCGAGATAGGTGAGTTGTTTGCGGAAGGCCTTACGAACCGCAAGAGGGGCGTCTTCCAGGGCATCGAGCACCCGGTCGGTAAAGTCGATCTTCATCGACCGGACGATTTTCGTTTCTTTGCAGTGGCTCGTTGGCGGAGGTTCTCATCGATTGACGCGATCGCTTCGGCAGCCGTTCCAAACGGTCCGTAGGATTTGCCCGCAGCGTACTGCTTTTCGCTCGCGGCGATGCCACGCTCAATTGCGCGCCGCTCTGCGGGCGTGTACTCGCCGGCTGCGGTCACCCGCTTGGGAGCGAGCGTGATAACTCCACCGGACGCACTGAATTCGAGCTCCTGCCCACTCTTGAAACCCACCTTCCGGCGAAGGGAGAGCGGAACCACGAGCGGGGCCTTGTTATCGTTTTTGACGGCGACTGTCATTATGTTTGGCAATACCGCTTGAAACCAGTTTCGCTTTCAGTGTAGTGGTAACGCCCGGAGCCGTCAATGGAAAAGCGCCTTCCCTACGCCGCCACCAGTGCGCCCCAATGAAACCCCGCTCCGAAGGCCGCGAAAACCACGGGGCCCGGCGCAGATTCGCGGCTGGCCCATTCCGCCGCGGCGATCAAGAGCGACGCCGAGGAGGTGTTGCCGTAGCGGGCGATGTTCGAAAAAACGCGCTCGGCGGGAACCGCGAGCGCTTTGGCGACACGCACCAGCAGATTCTGGTTGGCCTGGTGGATCAGAAACGCGGACACATCCGCGGGAGCGATGGATTCATGTTCGAGGACCTCGCGGATAGCCGAGGGGATCTTGCGCGAGGCGTGTAAAATTACGCTGCCGCCGTTCATCTTGAGGGGCGATTTCCAATCGAAGGAGAGCTCATGACGGAGCTCGCCACTGGTATGCAGCACGCTATTGAGGATGCGGGGTGTACGAATGTCGGGGTGCGGGCGAGGACTGATCAGCACGGCGCCGGCTCCGTCGCCGAACAGAATGGCCGTGTTCTGATCCAGCGGATAGGCTTCGAGGACAGCCGACATTTTCTCCGCACCGATCACCAGAATATCGCCCACCGAATCGGCCAGCCGCGAGGCGAGCGCCATGCCGAAGAGGCTCCCCGCGCTGGCGATGGGAAGGTCCAGGGCGGGCGTGGATTCGAGGCCGAGGCGCGCGGCCACTTCGGCCGCAGGGCCCGGAAAGCCGGGAGGGGCGCTGCCGGAGGCGAGAATCAGCAGCCCCAGCCGGCACGCTTCCACGTCGGCGCGCTTTAGGCAATCTTCAGCGGCGGCGACGGCCAGATCGGCCACGGTCGAATCGTCATCGGCCCAGCGGCGCTCGCGAATGCCGGAGACGGATTCGATCCACTCAGGCGTGCAATTCAGGCGCTCCGCCAACGCGGCGTTTGAAACCACGCGCGGGGGCAGGTGCGCTCCGAAGGCGTGCAGATATGCGCTCATGCGCCGTGATCGGTAATGTAGGCTTCCATGCGTGCGATGGAATCGAATTTGCGCGGCGTCAGGTCCTTGTCCGGGATCTTGATGGCGAACTCGTCCTCGATCGCGGCGACCACGTCGGCGAGGGCGAAGGAATCCAATACACCGCTCTCAAAGAGCGATTCTTCGGGGTCTTGCGGGACCGGTTTCTGGGCGCTTTTTTGAACCAGGACGCGCAGGCGTTTCTGAATGTCGTCGGGCATGCACTTAACATCCTATCGCCTATAGCAGCCGGCTATCGCCGATAGCGGCCGGCCAGCCGGTAGTAACGGATCAACGCCAGATCCAGAAAAAATTGCGGACCCACCAGGATCCCCACCTTGGTGCCTTCCACGTTGTTCCAGCGCACCGCGACTTCCGTCGCCGGGATGCCCAGCACGCGTGCGATGAAGAGATCCTCCACGTCGAAGCTGAAGCCGTCCAGCTGTTGGCGGGTGAAGATCGGGCGCGCGGCGTCCCGGGCGAACAGCTTGAAACCGCATTGCGTGTCGGAGAAACGCAAGCCGGTGACCACGCGCATGACGCGATTCAGGACGATGCCGATGAGCTCGCGCAATCGGCCTTGGTGCACGCCGATGAGGGAGCGGTCCAGGGCGCGGGAGCCGATGGCGACTTGGGCGCGGCGGTCGAGGGCGGCCTGCAACAGCTTGTCCAGCTCCTCAATGGGAGCCGACAGGTCGGCGTCGGAGAACAGGACCCATTCGTAGCGCGCTTCGAGCATGCCGTGGCGAACGGAATAGCCCTTGCCCCGATTGCCGGGGTTGCGCAGCAAGCGCACGCGCGAATCCTGGCGCGCGACGGCTTCGACCAGCGCCGCGGTGCCATCGCGCGAGCCATCGTCGACGACGATAATTTCCGACTGCGGAATAGCGCGCGGGCGTCCAGATAGGCGCGCACGGCGGCGAGCGCGGGCGGGAGCCTTTGCTCCTCGTTGTACGCTGGAATAACGATGGATAAACTGGGCAGGACCGCCAAAGACTTTCATTATAGCGATTGCCGAAATGCCGGCGCAGGAGCCGGAGCATGATCCCCTTCGGCGATCTGAAGGCGCAATATCACACGATCAAGGGCGAGATCGACGCGGCCATCGCGGCACACGCTGGAATCCAGCCAATTCATTCTGGGCAAGGAAGTGGCCGCGTTCGAAGAGGAGTTCGCGGCGTTTCAGGGAGCCACGCACTGCATCGGAACCAATTCCGGGACCAGCGCGGTGCACCTGGCGTTATTGGCGGCGGGTGTCGGGCGAGGGGCATGAAGTGATCACCACCCCGTTCACCTTCGTGGCGACCGTCGGCGGCGATTCTGTACACCGGCGCGCGGCCCGTATATGCGGACATCGAGCCGGAGACCTACAATCATGGACCCGGCCGGGATCGCCGCGGCGATTACGCCTCGCACCAAGGCCATCGTGCCGGTGCACCTGTTCGGCCATCCCGCGGATATGGACCCGATCCTGGAGATCGCGCGGCGGCACGGCCTGGTGGTGATCGAAGACGCCTGCCAGGCGCATGCGGCGGAATATAAGGGACGGCGCGTGGGCGCCATCGGCGACATCGGCTGCTTCAGCTTTTATCCCGGCAAGAACCTGGGCGCGTTACGGCGAAGGAGGCTGCGTGACGACCAACAATCCGGAGCTCGGCGCGCACCGTCCGCTTGCTGCGGAACTGGGGCGAAGAGTCGCCGCTACCATCACATCCTGCGCGGCTACAACTATCGCATGGAGGGTCTGCAAGGCGCGATCCTGCGCGTCAAGCTGCGGCATCTGGAAGCCTGGACCGAAGCGCGCCGCAGCCGGGCTCGAGTGTATGCGCGGGAGCTGGAAGGAACCGGCGTGCGGATCTCCGCGGGAGATGCCGTGGGCGCGGCACGTCTACGCGGTCCACGCGATCGAGAGCGAATATCGCGATGGGACATTCAGCGCGATCTCGCCGCGCAGGGGATTCAAACGGCGATTCATTATCCCGAGCCGATCCACTTGATGGCGCCCTATCGCGATCCCGCGTTTCCGCCCGAAAGCCTGCCGCACGCCGAACGCGTGGCGCGCGCGGATTCTATCTCTGCCGATCTATCCGGAGCTGGCTGAGGCGTCGGTGGATGAAGTGGCCGCGGCGGTGCGGGCGTCGCTGGCGGGGCGGGTGTAATTACTTCCGTTCGTAACAAAGTGGGGCGGTCCCCCTGGACCGCAGCCGGCCCCCTGGCCGGCTCTAGGACGGCGTCCCGCGCGGACGAGGGCGTCCGCCCCACAAGCGGAAATGCGTCACGGTCAGGCTCTGTTGTTTCGGGGTGCACGCGACCAGTGCGTCCCTGTTATTCTGACAACTTCGTTACGTTATGGACATTGTCACCGGCCACATCGGGTGGATCGAGGTCGTCTGCGGCCCCATGTTCTCGGGCAAGAGCGAGGAGCTGATCCGCAGGCTGCGGCGGGCCAAGATCGCGCGTAAACGGGTGCAAGTCTTCAAGCCGGTTCTCGACGACCGCTATTCGCTCGATGAAATCGTCTCGCATGGAGACCAGCGCATGAAATCCACCGTGGTCGCCAGCGCCAAGGAGATTCTGGACCGGATGGACGGCCGCACACAGGTGGTCGGCGTGGACGAATCCAATTTCTTCGGGCCGGAGCTGGCGGCCGTCGCCAGCCAGTTGGCCGACGCGGGCAAGCAGGTGATCGTGGCCGGTCTCGATACCGACTACCTGGGCCGTCCCTTTTCGCCCATGCCGGAGTTGCTGTGCCTGGCCGAATCCATCACCAAGATGCTGGCGATCTGCATGCGCTGCGGCAATCCCGCCAAGCACACGCAGAGACTGGTGGAATCGGAAGACCTGATCGTGGTGGGCGCTTCAGGCATGTATGAAGCGCGCTGCAGGCGGTGTTTTGAGCCGGGCATTCCGAAGCAGGAGATGCTGGAGTTCGCGCAGCCTCAAACCCCAGGGCGTAATGTGTCATAGACTGAAATCATGCGGGGCGGAATTCTCTGTGTTGCGATTCTGAGCCTGCGTCTCCAAGCTGGGACTCCGGGGGCTCGGGACTCCAGGGGCGAGTGCCCCGGCGGCGGGGACGCCAAAAGCGGCGCCGACGTTTCACAAAGACGTCGAGCCGATTCTCCAAAAGCGCTGCCAGAGCTGCCATCGCGACGGCGAGGCCGCGCCCATGGCGCTGCTGACCTACGAGCAGACGCGTCCCTGGGCCAAAGCCATCCGGGCTGCCGTGTTCACCGGCAAGATGCCCCCCTGGCAAGCCGACCCTCACTACGGCAAGTTCATCAACGATCTTTCGCTTGCGCCGGGAGAGAAGGAAAAGCTGATCGCCTGGGTGGACGCCGGCGCCAAGGAAGGCGACCCGGCCGACGCCCCCAAGCCGATCGCTTTCCCGGAGGGCTGGCGCATTCCCAAGCCGGACGTGGTTTTCGAAATGCCCGACGAGTTTGAAGTTCCCGCCAAGGGCGTGATCGACTATCAGTACATCCCCGTGCCGACGCACTTTACCGAAGACAAATGGGTGGAGATGGCGGAGGTGCGGCCGGGCGACCGCAGCGTGGTGCATCACGCCATCGTGGTGGTGGACACGGGCACGGGAGCCAACAATGAAGAGTACCTGGCTGGCTATGCGCCCGGCAGCTCGCCGCAGATTTGGAAGCCGGGACAGGCGCGGCTGATCAAGGCCGGAGCCACGCTGGTGTTCCAGATGCATTACGCCACCACCGGCAAGGCCTCGCGCGACCGCACCCGCATCGGTCTGATTTTCGCGAAGAAGCCGGCCTCCGAGCGCATCGTCGCCATGCAGGTGATGGATCCCGAGCCTGGCCATTCCGGCGGGCAACGGCAACTTCCGGGTGGACGCGTCGCTGGTGATTCCCAGGCCGGCGCGCCTGGCGGGCATGCGCGCGCACATGCACCTGCGCGGAAAATCGTTCCAGTTCCGCGCGGTCTATCCCAACGGCGAAACCGAGATCCTGCTGGACATTCCCAAGTACGATTTCAATTGGCAGCCTTATTACTATCTGGAAACACCCAAACTTCTTCCCGCTGGTACGCGCATCGAGTGCACCGCGTACTTCGACAACTCCGCCAACAACCCGTTCAATCCCGATCCCACGGCAGTGATCCGCTGGGGACCGCAGACCTGGGATGAAATGATGATCGGTTGGCTGGACATCGCGGTGCCCGTGGCCGCAGGACCATGCGCTGCGAAGCCAGATCCGGTAACGCTCGCCTCACGGTCGCGGTTCAGAATCGGGATTTCCGAACCGCGCGTTTCTGGTATCCTAGCCGCTTATACTTTTCGACTATGAGCTTATTCGCGGTCAAGCCGCTGGACCTGATTCTGGCCGACTCCGAAGGCGACTCGCTGAAGCGCTCGCTCAGGCGCCACGCCAACTGGTGGCGCTGGGATCGGCGCGATCATCGGCGCGGGCTTGTTTTCGCTCACCGGACTGGCCGCGGCGCAGAACGCGGGGCCGGCCGTGGTGCTCAGTTTTATGCTCGCGGCGGTCGGCTGCGCGTTCGCGGGCCTGTGCTACAGCGAATTCGCGACCATGATTCCGATCGCCGGCAGCGCCTACACCTACTCCTACGCGACCATGGGCGAGCTGATGGCGTGGATCATCGGCTGGGACCTGGTGCTGGAGTACGCAGTGGGCGCATCGACGGTGGCCGTGAGCTGGTCCGGCTACGTGGTCAGTTTCCTGAAGGATTTCGGCATCGAGTTCCCCGCTCAATTGGCGGCCTCTCCGTTTGAGCCGGTGACCTTGCCCGGCATCGACCACCGTGATTCAGGGAGTGATCAATCTTCCCGCGCTGTTCATCATCGTGCTGGTGTCCGGGATTCTGATCATCGGCATTCAGGAATCGGCGCGAGCCAACACCGTCATCGTGGTGCTGAAGATATCGGTGGCGATCCTGTTCATCATCCTGGGCTGGTCTTACATCAACCAGAAAAATTACACGCCGTTCGTGCCGCCCAACACCGGGACGTTCGGCGACTTCGGATGGAGCGGCGTGCTGCGCGGCGCGGGCAAAGTGTTCTTCGCCTTCATCGGATTCGACGCCGTCTCCACCGCCGCGCAGGAAGCCAAGAAGCCGCAGCGGGACATGCCCATCGGCATCGTCGGATCGCTGGCCGTGTGCACGCTACTGTACGTGGTCTTTTCGCACGTGCTGACCGGAATCGTCAGCTATAAGGATCTGAACGTCTCCGCGCCGGTGGCCGTGGCGATCGACCGTACCGCCTACACGTTCCTGCGGCCGGCGGTGAAATTCGCCATCATCCTGGGCTTCACCTCCGTGATTCTGGTGATGCTGCTGGGCCAGAGCCGGGTCTTCTTCTCCATGTCGCGCGACCGGCTGCTGCCCAAGGTGTTCAGCGACATCCATCCTCAGCTTCCGCACGCCCTGGCGCTCGAATCTGCTGTTCATGGTGTTCACCGGATTGTTCGCGGCGTTCGCGCCGCTGTCGACGCTGGGCGACATGACCAGCATCGGGACTCTGTTCGCGTTCGTGCTGGTGTGCATCGGCATCATTGTGATGCGGCACACGCATCCGGAACGTCCCCGGCCTTTCCGGACGCCGCTCGTCCCGCTGACGCCGATTCTGGGCATCGCGTTCAATCTGTTTCTGATGTACGGATTGGGATTGAGCAATTGGATCCGGCTGTTTGGCTGGATGGCGATCGGGCTGATTATTTATTTCACCTACAGCCGCAAGCACAGCGTCACAGCAAATGCGCGGGAGTAGCGCGCAGCTTCCACGGCCGACGCGAGCGCAATCGTAAATTCACCTCTTCGAGCGAGCCGAAAAATCCTGCAAACGACCGGCGCAGATGTTCCGGCCGCTTTCGTCTTTGGCGAAAATCGCGATGGCGGAACTGGTCTGTGGAAGCGATCGCGGCCGCGCCCATGGGCCGGTATTCGTGCGTCCCTTGCGCCCACGCCACGCCGCCGGCGCGGTCGATCCACAATGCAAAGCCCATTCAAGATTTAGTATGGTTCATAGAATATGCGACGGAATCTCCGCTACACGTTCCGGAGCCTGCGCGAGAGCCTGGGGCTGACCGTCACGATTTTGCTGACCATCGCGCTTGGCATCGGCGCCACCACGGCGATCTTCACGGTGGTCTACGCGACGCTGCTCGCTCCGTCGCCTTATCCCGAGGCGGACCGGCTGGTGAACGTCTGGTCCAAGATTCAAGGCCGTCGCAACTTCGTTTCGCTGGCCGATTTGGCCGACTGGCGGCGCAGGAGCACCGTATTCGAGGAGCTGGAGACCGCCAACCCGGACAATTTCAACATCGCCACCGGAGACAGGCCCGAATACCTCGAGGGGATGGAAGCCACACCAGGCTACTACCGAATGCTGGGAGCTCCGCTGTTCCTTGGCCGCAACTTTCTTCCCGAGGAAGGCGAGCCAGGTAAAGAACACGTTGTGATTCTTACGCACCGGCTTTGGCTGCATCTCGGCGCGAACCCTAAAGTCCTTGGCCAGAGCATGCAGATTAACGGCGAGATCTACACCGTCGTGGGGGTTTTGGCCCCCGGCGCCGCGGATCGCTGGGGCCCGGAGTCGATGGTGCCGCTGGTCTTCAAGCCGGAGCAACTCAGCGATCACGCCTCCCGCTATTGGGTCGCCACGGGCCGGCTCAAGCCCGGCGTAACCATTCAGCAGGCCCAAGCCGAGATGGACGCGATCGCCGCACAAGAGGCCAAAGACTTTCCTGAGACGAATCAGGATTGGGGCGCGGCCGTGGAGCGGTTCAAGAACGACTTCCTTCCCAGCGAGAGGCGACGGCTTCTCTGGCTTCTGCTCGGCGCCGTGGGATTCCTGCTTCTGATCGCGTGCCTGAACGTAGCCAATTTGTTGCTGGCGAAGGGCATCATGCGACAGAGGGAAATCGCGATTCGCGGCGCCCTGGGAGCGAGCCCCGCGTCCATCTTCACTCAGTTCCTGACGGAGAGCCTGGCGCTGGCGATTCTGGGCGGCATCCTCGGCATTGCCGTGGGGAGTCTTACGTTGCGCGGATTGGTTGCAGCGATCCCCACGGATTCCCTGCCCGCGGAGGCGGATCTGCGGTTGAGTATTCCAATCCTTCTCATCATGCTGGCCGCCGCTACGCTGGCCGGCATATTGTTTGGTTGTGTTCCCGCGTGGTCCGCCTCGCGTTTGGATCCGGCGGGAGCCCTCAAGGAAGGCGGCCGCTCAGGAATCGGCGTGGGCCGCCACCGGCTTCGCCGCGTCCTGGTGATCGCAGAGTTCGCTATCGCGCTGCCGCTGCTTGCCGGAGCGGGCTTGACCATTCACAGCTTCTGGAATCTCACACACGTGGATCTCGGCGTCCGCACCGATCACATTCTTGGTTTCTACGTCGACTCAGTGCCGCTCTTGAAGAACGATCCCAATCAGACCAAGGTGAACGCGTACTACGCCCGAGTCCTGGCCTCCATCGCGGCGGTGCCCGGAGTTTTGCATGTGTCCGCGATGACGTATTTGCCTCTCGATTTTCTGCACCTCGAAACGCAGTTCAGCATTGCCGGTAACCCAGAGTATGCGAACCCGTCGATGCGCCCCACCGCGGATTTCGAGACGGTGACGCCGGATTATTTTGCCACCTTCGGAATCCGAATCGTAAAGGGACGAGCGTTCACCGACCATGACGATGAGTCGAGCACAAAAGTGGCAATGGTCAACGAGGCCTTTGTCAGCCGATTTCTGAAAGGGGTCGATCCGCTCCAACAGCGGGTGCTGATGGAACAAGAGATTCCCGGCTTGGGCAAGGCTGGGCCCGTGGCTGAGTGGCAAATCGTGGGCGTGTTCCACACCGTAAAAAGCCGGAATTCGCGTGAAGACACTCCTGAGATCGACACGCCATTCTGGCAGGAGGCGTCCGAGATCTCCGGTATCGGCGTGCTCTCCGCGCAAGATCCGGCTGCCATGGTCAAGAGCGTCCAGGCTGCGGTGAACGCGCTCGACCCGCAGGCGGCTTTCGCGCTCACCCGCACCATGGATCAAGTGCACGACCAGGTGTTGGCCAACGACCGGTTTACCGTGATCCTTTTCGCCAGCTTCGCGGTGGTTGGGCTGTTGCTTGCTGCGGTGGGCATTTACGGCGTGATGGCGTTCTCGGTAACGCAGCGCTCGCGTGAGATGGCCTTGCGGATGGCGCTGGGCGCGACGCGGAATCGAGTGGTCGCTCTGGTGATGAAAGAGGGACTGGTGCTGGCCTGCGCCGGATTAGGCTTCGGATTAATCGGCGCGTATTTTGTGGGTCGCGCGATGCAGAGCGTTCTCTTCGGCGTGGGTGCGATCGACGTCCCGGCCTTTGAAGCCGTGGCATCCTTGCTCCTGCTTGCGGCGCTGCTGGCGTGTTTCCTTCCGGCGCTGAGAGCCGCGGCGGTGGAGATCATGCAGCTGCTGCGGAGCGAGTAGAGACTCACGCCTGAATGGTCGCCAGATCCTCCACCGCGAAGTTTCCTCCGCACAGCACCAGCACCACATGCCGCTCCGGCGTGAACTTATCGCGCAGGCGGTCGGCCGCGGCCAGGGTGCACGATGCGGCCGGCTCGGCCAGCACCTTGAGCCGTTCGAGGAGAAACAGCAAGGCGGACACCGCTTCGCTATCCGGCACCACGGTAACGCTCTCCAGATACTGCTGCGCAAGCGCGAGCGTTCGCTCCGAGGGAGCCGGCGCACCCAGAGTCCGTGCGATGGAAGTGATGGCTTCGAGCGTCTCCACTTTCCCCGCGCGTAAATGGGGCCAGACTCACGGCATATTGCCACGCCCAGAGCCCGAAATGAATGCCCGGCGCGAGCGTATCCGCCTGCAAGCCGGCTTCGCCGTGCAACGCCACAATAGAGCCGTCGGGCAGGGTGCAGTGTTTGCCAACCAGCACCCATTTCTTGTTCACAATGCCGATCTGGTCTTTCGATACAATCACCGTCCCAAAAACAACGCGCAAGACAGCCTTGTACAACAGAAGACCGAGAAGAACCAGGACGATCCAGCCATAGTGCAGAACCAAGGCGTACGTATCCGGAGGGATCATAGGGCGATTCCTTTCAACGGGAGTGTTGCCAACAAGCATACTCCCGCTGGAAAAACGAGGGCGAAACTAACGTAAGCTTTGCCTGCGCGCCGGCGATCGTTGGCTCGTATCTCCTTCACTTTTTGGGACTCAGCGGCTACGGCTTCCTCAACATCTTCTTTTGTGAAATGCCATCCAAATAAAGGTGGCTCGATCGCGTCTATATTAGTGAGATACAGGCTGCCTTCCCGCACCGTGGCAGTCCCGGAGACATCGATGCACGCAGCTCGCCCGCTTCCCCAAACCCTGGGGGAACTGCGCACAAGTCCTCAGTTCCCCGCGGCGTGTGTACAAACACGCACCATTAAAGACGAAATGCGCGCCAACCTCATCGCACGTCTGCGATGCAAGGAAACGCTGTTTCCCGGCATCGTCGGATACGAAGACTCGGTAATTCCGCAGATCGTGAACGCAGTGCTGTCGCGGCAGAACTTCATTCTGCTCGGGTTGCGCGGCCAGGCGAAGAGCCGTATTCTGCGCGCGCTCACCTCGCTGCTCGACGAACAGTTGCCCTACGTGGCGGGCTGCGAGATCCGCGACAATCCCTACGCGCCGCTCTGCAAGCGGTGCCGCGAGCTGATCGACGAAGTCGGCGATGCCACCGCCATTGCCTGGCTCAGCCGTGACCAGCGTTACGTTGAAAAGCTGGCGACGCCCGACGTGACCGTGGCCGACTTGGTGGGCGATATCGACCCCATCAAGGCGGCGCGCGGGTCGCAGGATCTTTCGAGCGAGCTCACCATGCACTACGGCCTGCTGCCTCGCGCCAATCGTGGCATCTTCGCCATCAACGAACTGCCCGACCTCGCGGCCAAGATTCAAGTCGCGCTGTTCAACATCATGCAGGAAGGCGACGTGCAGATTAAGGGCTACCCGGTGCGCCTCGCACTCGATGTCGCGTTAGTGTTCAGCGCCAATCCCGAGGACTATACGGCCCGCGGCAAAATCGTTACGCCGCTCAAAGACCGCATCGGTTCGGAGATTCGCACCCACTACCCGGAAACCATCACGGCGCTGCAGATGGACATCAAGATCACCTCGATCACCAAGGAGATCATGGGATCGCGCTCGCCCAGGCGAAGCAGGGCCGGCTGCACATCCTCGGCGAGATGGCGAAGGCGCTGACGGGCGCGCGCGAGCAGGTCACCAAGAATGCGCCGCGCATCACCTCGATCACGATCCCGAAGGACAAGATCCGCGAAGTGATCGGCACCGGCGGCAAGGTGATCCGCGATATCACCGAGCGTACCGGCGCCAAGATCGACATCGAGGACGATGGCAGGGTCAAGGTGGCGGCGGTCGACGCGTCGGCGGCGCAGCGCGCCGATCGACTGGATCCGGGCATCGTCGCCGAGCCCGAGGTCGGCGTGATCTATAACGGCAAGGTCGTCAAGACCGTCGATTTCGGCGCCTTCGTGAACTTCCTCGGGCGCGCAGGACGGCCTCGTCCATATCAGGGAGCTCGCGCCCCGCCGCGTCGGCAAGACCGCCGACGTCGTCAA
>CAVXWB010000174.1:0-26186 GCA_963765185.1 Bryobacterales bacterium
CAATCCTCTGCCGATCACCGGCGAGACGCCGAGAACGGGAAAGATCTCGGCCGAGACCCGCAAACCTTGCAGGCGCTCCGGGGAGCCGTTGCCGGTCAAATCCATGTTTGCGAATGTGTACCCAGCCACGGATTCGAAAGCGTGGGAACCACGTTGATACTCGATCAAGTCCGACGGGGTGACTTGGATCCCGTTGGGCGAAAGCTTCCTGATCACATCTTCGATCAGCACCAGCCGCCCTGGATCGCGGAACGGCAGCGGCCGCAGCAGGACCGCGTTGACGACGGCAAAGATCGCAGAGTTTGCTCCGATTCCCAACGCAAGAGTCGTCAGGGCCAGGAGCGTGAAGACCCGTTGGGGCCAGTAACCGGACAGCGTAGCGGAGGTCATGAAGGGTGTTGCCCATGACGGACCAGTGGCAATCGTGTGACCACTTAGAGGACATTTGTTTTCAGTGAGCTGGTCCGGAGTCGTGTCCGTTTGCGGGATTCTTCGTTCGCATTTCCGGTTGTATCATCTAGAGTAAGGGTGAAAGCGAAGGAACTCGAACGCATGCGAGGGGTGAGTGTTGTTGCAGGCCTGGCGGTTGTTGCGCTGGGATTGCGGGCTCAGGATCCCGGCGTAGCCGCGCCGTCCCCGCCACCCTCACTGGACGAGAAAGTGGAACCTTTTCGACACAGAAACGATTGCACCCTTCACGCTGGGCGCGGCAGCGTTTAATGCGGCGGTTTCGCAAGTCACCCGCTCAGCTCCTCTTTACGGCCGCCACCCCTGGCCCAGCGCTTATCCGAAGCGCTTTGGAGCTTCCATCGGCGACATCGTCAGCCAGAATTTCTTTGGCGATTTCCTGCTGGCCTCCGCATTTCATGAAGACACGCGTTACAAGCGCCGCGGTTCTTCCCGCCGGCTTTGGCCGCGCATCGGCTACGCGATCAGCCGGGCCGTTGTTACACAAACCGATTCTGGCGAAGCGACATTCAATTGGGCAAATCTTCTCGGCACGGGCATGAGCGCGGCGCTTTCGAACGCGTACTATCCTCCCAAGAGCAGGACGGTCAGCGCATCCGCGACGAATTGGGGCACAAGCATTGCCGGTTCAGGGCTTGTGAATCTCATGCCCGAGTTCTGGCCGGACGTCCACCAGTGGATGAAGCGGCATTTCTCCGCTCACCATTAAGACCGTCGGGCCGCCCGCGGGAAGCCCGGTGGATATAGAATATCCAGCACGGGTGCGTTCACAACCAAACAGGAGGAGCCGTGTTCAAGAAACTTGTTGTATTCCCCATCGGCCTGGCGTTCGTGTGCGGCAGCGCCATCGCGCAGGATGCGAAGACCGTGATCGCCGGTGCGGAAAAAGCGATGGGCGATCTGAAATCCGTCACCTATTCAGGATCGGCGAAGGACGTGGCGTTCCAGCAGTGCGGAGCCAACGCCGCCGACATGATTTGCCAGGGCACGCACGATCCGATGCGGCCCATCCATAACTACGTCCGCGTGATTGACCTGACCGGCCTCGCGTCACGGGCGACGGGAACCACCAACAACATTGGCGCGGGCGGATCGACCACGGTGATGCCGGGAGTCTTCTTCCAGCAGGTGACGCCGCAACAGGCCGACGTTTCGCAAGCCTGGGCCAACTCGCTGGAGTTCTACATCACGCCCTGGGGATTCCTGAAAGGCGCGGAGGCGAATAACGCCACGGTGAGCCGCCGCAAGGTCGACGGCAAGAACTACACCGTCCTGACCTGGAGCCCGGCGGTAAAAGCGCCTTCGGGAAAAAACTACGTCATCAACGGTTATGTGAACGACCAGAAAATCGTCGACCGGGTGGAGACGTGGCTGGGTGAAAACATCATGGGCGATATGCACATTCTGGCGGTGTACAGCGGATGGAAAGACTTCGGCGGCGTCATGGCTCCCGCGAAGATCGTGCAGACGCGCGGCGGCTGGCCTTTCTTTGAAGTGGATGTGACCGCGGCGAAGGCCAATCCCGCCGATGTCGCGACGCTGGTTCCCGCACCGGCGCCGGCTGGAGGACGTGGCGGCGGAGGCGGCGGCGGTGCAGGCCGCCGCGCCTGCCATGACCGTAACTTCCGAAAAACTTGGCGACGAACTTTACCGGCTGACCACCGGGCCGGGCAGTTACGATTCGGTGATCGTCGGATTCAAGGACTACGTGATGATGCTGGAGGCCGGCCAATCCGAGGCTCGCGCCCTGGCCTACATCGCGGAGACCAAGAAGCTGATCCCCAATAAGCCCATCCGCTACGTCTTCAACACGCATCCGCATTCGGATCACACCGGAGGGCTGCCGACGTTGGTGGCCGAAGGCGCGATCGTCATCACGCAAAAGAACAACGAGGAGTTTCTGGATAAAGCGCTCAACACTCCGCGGACGCTGCTGAACGATACTCTGGCCATGCATCCGAGAAAAGCCAAGATCGAAGCGGTCGAGGAGAAGAAGGTCTATTCCGACGGAACCCGCAGCGTCGAGATGTACCACATAGATCCGGTTCCTCACTCCAACGGGCTGTTGATCGCGTTTATTCCGAAGGAAAAGATCCTGTTCCAGGGCGATTTCTCGGTGAATCCCGGGGAACCGGCTAACGATCACGTCAAGGCGCTGTTTCCGGTTCTTGAAAGGCTCAACCTGGACTTTAACCGGTACATCAACGTACACACCTCCGCCGCTCCGCAGTACAAGGCGGATGTGTGGAAGGCCATCGGGAAATAATACGTTAGCATCGCCGGATGGTAGCCTGAAGATTGAATCGCGGAATACAATCGATTCTTTCAGCCGCACTGTTCGCCGCCGAAAAGCACTCCAATCAGAGACGAAAGGGCGCCGCTGCCGAACCGTACATCAACCACTTGATCGAAGTCGCTCAACTGGTATCGATGGCTGTCCCGGAACCCGATCCCAATCTGGTCATGGCGGCGCTTCTCCATGACGTAGTCGAGGACACGGATGTGTCCAAAGAGGAACTCATGCGACGTTTCAGTCCCGACGTTGCGGATCTCGTTGCCGAGCTCACCGATGACATGTCGCTGCCCAAGGCAGAGCGGAGGCGGCTGCATCTTCAGCACGCGCCGACGATGTCCGTTCGGGCACAAACCATCAAGCTGGCCGACAAAATCTCCAACCTGCGGGGCGTTCTCTTCAGCCCGCCAGTCCATTGGAGCCGGGAACGCAAGAGGAACTATTTCGATTGGGGGAAACGTGTGGTCGATGCCCTGAGCCAACCCTAGCCGATCCTCTGAGTGGGATTGGATGAAAACGTATCAGGGGTTTGACGAAGTCATCCCGTAGGGAGATGCCCGCCGACCCCCACGCGGGAGGATCGGGGAGCCTGAGCAATCAGGGTGCGAAGAGCGAAATCCTGTGACCTCGGTAGACTTCCTCGATCCTTTAGGGAAAGGCCCCCTACTGCTTCACGGCGTGAATGGGCGACGATGGTTTTGCGATGCCCACGACTCTGACGCCCGCTACCACCCCGGCAGAATTAGTCGCCGCTCTGCTCGCGGGCAACTCCGCGCGTTATCTTCGCGAATCGATCGGGAGGCTCTCCTTCCATGAATACCGGGAGCTGTCCTGCACCCTGTGCTGCATGCGCAATGAAGTTGCGGCTTCGAGTCAGGAGCGCGCCATTGAGATCGACCGCCTGCTTGCGGCGAACGGCAGCGGCTGCCCGCCAGACAACTGCAAGATCTACGCGCACACCTCCTGGTGCCCCCTCATCGACGCCGCCCCCCTGCATCTCCCGGAAGGGAACAACGGGATCGGCGCTCGGTAAAGCGGGGAGGGTCTGTTCCTCATCGAGCCTGTCGATACTCCCGATCTGGATGAACGTGCGTTGTTTCAAAGCGTGCTGAATCCGCGGGAAAACCTGTTGTGAATCGGCGCGGTCCCATACCGCCTCACCTACGACTTGGCCGCGGTGAAATCGAGGCCATTTTTAAACCGGTCTTGTCCGTCAACTCGCGGCTATGGATGCGAGCCTGCGGGACGGGCGGCGGCGCTGAGCGTCCCCCGTTCCGATCTCTCGCCCGCGAGGCAATGCGATAAACTGTGGCTCAGCCCCATGGCCAACGTTGTCCCCGGGTTAAATGGAGGATTCAAAATGATCTGTTCGAAACATGTAGGTCGTGCTGTTTCCCTTCTGGTTTTGCTGCCTTTGGCGCTGACCGCGCAGGTCGCACGACAGGCTGACAATATGGTTCCCCTGAAAAACTGGGCTACGCCGCTGTACTGGCAACCCAAGCAAGCGGAGACACAAGCCTCCGGAAAAGCTCTACCGCAGCTCCAGTTTTCAGCCAACGCCGTTTCCACGGACGCTCTCACCTTCGTGGCGATCACGCCTTGCCGCCTGGTGGACACGCGCGGCGTGGCGGCTGGATTTAACGGGATATCTCCTTTCTCGGGGCCGTCCATACCGGCAAAAGGAACGGTGACCATCCCCGTGCAATCCCCCACCGAGGCCACCAGCGACACGGAGCCGGCTCCCTGCGGTCCGGTTCCTTCCATCGCCCAAGCCTACTCGTTTAACCTCACCGTGGTGCCCCACGGGGGTGGTGCGGTCGATTATGTGTCGCTCTGGCAGGCCGGAGCGCCACAGCCTTTCGTCGCCACCTTAAACGACCCTCAGGGAATCATCGCGGCCAACGCAGCGATTGTTCCGGCGGAGCCCGGCGATGCTCCGATCTATGGCGGGGTGAGCATATATAACGACGGTCCCGCGGTCACGGATGTGGTGATTGATATGAACGGCTACTTTACCGCGCCCACCGTAGCCACCAATACCGCCATCGGGTCGTATACGCTGGCAAACAACACCACCGGGACCGAAAACACGGCCAGCGGCGTCGGCTCCCTGAGTCAGAACACCACGGGGAGCTTCAACACGGCCACCGGAGCCAGCACGCTGGCGTTCAACACCACCGGGGGCTACAACACGGCCGACGGCACCTACGCGCTGAACGTCAACACGACGGGAAGCAACAACACTGCCACCGGGTACCAGGCGCTCGATAGCAACACCACCGGCGGCAACAACACGGCCAGCGGCTACCTCGCGTTGGCGTCCAACACCACCGGGATGAACAACACCGTCAGCGGCTACCTGGCGATGCAGTTCAACCTCGCCGGGGGCGCCAACACAGCCGTTGGCGAAGCCGCGCTTCAGAATAACACCGCGGGCAACAACACAGCCGTTGGCTTGGAGGCGATGCAGAGCAATACCACCGGGTACGATAACACAGCCGTCGGTGTAACCGCGCTTCAGAACAACACCACCGGATACCTGAACGAGGCTATCGGTTACCGCGCGCTGCTAGGCAACACCACCGGGTTCGGCAACGTCGCCATCGGGTATGAAGCGGCCTACAACACCACCGGGAGCAACAACATCGCCATCGGGAACCAAGCGGCCGTCAACGTCTCCGCCGGCAACGACAATAACATCCATATAAATAACACCGGCGCGTCCGGCGACAACGGCGTCATCAAGATTGGCGAGCCGGGCGTCCAAACCAGCACTGCCATCGCGGGAATTTCCGGGGAGACTTCTTCCGCGGGTATCGAGGTCCTCGTCAACGGCAACGGAGTGTTAGGTACGATGACCTCATCTCGCCGTTTCAAGGAACAGATCACCGACATGGGCGACGCCAGCAGCAAGCTGCTCCAACTGCGTCCGGTGAACTTCTACTACAAGCCGGAGTACGACGACGGCTCCCACCTGCTGCAATATGGCCTCATCGCCGAGGAAGTGGCCAAGGTCTATCCCGAAATGGTGGTGTACGGCAGCGACGGACAGATCATGACCGTGCGGTATCAGTTGCTGGCTCCCATGTTGCTGAATGAAGTGCAGAAGCAGAATGCGCAGCTCCTGAAGGAGCAGGAAGTGAACCGGAAGCAAGCCGAGGCTCTTCAACTCCAACAAGAGGAGAATCGCAAACTGGAGGATCGCTTGGCCGCGCTGGAGGCTGCGATGTCCGGGCAAGCCGCAACAGCACGACCGGCCGGCAGCCAGTAGACGGACGCACGACCCTCCCCGTGCGGAGCTTCCCATCCTGAGTTCAAAGGAGTATGCTTGGTGACGCAAAAAGGGAGGGCCTATGCTCTATATCGGCATTCTCGTTGGGACCGTCGCTTTTGAGCTTGCGTGCTTGTTGTTCGTGATGGCTCCGCCGCACACTCGAAAACACTAATGCGAGTCTCCGAAGGTCCGCCGCGACCAGGCAGCGCTACGAGTCCGAACTCTCGTCGCCGCTCTTCGGAGTCACCGTTCTCGATCCGCTGACGTATGCCACAGTCCCGGTGTTCCTGCTCGCGGGGCCGTGGCAGGCGCGTTTCCTTCCGTGCGGGTCCTGCCTGGACGGGTAGGACGCCGGACTATACAGACCGGCTTCCAGCCGTCAGCCATCGGGCGGCAGCATCGGCGCTATCCTCGGGCCGCGTATTGAAGGCAATCGCCGCGCCTGGGGCGGCCTTATGAACCGCATTGATGACGGCTTCGAATAATGCAAGGCGGCGGGGCGGCAGGCGCACGCCGGCTCCGATTACTACACAATCGTAGCTCTTCGAAGCTAACTGACGCTCCACTGTCGGCCCAGCGGTTTCATCAGGCCGGATCAAACAGGGGTCGGCCTCCCATCCGCGTTCCGTGAGCCGCTTCAGCCCAACCGCGATGCCGGCGTGAATCTTCTCGGCGGTGAGACCTGGTGGCAAAGCAGGGTCGGAAAAATCCACAGTCTCCGGATCGTAGCCTACAAACAGAACCCGCTTCATGAGCTCTCCTTTATTCTTGCGAGCGCTTGGCGGCGCCATCAGCTAACAGCTTCGCCAAAATGTGACAAGCTACCATAAAGAATATCTCAATCGCGTAGCCGCCCTCCGGTAGATACGGAGACGCGGAGTTTTCTCACAATTTGGCAGATTTGCCGGCTGCGGCACGTGCTAGACTCGCATTTGCGCGGGGGGAGTTTCTTATGCGTTGCCTCTTTGCATTTGCCCTGTCTCTGAGTTTGTTCGGACAAGCCAGGCGTGTCGACGACGGCATGCTCAAGAATGCCGCGAAATCGGCGGCAGATGGCGATTGGCTGAGCTACGGCCTCACGCCCGGCGAGACGCGCTTCAGTCCGCTGCAGCAGATCGACGCTTCTAACGTGAAGCGCCTTGGCCTGGCCTGGTCCTATGAGCTGGGCGACGGAGGAGGCGACCAGGAAGCCACGCCGCTGGTATGGAATAACACCATCTTCGGCGTCACCAACTGGAGCATCGTGTTCGCCGTCGACGCGCGCACAGGCAAGCAGAAATGGCGCTGGGATCCGGAGGTCAACCGCAAGGCGACCGGCGACAAAATGTGCTGTGGCGTGGTGAACCGCGGCGTCAGCGCTCTACCACAACAAGGTTTATGTTCCGGTGAACGATGGAAGGCTGGTGGCGCTCGACACAGACACCGGCAAGCCGGTTTGGGAAGCTCGCGTCGCCTACGTTCAGGACGAGCAGACGCTGACCATGGCGCCGCGCATCGCCAAGGGAAAAGTGATCGTCGGCGCGGCCGGCGGCGACCGTCCCACGCGCGGCTTTTTTGCCGCCTACGATGCGGACACGGGACGCCAAGTCTGGAAGTTTTACACCGTTCCCGGCGATCCCGCCAAGGGCTTTGAGTCGGAGGCGATGCGCAAGGCCGCCGCAACCTGGGAGGGCGATTGGTGGAAGCTCGGCGGTGGCGGCTCGGTTTGGGACGGAATCTCCTACGACCCCGATAGCGAGCTGGTGTACGTTGGCACAGGCAATGCCGAGCCCTGGCCCGCTGCGCTTCGCACCAAGGATACGAGCACCGGCAGCGACAACCTGTACGTGGCCTCGATCGTAGCGGTGAACGTGGATACGGGCGTGCTCAAGTGGCACTACCAAATGGTCCCCGGCGACGAGTGGGATTACGACAGCGTGCAACAGATGATCCTCGCGGATTTGAACATCAATGGCCCGAACGACAAAGGAAAGCCCCGCAAGGTCATCATGCAGGCCAACAAGAACGGCTTCTTCTATGTGCTCGACCGTATGACGGGCGAGTTCATTTCCGCCCAACCCTTCTCCCGGGTCACCTGGGCAAAAGGAATCGATCAGAAGACGGGACGGCCCATCATCAACGCCGAGGTGAAGTACGGGAAGGATCTCACACCGGTTTCGCCCGGTGGTGGCGGCGCGCACAACTGGTCGCCGATGTCCTACAATCCGCAAACCGGTCTGGTCTATGTTCCGACCCGAGGCTGGGACACGTTCACCTACGCGACCGACTACGACTTCAAACCCGACGCCTCGCGCGTGGGCGGAGCCGGGCAAACCGGTCTAAAGCTCAATACCCAGGGAATGACACGGACGCCGGCGGGACCTGCCATCGGCCCGGAGCCGTTCGAAGGCGGTAATCTCAGCACGTTGATCGCTTATGACCCGGTCAAACAGGAGATCCGCTGGCGAGTCCCGGTCGGCAACAGCAGGTATGGCGGCACGCTGAGCACTGCCAGCAATCTCGTGTTCCAGGTGGCTCCGGATGGACGCTTGATCGCGTACTCGGCGGATAAGGGCGAACAGCTCTTCGAGCTGGCTACGGGGCTGCGCGCCGGCATGGGACCGCCGATCACTTTCGCCATCGACGGGAAGCAGTACATCGCGCTCATGGGCGGCACGGGTGGCACCGCAAGTCCGGGCGTGAACACCGACCCGGCTATTCCTCCGCGGATGAAGCCTCAGTTGTTGGTATTTGGTCTCGACGGGAAAGCCGAACTGCCCAAGCCCGGCGCCGCACCCACACCTGCTTCGGCGGATCCGCATCAGCGGTAGCCCGGCCTCCTCTCTTGGCCCAGCAGCGTACGTTACGCCGACTCTGCGAATGTCTACGAGCCTGGGAGGCGGACAATAAAACTTAGTTAGCGCTCCGAGTATCGCCGGCGAAGTAGGGAGACTAGCCCAGGCTAGGTCGGACTGAGTTTTTGGGTCGGCTCAGGGATGTTTAACCGCCTCTGCCTCACCTCATTCAGCTCTGTTTGCGTCGCTTGCGTGTCGGAGGTGATCGCCTGGCAGGCGCTCACGTTAAGCGGCATCGCGGAGACGCCGGCGGGCAAGTGTTTGAAAACGTTTGGTGGACCTGGTGAGATTCGAACTCACGACCTCTTCCATGCCATGGAAGCGCGCTCCCAACTGCGCCACAGGCCCAGCGGCGGTTTGCCTACCCATGCAGGATATCATACGCCGTTGCGCCCGGCAGGCTTGAGCATCACTTCCAGGTACACTAACAACAGGTGTCCACAAGTACAAGCCTGCCAGGCGTGCCTGCGCCTGTTTCAGAAATATCGGCTGGGAAAACCGCGTTCCGGATTCTGGCGGCGATCAGTTTTTGCCATCTGTTGAACGACCTGATGCAGTCGGTGATTCCGGCGGTGTATCCGATCCTGAAGACCTCCTATCATCTGGACTACGGACAGATCGGGCTGATTACGCTGACCATGCAGCTTACGGCTTCGCTGCTGCAACCGCTGATCGGGATGTACACGGATTCCAAGCCGACGCCTTTTTCGCTTCCGGTCGGCATGGGATTCACGCTGATCGGATTGGTGTTGCTATCCTCGGCTCCCACTTTCCCGGCGATTCTGCTGGCGGTCGGCATGGTGGGCATCGGAAGCTCGGTATTTCATCCCGAATCGTCGAGGGTGGCGAGAATGGCGTCGGGGGGCCGGCACGGTCTGGCGCAATCGCTGTTTCAAGTGGGCGGGAACCTGGGGACGTCGTTAGGGCCGCTGCTGGCCGCCTTCGTGGTGTTGCCGCAGGGACAACGCAGCATCGCGTGGTTTTCCTCCGCGGCACTGGTGGCGATTGTGGTGTTGACGCGCGTGGGCATGTGGTACAAGCGCAACCGTCACGCGGGCTCGAAATCGCGCGTCCGGGCGGGCGTCGACGGCCATCCATCATCGCGGCGCATCACCTTCGCGCTGGCCGTGCTGGTCTCGCTGATGTTTTCGAAGTTCGTGTATATGGCCAGCCTGAGCAGCTACTACACGTTTTTCCTGATCGGCCGGTTCCATCTTTCGGTGGAGAACGCGCAGATTCACCTGTTCGTGTTCCTGGCCGCGGTGGCGGCGGGGACCCTCATTGGCGGACCCATCGGCGACCGCATCGGGCGCAAGCTGGTGATCTGGTGCTCGATTCTCGGTATTCTTCCGTTCACTCTGCTATTGCCTTATGCAAGCCTGTTCTGGACCGGGCCGTTGACGGTGATCATCGGGATGTTGCTGGCGTCTGCGTTCCCTGCCATCGTGGTCTACGCACAGGAATTGGTGCCCGGCAAAGTGGGGACGATTTCGGGCCTGTTCTTCGGTCTGGCCTTCGGTTTGGGCGGACTCGGCGCGGCGCTGCTGGGGCGGTTGGCGGATTCCACCAGCATCGAGTTCGTCTATCGTGTGTGCGCGTTTCTGCCGGCGCTGGGCCTGCTGACCGCGTTCCTGCCGAATCTTGGAAGCGGCCGCGAAACCGGCCGCCTCCGGCGTGCGTCCTAACCACATGCCCGTGGACGGCTATAATCGAACAATGCGGCACTTTCTCAAACTGTCTCTGCTTATCGGCTGCGCTGCGGCGCCCGCCGGACTTTTCGCCCAAACCGCGTGCACCGGAGCGTGTGTCGTGATGGACGAGATTGTCTGCAAGGTCAACGGCGAGATCATCACTCGTTCCGAGCTCGAGAAGGGCAAGCGGGACCTGGAAGGCTACCTGCGCGATCAGGGCCTTCGCGGGGAGAAGCTGGACTCCGAGGTCAAGAAACAGATGGCCGATTTGCTGCGGAACCGGATCGATTCGCTGCTGCTGGTGCAGAAGGCCAAGGAAATGGACCTGAAGGTCGATACCGACCTCAATAAGGAAATCGCGAATTATCAGCGCGCGTCCAAAATCGCGGATCCGGAAAAATTTCAGGCGTACGTCCGGGAGAAGACGGGCCAGTCCTATGAGGACTTCCGCGGCGATCTGAAAAACCAGATGTTGCGGGATCGCATCGTCAGCGAAGAGGTGGGCCGCAAGATCACCTTCAAGCGCGAGGAGTTGGAGGCGTACTACAACGCGCACCAGGACGAGTTTCAGCGCCAGGAGCGGGTCAGCCTGAGCCACATATTCATCTCTACCGCCGGTTTGGACGCCACTGGTCTGGCCGCGGCGGAAAAGAAGGCCCGGGACCTGGTGGCGCGGGCCAACAAGGGCGAGAATTTCGCCGAGCTGGCCTCGCAGAATTCGGACCACGCCGCGACGGCGCAGCAGGGCGGAGCGCTTCCGCCGTACAACAAAGGCGAGATGAGCCCCGCCATGGAAGCGATGGTGTGGGATAAGGCCCGCGGCTTCGTGACAGACCCGATCAGGACGGATTCCGACGGCGGAGGATTCGAGATCCTGCGCGTGAATGAGCATCAGAAAGCCGGGCTGGCGTCGTTCGAGGAGGTGCAGCAGGAGGTTCAGAACAAGATGTTCCAGCCCCTGTATCAGCCTGCGATTCGAGCCTACCTGATCAAGCTGCGCGAGTCGGCGTTCCTGGAGATCAAGCCCGGCTATGACGATTCCGGAGCCGCTCCCAACAAGGACACCGCGTGGGTCAATCCGGCCGACCTCAAGCCCGAGACGATCAAGAAGGAAGAGGTTCTGGCGCAGAGCCACAGGAAGCACATCTTGGGGATCATCCCCATCCCGGGCACCTCGACCGCCAACACAGGAACTTCTTCCTCGCGCTAAGCGGGACTTGGGCGGGATGAAGTCCCCTTACGTTAGCGAGCTGGAGCCGAACCAGGTCATCACGGGAACATTCCTGGTTTCCCACAAAGACGTCCGTCAGAAGAAGACCGGCGATCCGTACCTGTCGCTGACCCTTTCGGATCGCACCGGAGATCTGGACGCGAAGATGTGGGACAACGCCGCTGAGGCGCTCAATACCTTCGAGCGCGACAGTTTCGTGCGCGTCAAGGGTATGGTGCAGGTATTCCAGAACCGCCCTCAACTTACCGTCCACAAAATCCAGCCGGTTTCCGATTCTGAAATTGAGGCATCGGACTATTTCCCGGTTTCAAAACGCGACCGCGCCGAGATGTTCCAGGAACTGAACGGCTGGATCGCGGGGATGGGCAATCCTCATCTGAAGACCCTGCTGGAGTCGATCTTCGCCGACGAGAGCATCGCCCTGGCGTACCGAACCGCTCCGGCGGCCAAGAGCGTGCATCACAACTGGATCGGCGGATTGATCGAGCATGTGCTTTCGCTGTGCCGCCTGGCCCGCTTCACCGCGGAGCATTACGCCGGGATCGATTTCGACCTGCTATTGGCCGGAGTGATTCTGCACGATTTGGGCAAGATCCATGAGCTGAGTTACGCGCGCAGTTTCTCTTACACCACCGAAGGCCAACTCTTGGGACACATCATGATCGGTGTGCGTATGGTGGACCAAAAAATCGGCTCGATTCAGGATTTCCCCGCGCCCTTGCGGGACTTGCTGCTGCACATGATTCTGAGCCATCATGGCCAGCTGGATTACGGCTCGCCGAAGGTGCCTGTGTTTCCCGAGGCCTTGTTGCTGCACCTGCTGGATAATATGGATTCGAAGATGGAATGCATGCGCGCGCTGATTGAGAAGGACCAGATGGTGGAAGGCGTCTGGACCGGATACAGCTCCGCTCTCGAACGCAGCGTGTTGAAGAAGCGAAAATTCCTGGAGCCCGCGCCGAAGCTTGAGACTGAGGCGAAGCCCGACCCGGCCGTTCACCCGATCGCTACCGGGTCTCCGTTTGCCGACAAGCTGAAACAAGCTCTGGGCCCCGAGCGGTGATCGCGAAACCCGGGACGAAAATCGGGAATTGAGTATACTGTCCCGGTTTTTTTTACGCTCGTGCGATTAACATTGCGGCGATTTCTTCTCCGATCGCCAGCGACGCCGTCGCGGCAGGGCTGGGAGCGTTGACCACGTGGATCTCGCGCGGGCCTTCGACGAAACTGAAATCGTCGACCAATGTTCCCTCCGGCGACATAGCCTGCGCACGGACCCCAGAACCGCCGGGTAAGAGATCTTCCAGGCGAATCTCCGGCACCAGGCGCTGCAGCGAGCGGCAGAAGAGTTCCTTGCTGAAGGATCGCCGCAGCTCCTGCCAGGAGGCGCTCGGATAACGCCGCAGGAATCGCCACAGGCCGGGAAAGCCCAGGCTGTCGGCGAGATCCGGGATGCTCACGTCCGCCTTGGTATATCCTTCACGAGCCAGCGCCAGCACGGCGTTGGGGCCGGCTTCGACGCCGCCTCCAATCATGCGCGTGAAATGCACGCCCAGAAACGGAAACTGCGGATCGGGAACGGGATAAATCAGGTTGCGGGCCAGAAACTGGCGCTCCGGCCGGATCAGGCGATATTCGCCTCGAAAAGGAACGATGCGCACGGTGCGAGGTCGCCCGGTCAGCGCAGCCACGCGATCCGAATAAAGGCCGGCGCAGGTGACGATCCAGTCGCAGGCGCAGTCGCCCCCGGCGTGAACCACGCGCCAGCCGCCCGCTTCGGGCCGGATCGCGCTCACTCCGGCGCCGGTCTTGACTTCGCCGCCGCGAGCGCGGATCTCCCGCACCAGCACCTCGCAGACGCGAGGATAGTCCGCGATGCCCTCCTCGGGAACATGGATCGCGGCGAGCGCCCGCGGCGTGCGGCTCGATCTCGCGCAATTGCTCGGGCGAGAGCAGGCGCAGGCCGCGAAGACCGTTTTCCTGGCCGCGCTGGAGCAGCGCATGCAGGCGCGGGACTTCCTCCGCGCCGGTGGCCACCACCACCTTGCCGCAAACCTCGTGCGGGATCGAATGAGCCTGGCAGAACTCGACCATCTGCCGCACGCCCTTGACGGCCAGGCGGGCGCGCCGCGAGCCGGTCTTGTAATACAGTCCGCAATGCAGCACGCCGCTGTTGTGACTGCTCTGATGCCGCGCCACGGAGTCTTCCTTTTCGAGCACGGTGACGGACGCTCCGGGCAACCGCTCCAGTAAACGGTACGCGGTGGCCAGCCCGACGATGCCTCCGCCTACCACCACGATCCGCTGCTTCATCTCCGCCGGGTTCACTCTCGTATGATACGGCACGCGGGCCGGTATACTAAATCCTGCATCCTTCAAGTGAAGCTCATTTACTCTCTGGCCGCGACCATTCTTCTTCTCGCGGCCCTCAGTCTTGGCATCCATGGAATGGGACGGAGCTTGTGGCTGGACGAAGCCTGGGTTGCCAACTCAATTCAAGCGCCCTCGCTTCGCGGGATGTTTTATTACCCGGGTTGGCTGCAAACCAGTCCGCCTCTGTTTCTGCTGCTGGCGAGAGCCGCGCTGCGATTGCTGGGCCCGTCCAACGCCGCGTTTCGCGTGGTTCCGCTGCTGCTGGCTCTGGCGGCCGCGGCCGGCATGCTGGCGGTAAGCCGGCTGTTACTGCGCCCGAGCTTTGCTGTGCTGGCTGCGGCGGTGGTGATTTTCGATCCGACGGCCATCGAATATTCCCACACATTGAAGCCCTACAGCGGCGAGTTGGCCGTGACCGGACTCCTGCTTCTGGCCGCCGTGCGCTACCTGCAACAGCCCGATCGCCGCCGATATGTGTGGCTGCTCGCCACGATTGCGGTGGGGATGCCGCTGGCCTACTCGGCCGTTTTCCTGGTACCGGGCATCGCGTTCGCCGTCGCCTTCAGCGGCCCTGGATCGAGAATACGGCGAGGCGCCCTGCTCGCCTCCCTCGCCGGCGGCATTCTGTTGGGAATGTATTGGTTCTCGATCCGGCCGAATCTTTCGCCCGAATTGCGCGCGTTTTGGGCTATCGACGCGGATTATCGCATGACCTCCGGTTTGTGGGTCGCCCTTTTCTTTTGCTTAGTACTGGCGTTCGGAATGTGGGGCGGACGCCCTCGTCCGCGCGGGACGCCCTCGTCCCGCCTAGGCCGGCCAGGGGGCCGGCTGCGGTCCGGGGGGACCGCCCACCCTACTGGGCCATGATCGTGTGTCTGCTGCCGTGTCTGCTTGCTGGCGGCCTGCGGGGCGCTGGGGTGGTATCCGGTCAGCCACGGACCCGGCTGTTCGTGCTTCCCTGCTTCACGCTGCTGGCGATGATGACCGCGGAGGATTTGCTCGCCGGTTATCGCAACGGGCCGTCGAGGTGACGGCCTTGGCGCTGACGCTCGGCATCGTGGGCTATGCGGTGTCGACCCAAATGATTAAGCGCCGCGACGCCGCGGAGGAGGATTTCGCCGGTGCGGTTCGCTTCCTCGAGCAGCGCGTCAGCCCGGCGATCTCCTTCTGGTGCACGCCTGCTGCAAGGAGGGATTTCCTGCTTTATTCCGGCGATGGACCGCTGGAACCCGCCCCACGTTCTCTACGGCGACACCGGCTGGCCGTGCTGCGCCCGGGGCAAGGACGCCGGCCCCGGCTCTTCCTCGGAGCGCGCCGTGATCGCCGATCTCGACGCCAAATTCCTCGCGGCTACGCCGGCCGGGTGTGGCTGCTGTACACGACGCGACCCACGCACTGGAGCTATACCGGCCTCAATGAGGGCGAGCTGTGGCGCAAGCATCTGTGGGAGCGAGGCTGCCCTCCCGGACCGTATCTGCGCTTCGCGAATCTGGCGGTCAGTCCCATGAACTGCGTGGCCGCGCGGTAAGGCGTTCGATTACTCGGCAGAACTGCGGAAGCGATGAACGTACCTCTGCTGCATGTTGTTCTGCGGCTGCGCGTGCGGCCTGGGGCCACGACATCATCACCACCCCCATCACCTTCGATCGCGAGATCCTGCGCATCGTCGATTCCCGCTGCGCCTCCTGCCATCATCCCGGCGGACCGGCGTTTTCGCTGCTGACCTATAAGGACGCCCGCCCGTGGGCCGAAGCGATCAAGGAAGAAGTGCTGGCGCGGCGCATGCCTCCGTGGGGCGCGGTCAAAGGCTTCGGCGATTTCCGCAACGATCAGGCGCTGACTCCGGAGCAGCTGGAACTCATCGTCAGCTGGGCCGACGGCGGCGTTCCGGAAGGCGAGGAGAAAGATCTGCCTCCGCGCGCCCAAGTTCGGACGACGCCGCGCCGGCCGCGCCGCCCGAAGGCTCGATCCGGTGTCAGCGGAGATTTCACCGTCAAGAGCGGTTCACACTGGACGGCCTATGGCCGCAGCAACGTGCCCGAACAACGCGTCCTTCCAGATCACGGCGCTGCTCCCGGACGGGAGCCTGGAGCCGCTGCTGTGGATTCAGGAATACAAGACCGGAGTGGGGCCATCCCTTTCTGCTGCGCACCCCGCTGGATCTGCCGAAGGGCACCGATGATCCAGGGCGTTCCGCAAGGAGGCGGGCGTCGCGCTGCTGCGAGCGTCTCCGGCGATACCGCGCTGCCGGCGACTACTTCAACTCATTAACCGGGACGTCGAAGTGCGCGGTGTTGACCACGCCGTTGCGCTGGAACTGCACCCATACGCGGTAGCCGCGGGCGCGCGGAAAGGTCACGTCGAACTGCACCTGCGGGCCGCCGTCGGCGATGAAGGGATGGGTGTGGATCATGTCGACCAGGTCGTCGCTGGCCACCAGCATGTGGCCCCAGGCGCCCAGCCACTTCTCAAGCCCTCGACCGGAGTGATCTTGAAGTAGAGCAGAGTCTTGAAGCCGGCGATAGGCTGCGGAGGATCGGTCCAGAACTGGACCTGCATGTTTTCGGCGTCTTTGGTGGAATAATCCTTGGCAAGCTGGAGCGGCGCGGGAGCCGGCCCAGGCACGATCACGGTCTTGGCGATCAACTGCGGCGTTGCGCCATCGGGATAGAAATCGCTCAGGATTCGGTACATGCCGGGCTTGGGGAACTGGCAATGTTGTAGTGGAAGCTTCCGTCCGGCTGGTACACCGGATGGTCGTGCAGGAAAAACTTCATGTCCTGGCTGACCACGTACATGTGAAACAGCTTCTCATGCACGATCTGGAAGGTGGTCACCTGGCGGTCCTTATAAGGATCGTGAATGGAGAATTCGAGTTGCGCCGGAGCGCCCACTTTTAGACGCGCGCGGCGTGGTGGTCAGGTCCAGGTGATACTCCACCTGGTCCGGGATCCCGGAGACCAGTCTTCATCCCGCAGCGCTTGCAAACCCCGGGCTGGTTGGAGCGGACATCCGGGTCCATGGGGCAGCTAAAGATCGTGTCCTGGGCTCCCAGCAGACCCAGAAGCAGGAACAAAGCCGCGACACTCGCTGCCACCATTCGCATACGTCGTCAATCTTACTCCTCTGAGTCGTGAAGCGCCATACCCTTGGGGCTGGGTTCAAGCGTCGTCCCTATACTGGTGACAGAACGCGCCATATCCGGTACTGTGGAAGGAGAAGGATAATAGAGCATGCAGTTGACCGTCCCGCCCGATCTTGAAGCCTTAGTGCAAAAGCGACTGGCCACCGGCGCCTTTGCAAATGTCGAGGACGTGATCCGCCGCGCTTTGGAAACTCTGGACGCTGAAGAGAGCTGGACCGGGGAGGAACGCAGGGCGCTTGATGAAAAAATCGACCGAGCCTTGGAACAGGTGGCCGCCGGCCGAGTCTACGGACCGGAGGAAGCGCGGCGGAAGCTGGCGGCATTGAGAGAAGCGCACCTCGCGGATCTACGCTGAGTAAAATTGGACTCATTTCAGCTTGGGGATGATGCGATCCTCGATATTGACGGTATCTGGCTTTACCTTCTGGAAAAGGAGGGCCTGGAAACGGCGGATCGAGTCGTCACCGAACTCTTCAAGGGCTTTCATAAGCTGGCCAGCATCGCAAACAGCGGCCACACCCGCGCCGATCTCACGAGCCGGAAGGTTTTGTTCTACAGGGTTTTCTCCTACCTTGTAATTTATGAACCCGGAAGCAATCCCCTTCAGATTCTCGGAGTGCTCCATGGAAAAAGGAACGTAGCGCGCATTCTGAAGCAACGCCTATAGGGCCGCGCCCGGCAAGTGGGAAGCCATGTCACCCGCGCCGCGTACAGCCACGGCCCCCGCCTCTGCTATACTAAGAAACGTAAAAAGCAGGCAACCGCTACCACGGGTGCGCCTTCGCGGGGGGTGTTGAGCCCCGCGCGTTGTTCAAGAAAGCCCCGGGAGAATCCACTAGATGCCCAAGAGAACGTTTCAACCCAACAATCGCAAGCGCGCCAAAACGCACGGATTTCGCGCAAGAATGAAGAGCAAGGACGGCCGTGCGGTGTTGGCGCGGCGCCGGGCTCGCGGCCGCCACAAGCTGACCGTGAGCGATGAAAGAGCCGTCCGTCACGCCCACGCCGTCTAACCCGGTGGAGGGGGCGCGCGACTTTCCCCGGTCATCCCGGATTCTGCGCTCCGCCGATTTCCGGCTCGTCTATGATCACGGATTCCGCGTCTCCGGTCCTCTGTTCGCCGCCTTTTGCCGGGCGCGCGAGGTTGACGCCAAGGGCGCCGACCCGAAGGACGCCAGCGCGAGGGCATCGGGAGCCCGTCTGGGCCTCACCGTTCCGCGCGCCGTCGGCAAGGCCGTGGTGCGCAACCGCATCAAGCGCCGTCTCCGCGAGGCCTTCCGGCTCAACCGCTCCAAAATCGCGCCGCAGTGGGACATCGTGCTCAATCCTCGCCGCGCGGCGCTGGAGGCGGAATTCGGCCAGATCGAGCGCGAGATGGGGAGGGTGATCGAAAAATGCAACTCGCGCTGACGACACTTCGTATCTACAAGCGATGGGTGTCTCCCGCGCTGCCTTCCGCCTGCCGCTTTTCCCCCAGTTGTTCGGAGTACATGATGCAGGCAATTGAACGCTACGGAGTGCTGCGCGGCATCGGGATGGGTCTGCTCCGGCTGTTGCGCTGCCATCCATTCCATCAGGGAGGGGTCGACCCGGTCCGGTAAGTATGGAAAAAAAAGACCTCTCGATGGAGATGCGCCTCCTCCTGTTTTTCGTGCTGATGGGGGCGATTCTATTCGTCTATCCTTATTTCTACAAGGCGCCTCCCGCGCCCGCGCAAGCCACCACTGCGGCGACCGCGGAACCTGCCGGAAAAACGTCGTCGGCGATCCCCATTCCGGCCGCCGCTCCCGCTGTGCAAACTCCAGCAGCGGACGTTCCCGGCCAGATTGAAGCCGGCCAGGAACAGGTCTTCGCTATCGACACCAAGCTGTATCACGTCGAGTTCTCGAATCGCGGCGCCGTGGTCAAGCGCTGGCTGCTGAAGGATTACAAGGATCACGACTTTGCAGCGAAGCAGGCCAAGCTGGTCGATCTGGTGAATCCGCTCTCGCTCACCAAGGTGCCGGCGCCCTTTTCGCTCACCTTCAAAGGCCAGGCGCCGGCCGTCGACGTGAACACCGCTCTCTATCAATTCCAGCAGCCGGACCCGCTTTCAGCGAACTTCGAGTTCTCCGACGGCCGCATCGATGTAAGGAAATCCTTCCACTTCGCCGACGACAGCTATCTGGTCGAGGTCAGCTCCCAGGCGACGCAGAACGGAGTACCTTTGGTGCATGCGCTGAGCTGGCGCGGCGGGTTCGGCGATTCGACCGCGGCCAACGCGCTTACCAACCAGCACGCCTTGTTTTACGATCTCAGCAACTCCAAGCTCACCGTGAAGCAGGTGAAGGAGGCCAAGGACGGTCCGGTGTCTTTTTCCGGCCAATATTCCTTCGCCGGCCTCGAGGACGCCTACTTTTCGGGCGTGTTCCTGCCCGAGGGCCGCACGCTGGTGGAGCTGACCGAATTCTCCGACGCCATTCCCGACGCCAACGGGAAGTCCGATCCCAGAGTCGGCGCGGCGGTGGGCGGCGAGGCTACCAACACCTTCACCTTTTTTGCCGGCCCCAAGGACTACAAGCTGCTCGGCAAAATCAATCCCAAGCTGGAGCAGTTGATCGACTGGTCCTGGATTGGCATCAGCCTGGCATTCATCGCCAAGCCCATTTTCCTGGTTCTGAGCTGGACCGCCGATCACATCACAGGCAACTACGGGTGGGCCATCATCCTGGTGACCATCGCCATCAACACGGTGCTGTTTCCTCTGCGCCTGACCAGCATGAAATCGTCCAAGAAAATGCAGGCGATTCAGCCGCTGATCAAGGAGATGAACGAGAGATACAAGGGCCTGTCGCTCAAGGACCCGCGCCAGGCTGAAAAAAACCAGGAAATGATGGATTTGTACAAGAAGCACGGCATCAATCCGTTGGGCGGCTGCCTGCCCATGCTGATCCAGCTTCCCTTCCTGGTTGCGTTCTACAAGGTGCTGGGCGTGACCATTGAGCTGCGCGGCGCCAGCTGGCTGTGGGTGCACGATTTATCGCAGCCCGAAACGCTGGCCATTCGCATGCTGCCCGTGATCCTGATTGCCACACAGTTTTTGCAACAGAGGATGACGCCGCAGCCGGGCGTCGATCCGTCGCAGCAAAAAATGATGATGATGCTCATGCCCGTCATGATGGGCTACATCTTCTACTTCCTGTCTTCCGGGCTGGTATTATACTATTTGACCAGCAACCTGGTGGGCATCGCGCAGCAGTTACTCTTGAACCGCACCACGCCGGCGCCCATACCGGTGGACGTGAAGCCCGCGCCCAAGAAAAAGAATAGGAATTAGACGGTGGCCGAAAAAAAGCTCACGCTTTCCGAAGATGGGCCGCGCATTGAAGATTTCCTGGACGCAATCCTGGATCTGGCAGGGTTCGACCTGGATTTCGAAGTCAGCGAGGGTGAAACGCTGCACCCGGACTTCGAGAATCCGGACTTGGTGGTGAGATTCACCGGCTCCGACGTGGATCTTCTTCTGGCCAACAAGACCGAGCTGCTGCTGGCTCTGGAGCAATTGACCATGGAGGCGCTGCGGATGGCGCCGGAGGACCACTCCCGTGTGTGCTTCGACGCCAACGACCATCGCATGCTGCGCATTCAGGAATTGCGCATGAGCGCAGAGGCCGCGGCCGAGCGCGTGAAGAAGACCCGCGTGCCGTTCCACTTCAGTCCCATGAGCAGCCGCGAGCGCCGCGTCTTGCACCTGGCCATGCGCGGGGAAACCGAAGTGCGCAGCGAAAGCGTCGGCGAAGGACCGATCCGCCAGGTGGTGATCGTTCCCGCCGATTTAAAGACGCTGCCTGAGCCGATCCGTCCTCCGCGGCCCCGCCCGGAGGATGACAGAGGCCCCGGCGATCGGGGTCGCGGCGGGTTTCGCGGGCGGGGAGACCGCCGCGGCGGTCCTCCACGTGGGCCTCGTCGGTAGCATCCTGTGGCAGAACTCTCTGCTGCGAAAAACGGGGACATCATCGCCTGTCCCGCATCGATAAACCGCGTGTTTTCAGAAATGCTCCAGGCGGGACAGGCTATGGTGTCCCCCGCTTTTCGCCTTCCCACACTTTCACCACAGGCTGTTGCTGCTTGCGTCTAGACGACACTATCGCGGCCATCTCCACGCCGCCCGGCCGCGGCGGCATCGGCATCGTCCGCATTTCGGGCCCGGAAGCGCGCGCGATCTCCGAACGGATCCTCCATTTTTCGCGCGAGCACCAGTGGACGGCGCGGGCCGCAACGCTGGCCCAGCTTCCCGATTCCGAAGGTCGCGCGATGGACCATGTGATGGCGACCTTCTTCGCCGCGCCGCGCTCCTACACCGCCGAGGATGTGGTCGAGATCTCCTGTCACGGCTCACCCGCGGTGCTGCGGTATGCGCTGGAGCGCGCCTGCCAGGCCGGAGCAAGATTGGCCGAGCCGGGCGAATTCACTCTGCGCGCGTACTTGAACGGCCGCGTCGATTTGCCGCAGGCCGAGGCCGTGCGGGATTTGATCGAAGCAACTACGCTGTACCAGGCGCGCATCGCCGCGCAGCAAGCCGAAGGCTCGGTGTCGCGGCGGCTGCGCCCCGTGAAGGAGCAATTGCTGGAGCTGATCGCGCTGCTCGAAGCCGGCATCGATTTCGCCGAGGACGATATCGACGTGGCGCCGGCCGCCGGAGATTCTCCGCCGCATCCAGCCCGTGCACGCGGCGATTTCCGCGCTGATCTCCAGCTTCGTTTACGGCAAGCTGGTGCATGACGGTTTCACTCTCGCGATTGTCGGCCGTCCCAACGCCGGCAAAAGCAGCCTGTTCAACCGGCTCCTGGAGCAGGACCGCGCCATCGTGACGGCGATTCCCGGCACCACCCGCGACCTGGTCTCGGAAAGCGCGGCCATTGACGGGATACCCGTGCGATTTGTGGATACGGCCGGAATTCGCCCCGGCACGCAGGATCTGGTCGAAACGCTGGGAATCGAGCGCAGCTATCAAGCCATGGCAGACGCGGATCTGACGCTGGTGGTAATGGATATCACGGCTGTGTGCGACGAAGACCTGCACCTTATTCTTCGCGCCAGCCAGCAGGGTAAGCATCTTGTGGTTGGAAACAAGTGCGATCTGCCCAGGGTCGGGCGATTCGCTGAGATCGAAAGTGCGTTGCCGGTATCCGCGCTCACCGGCGAAGGCATTGCCGGACTGCGCGGCGCGATTGTGGAGGCTCTTGCGCCACGCGGCCGTCTGGAGCAGGAAGGCGGTTTCATCACCAGCCTGCGCCATGAACAGCTCCTAAAGGAATCGCGTGAGGCGCTGGAACAAGCCAGTCAGGCCGTTGGTCTGGGCATCCCGCATGAGATGTTGCTGCTGGATCTGTACGCCGCCCTCCGGCCCATCGACGCGATTACCGGAGCGACCACCGCCGATGACATTTTGAATCGCATCTTTTCCACGTTTTGTATCGGAAAATAGCGATCGGCTTCATGCCCGCCACTGTCCCAGGTTTTTGCGATGCTATGGCTGGGCGATCCAGACATCCACAATATCGGTGAATCCGGCGGCAGTCTGCACTTCGAGCGGCTGCGCTCCGGGGCCGACGGTCGAGGGGATCTGGATGTTGAGCTGGTACAGGCTGGCCGTACCCGGCGAGAGTCCTTGAAACGCGATGTTCGAGACCTGGATTCCGCCGACGAACACGGTCACCGGCGCGGTCGCCAAGGCGTACGGTTGGCCGGGCGCGGCCGTCCCATCCGGCACTGGAGGATTTACCGCGCCCAGACCGGTGAGGTAAATCTCCACGATCTCTCCCGGCGTAGCGGGACTGGTCTGGGTGACGGTGGAACCATCCGCGTGGCGGATCGCTGCGGAGCCCAGCCCGTTGGCGCTCAGGCTGAACACGCCCGGGGCGGTGGGCGCCAGCGGCACGGTCACCGCGTTGGACAGGGCCGAGGCCGCGTTGGCGTTGATCACCATGAAAGTCGCCGTCGATCCGGTCACCTCGTACGGAACCACGGCGTTGACCTGCCCCGGCGAGACTGCGTAGAGCGGCGCCTTAATTCCGTTCACGGTCACCTGGACGCCGCCCAGCAGGTATGGAAAAGGAGTCGAGGCCTGCGCGGAAGCCTGCGCCAGACCATTGCCGAACAGCGCCACGAAACCGCCCGGTGAAACCGGGAATCCCGGAGGAGCATAACTGGCTGCATTGAGGATCCCCAAAGGCTGAAGGAAAGGACCGGGGCTGGTGCCGGACTGCGCGAGAACGCTGGCTCCGAAGTAGATTTCGTAGCTGGTGGAGCTGGCCAGTCCACGCCGCTGGTGGAAAAGGTCACCCCGGTGGAAGCCAGATCAATGTGACCGGGGTCGAAGTGTAGGTGCCCGATCCGTCCAATGTCAGCGCATACGTCAGCAGCGGCGTGGCGTCAATCGCGCCGTTAGATTGGTTAGTGCGCCTCTCCCAAACGGCGCCCTCGCTGGTGGGGTTCACCGAACCGGTGACGGCGGCCAGCGAGGAAGACGTATCGTAGCGCAGGCCGGCCGCGAAATAGAATCCGTTCCAACTCGCATTGGTGGCCACCGTGATGCCGGCGCCGGCAAAGGCTCGCACTCCGACAATCGCTCCGTGCCCGCCCGGGGCCGTCGATCCGCCGATAAAAACTTGCCGTCCTGCGACACGTAGATGGTCTCGACACCTTCGATGAGCTGCGTGACGTTGTCAGGCCGGTGGCGGCCGGAATGTTCATCGTGCCGGTGCCATCGGAGTTCAGCAGGTACGACATGGGACCCACGGTTTGCGTCATAAGGGTATTGCCGAGATTGTTCGCCTGGCCGGTGACGGTGTTTTCCCCCAATCCGCCCTGCCCGTCGGCGGTGAGCGTGAAATTCGTCTCCCGGACATTCGCGATTCCGCCGTTCGGAAATTCGAGGCTGGAAATCCAATAGGGGCCGTTCAAAGTGCGGTTGGTCGCCGGATTGACTGCGCCAAGGAACGCGATGAACAGATCGAATGTTCGGGCCCCGCCTCCGTGGAAGAACCTACCAGCAGCCCTCGGCTCCCAACCGCGCATTGACTGTGACGCCAGACAGCAGAGGATTCGATAGCGTCACGTATCCGCCCGGGTTCACCGTATAGGTCCCGGTTCAGGAAAGCGCGGTGGACGCAGTTGTCCCCGCCAGTTGCGATCCGGATACGGTGAAGCCGCCCAGGCCGTCAAAGGTAGGGGTGCCCCAGGCGCTTTCGGTCTGGCTCATGGTCGCCGATCCGCCAGTCGCCGTTGCGCTCGTCAGAAGCGCGTCCTCGCGGAAGAAATACTTCCCGCTCAGCGACGCATTCGTCGAGACCTGCTCGTCGCGGCGGTTGCGAATAGCCCGAAGACTCGAGCTGTATGCTGAATTCATGTCGAGATCCGCCGGGAGCCTTCGCGAATGCGTGGCTGACTCTGGATTCGCCGGGACGCTGCGGATGGCCAGCCCCATCGTCCTGGCCGATCTGGGTGGATGGCCATGGCAGCGTGGACATCATGATGGTGGGCCGCGTAGGCGCTCGCGCCATCGCCGCCGTAAGTTTAGGAACCACCTTGTTCTAAGGCGTCTCCGTCTGCGCCGGCGAAATCCTATGGGGGATGGACACGCTGGTGTGCCCGAGCTCTCGGGGCGGCGATCTCACGCGGCCGGCGCTCTTTGATCCAGGGCATATCGGTCTCGCTCCTTCTCATCCCTTGCGTGATGGGGATCGTTTGGAGCTTCGATCAGTTTCTCTCGAAATTTGGAGTAGACCCGGACATGTTGTCCGGCGCGCGGCCGTTTCTCCATACCCTCAATTGGAGTGTTCCAGGCGCTGGTGCTCTACTTTTGTTTCCGCCGGTAGTTGCAGGCGAGGCATGGTGCCCGGCCGGTGATGTGGACTCTCGTGACCACGAATCTGGTGAACCTGGCAGGCAACTTGGTACTGGTGTTCGGTCATATAGGTGCACCCAGACTGGGGGCTATAGGCTAGGCGTGGGCCGCTCTCTTTTCGAGAGCATACATGGCGGCAGCGTTGGCAATGGTTCTATGGCGGAGGGAAGGCGCGGTCCTGCGAGTGGCAAAGCCGCGCCCCGATTTCGCCAGATCCGCAAATTGCTTCGCATCGGGCTGCCGGCGGCGGGACAAATGGCGGTGGAAATTAGCATCTTCGGAGTGGTCGCCGATTGTGTGGTGGGGCGGCTGAATGCGATGTCGCTGGCTAGACGTCAAATCACCTAGATTCAAGTCAGCACGACGTTCATGATGCCGCTGGAATGAGACTCGGCGGCGGCGAAGTCACGGGTTGGTCATGGCGAACTCTGACGAGGCAACCCGCGCGGCGCGGCTCGCTCCGGGATGGATGGCGCTGGCGCTGGGGACCGCAGTGATGCCGATGACGTATGCGATAGCTCTCTTCGGCTGCTTCCCGGTGGATCGCACGCTATATTTTCGCCGGAGGCTGGAGTAATAGCCATGGCCGCAGAGCTTGTCCTTTTCCGGATTGAAGCTATTTTCCAGCTAGTCAATCGATTGCAGGTGGATTCTCAACCGGAGCGCTGCGAGAGGCGGTGGAGCCCGGGAGCGCCTCTGTGCTGTGCACTTCACCGCTGCTCTCGGCTGGTTGGCTTGCCGCTCGGCATGTGATTACTTAGGCAAAAAATAAACATACAGCGGAGCTGTGAGAACCATCTATCGGCTGGATGGATCTTTGTTATGGAAATGCTCATGCTGATCTCGTGTACGTGCGGGGCGGCGTAGGATAAGGGGATGTAAAATGAGTGAGAAAAACAAGCGAGAGATCGCGGCCAGGTAGCTCAGTCGGTAGAGCGCAGCCCTGAAAAGGCTGGCGTCGAGCAGTTAGAATTCCGTCCCTGGCCACC
>CAVXWB010000175.1:0-16128 GCA_963765185.1 Bryobacterales bacterium
CTGCAGCTCGCAGGTCGCTGTGCGGTGTACTCTTCAGGGCAGTACGGCGGGGTAGGCCCAATCCCGAATAATGCAGCCGCGCGCGCTGACGATAGACGTACATGAGAGCTTCCGTGGCCGCCGTGGGAGGCAGAGCCGGCGCCGAAGAAAAATGGCGCAGGCTGATCATCGGCTCCAGCCCGGCCATGGAGCGGACCATCGAGGTGATCCGCCTGGTGGGCATGCGCCGCGCCACGGTGCTGATTACCGGCGAAACCGGCACAGGCAAGGAAGTGGTGGCTCGGGCTCTGCACCTGGCCAGCCCGCGCGCGCACCTGCCCATGGTGGCGGTGAATTGCAACGCCCTGCCCGAAAATCTGATCGAGGCTGAGCTGTTCGGCCATATCAAGGGCGCCTTCACCGGCGCGATTCAACAACGCATTGGACGTTTCGAGCAGGCTCACCGCGGCACATTGTTTCTGGACGAGGTGGGCGATCTGCCTCTGGACCTGCAAATCAAGCTTCTGCGGGTACTGCAGGAGCGCGAGTTCCAGCGCATCGGCAGCTCCGAGACGGTGCACGTGGACGTGCGCCTGATCGCGGCCACCAACGTCAACCTGGCCGAGCATGTGCGCCGCGGCAAGTTCCGCGAGGATCTGTATTACCGGCTCAACGTGGTGCCGATCTCGACGCCGCCTCTGCGCGAACGCCCCGAGGATATTCCGCTGCTGGCGCGGCATTTCCTCGAAAAGATTTGCCGCGTGGAGGAGATTCCCGAACCGGAGCTGGCGCAGGAGACGCTGGAGCACCTGCAAACCCGGCCCTGGCCCGGAAACGTGAGACAGCTCGAAAACGCCGTGGAGATGGCGGTGGCGCTGAGCGGCGGACGGGATGTGCTCGAGCCTTCCGATTTCCCTTCCGGCGCGGAAGTGGCGCTGGCGGTTCCGGCAGGATCCCTCCAGCGCCTCCATTTCCGTTCCCGCGTCCGGGCTCGATTTCGAGCAGACCATCGGAAGGATTGAACGCCAGATTATCGAAGACATGTTGCGCAAGACCCACGGAAACAAGAGCGCCGCGGCCAGCATGCTGGGATTGAAGCGGACCACCCTGGCGGCAAAACTGAGAAGTCTCGCGGCCGGCGGCGAAAGCGCGTGAATGCGCGAGAGGCCGTGATATCCTAAGCTGGTAGTCTCATCGGATGGGCGACTAGCTCAGTTGGGAGAGCACGGCGTTCGCATCGCCGGGGTCGTGGGTTCGAGTCCCACGTCGTCCACCAAATATCCGTACATGGCGGAGCCTATCAACCTCAACCAGCAACTGGAGAACATGCGCCGCGACTGGGACCAGCGCGCCAAAGAGAACGCTCGCCATTACGTCGCCACCGGTCAGGCCGAATGGAGCGACGAAGAGTTTTTTCGCTCCGGCGAAGCAATCCGCCGCCGGCGATATTCTCAACGACACCGAGAACATCTATCAGGGCAAGGACCCGCGCCGGATGCGCGTGCTCGAAATCGGCTGTGGAGCCGGGCGGGTGACGCGGGCGCTGGGACGCATCTTCGGCGAAGTCCACGCGGTGGATGTCAGCGGAGAGATGGTGGCGCGCGCCCGTCTGGCCGTCGCGGACATGCCGCACGTGCATATCTATCAGAACAACGGCTTCGACCTTACCGTGGTCCCGCCGCTTGAATTCGATTTCGCATACTCCTTCATCGTGTTCCAGCATGTGCCCAGCCGCGAAATTATCGAGAATTACGTGCGCGAGGCAGGCCGCCTGCTGCGCCCCGGCGCGTTGTTCAAGTTTCAGGTGCAGGGCAATTTGCGCGCGCCCACCTCACCCGAGGAAACCTGGCTGGGAGTTCCGTATTCCGAGGCGCAGGCCAAGGACATGGCGGATCGTTGCGGCTTTGAGCAGCGCTACACCTACGGCGCCGGCGATCAATATTTCTGGCTCTGGTTTTTTAAGAAATCTACATAACCTTTCCTTTCAAGATGCCCGGCGAGACCTGCCCCGGCACGGAGAAGGAGCTGGTATTTATCCGATCGATGACCGCGTGAACTCAACGGGCGTGCAAGCGTCGAAGAAGCTCTTCACATCGGCATCGCCGTACTCGCGCCAAGCCAAATGTATCCGGCCACAAGGCCCGCGGGCGTTGGCACCTTATGTTCCTGTCCGTGGGCGAGGATTCTGCGGGTCACACGGGCCGGGCCAGTGGGGGGACGAGAGACCGCGACGAAATGGGGTCAAGTGACCGTGAATGGTCATAACGGGCGCCTCCGGCGAGAAGCCGACAAGACCGAAGCGCCGCCACTCTTGAAGATCCCTCCGATTTCCGTACCACTCACGTTCACTGTATTATGATGGCGGGATCTCTTCCAGGGTGCCTCGGTCTACCGCAGCCGCTTCCGCTCGCCATAGTGCAGAACTTGCTTTGTCGGCGGAATAAACTTCGGTTTCTGTTCTGACTGACCGGGTCGGCGGTTGTTCCCCGGCATGCAGCGGAGCCGTTTTGCGTCCTTCGACGGGCTGGGCCTCCACATGCTTGGGGTAAGGCGTTATGCATCTGTTCCAGTCCACAAAAGCCAACATATTCACATTTGCCCTGTTGTCCGCATCTTTGGTAGGCCCGGTCTACGCCCAATCGACGGACCCTCAAACGAAACCTGACAATACGGCTGTCAACAAGCGCGATCAGAATCCGGGGGAAGCAACCGCGGACCAACAAAAGATGAATGCCTCCGATCGCGCTTTGACCGCGAAGATCCGCAAGGCCGTCATTGCCGACAAGAATCTCTCCAGCTACGCTCATAACGTCAAAATCATCAGTCAAAACGGCACCGTGACTTTAAAAGGCCCGGTGCGCTCTGACGATGAGGTGACGTCGATCATGGCAATGGCTACCGAAGGGGCTGGCAGCCCGGATAAAGTCGTTAACCAAATGTCAGTGAAGCCGTAAGGCCTCACCCGAAGTTCCACGTTCGTTCACAATCGAAAGGAGATTTATCATGGCAGGAAAAAAGACAGCGGTGTTTGGTATCTACCACAACGCAAATCAGGCGGAACGCGTCGTCGTCCGCCTCCGGGAGGAAGGTTTCTCCAATGACGACATCTCGGTTCTGCTCCAGGACAACCAGGGATCGAAAGACTTTGCCCACGAGAAGAACACAAAAGCTCCGGAAGGTACCGCCGCCGGCGTTACGACGGGCGGCGTGATCGGCGGAACGCTGGGCCTGCTGGCCGGGATCGGCGCTCTTGCGATTCCGGGGGTCGGTCCGTTTATCGCGGCCGGCCCGATCATGGGCGCTCTTGCCGGGCTCGGAGTCGGCGGCGCCGTCGGAGGTCTGATTGGCGCCCTCGTGGGAATGGGTATCCCCGAGTATGAAGCCAAGCGCTATGAAGGACACATCAAAGCAGGCGGCGTTCTTCTGTCGGTGCACTGCAACACGTCAGAGCAGATAACGCGGGCCAAAGATTTGTTGAAGCACACGGGCGCCCAGGATATCTCGTCGTCTGGCGAAGCCACCGCGGACTATCCCGCGACCGCGAAGGTCGCGTAGCACCGGTGGAGCTGTGGGTCGGGGCGGGTAACGGAGGCGCGCCCCGGCCGTCCCCCGGCGAGCACGCGGCTCCGTTGGCGGGCGGTTCGCCGCTCCGCGAGACGTAATCGAGTTCCGATCACCATGAGCCAACTGGGCGGCTTCAAATGGATCCGGACGCGCCGATTCCATCTTGGAGAAAACCTCGGACATGGCCCGCGAGCCAAGGCTTACCCGAAAAACTCGACCGGCGGCAAGTCAGGTATACAATGACTGGCGCTTCGAAAGCAAAAATGGACGTCTCGGCTAAGCTGCGTGGTAAGTCCAAGAAGAGCGCCAAGCGCCCACACGGGACGCCCGACGAAACCGGCTCCGGCAAGGACCTCGGAAATTTTACAGGGCTCGTGCATTCTAGAATCTCAGCTCATTTCCACGCTGCGCTGGCTGGGTATTCAACCGCGACGTATGATCCCATCGCGGCTTTCCTTCCCAGCAGGCTTTTCAAGTGGATACCGCAGATTGCAAAATACTGGTTTCATAAGAAGCATGCGCTTCAGAGATTACACCACGCACGGAAAGGGAACCGGTATTTATTCCATCGATGACCGCGTGAAGATCGGCATAGTAGGCGATTGGAGCACAGGAACGGATGAAGCGAGAATCGTCGCGGCAGCAATGGAAAAATCCGATCCGGATTTCACGATCCACCTGGGAGACGTGTATTACGTGGGCGACCCCAATGAGGTGCGGGAAAACTTCCTTGGGGAGAAAACGAGTCCCTATGCACCGGTAAAGTGGCCGATGGGCGCGAAAGGCAGCTTCGCACTCAATGGCAATCACGAAATGTACGCTGACGGAAACGGCTATTGGCGAATGGTCCTGCCGAGGATGGGATTGAAAGAACCTGGCAGCGAATGGGGAGCGGGACAGTGGGCCAGCTTCTTTTGCCTCGAAAATAAGCATTGGCGCATCATTGGACTGGACACCGGCTACAATTCTACTCGTTTTGAATGGGATAAACTACCTGTGCTGCAGCGGAGCGAATGGCTTCGCAAGACGGCGTCGCTCAAGCCGGCGTGCACTCTTCCCGAGCCCCTGATCGCCTGGCTGAAGTCCTCCGTGAATCCGGACGGAGACAAACGCGGATTGATTTTGCTGTCGCATCACGGGCCCCACTCCGCGTTTGAGGGCTGGTATCAAATTCCGGCGAAGCAATTGGCGAAGCTGATTCACCGGCCGGTGATTTGGTTTTGGGGCCACGAGCACAGGCTGGCCCTTTATGAGAAGTTCCGCGTCAGGGACGGCATCGACGCGCACGGGCGATGCGTGGGCCACGGCGGCATGCCGGTGGCACGCGGTGCGGCTCCGGACATTCTGGATTGCAGATGGCTGGCATGGGATAACAGACGTTATCCCAACGACGAGGAAGTGGATGTGGGCTACAACGGGCACGCGAACCTTTCCTTCAACGGCCCGGCGCTGCACATCGCCTATTACGATTTGAATCACTCGCTACTTTTGACGGAGGATTGGCATATCGATATCGAGTCCGGCGCGCTAGAGGGACCTCGCCTGAAGAAAGTACTGGACGATCCATCGCTGCATTACAGGGAAGCTTAAGCTACGACCTGACGACGAACGGCCAACGCCACGTCAAATGGTTGTGATCTCCGATCACGGCCCGCGGCTTCAGAAGCGCCTACGAGGGGAGAGTTACCTGACGATAAACGGCCAGCGCCAGGTCACGTGGAAGTGATACGCAACCACCATAACCGCGACCACCGAGGCGAATCGCCCCAGGGCGATACCCAGCCACAGAAGGAACGGCTTCCACGGGAATCGCTGCTTCTCGCGCTTGAGCACCAGCAGGTAGCTCAGGAAGATGCCGAGGAAGAACAGCATGCACATCGGCACCGCGAACAGCATCAGGTTGAAGACGTCCGGCGTGGGCGTCACGATCGCCGCCATGATCACGATCGCCAGAATCGCGTAGCGCGAATGATTCAGCAGGAAGCTGGGCGAAACCACGCGCAGCAGGGTCAGCATGAACAGCAGGATCGGCAGCTCAAACACCAGGCCGATGCCCAGCATCACGTCGACGAACTTGTCGAAGTAATTCTCGATGGTGATCAGCGGGAGCACGTCGACGTCTTTGCCCAGCCCGAACAGGAACGCCATGCCGTAGCGGAAGGCGACGAAGTAGCCGAAACATCCGCCCAGGATGAACAGGCCCGCGGTGCCGAGAACGAACGGGACGGCCCACTTCTTCTCCTTCTGGTACAGACCCGGGCGAGATGAACGCCCACACCTGGTACAAAATCCACGGCGAGCCCAGGAACAGCGACGCCACCACGGGCGTCCAGACCCAGATGATCTGGAACTGCTCCATCGGATCGATGGCGATGAAGCCCGCGCCCGGGATTCCGGTGGCCTTCATCGCGGCGCGGCCCGGCGCTCATGATGATGTTGAACAGCTGGTTGCTAAAGAAGACGCAACCAGGAAGACGACGCCGAAGCCGTACAAGCGCCCGGATGATGCGCGTGCGCAGCTCTTCCAGATGCTCCAGGAAGGACATGCGCAGCATGCCACGATCTTCGCCGTCGTCCTCGTCGTCATCCGGCGGAGGAGGCGGAGGAGGCGCTGCGCGAACCGCCGCCCCCAATCGCCAGCGCCGGCGGAGCAATGATCTCCGCCGGCGGCGGCGCGTGAGGGTCGTCGCGAAACGAATCGGTCTGATCCGGAGGCAGTTCTCCGCCGTTTCCTTCGTTCATCTCAACACTTGCACTTCTACTTCTTGCCGTCTGACTAACTTTGTTGCTGGGCCGGCTCGGTGGATTCCGAGCGGGGGACCGTGTCCTTCGACCGGCGGCAGCGCTGCTAGGCCGCGGTACCGCGGTTTCGGTTGGTCCCATGTGATTCGGCGCCCGATACTTCAGAAGCGCCTACCGTGGAAGGGATTGGTGGCGGCGGGGGCTTCAATCACTGCCGGCGTCGTGGATTATAACGCGTCCTCATCGTACGGATCGTAGATCCAGATGCTTGGCAAGGTCGGTGACCGTGCTGTGCGTCGCATCTTTCAGCGAATCGCTCTCCCGCTCCAGGGTCTGCATTTCGCGCTCGAACGACGACTTCAAATCGCTCGAGCGCGGCGGAACTCGGTCAAAGCCTTCCCGATCGTCCGCCCCAGTTCTGGAAGCTTCTTCGGCCCAAACAGAACGAGGGCAAGCAGAAAGATGACCATCATTTCCGGTACGCCAAGCGTACCCATCTTGTGCCCTCCTGGACATCATCATAACAGATCGGTGTGCCAGTGAGCCCCCGTGAGGCTCAGTGAGTAAGCCTATTGGCCGTTTCCGCCGGCGTGAACAATGAGGCTGAGCACATGGCGGGTTTTCTCATTGTTGCGGTCGAGCTCCAGCGCCTGGCGGACTTCCCGCGCGGCGCGCTCGATGTCGCCCAGCAGGAACAGCGCGTAGCCCAGGTTGGAGTGGTTGACGGCGCTGCGCGGCATCAGCTTGACGGCCTGCTCCAACGCCTCAATCGCTTCCGGGACCTGGTTGATTTTCAGATACTCGGAGCCCAGCAGGCTGTGCGCGTAAGGAATCGCGGAGCGTTCCTTCAGAGCCAACCGCAGTTCCGCGATGGCCTTGTCGTGGTCGCCCGTAGCGGCGAAGTTCTGAGCCCGCCGAATCAGGCTCGCGCCTTTGCGCGATAGAGGATGCTGCAGCTGCTCCACCGACACAGTCCCGGCCGGGGCCGCGCCGGATGTTTCCGGAGCTTGCGGGGCCAGTCCGCGCGGGTTGTTGTAGAAGATTTCGTTGTTCGCAAACGTTTGCGGAGAATCCTCTGGCGCTAGGCAGCGCTCCGAGCGAAGCAGGCTTGGGCATCTGACCCCATAAAGAGGCCCCGGCGAGATACAGTACGGCAAAAAGAACGGCAAACCGTCGCATAGAGACACGTCCTCCTGAATGGATTTCGCTGCTTGTGATCGCATTAACTGGATCCGCAGGAATCTGTTTTGGAAGCCGCACATCGAAGTGCCGGCTAAGAGACGGAAAGGAACCAACGACGGGGTTTAACTTCTAAACAACAGCCCGCAAAACGGAGTGCCAACGCACCCTTTGCGGGCTAGCTTAGCCAGAGAGCGATGAACATCTCAACGAATCAGCGCCCGTCTGCATTCCCAGAATACCCGGAGGAACGCAGGGCGTCCAATTCATTCTCTTTATAAACCCGATGTAGGGCCTAGTGTATCTGTACTTTAGGGGTTACGGACATACCGGGACGAAGCGCGTGATCGTCATTTTGGCCGGGATCGATGGAAATGCGCACGGGAATTCTTTGCACTACGCGGACAAAATTTCCGGTGGCGTTTTCGGGAGGCAAGCAGACTGAACTTGGCTCCGCTGGCGCCGGCGATGCGTTCCACCTTGCCGGTGTATGTGCGGCCGTTGGCGTCCAGATCGAAGGTCACCTTCTGGCCTATGCGCATATCCTTCAACTGGGTCTCTTTGAAATTAGCGGCGACCCACACGTCATCCAGGGCCACGACCGACATCAACTGCTGGCCGGCCGCGATGTTCTGCCCAGGGTCGACCGCTTTTCTGCCGATGATGCCGCTGACCGAAGCGGTGATGGTCGCGTAGCTCAGGTCCAGCTTGGCCTGGTCCACCTCCGCCCGCTTCTGCGCCACGCGAGCCAGAGCAGCTTCCGCGCGCGCCTGGCTGCCCTTGACCTGCGATGGGCCCGCGGCCGCGGCCTCCACCTGGGAATCCGCCTCGCGCAGACGGGCGCGGGCCTGCTCCACCGATTTTTCGGCGGCGGAGACATTCTGCTGGGCCTCCGTCACGGCGGCTTGCTGCGCTTCCACGGTGGCGCTGGCGGCCTGCTCGGCGGAAACGGCTTGATCGAAGGTCTGATGCGAGATCTCGTCTTTGGCGACCAGGCCGCGATAACGCTCGATATCCTGCGCGGCTTTGTTGCGATTGGCCTGCGCCACGCGCACATTCGCCTGCGCCACGATCAGCCGGGATTGCGCCGCGCCCAGCTGTTGCTCGGCGTAGCTCACCGCAACGGTTGCATTATCGCGCGAGGAATGCGCTCCGTTGAGCGTGCTGGCGCTGGAAACCGTGGCCGCGGGAACCTCGCTGCGCGCGCTGTCGAGCGTGGCTTCGGCGTCGGCCAGATCGGCTTGCGCCTTGGCCAGCGCCACTTCCAGATCTTTCTTGTCCAGCTCCACCAGAACGTCGCCCGCGTTCACGTGGCTTTCGTCCTTAGCCTCCACCGCAACCACGTTGCCGGAAATGCGCGAGCTTACCGGAACAATCGTGCCGTCGATCTGCGCGTCGTCGGTGGATTCCACCACCGAGAGGCGCAGCCAGAGGAGATAGCCTCCCACGCCTAGCGCCGCCAGCACCACCAGCGTGGCAATCCACTTGAGCGCCGTCCGGCCGCCGCCGCTGGGCGCCGCCGTCTCGCGCGTTTCTTTTTCCGATACCTCCGCCATCCCTCAGTTTCCCCCCTTCGTTGCGGCCGGATTATTTGATGTTTCAGGGACCGGCGAGGACTCCGGAACCGTGCCGCCGGCTGATATAAGCGGCACAACGGAGCCTGCCGCGGCCGCACCAGCCCCGGCCGCACCATTGGCCGCTCCCGGACTTGGCGAGGGCCGCTCCGGCCCTGTGCCGCCGCCAAGAAACTGCTGCAGCGACGTCTCGGTCGAGCCCACCGCTCTTGCCAGCGCAACTTTCCCCAGATTGTGCAGGTACATTCCGTTGATCAGATCCTGATTCGCCGCGGCCACGGCCTCCTGCGCCTGCACCACCTCCAGATTGTCGGTGACGCCGGCGGCCAGGCGGTCCCGCGACTGCTGCAAAGTCTGGTTGGCCAGATCCACATTGTCGCGCGCCAGGCTCACTTGATCGGCAGCCGTGCTCAGATCGAGCAGAGCGGCGCGCACCTCGAAGTCGATCTTGCCGTGCAGGTCCGCCAGCTCATTGCGGCGCCGTTCGATTTCCGCGTCCGCCGCGGCCTGGTCGGAGCGGATACGCCCGCCGTCGAACACATTGACGCTGACCGTTCCGGTCACGGTGAAGGTGCCGTGGGATTGCGCCAGCGTGGGCCCGATATCGCCGTAATTGGCGCTCAGGAACCCGGTGGGAAGGCGTTCCGCGCCGCTGGCCTGGCGGGCGATCTCGGCGGCGCGCAGCTGCGCTTCTCCGCTGCGATAATCCGCGCGAGCCTCGTAGGCCCGGCTGAGCAGATTGGCGGTATCTAAATTTTCAATCGGTCTGTAGGGGGCTTGATCGGCAGTGTCGAAGTCCTGGCCGGAAGGCAATCCGATGGCGCGCGCCAGCGTCAATTTATCCTTGGCCACCTGATTTTCGAGAATCAGCAACCGCTGCTGCTGGGTCTTCAATTCGAACCGCGCGCGCAGCTCGTCGATGGCCGGCAACACGCCGGCCTGGTGCAGGTCCGTGGCCCCTATGGTCAGAGTATTGGCGGTGTCGATCTGCATCCGTGTCACCTCAATGCGGCCCAAGTCGGCCAGGATGGTGAGGTAGCCGGAGGCCACCGCTTGAACCACCAGGTCGCGGCCGTCCTCTTGCGACAGCTGCGCGGCGCGGGCGTTCTCGGCCGAGGCCTTGAGGTTCTTGAACGCGGTCCAATCGAACACCGGCACGTTGGCGAAGGCGCGGGCATCGGTGAAGGAGAACGGGCCGACGATGGATGGAACCCCGGCGAAGTGGAAGCCGTAAACCGCCAGGCTGATCTGCGTCTCGTTTTCGGCAACGGCGGCGCTGACGTTGGGAAGCAGGGCGCTTAAGGTGCTCAGCCGCTCCGCCCGCGCCGCACTGGTTTCCGAACCGCGCACCAGCAGCCCCAGATTGGTCTTGAGGCCGCGGTCGATGGCATCCTGAAGGGTCAGCTTCAGGGGCGCGGCGCTGGCTGTGCCGCTGGCCACGCTCCCGTTAAACTGGCCGTTCTCGGAAAAATGGATTCCTCCGGTAGGAACCACGGGCCGCTGCGAGGGCGGGGGCGGATACTGACCCCGGACCTGGAGAGCAGCCAGAGCCATGTATGCAAGTGCTGATAAAGGTGTCCTGAGAAGCTTCATTTTCGATTCGCCTGTGCGGCTCTCAGCCGCGAAGGGTGGGACTGAACTTCCAATTATAGCGGGTGCCGGGGATGGGGATCGCTCGCGTTCATCGGTGTTCAGCCGGGACTATGCCACGGCCGCAAGCCCATTCTTCTCCACCAGCGATAGCAGCTTAAGCGAGGCCCCGGAAGGCCGCTTTTCGCCGCGTTCCCACTTGCTGACAAGACTGCTGGTGACGTTCAGATAGTTTGCGAAGACGGATTGGCTGACGTGTTCTCTCTCCCGGATTGCCTTGATCTCCTTGGGCTTCAATGGCCGGATCGGCGTGAGGCAGGCATCATCGAAACGCCGCATCGTTTGCTTGTCGACGGCTCCAGCATCGTGCAAGGCCTCCATGGTTTCATGGATAGCCGCCATCGCATCGCTTCGATACTTCTTACTCATCGCTTTTCACCTCCACGAAATCTCCTCTCTTCAGCAATTCCGCGAGTTGTTTCTCCGTCAACGCCAGGACGTGCTTCGCGGCTTCCTTGAACTGTTTCTCCTCATCCTCATCGATGTTCGCCCGCTGGCTTTTGGCGAAGCCGTACACGAAAAATGCCTTGCCCGTTCCAGGTGAGGTCGCGCGCCGGAAGAAGATGATGGCCCGGTAACCCTTCGATCTCCCCTGCTCGATCTCCCCTGCCCCGGCCTGGCGATCCGCTGTTTGATGACCTCACCGCCAAGGTCGGCGTCGATCTGGCTCTTTGCGGCCCGAGCAGCAGCCTCCCGCAAGGCCGCATCCGTGATCCTTTCCTTCAGGGTGAAGCGCTGAAACCATCTTGATTTGAAGATTCGCACACGGAGCGCCAAAACCCATTCTATGGCACCAGGTGCTAGAGTTCAACGCCTTGCTCCAGTAACGCCTTGCTCCAGTAGCGTCAAAGGAGATGTTGCAACGGAGTGCCGTGGCCGGCCCGGAATCGCGGAACACGTTGCCGCTTCCTCGTACCACCGCCCGCTTTTGACTCGTCACCCCTGCGTCTCCTTCAGTATTTCCCGGCCTTCTTGAGCGCCGCCTCGATTGTCGCAAGCGGCAGAAGCAGAGATAGAGGCGCGTCCAGCAGCGGCACCGCGCCATAGCTCGCGTACCATCCAACTTTTTCGTTCTTGGCGTCGATGACCAGAGCGACGCCGCCAACCTCCGCCGCAGCCAGAAGGCAGCGCCTGCCCGCCGCAAGCAGAAGCTGCCCGCCGATTCCCTGCCCTTGCAGCCTGCGGTCTACAGCCAGGCGCGCCAAACGGAAGCCGGGCACGTCATGGCGAGCCAGCCCTCGACGAATGATCTCCGGCGTGCGGGCATACTCGACCGATGCGGGGCTCAGGCTGTAGAAGCCGAGAATGCGTTTGTTATCGGCGTCGGCAATCGCAAGGAATGTTTTCGCGCCGCCCAGCTCATGGCTCTTGCGGGCGTAGCGGCGCAAGAATTGATTCAGCGCTTCTTCGCCGCAGTCGAACGCTTCCCGATCGTGTTTCTTATTGATCGCCTCTTCGTGCCAGGCCGTCACGACGATGGCCGCTTGGGCATCGCCCGAGCGGCCGCGCGCAGTTTTGCGTTCGGCGCGGGCGGATTCTCCAGCAGATCCAGAACCCGCAAGCTATCCCTCTCCGAAAGTTGCACGTGATCCGCCTCTTCGATCACTGCCTTGGCGGCAAGTAAGGCGTGACGAACGACAAAATCCGTCAAGTCGGTGTGGTTCAGCGCCACAGCGCGCAAGAGCAGCGCTTTTTCCTCAGCCCGAATCCGCAAGGACATCCGGCTGTTGTCTTCAACCGCTACTCTCGGCATGGCAGTAAATCCCCCTGTACACATTCAAATAGTACACCAGTTTTGGCTCCGGATTGCTTCGCCTGAGCCGGCGGCGTGACCTTTCCGAAGTGGTAGCGTCAAAGGAGATGTTGCAACGGAGTGCCGTGGCCCTCAATTCGGGCTTACAGATTGACGAATCGGCGCTGATTCGGGCTGCGCAGCAGGGCGATCACGACGCCTTCGAGCAGCTCGTGCGCGTCTACGACCAGAGTGTGCTCCGGCTGGCGATGAACCTGTTGCGCTCGCCCGAAGATGCGCGCGACGTGTATCAGGAGGCGTTTTTGAGGGTGTTCCGCAATCTGAACAACTTCCGCTTCGACTGTAGCTTCCACACCTGGCTGTACCGCATCGTAACCAATTTGTGCCTGGACCAGATGCGCAAGCGCAAGGTGCGCAAAGAGGAGCCGCCGGTGCTGACGGCGGCGGATGGCCCGCTGGACCGCATGGACTCGATTGCGGAGGAGCGCGTGGACGGGGATCCGCAAAGGCACCTGTTCAGCGGCCAGCTTCGCACCCGCATCCGCCAGGTTCTGGAAGGCCTGACGCCGCGCGAGCGGATGGTGTTCGAGCTCAGACATTATCAGGGACTGCGCCTGCGGCGCATCGGAGAAATTTTGGGAACCACCGAGGAAGCGGCCAAGAACTGCCTGTTCCGGGCGACGCAGAAGATGCGAGCCGCTTTGGGAGATTTCGTATGAGTATGAATCAAGCGCTCAATTGCGCGGACGCGCGAATGCTGTTCGCGTTGCTGCTGTACGGGGAGCTTTCTTTCGACGAGGAAGAACGGGTGGACGTGCACCTGGACGGCTGCGCGGACTGCCGGGCCGCGTTGGAGCGCGAAAAATCGCTGCACGCGGCCTTCGACGGAGTCGCGGTGGAGCCGGCGGCTTCGCTGCTGCGGGAATGCCGGATGGAACTGGCGGCCGGGGTGCGGCACGAACAGGCTGCGCGGCCGGCTCAGGCCGGATGGTGGGATTCGTTCGTCAACATGCTGAGCGGAGCGTCGCTGCTGCGGCCCGTGGGAGCCGTGGCGCTGGTGGCGCTCGGGTTCCTGGGCGCGAGATTGACGCCGCTCTTAAGCCAGGCGTTAAGCGGGGGATTCAGTGAGAGTCTCCTCGCCGGCGCGTCACAGGCAGGCATGGCGCGGGTCAGCGACGTCGAGACCGAGAGCGACGGCAGCGTGCGAATCCTGGTGGACGAGACCCGGCAGAAGACCATCTCCGGCAACCTGGACGACCAGCGCATCCGGACCCTGCTGCTCGAAGCCGTGCGCGATCCCAGCAATCCGGGACTGCGCGAGGACAGCGCGTCCTTATTGAGCCGGCGCGCGCAATCGGCCGACATCCGCGGCGCGCTGGTGTATTTGGTGGGACACGACCAGAACGACGGCGTCCGCCTGAAGGCGATGGAGGGCCTGAAGTCCTTCGCCACCGATCCCGAGGTGCGCCGCGCACTCTCACGGGCGCTCCTGAACGACACCAATCCGGGCGTGCGGAAGCAAGCCATCGACATGCTGGTTCCCGCACCGGACGATCCTGCCTCCCCCAACATCGACCGCGCCATGATCGGAACGTTGCAGGAGCTGATGCTGCGCGAGAGCAACGCCAGCGTGCGGCAGCGCGGCCAGCGAGTGCTGGAGGCCATCAACGCCTCGGCCGAAATTTATTAAAGGAAGATGATTCGCTGTTTCAGTTGCATGTTGGGGATCGCCGTCAGCCTGGCGGCGCAGGGCGTCAAGCCTGACGTCAAGCCATCGGAAATCCGGCGGCTTCCGGATGGCTCCTGGGTGCGGTCGCAGGACACCACTGCAGAGGCCGCGCCCGCGGCACGCCTGCAGGTGTCCTCGCAGGTGCACGTGGTGCTGCGCGGATCGCCCGATAGCCGCGACAGCCGCATTACCTTCCGGCTGACTCAGCGCACAACGCGAGCCAGAACCGAAGAAGAGGCGGCGCGCAAGCTGACCGGCTCCGCCTCAATGGCGTCCTCCCCCGGCGTGACGCTGATCACCGCTCAAGGATTGGAATCCGCCACGCTCGAACTGTATGTTCCCCGGCAGGTCCATTCGGCGAGCCTGGAAATCTTGCGGGAAGGCGACATCGAGGTCCACGATTTCGCCGGCAGCATTCAGGCGCGCACGCCGGCCGGCGATATTCAAGCCGACAATATCGGCGGCTCGATCATGGCCAATACCGGAGGAGGCCATATTCGTTTGGGCAGGGTAGGCGGCAGCGTCCAATGCTATACCGGCGCAGGCTCGATTACGGTGGCGGACGCGGGCGGGGAGGTCAACTGCCGGACCTTCGGCGGCGAGATCGTGGTGCAGCAGGCGCGGGGACTGGTTTGGCTCTCGAGCGGCGGAGGCAATATCACCGTGGGGCGCGCCGGCCAGGGCGTCGAGGCGCATTCGATGGAAGGCGCGATTCAGGTGGGGCAAGCTGGCGGCGAGGTGATCGCCGATACGCGCGGCGGCGCGATTCGCGTCGGCTCGGCCGCGGGCGTGCACGCGGAGTCTGCTTCCGGTCCGGTACATTTGACGGACGCGGCCGGCGCGCTGAGCGTCTCGGCCGCCATCGGCAGCATCCTGGCGGAGCTGCTGGCCGGAGCCAGACTTCGGGATTCCTCGCTGGCCGCGGCTTCGGGTGACATTACCGTGATGATTCCGTCCAATGTAGCGGTGTCGGTAATGGCCACCAATGAAATGGGCGGAATTCCGCGAATTGTCTCCGATTTTTCGGAAGTGCTCACCAGATCCATGAGCTTCGCGCGCCCGCCTGTGGCCGAGGGAGCCATTCATGGCGGAGGTCCGGTGCTGCTGCTGAGCGGCAGCGGCATCATTTATCTTAAGAAGGCGAAATAGGGCAACACGAGAAATGCAGGTTCGAAATTTTATCTTTATCGCTCTTATTGAATTGGGCATTGGATTGGGCGCGCGGGTTGCGCAAGGCCAGCCGCTCCAATTGATTCGGGTGGTCAACGTCGGGGGCTACCTGGGCGTGGCCTGTCAGGATGTCAGCGCGGAGCGGGCCAAGGCCCTGAAACTTCCCGAGGAAGGCGGCGTCGAGGTCACGCTGCTGGATCCGAACAGTCCCGCGGCGGCGGCCGGCATCAAGGTGGGCGACGTGATCATGCAGTACGACGGACAGCACGTGGAGGGACGGGAACAATTCGCGCGGATGGTGCGCGAGACCCCCGTCGGAAGAGAAGCGAAACTGCAAATCTACCGCAATGGCGCTGTGCAAACCATCGTGTCCAAGCTGGTCCCGCGCCCGCCCCTGGCGATCCAAGCCGGGCTTGTGCCGGCGTTGCACGGGCAGCCGTTCCCGAATCTCCTGCCCGACGTTCCGCTGAACCGGATGAGCTGGGGAAGCAGCGTGCTGGGCGCGGAACTGGAGTCGCTGGAGGGCCAACTGGCGGACTACTTCGGCGTGAAGGACGGTGTGCTGGTGCGCTCCGTCATGCGCAACTCGGTGGCGGAACGCGCGGGGCTCAAGGCGGGAGACGTGATTACACGCGTGGGCGACGCCAAGGTGACCACGCCGGCGGATGTTTTCGGACGCATCCGGGCCGGCCGCGGGCAATCCGCCACGCTGACCGCTCTGCGCGATCACCGGGAGATCAGCCTGACCATCGCCCTCGACGGCAATCGGCCGGGAGACCAATAACCTC
>CAVXWB010000176.1:0-22694 GCA_963765185.1 Bryobacterales bacterium
CTGCGGGCCAAACCGATCCTCCACTTCTGCATCGCGCTCATTCTGTTTGCGGCTTTGATCCCGGTTGTCTGGTTTCATCCGGTTACCTTGATTCAATTGGGGATCGCTGCCGCTCTGGTCAGCGCCGCGATCGATAGACGACCAGGAACCCGCAGGCCGCAGATCTTCCAACTTCTTCCGGTCCGTTCACCGCGTCCCCCTCCCGCCGCGTAGTTACACGAAGGCATTTGTCCGCGGCCTGGGGGCGCCGTTGAGCCCGAAAGAAATCGAGGAAATGCTGGTTCAGGTTAACGTGCCGAAGGTGGCTCACACGCTTCGAGAAGAGAGCGATCGCGGCGATCCTCCGTAAACTTTCGTGGGTTCCGCGAGAATTAAGTTGTGGGCAGTGGCCGGCGCCGGCCACCACCGCGAGCGAAGATCCAGACCTTCTTGGCCACATTCCCCGGACCATGGGGCTGCCTCTCAACGCAGGACAGCCAGCGTCCCATGCTCGTCATGGGCCGTCCATTCGTTTTAACGTTTGTGCAGCGTGGCTTCGAAGACTCTACTGCACTCCGGTGAACCGGTTCGCGAATGGAAAGCGCCGGCCTCTCACGCTTCAACTATGGGGGATGGGGCAAGCGATGACCGAGGAGCGAAATCGGGAAAGTGTTGATGCAGCGCCAGAAATGAAGTCGAAAAAATCCCGTGACTGCTTCCCGCGTCCGCCTTCTTCACAGACCGGACCTGAATTCTCCGCTCCTCATCGGCCATCGTCTGCGATGGAGATTTGTTGCCTCGAAGCAGGAACCGGCTCAGTCAGCGCCTCCCGGACAGCCTGATAGCGAGGTCAGAAACCTCGTGAAGCTTCAAGCGGATCTGGTTCTCCCCGTCGGTCGTCAGGAAATAGTCGACTTCTCCGACGAATGTGACCTTTATCGATAGACACCATACGGGGTTGCTTCGCCCAGGCACGGCGAACGGGACGTCGAAACATCCCTGCAATCTCCGCATTTGATAGTCGTCTGTGACCAGCGGCAGGTCCGGATGCACGGGGGTAGTACACGCCGGGTCATATAGCGTCGGAGGTGAATCGAAGCCCATTCCTTGAGCGTACGAACTGATTCGCACCAGCTTGCGATGGAACGATAGCGGGGCCCTCACAATCTCGCAAAGAGATGTGTCGATCGGCCCTGCTCCAGCCGGAATGCCCGCCTGCTGCTGAGCGAAGCCGCCCGCCTGCATCCAGGCGGTAAGAAAAATCGCTATTACGGATGCTCCCATTTAACCCCCAATTTAGCATTCCACGCTCCGAGACGTGTTGCGCGAAGACCCTTGGGGAGGCGCTGTGGAAGATGCTCCCTTACGTCAACATCCGCTTCTGCCCGTCGCGGAAATAATCACCTTCCACAAGTGGAGCTCATGCTCCCAGGAAATCATCCGGATCGATTTCCGCCTGCTTCAGGATCGCTCTGAGCGTTCCCTCGGGCATGTCGCCCGGATGATTGGGTATGGTTGTATAGCGCTTCGTGCCTGGATTGAACCAGATTTCATGGCTACCAGCAGCTTGGCGATCGAATTCGAAGCCACACGCCTTCAGCTTCCGAACGACTTCTCTGTATCGGAATCCCGCGAGGCGGCCCATTCACGCGGCGATTACGATGGTGTAGTCTCGGCGGTCGTTGGTAGTCGGAAGGTTCGGAACGCCGTCGCGCTCACGCCGAGCTTCGATCAGTTTCCGGGCGACGTCGCGGGCGATGTCCAGTGCCTCAGCGACGGTTCGCCCCTGGGCAACCAGGCCGGGAAGTTCGTCCGAGGTCGCAAGAAAGGGGCCCTCAGGCAACTCCTCGACCTGTATCCGAATCGCCAGTTCCATCTTCTTACCCTCCTCTCAATCGTACCGTCTTACGCCAGCGTCCGCTTCTGCCCGTAGCAGAAATAGATCACCAGCCCGATCGCCAGCCAGACGAAGAAGCGGATCCAGGTTTCGAGCGGCAGGCTCAGCATCAGCACCAGGCAGCATGCGATCGAGATCATCGGCAGCAGCGGGACCCACGGCACGCGGAAGCTGCGCGGGCGGTCCGGGTTGGTGCGGCGCAGAATAATCACTCCGGCCGAAACGACGATGAACGCGAACAGCGTCCCGATATTGGTCAGATCGCCGAAGGTGCCGATGTCCCAGATGCCCGCCGGAATGCCCACGACGAATCCGGCGATCCAGGTGCTCATGTACGGCGTCTGGTAGCGCGGATGGACTCGGGAAAACAGAGCGCGGCAGCAGGCCGGTCGCGCGACATGGCGAACCAGATCCGCGCCTGCCCGTACTGGCCCACCAGCAGTGAGCGAGATCATGCCCAGCAAGCGCGCCGACCGTCACGATAAAACGAAGGCGGTTGTACCCCAGAGCCTTCAAGAGCGTTGGCCACCGGCGCGTCGTTGTTCAGCGTGTCCCAGTGGGCGATGCCGGTCAGCACCAGGGACACGCCGGCGTAGAGCATCGTGCAGACGACCAGCGTGAGCATGATCCCGATGGGCATGTCGCGCTGCGGATTGCGGCACTCCTCGGCCGCGGTCGAGACCGAGTCGAAGCCGATATAGGTGAAGAACACGATGGCGCCGCCGGTCAGCACGCCGGAAATGCCGTTGGGCATGAAGGGATGCCAGTTGGCGGTGTTCACGGCTCGCGCGGCGCCGAAGATGAAGATCAGAATGGCGGCGATCTTGATCAGCACCATCGCGTTATTGGCTCCGGCGCTCTCGCGCACGCCGCGCACCAGAAGCCAGCTCAGCACCATCATCAAGACAAACGCCGGAACATTGAACCATCGCGCCGGTGCATTTCCCGCCGACGAAAACGGGTTCGAAAAGCCGCGGGAAGATGGAAGCCGAAAGCGTTATCCAGCAGATCGTTGAGGTAGGCCGAAAATCCCACCGCGACCGACATGTTGGCGACGGCGTATTCCAGAATCAGATCCCAGCCGATGATCCAGGCGAAGATTTCGCCCAGAGTCGCGTAGGCGTAGGTGTAGGCGCTGCCGGCCACGGGAATCATCGACGCCAGTTCGGCATAGCACAGCGCCGCGAAGCCGCAGGCGATGGCCACCAGAACGAAGGAAAGCGAGATCGCCGGACCCGCGCCGGGGCGTCCGGTGAGGCTCAAGGCGTTGCGGCCATTGAGCATCAGGTCGAGCACCGGAGCCTTCAGGACGCTCTTGAAATCGAACTTGAGGCCCGCCGCCGCGGTGCCCGTAAGCGTGAAAATGCCGGAGCCGATGACGGAGCCGATGCCCAGCGCCACCAGGCTCCCCAGGCCGAGACTGCGCCGCAGGCGCGCCGAAGGGGCCGCGCTCGCCGCGATCAGCTCATCGATGGACTTCGTGCGGAAGAGCGACATGAGCCGAGCATTCCGGGGGCGATTCGCCGTCCTAATGAAAACTGCGCCGCCCAAGCCGGCCAGGGGCCGGCTGCGGTCCAGGGGGACCGCCCCACTGAGCGACCTTACCGCTTACGGGTGCCCTTGGCCATCTTCTTCACTTTACGTTTCTCTGAGCCACGCGCGACGTCGGCGGCGCGGGGCGAAATCGGCGGAGCGGCCTTGCGCGCGGCGCGCTTCTTACTCTTGCGTTCAACTTTGTCTTTGATGTGCTTTGTGTTCATTCGATCTTGATTCCTGCGTATTTCGCAACCAGCTTCTTCAACCCGTATCCGGGGAAACTCACTGTAACCTTGGCGTCTTCGCCCGAGCCTTCCAACTGCACGATGGTGCCCCGGCCGTACTTGACGTGTTCAATGGTCGATCCCAATCGCGTCTTCTTCCGTATCGGCGTTACCGGCTTTGAGACAGCTTTCGGGGCAGCCGGAAGGGGAGGAGCCCCCGCGGCAGCCGAAGGCGGCGTGCCGCCAGCAAAGAATTGACGGATGTTTTCGACCGAATTATAAGTCTTCCCAGTATAGAGGTTCCGCCGCGCGCTTTCGCGAACCAGATTCTGCTCCGCGTATAAATCCACCTGTCCGCTTTGGCCGCGAGCTTTTTCGAGCAGCGCCGGCGGGACTTCCTGGAGGAATCGCGAACGGATGGAAGGTTCCGGCTGGCCGCCTCCAAAACGGCGCCGGTAGCGCGCCCAACTCAGATACAGGCGCTTTTCGGCGCGGGTCATTCCGACATAACACAGGCGCCGTTCCTCTTCCATTCCCGAGATGCTGTCGATCGAGCGGCTGTGCGGAAACAGGCCCTCTTCCAGTCCGGCGATGAAAACGACGGGGAACTCCAGCCCCTTGGCGTTGTGCATGGTCAGCAGCGAAACCGGCGCGCGTTCATCCACCGAATCGGCGTCGGAGACCAGCGCGGCGTGGTCCAGGAAATCGCGGATGCTCTCGCCGCGCTCAGAGGCGTCGACAGCGGCGTTGAGCAGTTCGTCGAGGTTGCCCAGGCGGCCTTGCGCTTCCTGGGTGCCCTCTTCCTCCAGCATCTTGCGATAGCCCGTGTTTTCGAGCACCGCCCGCAGGGTCTCGGCCAAGGGGCGCGATTCGACACCGTCCGCCATTTGTTTCATCATGCGGTGAAAACCACTGAGCGCGGCTTCGGCGCGAGTCGGGAACGCCCGTTCCTCCAGCATGCGGTCGAGCGCGGTCCACAGCGAAAGCTGGTGCTTCTGCGCGAATTGCTCGATCTGCTCGACAGTGGTGCGGCCGATGCCGCGCGCCGGCGTATTGATGATGCGCAACAGGCTGATCGAGTCCTGAGGGCTCACCAAGGCCTTCAGATACGCGATAACGTCTTTGACCTCGGAGCGCTGGTAGAAGCTGAAGCCGCCCACCACCACATATTTCCGCCCGTAGCGCCGCAGCGCTTCTTCAATCTGCCGGGATTGCGCGTTGGTGCGGTACAGCACCGCCGCGTGATCCTGCGGATTACGGCTCAGGTGCGATTCGATGGTGTCGGCGATCCACAGGGCTTCGTTTTCCGCGTCGGGAGCCTCGTACAGAGTGACTTTGTCGCCCGCTATGGATTCGGTCCACAGCCACTTGCCGATGCGCTCGGTATTGTTGGCGACGACGGCGCTGGCGGCCTCCAGAATGTTTTTCGTGGAGCGATAATTCTGCTCCAAGCGGATGGTCGTGGCGCCCGGAAAGTCGCGCTCGAAATCGAGGATGTTGCGAATGTTGGCGCCGCGCCAGCCGTAGATGGATTGATCCTCGTCGCCCACCACGGCCACGTTGCCGCGTTCCTGCGACAGCAGGCGCATCAGCTCATATTGGCTGCGGTTGGTGTCCTGATATTCGTCGACCATCAGAAATTCGTAGCGCCGGTTGAGCTTTTCGCGAGTAAGCTGGTCGTGCGCCAACAGGCGGACGGCTTCAAGCAGCAGGTCGTCGAAGTCCAGGGCGTTCGATTCCAAGAGGCGCGTTTGATACCGTTCGTAGATGACGGCCAGGCGGGTGGAGACGGGATCGGTGGCGGCGCGGGCCAGGTCCTCGGGCGTCTCTTTGTGGCTCTTGGCGTGGCTGATGCGCGAGAGCGCGGCCCGATACGCCAGAAATTTTTCATCCAGGCCGAGTTGTTTGTAGACCGATCTTAGAATCGAAAGCTGGTCCTCATCGTCATAGATCGAGAAGAGGGGCGTGAAGCCGCGGCGAACCTCACCGAGAGGCGCGCCCTCACGCCGCAGGAGGCGCACACAGAAAGAATGGAACGTAGCCACGGTGGGGAGCGAATCGGCGCCGGCGACATTTCCCGTGATCAGGGCCCGCACCCGGTCGCGCATTTCTCCCGAGGCCTTGTTGGTAAACGTCACGGCCAGGATGGCCCAACCGGGAACCCTATGGGCGGCCATCAAATGCGCCATCCGGTGGGTTATCACCCGGGTTTTTCCGCTTCCGGCCCCGGCCAGCACCAGCAGGGGGCCTTCGACGTGGGCCACGGCCTCCTTCTGGCGGGGATTGAGGCCTTCTAGGAAATCCATGGAAAGAGACATTTTAGCATGCCCGTGGCGAAACCGGCTAAATATAAGAATCGCTAATTGTATCCCTTTCAGATGTCGATTGGGTGTTGTAACCTAACAGAGTGCCGATGCGCCTTTTCGTTTGGATAGAAAAGGATATGACTGCCACCGGCAACCGCGGTGGCCATGCTGGTTGAGTTCGAGCTGATAGAACGGGCTCGGGGCGGCGACGATAGTGCGTTCAGCCAGGTGGTGCAGGCCTACAGGAAGCGAATTCTGGGGACCATTGCACGGCTGATTGGGCGGCCGGAAGACGTAGAGGATGTTGGGCAGGAAGTGTTTCTTCGGCTGTATTATTCGCTGGAGCAGTTGCGGACAGCCGAGGTTTTTGAGCCGTGGCTGTACCGCTTGACGGTAAATGCCGCCTATGACTACTTGAGGCGGCAGAAGCGGCGGCAGGAGAGCCGGATGTCGGACCTGAGTGAACAGCAGGTCATGATGGCGGATGCCGCGGCGGGCGGAAAGCAAAACGCCGAGGAGCAGCGGCGGAGCAAGGTTCGCGAGCAGGTGGAAGCGCTGCTGGAGCAGGTTTCCGAGGAAGATCGGATTCTGCTGACGTTGAAAGAAGTGGAAGGGTTGTCGCTCAAGGAGCTCGGAAAGATTTATCGGGTGAATGAGAACGCCCTGAAGGTCAGGCTGTTTCGGGCCCGGCAGCGGGTCTTGAAAGCGTACGGGGCTGGCGAGGGCAGTAAAGAGGGTGCCCGCGAAGGGACGTCCCGTGAGGGACCCTCCCGTGAAGGCCCCTCCCGTGAAGGCAAAGATACAGCCTGAACGGGATGCGGTCTGGCATGGTATTTGGCTGGCAGAGAGGTGTAGAATGGATCGCATGAATGAGAACGGCATCGGGACCAAGCTCGACGCATTGTTCGCGGAGTATCGCAGCGCTTGTCCCGACCCGGACGGCGGCGTGAACTTCATGCCCAGTCTGTGGCAGAAGATCGAGGCTCGGCGAAACGAGAGCGTATCGGTGTTCCGCCGGCTGACGCAGGTCTGCGTGCTGGCGACGGCGGCGCTGACTCTGGCGATGGTGATCCTGATCCCGCGCATTCAAACCGAGCCCATTTACACGGCCACCTACGTGGATGTGCTGGACGCCGCGCACTCGGTCGACTCAGCCCAGTTGATGGATAGCGGAGATTCGCAATGAAGTTGTCCCGGGCCACGATCGTTCTTTACGTGGGCCTCGTGTTCGTATGCGGCACCGTGCTGGGGTTTTTCGCCAACCGCCTGTACAGCGCCTCGACCGTGAGCGCCAGCAAGACGGCATCGGCGACCAAGAATCCCCCTACTCCCGAGGAATTCCGGAAGTGGCTCACGGGCTACTATCAAAAACGCCTGGAGCTGAGCGCCGACCAGGTTCAGAGGATGAACTTGATCCTGGATGAATCGCAGGCTCAGGTAAAGGCGATCCATGCCCAGATGGATCCGCAGCTGGATGCCGTGCATGCCAATCAAATCACGCGCATGAATCTCATGCTGACCGCCTCGCAACAGGCCGAATACGAGAAGATGCGCAAGGAACGTGAGGAGAAGGAAAAAGAGAAGCAGAACCAGCGGCGCAACGGGCGCTCCGGCGGTCCTGGCTTCTAAACCTTCGCCCTTAGGACCTCGCCGCTTCTAGGCCGTCTAAGCTTTGACGAGCGGCTGCTTCTTCGCAGCCACTTTTGCGGCTTCCATTTCTTTCGCGCGCTGATACTTCTTCGTGAAGCGGTCGACGCGACCTTCTGTGTCCATCAGCTTCTGTTTGCCCGTGAAGAACGGGTGGCAGTTGGAGCAGATTTCCACGCGGATGTCGCCTTTGTGCGCGGAGCGAGTGCGGAACACGTGTCCACAGGCACAGGTGACGTTGACTTCTTCGTAGGCTGGGTGAATTCCGGCTTTCATGGTTGGGGAACCTCAGTGTAGGGAAATCTCAGTATATCACAAGACCAAAAACCCCACCTCTGAACAGAGTGGGGTTTGGATTTGGAAGGGCACAACGCTATCGCTGTGCCCTCATTGCTTGAAACGGGCACAACGCTGTCGCTGTGCCCTTGTCGTTTCTCTCGCTTCGCGTGAAGAGCCGTTCCACAGGAGCAGCGGTCTCGTCACTGGAACGAAAACCTGAACGTAGGAGCGGTCGAACTAAGAGTCGGCCACCTCACGCGTTGATTGAGTCCCGTTTGTTGAATTGCTAGTACTGCCAGATATCATTAGACTGGACCACCTCCTTTCTCAGTGATAACCCCATCCTAAGGCCCGGACACAAAGCTGTCAAGATGTTTCGATGTCAGGCCGGCTCAACCCAGTCGAAGGAGCGCGTGACCGCTTTTTTCCACAGGGCGTAGAGGCGCTCCCGCTCGGCCGATTCCAGCCGCGGACTCCAGCTCAGGTCCTGCTCCCAGTTGGCGCGGAGCTCTTCGACATCGCGGAAAAAGCCGGTGGCGAGTCCGGCGGCAAGGCCGCGCCCAGCGCGGTGGTTTCCTGAATCACGGGCCGCACCACGGGACGGTCGAGAATGTCGGCCTGGAACTGCATCAGCAGATCGTTCCCCACCATGCCTCCGTCGACGCGCAGCACGTCGAGGCGAATGCCGGAATCCTTCTCGATCGCCTCCATCACCTCGCGGGTTTGAAACGCAGTGGCTTCAAGAGCCGCCCGCGCCAGGTGCCCTTTGTTGGCGTAACGCGTCAGGCCGGCGATGACGCCTCGCGCGATGTCTTTCCAATACGGCGCATAGAGGCCGGAAAACGCGGGGACGAAATAAACGCCGCCGTTGTCCTTCACGGTGCGCGCCAGCGGCTCGATCTCGGCGCTGGATTCAATCAGGCCCAGGTTGTCGCGCAGCCACTGCACCAGTGCTCCGGCGATGGCCACGCTGCCTTCGAGAGCGTACTGGGCCGGGGCGTTGCCCAGCCGGCAGGCGACCGTGGTCAGCAGTCCGAAGCGCGAGCGCACGGCCTGCTCCCCGGTGTTCATCAACAAAAAACATCCGGTGCCATATGTGTTTTTGGCTTCTCCGGGCCGGAAGCAGGCTTGCCCCATCAGAGCCGCCTGCTGATCGCCGAGAATTCCCGCCAGAGGGACGCCGGAAAGCTCCGGAAGGCGCGTCGCGCCGTGGATTTCGCTGCTGGACGCGATGCGCGGCAGCATGGCTTCGGGAATCTCAAACGCCGCCAGGATCTCGCGATCCCAGTTGAGCGTCGCCAGGTTCATCAACTGGGTGCGGCTGGCGTTGGTGACATCGGTCACGTGGACGCCGCCAGTAAGCCGCCAGGCCAGGAACGTGTCCACAGTGCCGAAAAGCACCTCGCCCGCTTCGGCGCGCGCGCGGACGCCGGGAACGTGATCCAGAATCCAGCGGATCTTGAGGCTGCTGAAGTAGGTGCTGAGCGGCAGGCCGGTTTGGGCGCGGAAGCGGTCGGGGCCGCCCGCCTGGGCGAACTCGGCCACATACGCTGCGACGCGCGCATCCTGCCACACGATCGCATTCGTTACCGCCTCGCCGGTTTCGCGATCCCACACGATGGTGGTTTCGCGCTGGTTGGCGATGCCGATGGCGGCAAGATCGGAGGCGTGGAGCCCGCGCTGGGCCAGGCCTTCGGCGATCACGGCCTGAGTGCGGCGCCAGATCTCTTCCGGGTCATGCTCGACCCAGCCGGGATGAGGGTAAATCTGTTCGTGCGCCTGTTGGGCGATCGACACAATGCGGCCGGAGCGGTTGAAGACGATGAAGCGGGTGCTGGTGGTGCCCTGATCGATGGCGCCGATATAGCTGGACATATCGTTCCAGGCTACCCTGGCGTGTAGCTCGCTTCTTCACTCAATCCTGGTGTAAGTGATCGTCGTCGGGTTGGCGACCGGACCGTTACCATTCCGTACTTCAGTTGTCGTTAGCGTGTTCCCCTCGTCGAGTTTAAACGAGTAGGTTCGTTCGGCCCCCGGGGCCATGACTTGCGGATTTTTTGCAACATCGGGCCGGCAAATCAAGGTGCTTCCCGATATCTCATAGGTGCCGGAGGCAGCAGTGAAGGGGCCCCATACTGTCAGCAATTCGGCGGCAGTCGCCTTCGACTGGTCCTGGAGCGCCGTGCGCGGTTGGTCGGAGTTGACGAACATGAGGCTGTAGTGGTTGCCAGTGAAGATTTGCAGCCCAGGCTGTGGGCTACTCATCCTTCGCGCGTTCGGGCCCGTGGTCTTTATCTCCGTGACGCGCCAGGTACCGGTCAACGGGGTTGGTTTCAATTGGGCGCTGGCGGTCGTAGCCAGTAAAGCTATCGCGAAAAAGCAAACGGGGAGTTTTGTCTCAGAATGCATCGCACTTCTCCTATGCCGGGATCTCGATTCCGGTTCCCGGTAGTATACAGGAATTCTAGCCAGTCCTCGCCCGCGATGTCATAAAGCCTAGCAGCCCGCGACAGAGGGGGCCGAATCGCAAAAGCCTGGGACAGTCACCATATTTCGCCACAGAGGCGCGTTGATTCGATGGAGGCTTCCCGGTGGGCGAAATACGGTGGCTGTCCATGGCTGTCCCGGTTTTTGCGCCAGACGACTTTCACCACGGGCTGCTAGACTAGCGCTCCTTCTTGCGGCGCTTGAAAAAAGTGTCGCGGACCTTTAAAGAGGTTCCCACCAGGCCGAAGAACAGCACCAGCAGCGCCACCAGCGTGGCCACCGAGCCGATCACCAGGTAAGTCGGAATCCTTCAGCGGCGCCGGCATCAGCTTCAGCCATGATCGCGGCGACCACGCCGAAAATACGAAAATACACGCCCAACATCAGAGCCAGAGTCCGTTGCGCATCAGTCGTATTTCTCGTAGAAAATCTGTTTGCGGTCGAAGCCCGCGGCTTTCAGGCGCGCGCGCACATCGTCGACCATCAGCTTCAGCCCGCACAGATACACGTCGAGATCGCGGCGGCCGCCAAGGGCTTCCTCCAGGTGCGCCTGCACGTGCCCGGTGCGGCCGGTCCAGCCGGCCTCCGGCCGGCTCAGCGTGGGCCAGAAGCGGAAGTGCGGAAATTGCGCGCGGCCAGTTCCTCGAATTCGGCGCGGTACATCAGGTGCGATTCGTAGCGCACGCCGAACAGCAGCGTGAACTGCGGCGAAGCCGCGTTCAGGTGCGCCTGCAGCATGGAGCGGAACGGCGCGATGCCGGTGCCGGTGGCGATGAAGAGGGAATCGCGCGGCGGCTGCCGCAGCACGAACATGCCCAGCGGCGGGCGCATCTCCACCGTATCGCCGGGATGCATCGCGAACAGGGGTGGGCGAAAACATCCCGTCCGGCGCCAGGTTCAGGCACAGCTCGAAGCGATTGGGCGCGTGCGCGCCGACGCGGCGCCGAGGCGATGGAATAGGCGCGCGTGATGCGTCTTGCCGCCGCGATATCGGCGGTGAAGGAGACGAACTGTCCGGGCGTGAAATCGAAGCCGTCCTCGTTCGGTCTCTCCGCTTTGACTTCGAAGACGAAACTGGCCCAGGCCCGGGGCGACCTCGACGCGTTCGATCAGCTTTGCTCTGCATGAGCGGGCGCGGCTTCCTTGCGACTCCCGCGCCCGATCCAGCAGCGCATCGACCATCGCGGGATGGCCGTCCAGCGGCGGCGTGACCTCGATCTCCAGGCCGGGATGCGCGCGGCGAGCCTCGCCGACCAGCCGGGGAAGATCGCGCTGCAGATGCAGGCCCAGCGTCAGGAAGTACGGGAATCACCACGACGCGCGAAACGCCGCGCGCGGCCAGTTCGCCCGCGGCGGAAGCAAGATCGGGACGGCCGCCTTCGAGAAACGCCGCGATGACGTCGCTAAAGCCCGCGGCGCGCGCCAGCTCGCCCGCGACCGAGCGTACGGCTTCGTTGGCCGATTCCACGCTGGATCCGTGCGCGAAGACGATGTAACCCGTCGCTCATAGATTCACCGTGGCAGTCGCTGGAGCCGCCGGAGCGGCCGGAAAATTCGAGCTCAGAAAATCGTAAAATGCGCGCCCGCGGCGCCGGCCGTTGGAATATTGAAACTGGATGCGTTCCAGAAACACCAGAACGCCCAGGATATCGGCGTCCCGCAGCGATGTGCATGCCGGAGGCTTCCGTCGGACTGGCCTTGCGCAGCTCCTCCACCGCGTTCTTGAGTGCGTCTTGGAGCCGCGCGGCGTACGGATTGTCCGGGCGGGTTTCGTAGATCAAGCCGGATGCGAGGGTGCGATAGGTGCGGATCAACGCGTCCAGACGCCTCCCGCGCGTCCTGGTCCACGGCCTTTTCCGTTTCCATCGCCGCGGACAGCGCCTCCGAGATCCACACCACCAAAGTCTCATGCTCGCGGAGGAAATCCTCGCGCGACGCGAATGTCGCGGTTGGGCAGAGCATCCTCGGCGGGCGGCGCGGGACGCTCGCGCAAACGCGCTTCCTGCAGATATTCGCAAGTCTGAGGGGCAGTCGATCGTGTTTTCGCGCTCCGTTCCGCAGCAGGAAGGGCAGATATCGCCGCCGAGCCCCGGGCAATGCCGGCGCGCGCGCTTCTTTTCACACAGCTTGCAGGGAGCGTTCACCGGAGGATAACTCTATCGTATCATCGGTGCATGCGTGCGGACGGACGTTTATCTGAAGCTGGAGCTGGTGCTGGATGAAAAGGAATCCGCGGAACGGGTGGCGGCCGAAATTTGCCGCCAGGTTCGCAAGCTGCATGGCGTCCGCCACGCGGAAGTGTCGAACACGGTGGAGCGGGAGGGGTGAGCGCGCGGCGGCGGAAGCCTTCCCGCCCTGGCCGGATTGTGCGATTATTCTGGTTGGAGGCTAAAAACAAATGAAGCTGAAATTGTTTACAACGTTGATGCTGGGAGCCGGCCTGGCGCATGCGGCCGCGGATGCGGCGAACCGTCTCGCCGCCGCCGCGGAGTCCCTGACCGAAGTGATGGGCACGCCGGACAAAGCCATCCCCCAGGAGCTTTTGAATAAAGCGCAGTGCATCGTGATCGTTCCGGGATTGAAAAAGGCCGCCTTTGTGGTGGGCGCGAAGTATGGCAGGGGATTTGTTTCGTGCCGCAAGAAGGATGGCGTGGGATGGTCCGCTCCGGGCTCGATCCGGGTGGAAGGCGGCAGCTTCGGATTTCAGATCGGCGGCGAGGAGACCGACGTGTTCATGCTGATCATGAATCAGAAGGGCATGAACCGGCTGCTTGCGGACAAGTTCACGCTGGGCGCGGACGCCACCGTCGCGGCGGGTCCGGTGGGACGTTCGACGCAAGCCGAAACGGATGCGGCTTTGACCGCGGAGATTCTCACCTGGTCGCGTTCGCGAGGGCTGTTCGCAGGGGTTTCCCTGAGTGGTGCGACTCTGCGCGAGGACACGGACTGGAACACCGAACTGTACGGGAGCCCGGTCAAGAATCGCGCCGTCATCACCGGCAAGACCGATCCGCCCGCGGCGGCGGCCGAGCTCATGACTCAGCTGAACAAGTATTCCAGCCGCAAATAACAGCGTAAGTTAAGAGCATGGACGATTCCGACATCACCGCACGGATGCGCGAGGATTGGAACGCGCGCGCCCGTGAAGACGCGGGCTACTACGTCGCCTTCGGGCGGCGCGACCAGGACGACTCCGGATTCTTCGCCACCGCAACCGAAGTGATCAACGCTCTGGAAGGCGAGCTGCGGCGCGTTCCTATCGCCGAGCGTGTGGGCTGGAAGGCTCTGGAGATCGGCTGCGGGCCGGGCCGGCTGATGCGCCCGATGAGCCGCCACTTCGTCGAGATTCACGGCGTGGATGTTTCCGACGAGATGATCGGCCTGGCTCGCGAGAAGCTGCGCGACCTGCCCAACGCTCATGCGCATATCAGCAGCGGGGCGAGCCTGGCGCAATTCGCGGAGGATTCCTTCGACTTCATCTATTCCTATGCAGTGTTCCAGCACATTCCCAGCCGCGAGGTCGTGTTTCAATATCTGCGCGAGATCCGCCGGGTGTTGAAGACCGGCGGCCTGGCTCGGCTGCAATTTAACGGGCTGCCGCGCGGCGGCGAGTCCCGCGGCGAGTCATACGATACCTGGGCCGGCGCGCGCTTTTCCTCGAGCGACATCCTGGAATTTACAGCCTCCCAGGATTTTCAGGTGCTGGCGCTGGAGGGCGCGTCCACGCAATATATGTGGACCACCTGGCGCAAACGCCCGCTGGGTTGGCGCGCGGGGCAGGAAGCCCTTACCGCGGAGTCCATAGATGCGGAAACCCAGGATTCGAAGGCCGCCCCGCGCATCCGCCGCATCACCAACGCCAGCAGTACGGAGCCTGTGGCGCCCTGCCGCGGCCGCTTCGCGTCCATTTCCATCTGGGTCGAAAATCTTCCGGCCGAAGCGGGCCTGCACGATCTGCGCGTGGCGGTGGGCGATTCCTTCGGGACTCTGACCTACATCGGGCCGCTGGACAGTTCCCGATTGCAGCAATTGGTGGTGCTGCTTCCCGAGCTGGAGGCGACCGGATTGCTCCCCGTCGAAATCCAGAGGCTGGAGCGGACCCTGGCCGCTCCGATGACGTTGCGCATCATTCCTCCGGGGCCGTTGGTGCCGCGCGTGCGCTCGATTCGAGACGCTGTAAACCTGGTGGCGGAAAACCGCATTGAGACGCGGCTGGTGAAGATGATTCTGGAGGAAATCGCGCGTCCGCATGAAATCGAGGCGGTGGTCGGCGGCTATCCCGCGGTGGACCTGGAGTTTTTCTGCATCGACCCGCGGCCGCAGCTTTTCGAAGTGAACTTCCGGCTGCCCGAAGAGGTCACGCCCGGGCGGCACGCTTTGGAAGTGCGCATCGGCCGGCGCAAGCTGGCGCCAGTGATGCTGGAAATCGTCGCGTAGCGAAGCGGTCGCTCGCCTAGGTGACCACGCTGCCGCCCGCGGCCACGCCGTCGGTTCCGCGCAAGTTCCCCAGAGCCTATAATTGGACGGTATCTCGAAGGAGGCGTGAAATGACGAAGGCCGTCTTGTTCAGAGTTGTGTTGAGCATGGGGTGCGCGGCGATGCTGTCCCCCGCCCAGGTGGTCAAGAATTACCAGCCTGTGACCGAGCAGATGCTCGAAAAGCCCAATCCCAATGACTGGCTGATGTACAGCCGCACCTTCGACGCGCAGCGCTTCAGCCCGCTGAAGCAGATCAACAAGCAGAACGTGAATCAGCTTCGCCTGGCGTGGGAGCGCGGCCTGGGCGCTGGCCAGACCGAGACCATCCCGATCGTCCACAACGGCGTGATGTACGTGGTCGACCCCGGCGCCGTGGTGCAGGCCTTGAACGCCGCCACCGGCGATCTGCTGTGGGAGTACAAGCGCAAGGTCGCCGGCCAACGTCGCCGGCCAGGCCCGCACCAAGAATCTGGCGATCTATCAGGACCTGGTGATTTTCGTATACCGCGCCGGATGCCATCGTCGGCCTGGACGCGCGCACGGGTGAGCTGCGCTGGGAGAGCCAAGACCGATGGCCGCGGCAACACCTCCGGACCCTTTGGTGGCGGAAGGGAAAGTGATCTCCGGCGGAGCCTGCGCGGGCAAGCGCGAGAACTGCTTCATCCTGGCCAACGACGCGCTCACCGGCAAGGAGCTGTGGCGCTTCTACACCACTCCGGCGCAAGGGCGAGCCCGGCGACGAGAGCTGGGGCGGCGCGGCGGTGGAGAACCGGCTCGCGTCCACCTGGGGACTTGCCCGGCAGCTACGATCCGGTCCGCAAGATGCTGTATTGGGGCGTCGCGAATCCGATGCCGGACCAGCGCATGGCGCGGCACGACGGCAAGGCCGACGCGGTCTCGCGCACCGCGCCGTCGGATCTGTACAGCAACTCGACCATCGCGCTCGATCCGGCCACGGGCAAGCTGGCCTGGTATTACCAGCATCTTCCCGCCGACGATTGGGACTCCGATTACACGCATGAGCGCACCTTGCTGCGCACCAAGGTCAATCCCGATCCGAAGTTCGTGAAGTGGATCAATCCCGGCATCAAGGGGCTAGGAGCACGACATCGCGGTGACCATCGGCGAAGCGGGAGGGATGTTCGTGCTGGACCGCGTCCAACGGGCCAGTTCCTGTGGGCCAATCCGTTTCCCTTCGACGATCCGCATAACGTGATCTCGAATATCGATGTGAAGACCGGCAAGACCGAGATCAACTGGGACAACGTGTTCAAGGCGCCGGGCGAAGAGCACGTGATTTGTTACTGGAACACGCGCAGTTATTGGCCCACGGCATATTCGCCGGTGACCAATTCGCTGTACACGTCTTACATCGACAATTGCCGCGACCTGACCATCGCCGGTCCGGCGGGGCGCGGAAGCTGGCACGTGGTGCAGCGTCCGGGAGGCGATCCCAAGGCGCTCACGGGCCTGGCGAAGATCAACCTGTCGACGGGCGAGATCCTGCGCTTCGACGTGGGCCGCGCGCCGGGCAACGGAGCGATGCTCGCGACCGCGGGCGATCTGGTGTTCCACGGCGACATGTCGCGCCGCTTCCGCGCCTTCGACGCCGCTACCGGCAAGATGCTGTGGGAGACCGACCTGGGCGGCAATATTTCCGTCAGCACCATCACTTATGAGGCCGGCGGGAAACAGTACGTGTGCGTCATGACCGGTGACAATTTGAAAGTGCCGGAGCTTGCGGCTGAGGTGCCGGAGCTGAAGACTCCGCGCGGGCACAACGCGATTTACGTGTTCGCGCTGCCCTAACCGAGGCTATTTCGCTGCGGCGAACTCGGTCACGACGCCTCGACATTGAGACGCTCAAGCTCATACCGCTCGCCCGTCGAGCGCAGTGCGTTCTCGACCCTTGCCATTGTCGCCTCGGCCTTTGCGGGGTCAATGGATTCGAGGACGTCGGCATTGTCCCAGGAAAGAGGCTCCTCGACGTAAACCTTCAAAAACCAAATCTGCTTACCGCCTGCCTCTCTAGCGTTAACCTCGGCACCTAGCGTCAAGGTGCGGCCTCCTTCAAGGTACCTGACGGCCCAGGGCGAGAAGATCTTGATCTCAAATCCCTCCCCTCTAGCTCGCTTAGCGCTTAAGCTACTAAGGTACCTTTCGTACTGGGGCGTAATCTGCATTTTATGTTCATCGTGCTGGAGCCGCAGCGCGTGGTTCGTAGCGCTGCACGTGGATCTTCTTCTCCCGGCTGCGCGTTCGGGCGATGTCGTAGGAATTCTGCATTCGCATCAGCGTATCCATATCGACGCCGAACGCCTTCTCGAAGCGCAGGGCCATGTCGCCGGAAAGATCGGCCTTGGCGTTCAGGAGGCTGGAAAGAGTTGGGCGGGATACATGCAGGATCTTCGCCGCATCGGTCACGGAAAGGCAGTGGGCCTCGATAATCTCGGTGCGCAAGAAGCGGCCAGGGTGAACGGGATTTAGCATCCGCATGATATCTCCTCAGTGATAGTCTTCATAATCGACGTCCAATATCTCGCCGGCCTTGATCTGGAACGTCAGTCGCCAGTTGCGCGTCACGTGTAAGGCTCCAGACTCCCTTGCGGTCCCCGGTGAGCTGGTGGGCTTTCCACAAAGGGAATGCGCGCAGACTTTTCCGGGTGCTGCATGTCCTGCAAAAAGGTCAGCATTGCACGCAGCTTATCCGCTGCATCTGGAGGCAAGCCTTTCGCGCCGTCCTCCAGGTAGAGCCTTTTCAAGCCCTTGTGGGCGAAGTTTCGAATCTTCACCTCTCATAACTGTAGCCCGTCGCCTTACGCTCGTCAAATGAATATGTGCGATATGTTATCATGCCCGTAGCTTTGGAAGGTTACACCGATGGCATGCCAGTGCAAGATTACTCGCCTCGTCCGATCCGCCATGCTGTTTGCGGTGACGTGTTCAATGTGGTGGGTAAGATCGGCGCCGGACGAACTCCCGCGTCCCGGCATCCATCGGATCACTTGCAATTGGGGGACAGGCGCTGGCGAGCTTTCAGCTTGAGGATCGAAATGAAGTCCGCGGCGTTGACTAATGCCTCGTACTCGACGGCTTCGTCGCCTGTAAGTAGACCCTCGTTGGCCCGCTCGGCAAGGAGGTCGATCCGCTCCTGCACAGACGGCGAGACGCGAAATTCGACGACACGGCGAGCGGACTCGGCATCTAAGCAGCGTCCCAACGGGTCCAAGAGACCGTCGAGCACGGTGGCGGCGCTCATGCCTTTACGGTAACACGACGTCTCTGGTTCTCCGCGTCACATGTGTTATCGTGCCGGTAGCTTTCCACGATGCCTCCCTTCCGCCTCAGCGTGCTCGACCAATCCCCGATTCCCGAAGGCGCAACCGCCGGCGACGCCTTGCGCAACACGCTGGATCTGGCGCGCGCGGCGGATCGCCTCGGCTACACGCGCTACTGGCTGGCCGAACATCATGGAACTCCCGGCCTCGCCTGCGCCAGCCCGGAAGTGATGATCGGACCCGTGGCCGCGCGCTACGAACAACCTGCGTGTGGGCAGCGGAGGCATCATGCTTCCGCACTATAGCCCGCTCAAAGTCGCCGAAACATTCAGCATGTTGAGCGGTTTATTCCCCGGCCGCATCGACCTCGGCATCGGCAGGGCACCCGGCTCCAGCCAGGCCATCGCGCGAGCTTTGCAGCGCGACCGCAGGCTCCCGGCGCCCGACGATTTTCCAGATCAGATGGCGGAGCTGCTGGGTTACTTCGAAGGCTCCGCCGCGCGCTTCGTGTCGCCTGAAGTCTGGCTGCTGGGTTCCTCTCCGCAGAGCGCCGTGTGGGCCGCGGAAAGCGGATTGCCCTACGCCTTCGCCGATTTCATCAATCCCGAAGGCGCGCCCTACGCTGCGTCCTACCGGCTCACTTTCCAGCCTTCGCATCGCCTGCTTAAGCCCAAGGTCGCGGTGTGCGCCTGGGCCGTCTGCGCCGCCACCGAAGCGGAAGCCCTGCGCCTTTCCTTGAGCGCCCGCATGATGATGCTGCTTCTGTTCCGAGGCGTGCTGATTCCGGTGCCGCCGGTCGAGAAAGCGGAGGAGTTTCTGGCTCGCGAAGGCGCTGCGCCGCAATCCCTGCCGATGCGCCGGCGCGTCATCGCCGGCGATCCGCAACAGGTTCGCTCGGCTTTAGAATCCGTCGCCGCCGAGTACGGCGCGGAAGAGATCTTCGTCGTCAACATTCTCTACGACCACGCCGCCCGCGTTCGCAGCTACGAACTGATCGCCGAGGCGTTCGGCCTCTAATCCGCCCTCAACGTGATCGAGGGGTCCACCCTGGCGGCGCGCCAGGGGGGGCGCCCAGCATGCGAATCGCGCTGTCACCGCCAAAACGCCGCATCCACAACCCGTCGCTCAGAATCGTGACATGAGGACCGCGGAAGCGGTCGTCGGTTTCCTGGAAGTCTCTTCCAATCGCCGTTTGCACTCCCAACACGTGGAAGTATCTCCAGCTCACGCTCTGCCCCTCGAACCGCTCCGGCTGGGCTGCGCCGGTCATGGTCGGTTGCCAAGGCTGCATTACGGTGAGCGCCTCGAACACGCGGCTTCGCGCCGCCAGCTCGCGATAGGTGTGAAACGTCACGGCCTCGCGCGAGCCCTTGAAAATATCCCAGATCATCATGATTCGCTGCGCATGCGGATACGGCAGCGGCTCAAACAGAATGGGATTCACCGCGCTGAAGATGGCCGTGCTGGCGCCGATTCCCAGCGCCAGCGTGAGTACGCTGACGGTGGTAAACGCGGGAGCCTTCCGCAGCCGGCGAGCCGCGTAGCGCAAATCGGCGAACAACGTTCCGATCGCGTTCTCCCATCCGTAGGAGCGCACTTGCTCCCGGACCGCGGTCATGTTCCCGAGTTCCAGTTGCGCGGCTCGGCGCGCGGCGTCGGGAGAAAGCCCGCGCTCGCCACCAGCGCGGCGATGGTGTGTTCGCGATAAACTTCCACTTCGTCGGCGATCTCCTGGTCCGCGCTTCTGCGGTTGGTCAACACTCGCAGACCGCGGATGAACTGTCGCCACAGAGACACGGGGCTAAACCTCCGCCTTCAAAAGCCTGGCGATGGCCGACGCCCGCCGTGTCCAATCCAAGGTCTCGGCCTCGAGCTGCTTCTTCCCGGAGCGCGTGAGCGTGTAGAACTTCGCTTGCCGCGAGTTCTCGGTTTGACGCCACTCGGCGTCGAGCCATCCGGCGCGCTCCAACCGTTTGAGAGCGGTGAGAAGGGATCCCGGGTTCACCTTGAAAACCCCTCGCGAGATCTGCTCGACGCGCCGCGCGATCCCGAATCCGTGCATGGGTTCGAGGCTCAGCGTTTTGAGGATGAGCATGTCCAGCGTGCCCTGGATGACGTCGGTATTCGATTCCTGCATGGATGGTCCAAACATACGGCTCTTCATCATGATTGTCAAGATGTGAGCGTCAAGAGATAGGACGACTTGGCCGAAAACCACCACGCACTGGTGAAACGCGGCCGGTTCCAGATCGCGGGCGGGAGACATCCCCTTTATTTGTAATTATTTGACGTTTGGCAAGCGGTTTGCTTTATTCAAAGCGCAAGGAGGCTTGAAGAAAATGAAAAAGATTCTGGCAGGTTTGATTCTGGCGGGCGGCACGATGTTTGCCGGCCCTGCTATCTCGGTTGGAATCGGGCTGGGAGTTCCCGTGGCCCCTGCGCCGGTGTATGTGGCGCCCAGCCCCGGCTACTTCTGGACGCCCGGTTACTTCTACTTCTCCGGTGGACACCGCCTGTGGCACGCCGGATTCTGGGCTCCTCCGGTGCATGGCGGGCGCTTCGCGGCTCGCGGCTTCCGGCGGTAATCCGCGTTCCATATTAACCCAGGCACCAGTGTGCTAAACTCATCTGCCGGAAGTGCCCAGGAGGCCAGATGAGTCGATTTCAGAAAAGTTTGGGCTTGACAGTTTTGGCGGCGAGCGTCGCTTTGGCCCAGGTGCCGAGGGACATCGCCGCCAAACTTGTCGATATGGGCCGCAACGTGTGTCCCGCCGATACCGCCAAGCTGTATCGCCAGTTTCAGCCCACTGCTCCGTATCCGGGGGTGAAGGTCGAGCGCGACATTCATTACGGCCCCGACGCCCGCGAAATCATGGATGTTTTCTCGCCGGAACAGGGCGGCGGCAAGCGCACCGTTCTGATCTACGTGTCCGGCGGCGCGGGCAATAAGATCGAGCCGGTGGCCGACGGCGAAGCCTTCTACGACAACATCATGCTGTGGGCCGTGAAGAACGGCATGACCGGAGTCAACGTGCAGCGCCGCGCCGGCGGGGGCGAGTGGGACGATCCGGCCAAGGACATCGGCGCCGTCATTCAGTGGGTGCACACCAACATCGCGAAGTATAAAGGCAATCCCAACCGCGTGTTCATCTGGTCGCACTCGGCGGGCAATCCTCCGGTGGGAACCTATCTCGGCCGTCCGGAGTTGTACGGACCGGAGGGAATCGGTGTGAAGGGCGCCATTCTGATGTCGCCGGCGGCATTCGATATCGCGCCGGTGACGGTCGGACGCGGCGGTCCGGGTGGTCCCGGCGGAGGACGGGGAACGGCCGGTGGCCCTCCCGCGGGCGGTTGCCCGACAGCCGGCGCACCTTTCGGCGGTGGGGCTCGCGGCGGTCCGGGTGGACCGGGCGGAGCCGCGAAGGGAGCCGGCGGCGGCGGCCGCGGCCGTGGCCCTGTCGATCCCGCGGTTCAGTTGGCGCGGTCCGCTTTGCCGGGTCTCAAGGCGGCCAAGATTTCCTTCTTCCTGGCCACGGCCGAGCTCGATCCCGCCAACATGGGCGCCTTTGTCGATACGCTGAAGGATCAGCTCTGCGTGGCCGGGCAGCCGTGCCCGAAAGTGACAGTGGCCGTGTTCAAGGATCACAGCCACATGTCCGAGGTCTTCTCGCCGGGCTCGCCGGACACCTCGGTGAGCGGCCCGGTCCTCAAGTGGATGAAAAGCGTGAAATAGATCCTCCGGCGAGGGTTTACCATAACAAATGTGAAACCCTCCCGGCTCCCCTTCAAGCTAGCCCTGTTCGGGCTTCTTTGCGCCGCGGCTGCGTTTAGCCAACTTGGCTTCGGCCAATCGCTGGCGCCGCCGCAGGAAACGCCGCTGTTCGCGCTGCCTTACGGACCCAGCCTGGACCCGAAATCGATGGACCGCACCGTCGATCCCTGCACGGACTTCTACCGCTATTCGTGCAACGCCTGGATCAAGGCCAATCCCATCCCGGCCGATCAGTCGCGCTGGGACGTTTACGCTAAGCTCGAAGCCGATAATGAGCGCTTTCTGTGGGGCATCCTTCAGGACGCCGCCCGGCTCGACACCAAGGAGCCTTCCGCCAATCGCAGCGTGGTCGAAACCGAGATCGGCGACTTCTTCAACGCCTGCATGGATGAGGCGGGGATCGAGAAGGCTGGCGCTGCGCCGCTTCAGCCTGCGCTGAATCAGATCGCCGCGCTGAAGTCGGTTGGCGATCTGGGCACGTTTCCTGGGACGCCAGCACCTGGCCACGACGGGCTACGGCATGATGTTCGGGTTCGATTCGGCCCAGGATTACGCCGACGCCAGTCGCGTTATTGCCTTCGCCGAAGCCGGCGGACTGGGGTTGCCCGATCGCGATTACTACACCAAGACCGACGCCAAATCCCAGGAGACCCGGCGCAAGTATGCGGAGCACGTCGAGAAAATGTTTGAGCTGATGGGCGAGCCGCCGGCGCTGGCGAAAACCCACGCCCAGACGGTGATGGACATCGAGACGGCGCTGGCCATAGCCTCGCTCACCCGCGTGGATCAGCGCGATCCGCACAACCTGTTC
>CAVXWB010000177.1:0-86562 GCA_963765185.1 Bryobacterales bacterium
CGGCCGGCTGCTGATACAGCACGACCACAATTCGCAAGTAGTAGAACAGGCCGATCGCGCTGGTGGTCACCAGAATCAGGATCAGCGCCCACGCTCCCGCGGAGGCGCCGGCCGCGACGATATAAAACTTACCGAGAAATCCCGCGGTCAGCGGTATACCCGCCAACGACAGAAGCATGGCGGTGAAAACCAGGGCGAGCGCGGGACGGCGCCAGAACAGCCCTCGGTAATCATCGAGCAGATCGGCATCTCTCTCGACGCTCCGAGAGCAGCGTAACGACGCCGAAAGCGCCCAGAGTCATCACAAAGTAGGCCACCAGGTAAAAGGCAGCGGCGCCTCCGCCCAAGGGACCTCCAATTTGAAATGCCACCAGCAAGTAGCCCATGTGCGCGATCGAAGAATATGCCAGAATCCGCTTCACGTTGTTCTGCAACAGCGCGAGCAGATTGCCGGCAAACATGGAAGCGACGGCTATAATCGAGATCACTAAAAACACCGGTGAAAAGCTGTGCACACCCGATTGATGGAAGTAGCGCAGGAGTAGCGCGAACATCCCGCCCTTTGAAACCGTTGCTACGAATGCTGTCACCGGAGCCGGAGCGCCTTCATAAACGTCCGGGGTCCACATGTGGAAGGGCACCAGCGCCAGCTTGAAGCCGATGCCGGTGACGATCAGGATGACACCGGGCAATAGCAAGGTCGGATTCACTGCAACTCTAGAGGCCAGTAGTTGCGCCATGCGGGCGAAGTCCATGGTTCCGAGGTCGGCGTAAATCAGGGCCATCCCAAAGAGAAGGAAAGCGGCGGATGCGGCGGCCAAAACCAGGTACTTGATACCGGCCTCCACCGGAAGCGCGCGGCCGTGCAAGTAGGAGATGAGAGCGTAGAGCGCCACACTGAGGATTTCGAGCCCGAGAAAGAACGATACGAAGTGGGTGCTGGCAGCCAGGACCATCGCGCCAAAGGTCGCTACCAAAATCAGGACATAGAACTCTTCGCGGTTGCCTTCCCGCGCGGCCAGATAGCCGTAGGCCAGCAAGGCCACCGTAAAGCTGGCTGCGACGATCAGTCCCATGAAGAAGAGCGCGTAGCTGTCGATGACGAGCAGCGCCGTTACCTGGCGGAAATGCCCGAAGAAAACCGAAAAGAAGGCCCCCGCCAAGCCGGCCAGTGTCAATCCAAGGGCAACTGCGTGGCTACGGTGCACCGCGGCGGCCAACATCACAATGACAGAAGTTGAGGCGACCAGCAGAAGAGGCAAAAGCGCGAGCAAGTCACTGGCAGTCACGGCTCATCTCCAGATCGCGGGAAATTGGTTTACAGCTTGTGCAAACAACCGGAACACGGGTTGCGGGTAAAGGCCCAGCCAGAGCAGCAAAGCCATCATCACGCCGAGCAGCAGTCCTTCGCGAACCACCAGGTCCGGCAGTTGCCACGCATGGCTGTTGGGCCCTTGAAACGCCCGCTGCACAAATCGGAGCGCATAGAAAGTCGCCGCCAGAACGCCAACAGCGGCCACGGCAGCCATTGCGACATTCACTTGGTAAGTACCCACCAGAACCAGGAATTCACCGATGAAGTCGCCCAGCCCCGGCAGTCCCAGCGAGGCCAGCGCGAAGAACAAAGCGGCGCCGCTCATTCGGGGTATGGTAGCCCACAGGCCGCCCATGGCGTCCATTTGGCGCGTGTGCATGCGCTGCTGCAGCGCCCCAACCACAATGAAGAGCGCGCCCGTGCTGATCCCGTGGCAGATCATCGTCATCAACGCACCCTGGAGCGCCAGAGCGTTGGCGGCGAAAACACCCAGAAGCACGAAGCCGAGGTGGCTGATGCTGGTATAGGCCACCAGGCGCTTCAGATCGGTTTGGCCAAAGGCGAGGATGGCTCCATAGAGAATCCCCACCACTGCCAGAGTCATCGCGATGGGAGCGAACTCGCGGGCAGCGCCTGGAAATAGCGGGACCACGAAGCGGATCAGGCCATACGCGCCCGTCTTGAGGAGCAGTCCGGCCAGGATGATGCTGCCTGCCGTGGGAGCCTGGGTGTGCGCATCCGCAAGCCAGGTATGGAAAGGGACCATCGGGAGCTTTACCGCAAACGCAATGAAAAAGCCCAGCATGATCCACATGGCTGTATGCGGATCGAGCGTCGTATGCAACAGATCCGCGTACTCAAACGTGTAGACGCCCGTGCCGCGGTAATGAGCGAAATACAGCGCCAGAATCGCGATCAGCATCAACAGGCCGCTCAGCTGCGTAAAAAGGAAAAACTTCACCGCCGCGTATATGCGGCGTTCATGGCCCCAGATCGCGATCAGAAAATACATCGGGACCAGCATGAGCTCCCAGGCAAAATAGAAAAGGAAAAGATCCAGCGCGAGAAAGACGCCGGTGATTCCCGCGAGAATCCACAGCACATTGAAGTGAAAGAAGCCTACGCCCGTGGTGATTTCGGTCCAGGAGGCCAGCACGGACGCGATTCCCAAGAACATTGTCAGCAGTACGAGCAGCAGACTGAGGCCGTCCATCGCCAGGTGAAAATGAATGCCAAACTGGGGAATCCAGCTCCAGTCCACCTGTTCAAACCAGTTGTTCGTGCCGGTGACACTGACCTGAATGACACTGGCTTTGAAGTTGCGGACCCCCAGATCCAGCACCAGAACGAAGTCCACGGAGATGGCGGCCAGCGAAATCCAGCGGCACAGCAGTGGATTTGTGCGCGCCACCAGCCAGGCTAAGACTCCGCCGGCGAGAAGGATGACAATCAGCCAGAGCAGGATCATAAGAACAACACCATCCTGAACAACACCAGGGCAACAAAGACAATCGATCCGGCGGCGATCCCGGCGGCGTACCAGCGCAGGCGTCCGGTCTCGGTGCGCCTGAGGACGCGCCATGCGAATTCGTTCAGCCGGGCCACGCCAGTATAGAAACCGTCGATGAAATCCCCTTTGTCGACGCGCGCAAACCACACCAGCGGCCGCACGAACAACCGCTCATACAGCCAGTCCATTCCCCAATCTGAAAACCAGAAACCGGTGCAGTAGATCGCCGGCCGGATTGGAGGCAAGCGCTGTCGCGTACGATCTCTTACGCAGGAAAAAGATGTAAGCCAGGTACAGTCCCAGCAAGAATACGAAAGCCGAGATGCCCTCGGAAACAAGATCGGTGACCGGCGCCACGCGCGCCCCTTCGGTCCAGGGCAGCACGGTTTCGATGAATCGGCCAAACGGCGTTTTCAAATATCCGCCAACGATCGAGAGAAAGGCCAGTACGAAACACGGAATGAGCATGGCGTAGCCTGGTCTCTTCGTCACTTCGCTATGCGCTTCCCCGAAAAACACCAGGAAGATCATGCGGAATGTGTATAAAGAGGTCAGCAGAACGCCCACGAGAGCGACGATCCAAAATGCCGGCGAGCCGTTGGCGGCGCTCAAGGCGCCCCAAATGATCCAATCCTTGCTGAAGGCGCCCGCGGTGATCAGCGGCAATCCGGCCAGCGAACATCCCGCGATCACGAATGTCCAGAAGGCAAACGGAAGACGCGTGCGTAACCCGCCCATCCGGAAGATGTTGTGCTCGTCATGCAAAGCGTTGATGATGATGCCGGCCGCAAGAAACAACAGCGCCTTGAAGAACGCATGCGTCATGAAATGGAAGATAGCGGCCGGCCATGCTCCCACGCCAAGAGCCAGAAACATATAACCGATCTGGCTCATGGTGGAGTAGGCCAGTACGCGTTTGATATCCCATTGTGTGAGCGCGCTGAAGCCCGCAATGAGAAGAGTTGCAGCGCCGATCACCGCGACGGCGGACTGTGCCAGCGGCGCAAGCGAATACAACACGTGCATGCGGGCGATCAAGTAAACGCCGGCCGTCACCATGGTGGCCGCGTGGAGCAAAGCGCTCACCGGAGTAGGTCCAGCCATGGCATCGGGAAGCCACGTCTGCAAGGGCAGTTGCGCAGACTTCCCCACGGCGCCCCCCAGCAGAAGTAGCGCCGCAGCGACGGCGGCGGACGATCCAACCGGCCAGTGCTGCGGTGGCACGCTGCATGAGTTCCTGAATCCGCAGGGTGCCCAAATCATGAAATAGAAGGAACAGCCCGATCACCAGGGCAGTGTCGCCAACGCGGGTCACGATGAACGCTTTGCGGCCGGCGCGGCCGTTGGCCGGATCGCGATACCAGAACCCGATCAGCAAATAACTGCACAGGCCGACGCCTTCCCACCCCAGATAGAGCAGCAATAGATTGTTCGCCAGAAGCAGCGTCAGCATCGAAGCGAAAAACAGATTCATGTAAGCGAAGAACCGGCTGTAGCCCTCGTCGTCGATCATGAATTCGGTTGAATAGCAGGTGGATGAGGAAGCCGACGAAGGCCACCACCAGAGTCATGATGAGCGAGATCGGGTCGAGATAGAAGGCGATTTCCGGCCGAAGGCCGCCGACGTCGAACCATGTCCACAGGACCTGCGTGTAAGCGTTGGCGGCGGGCGGAGCACTCAGAAAAGAGATCGTCACCAGCAGGGAAATCACGGCCGAGGCGGCCGTCGCGCCGGCTGCAATCCACGCCACCAGTTTTCGTGGAATGCGCAGCACAGCCAGTGCGAGCGCACTCGCGAATGGAATCGCCGGGATCAGCCAGAGAAGGCCCAGCATGCTCAACCTCTCATGTCGCTGATGGCGTCGGCATCCAGGTTATGGTGTTGATGATAGAGCCGAAGGACCAATGCCAAGCCGATGGCAACCTCCGCCGCCGCCATGGCCAGGATGAAGAGAAACATGATCTGGCCGTCAGGCTGGCCCCACCGCGACCCCGCCGCGACGAACGCGACCCCCGCGCCGTTCAGCATGATCTCAACCGACATCAGAATGAAGATCAGATTACGGCGCATCAGTACTCCGGCCAACCCCAGCGCGAACAAGATTCCCGCCAGAATGAGCGCGTGACCCATCGGAATTCCTGTCATAACGAGCCTCTGCTTTCTCGGATACGGGCCGGCCCAGGTGGGAAGCTCCCACCAGGGCGCCCAGCAGCAACATGGAAGCCAGTTCCACGCCAATCAGGTAGGGCCCATACAGCGCGATCCCCACCTGCTTCGGATCCAGCACGCCCGCTCCAGCCGCCGAAAATCCCGATAACCTGGCGCGTAAGATCAAATACACAACTTCTAGAATCAGGAGAGCGGAAAGAACGGACGGACCCACCCAAATCTTTCCCTGCATCAATCGCCGTTCGCTTTCGACGGCGCGCTTTCCCAGGTTCAGCATCATCACTACAAAAACAAAAAGAACCATGATCGCGCCCGCGTAGATGATCACTTCCAGCGCGGCCACCAGCGGCGCGCCCATGGTATAAAAAACCACGGCCACGGCCAGGAGCGACACCACCAGATAGAGCAACGCATGCACGGCATTGAGCCTGGTGATGGTAAACACCGTGGAAATGATGGCCACAGCCCCGGCGATATAGAAAGCGATCTCCATGAAATCTAGGGCATCAGGCTGCGCAGATCCACCGGAGGCTCTTGGTTTTCCGCTTCGCCCTTGTCCTCGCCGGCGATCCGTTCTCCGCAAACGCGCCAGTAGTTGTAGCCGGGATACTTGCCGGGTCCGTCGATGAGCAGGTCCTCCTTCTCATACACCAGGTTCTGGCGATTGTATTCGGCCATTTCGAAATCCGGCGTGAGCTGGATCGCGTACGTCGGACACGCATCTTCACAGTACCCGCAGAAAATACAGCGCGAGAAATTAATTCGGAAAAACTCCGGATAGCGGCGCTCGTTTGCGTCTTCGGTCGCCTGAAGCGCGATGCAGTCCACCGGACACGCGACCGCGCACAGATAGCAGGCAACACATCGCTCGCCGCCGTCCGGATCTCGCGAAAGAATAATGCGCCCCCTGGTGCGCGGAGCCAGGTAGGCCTTCTCCTCGGGATACTGGATCGTGACCCGTTTGTGGAAAGTGTGCAGAAGCACATTCCAAATCGTTCTGATCAAACTCCACATCTCAACCCGCCTCTTCTCATCTCTCCTTCCACGCCACCACGATGGCGCCGGTTACCAGCAAATTGACGAGCGCCAGCGGAAGCATCGTCTTCCAGCCCCAGGACATGAGCTGATCGAAACGCAACCTCGGAAGCGACGCCCGCAGCAGAATAAAGAAACAGATAAAAGCAAACATCTTGATCAGGAACCACACGATCGGAGGCAGCCACGGACCCAGCCAGCCACCGAAAAACAACACCGTGATCATGGATGAGATCAGAATGAGGCCGAGGTATTCGCCCACGAAGAACATTCCGAACTTCATGCCTGAGTACTCGGAATGGAAGCCGGCCACAAGTTCGGCCTCGGCCTCCGGGAGGTCGAAAGGCAACCGCCGCGCCTCGGCCACACCGGCGATGAGAAACAAAACGAAGCCCAGGAATTGGGGAACCACGAACCATAGCCTCTTTTGCGCCTCCACAATGGCAGTCAGGCTGAAGGAACCGGCAAGCAGCACGACGCCCATCAGCGACAGGCTCATGAACACTTCGTAACTGATCATCTGCGCGGCCGCGCGCAGCCCTCCCAGCAGGGAGTATTTACTGTCCGAAGCCCAGCCGGCAAGCACGATGCTATAGACGCCGAGCGAGGACATCCCCAGAAAAAACAGCAGGGCGATGTTGAGGTCCACGACGATGATGCCGGGAGCGAAGGGCACCACGGCGAAAGACAACAGCACCGTCACCATCACGATCATGGGCGCGATCACGAAAACAGCCTTGTCCGCGAAGGGCGGTATCCAGTCTTCCTTCGTGAAGATCTTGATCATGTCGGCGAGCACTTGCAGCAGGCCGAACGGCCCCACTCGATTCGGCCCGTAGCGGTCCTGCCAGAGTGCCAGAAGCCGGCGTTCTACCCAAATGAGCATGGCCGAGAGGCTGAGCACCACGAGCAGAATGCCTATGATCGCCGCGATGGGGTGAGGGCTCGTCATGATACTCGCAAGATCGGGCGCCAGGCCGGAAGCACCTCACCACTTGCGGTAGTCAACCCGGCCGGGATTCCCGCGATCCCCCCTGGCAGATCCGGCAGCACCTTCAGGGGCAGACGGTGCTTGACGCCGCCAAGTTCGATCTCAACTTCTCCGGCCTGTTCTTCCATGTGGAGGCTGGCGGCGTCGGCGGCGTTGAGGGCCAGGTACGGAGCGGGGGCGAGCGAGGCAACCGCCGGTGATTGGAAGCTCAGTTCGTCGGAGCCGAAAATGTGTTCGATCGGTAGGATCAGCCACTGTGCCGCGCGCCGCGCGAAGGCAGCGGGGATTGAGGCAAAGTACGCGCCTTTTTGCGACGGCTCGAACAATCGAACTCCGGGATCGCCGCCTCGAAGTGCATCGCCGATCTCGCTTTGAAATTTGTTGACCGCCTGGATGGAATTCCAACCGGGAGACCAGAAGAAGGGCTGCAGTGCGGCCGGCGGCTGGTTCGGAGAGCCCTCCATGGAATAAGCGAGAGCGGAGTCCGGATCATTGGGCGGTTTGGGCTCAGCGACGCTGATATTGGCGTGGATGGAGGTGAGCCCGCTATAGCGATGAGACTCACGCGGAATCTTCGCGCCCGCCATACGAAACTTCGAGGACGGAGCCGCTGCCACGGCGGGAGCCAGCTGCGGAAGCTCCTCCGCCATCGCGGCAAGAACATCATCGAGCGTCGACCACTTGGGATCGCCCAGCCACCGCCAGCTCTCCCGCACGTCCCCCTCCTGGGGCGCGAACACCGGGAAAAATCGTTGCGCACGCCCTTCGTTGCTGATCAGTGTGCCGTCAGACTCGGCAAACGTACCGGCTGGCAGAAGCAGGTCGGCCTTGTCGGTAGTCTGGTTTGCGAGATGATCGAGCACCACGACTTGCTCCGCCGAGTGCAGAAAGTCGTCCACCAACTTCGCCGGGATCTGGCGATAGAGGTCGTTCTCCAGAATGACGATCGTATCGGCCTCACCGTCTTCGGCCATGCGGAAGGCCTCGCTGAGCGGACGCGCTCCCATGAGCGCCAGGCCGAAGCTGTTGCACTCGGGCGGGATGAAGCTCAGCGCAGAGGGATGGCCGGCATCACACAAAGCTTTCGCCACATTCGCGGCGGATTGAATCACGGACTCGCTGCGACAGCTGAATCCGGAAATCACGAGAGGCCGCTTCGCGCTTTTCAACGCGCTGGCGATGATCCGCGCCAGCTCTCGAATCTCCTCGCACAAGCCTGGAGCATCCGGCGCTTCCGGATCGATCTCATGCGCGACGGCGAATCCCAGCCGAGCCACGTCGTCAGGCGCCGCCCGGTAAGTTCGGGTGGCGACGTCATCCAGGCGAGTCGCGCCAGGCGCAGCGATGAAGAGCGGGCCCTTTGCATCCTGCACGGCTGCGCGAACGGCATCGTTCATCCAGGAAGGGATTTTTAGCTTTTCCGCGATTTCCAGCGGCTGTTGGCGCACGGACTGGCGCAGGCTCAGCGCCATCCGGGGCGCTGAATTCGTGACATCTTCGCCCAGGATCAGCACAGCATCGGCCAGCTCAATGTCGTGCAGGGATGGCGATCGGGCCGGGCCCGTTCGCAGAATATCCAGCATCGCCGTGACCATGCGCCACTGGTCGTCTGCAACGCCCGCAAAAAAACGGTCCTTCCCCACCAGTTGGCGCAGCGCGAAGTTGGCCTCAAGCGACGCCCGGGGCGAGGCGATGCCGATCGCCTTCTCACCTGTCGAAACGAAAGACCGCAATTTCTGCCCCGCTTCATCCGGGGAAATCGGCTGCCCGTCCAGCCGCGCGGCGCGAATTCTGCGGTCGCTATTGACGAACTCGTACCCGTAGCGTCCGCGGTCGCAAAGGAAATAGCCGTTCACCGAGCTATTGAATCGCGTCAACACCCGGCGCAGCAATCCATAGCGCTCGCCAATGGTGATATTGCAGCCGGCTGAGCAGTGGACGCAGATGGATGGAGCCATCGTCAAGTCCCACTTGCGCGTGTAGTGACGCCGCAGCGTGGCATCGGTGAAAACACCCGTCGGGCATACTTCCACCAGATTGCCTGCGAATTCGTTTTCGAGGACCCCGTCTTCGTTGCGGCCGAAGTAAACTGCGTTCTTGATGCCGAACACGTTGAAATCGTTTCCGCCGGCATATTCGCGATAGAACCGCACGCAGCGATAGCACTGGATGCAACGGTTCATCTCGTGGAAGAGGAAAGGGCCGAGGTATTGGTTGCGAAACGTCCGCTTCTCAAAGCGCGTGCGGCGATAGTCGTGGCCGGTCATGACCGTCATGTCCTGAAGGTGACATTCCCCGCCCACATCGCATACCGGGCAATCGTGCGGATGGTTCAGCATCATGCCTTCAACGATGGAAGCGCGGAAAGCAGTAACTTCCGGATCGTGAATGGAAATCCGCGTCTCCTCCTTGGCCGGCGTCATGCAAGCCATTACGATTTTGCCCTTGGCGTCTTTTTCGTCTTTCTCGTCCTTGAACTCTTTGACGGCGCACTGGCGGCACGCGCCCACCGATCCCAGCGCGGCGTGCCAGCAGAAGTACGGCAGGTCGAATCCCAGGGAGAGACACGTATGCAGCAGGTTCTGCTTCGGGTCCGCTTCATAGGGCTTGCCGTCGATGTAAATGGTTCCCATCAGGCTCGCGCCATCACTTTTGGAAGCTGCACCGCTGCTCGCGGATGTGGCGTTCAAAATCGTCCCGGAAATACTTCAGCGCGCTCTCTAAAGGCTCCGCCGCACCCGGCGCCAACGCGCAAAACGTGTGGCCTGTTCCCCAAAACTTGGTCTGAGATTTCAGGATTTCCAAATCTCCAGCCGTAGCGTGCCCTTCCTCCATCGCTTGCAGAATCCGTTCCGCCCAGTTGAGGCCGCTCCAGCACGGCGTACACCACCCGCAGGATTCCTGGGAAAAAAAGTGAATCAGATTCGAAGTCATGCCCACCGGGCAGGTCCGATCGTCCAGGATGATCATGGTGCCGGTCCCCAGACGGCTGCCCACTTTCGCCACTTCGGTGAAGTCCATGGGCACATCGAGATGCTGCTCCACCAGAAAATCGGTGGAAGCGCCGCCAGGCAGCAAGCCGCGAAAGCGCAACCCGTCGCGCATTCCCCCCGCGTGTTCTTCCAGGAGTTCCCGCGCAGGCGTGCCCATCGGGAGTTCCCACAATCCGGGCCGCTTTACTTTGCCGCTGGCGCCATAAAGCTTGGTTCCAGCATCTTTGGTGCGGCTCAAACCCTGGAACCATGCGGCGCCGTGATCAATGATGTGAGGCAGGTTCGCCAGGGTCTCGACATTGTTCACGATGGTCGGCTTGCCCCACAGTCCGGACACCTGCGGATAGGGCGGTTTCGCACGCGGATTGGCGCGCTTGCCCTCAAGCGCGTTGAGCAGTCCCGTCTCCTCGCCGCACATGTACCGGCCGGCGCTGACGTGAAGATACATTTCCAGTCCGTACCCCGAGCTCAGGATGTTTTTGCCCAGGTATCCGGCGGAGTAAGCCTCTGCGAGCGCCCGCGCGAGCCTCTCCTGCGACAACTTGTATTCGCCGCGGATGAAGATGTAGGCGACGTCCGACTGGTTGGCGTAGCCCGCCAGAATCAGTCCCTCGATGAGCTGGTGGGGATTGCCTTCCATGAGGAAACGATCCTTGAAGGTGCCCGGCTCCATCTCGTCGGCGTTGGCGATCACGTACTTGGGCCGCGGAGCATCCGAGCCCATCGGAGTGAAACTCCACTTGACGCCGGTCGGGAAGCCGGCGCCGCCCCGGCCGCGCAAGCCGGAATTCTTGACTTCCTCCTGGACTTGCTGAGGCGTCATGTTGCCAACGGCCTTACGAAGCGCTTGATACCCGCCCGCCCGCTCATAACCCGGGAGGTCGAGAGCCTGGCCGTCAGCCGGAATGTCTTTGGTCAGCGGCTTCTCGACCGTCATGTCTACTTGCACTCCTGCTAAGAGGCTGTCGATTTTGGCCGGATCGAGATTCCCATGAAGATCGTTGTCCAGGATCATGGCCGGCGCCTGTTCGCACGCTCCCAGACACACGATGGGCAGCAGAGTGAACCGGTTGTCGGGCGTGGTTTCCCCGAACCCAATCCCCAGATGCCCGGCCAGGTGCTCACGCACGCGTTCGTAACCCATGATCCAGCAGCTCACGCTGTCGCAAAGCATGATCACGTGCCGTCCAACCGGTTTCCGGAAGATCAAGTTGTAGAAAGTCGCCAGGCTGTCGAGATCCGCGGGCGACGCATTGAGCAGATCGCCAATGTCGCGGATGCTTTCGTCGCACACCCAGCCCCGGTGGCGCTGCACAATCTTCATGGCGCCGATGCGGACTGCTTCCTTCGTCGGATACAGCGCCATCTCCGCTTCGATCTCCTGCCGCTCTTCAGCCGTCAACATTTGTTCGGTTCCTCATCGATCCACATCCGCGAGCACGAAATCCATCGCACCCAGGATGGCGAACAGGTCGGGGATCATCCGGCCGCGGGACAGCCGCGGCACCATCTGCATATGCGCGAACGATGGCGTCCGGATGCGCGTGCGGTAGGACATGCCGCCGCCGTCACTCACCAGGTAATAGCCGTTATTTCCTTTGGTCCCTTCAATTGCCCCGAGCGCCTCGCCCGGCGGAATCACCGGGCCCCAGCTTACGCCCACGAAATGCGTGATCAGGGTTTCGATGTCGTGCATGGTCCGTTCTTTGAGCGGCGGGCAGGCCAGCGGCTGCGCCGATTTGTACGGACCCTCCGGCATGTTGTTCACACACTGTTCGACGATACGCAGGCTCTGGCGCATTTCCTCGACGCGCACCATGCCGCGGTCGTAGCAGTCTCCATGCCGGCCAGTGGGGATGTCGAATTCGAACTGTTCATAACCGGAATAGGGTTGCTTCTTGCGGAAGTCCCACTCGAAGCCGCAGGCGCGCAGATTGGGTCCCGTGACGCCCCACTCAATAGCCTCCTCTGTGGTGAAGGCGCCGACTCCCTGGGTGCGTGCTTTGAAAATCCGGTTCTTCATCACTTCTTTGTCGTATTCGATCAAGCGCGGTGGTAAGTACTTCACAAAATCGCGGACCAAGCTGTCCCAGCCTTTCGGCAAATCCTCCGCTACTCCTCCGATGCGAAACCAGTTGGGATGCATACGCGCTCCGCAAATCGCCTCGATGATGCCGAACGCGCGTTCGCGATCGTTGAATGTATAGAAGACTGGCGATAACTGCCCCAGGTCCTGGGCGAAAGTTCCGTACCAGACCAGGTGGCTGATGATCCGAAACAACTCCGCCAGCATCACCCGAATCACCTGCGCCCGCGGCGGCACTTCAATCCCCGCCAGCTTCTCCACGGCCATCAGATACGCCATGTTGTTCATTACGCCGCCCAGATAATCGATGCGATCGGTGTACGGGATGTAGGTGTGCCAGGACTGCCGCTCCCCCATCTTTTCGGCGCCTCGGTGATGGAAGCCGATCTCCGGCACGGCGTCTACGATCTCTTCGCCGTCCAGTTGTAAAGCTACGCGCAATACTCCATGCGTGCCAGGATGCTGCGGACCGACGTTCAGGAACATGAAATCCATCCCATCGCGGCCCGGCTTCATGCCCCAGTCTTCGGGCCGAAAGCGCAGCGCTTCCTGCTCGGCTTCCTCCTTTTCGTCGGGAAGTTGGAACGGCCCCATTTCGGTAGCTCGGGCAGGATGGTCTTTCAAAAGTGGATGTCCCACCCACGTTCTCGGCATCAGGATTCGTTCCATATGCGGGTGGCCCTGGAAACGAATTCCGAACATGTCCCAGACCTCCCGTTCGTACCAATTCGCCGCCGGCCAGAGATCGGTGGCCGTATCAATGGGCGGCTGGCCGCTGCTTGAGAGGCACTTTGACACGAAGATATTCGTTCCGGTCAAACGACAGCAGGTGATACACGATTGTGAAGTCGCTTGCGGGCTGCCCCTCCCGATGCATCCGCATACGCTCGTCGATGGCGGTGAGGTCGTACAGCATCCGGTACGGCTGGTCGACTTCGTCCTTCACGAAGCGGAGAGCATCGTGAGCGTTCTGCCGTGCGATCCAGCAGGTCGGGATTCCGTCCGCGGTATGTTGCAGCTTTAGTACATGTTCGCCCAGCTTCCGCCGCAACTGGTCAACGATACTGGTGGTCGCAACCATGGTCTTCAGACTTCGTCATTACTTCTGAGCACCGTGGCGCGCTGCCGCTCCGCCCGATTGAGATCGCGCAGCGAAGGCAGCGGCGGGCGTGACGTTTCCTGTGAGCCAGCCACCCAGCTCAAGGGCCGGCGCTCGGCGGCGATTGCCTTTTGCAGTAGCAACAACCCTTCCTCAAAGGCGTCGGGCCGCGGCGGACAGCCCGGTACGTACACATCCACGGGAAGAAACTTGTCGACGCCCTGCACCACGCTGTAGATGTCATACATCCCGCCAGAGTTCGCGCATGATCCCATGGAAATCACCCAGCGCGGTTCCATCATCTGCTCGTACAGCCGCAGGATAACGGGCGCCATCTTGATGAACACCGTGCCGGCGATCACCATGAGGTCGGCCTCCCGTGGCGTTCCCCGTATGACTTCCGCGCCGAACCGGGAGATGTCGTATTTGCTGGTCAAGCTGGTCGCCATCTCCACGTAACAGCACGAGAGGCCGAAGTTGAACGGCCAAATCGAGTTCTTCCGGCCCCACGCCAGCAGATCCTGGAGGCGGGAGAAAATCACGCTCTGCCGCACGGCGTTTTCGGCCGGACTTTCGCCGGGGCGTACAAGTTCCTGAAACGAATTCCGCTGGCTGAGTGGCGATTGCATCAGATATTCTCCTCGGCTCGGGGACCCGCCGGAAACCAGTCGAGCGCTCCCACTCTCCAGAGATACGCCAGCGTGGCGGCCAACACTCCAATGAAGACCAGCACTTCCCAGTAACCAGCCCAGCCCAAGCTCGCGGCCCGCGATCGCCCAAAGAAAGATGAAGACGGCTTCCAGATCGAAAATGACGAAGAACATCGCCACCAGGTAAAACTTGGCGGACAATCGCACATGCGCGGAACCTTCGCGAAAGAATGCCCGATTCATAGGGCGCCCCGGTGGCCGGTTCCCGATGCCGCTGCCCCAAAACAGAAGAGACGGCCAGCATGCCGGCCACGACCAGGATCACCGCAACGAAATAGACAACCAACGGCCAAACGGTCACGTGAACATTTCCGTCCAGGGCATGGCTGGTTCTACCGTTTCACTTGGCCTTCGATTCGCCCGCCTTCGCCGCGACGACGTTCAGGACGCCTTTGTCTAGCGACGCCGAAACCGAGTTAACGTCGATCGGCGACGGCAGGCCGAATTGGCGGCACAATGCCTCCCGGCTGAACTCACAAAAGCGAATCTCACCATCTGCCTTGGAGTGACGATGGCTCCAATTCGCTTGTACAATCAGGCTTTCAGGGGTGGCAGTAACAGTTACGTCCTTCGACTCAACGCCCGGGACCGCAACCTTGAGCTTCCACTCTTTGTCGCTTTCCACAAGCTCTGCCAATGACGTCCCGAGCACCTCGTGCTCAGCAAGCAGCCAGTCTTCCCGGTCCAAACCCGGACCCTCGCCGCGTTTCTCGAAGAGGCTAAATGCCCGTTGTTGAATCTTGTCGATCGTTCTCTCAACCTCGGCAAATACCGGCGGTTTCTCTCCGTTTAGTTGTCGGATTCTCTCGATCAAAACAGTTGACATCGGCGTTCCCCCTTTCTACTTCATGAACTCAGGACAAAACTTCTGTCTCCGTTCAATCCAATGCAGATCCTCGTCACGACCTGGCTCAAAAATGGCGGATCGACCAGCACAGCCTGTCGTAACAACCAGTTCAATCGCAACGTTTCAGCGATTCCAGCCACTGCTCCGATCCGCCCGGCCACGTCCTAGTCTTTAACGGCCCTCCGAAGATGGCCAACAAGTTCACTGTAGGGGAATCGTCGTCAAAACGGCGTCAAAAACGAGTAACGGCGAGGGGTTTATGTGTCTTTTCCTTGCGCATGCCCGCTTCGTAAGCTCACAATTAACACAGGCTGCTTATGTTGCAGACATCGCGGCTTCTTCGGCCGGCTGTAAATGGATGGCCGCAAGCGGAAGAGGCTTCGCTCTCAGGGCCCCCCTGATTCATTAGCTGTCCCGCATCCCGGGGGATCGAGCTGGGATGCGGACTTCGCAGGAAAGTGAAGATCGGGTAATGCGGAATTACGGCCACAAGGCCGGATTTCGATGTCGGTTCGCCGCTGCCCAACACTGCAAGGCGTTTATGAGATGCCAGCTCTCGTGTGCCGCTTCACGGAACTGGCACTTTCGTAGAAGGTGGAACAATGGCTTATTTGTGGGGCCTGCCAGGGCTCTCCTGGCGGGAGCTGGTAAAGCGCACATGCCGTGAGAGCTGGGACGACGAGGTATTCGGACAGGCAGCCCGGCTGGCTTTCTATTATTTCCTCAGCCTGTTTCCCGCGCTGCTGTTGTTGCTCATTTTGTTCGATAAACTCGCCGGCACGGGATCCAATTTGCGAAACACGCTCCTGGGCGCCTTTCAGCAAATCCTGCCGGGGGAAGCTTCGGCTCTCATAGCGAAAATCGTTGTTGAACTGAATGCTGAAACCGTAATCGGCGCTGGAGCCGTGGCCGCGGGGCTGGGCTCCGCTTGGGGCGCCTTGAACGGGACTTGGGCCATGATGGCTGGCCTGAATAAGGCATATGAGGTCAAAGAAGAGCGTCCATGGTGGAAGGTTTTGAGCATTGCCTTCGGCTTGACGATTTCGCTCGGGATCATGGGCCTCGTTGCGCTCTGGGCAATGCTCTATGGCAGCCGGACCTGGAAAATGATGGGCCAGGATTTTGGCATTCATACCCAATCCCTATTTCTCTGGCGCATCATACTTTGGCTGGTGACAGCGGTACTGCTGTTCTTCTCGTTCGCTTTGCTTTATCGCTTCGGACCGAACTTAAAGGATCGGCGGTGGCAATGGAGCATCCCCGGCGCGGTCGTCGCAGTCAACGTTATGGGTCGCCTCTACGCTGCTGCTTCGAGTCTATCAGAATCACTTCAGTTCTCAAAGAATCTATGGAAGCCTGAATGCAGCGGTTGCTCTTCTGCTGTGGCTATATTTCACAGGCGCGGCTATCTTTATCGGCGGCGAGGCCAACTCTGAAATTGAGAAGGCCGCCGCGGAAGCCCATCGCGCGAACGTCGGGGGATCTGCCGAAGGACGCAGCCCCGGCAAGAGCGATACCAACAATTAGCGGGGCGCTTTGGCGCGGAAGCGGGACCGCCCATGCGAGTTGGCTAAGAGGACGTTCCAGGAGGCTTGCCTTGCCTCCAAAGTGGGTAAGGTAGTCCGGCGAGCCGATTGATCGCCAGAGCCTGCGCCGTAAGCAGCACGACTGCGGCCTCGATAATGACGAGATCTTTGGGCTGAGAGATGATGCCGAGCGAAACAATGAGCGTGGTCGCCCCCGCCGGCGGATGGCTTACCCGAAACAGAACCATGAACGCGCCCGTAGCCGAGAGCGAGAGAGCGGCGGCCAGAACCGTCGGACCATCGATCCCGGCGTGCGTACTGAAAGCCGGAGTGGCGGCCATGGTAAGCGCGAAAGCAGCATAACCGCAGATGAGCCCAATAGCATGGCCCAGAACGGCGTTGCGCGGGCTCGAGGCTTCCGCCAGCGGAGAAAAGAAGAAGAGATACGCAGTTGGACCGAGCGACGGAAAGACAAACGGGCTGCCCGTGACAAAGGCCAGCAATGCGAGCAGTCCGATTGTGATGAAGCAATTTACGCATACATAGGCGGTCCATACCAGGCGCGGCGAAAAGTGGTGCAACAGCCATTGCAATCTCAGGTGCGCGAGGAGTACGCCGACGTGATCGAGGTTTCCGCGCTCGGTGCCCGGGATCATTAGATATTCGGGAGAAGATCGAAGTATTCGTCGTCTTCATTCGTGCCGCCTTCTCCCCGGCCCAGGGTCTTCTCCGACTCGATAAATTCGATCCGCTCAATCCACTTGACCATCTTGTAGCCCAGCTGATTTTCTACGCGCAGCCGCAATGGGGCGCCATATTCCTCGGGGAGAGGCTTCCCATTCATCTGGGAAGCAAGCAGACACTCCGCTTTGAGTACGTTCTCCATGCTCTGCGTGTCGTAGTATGAGCCCCCGTAGAGCGACCCGCCAAACGAGAAGAAGGCAACCACCTTGGCATTCGGCTGCGGCCGAACGAGTTCGACAAGAACCTTCATGGGGAGACCGCCCCACTTGGCAATCCCCGTCCAGCCCTGGATGCAGTGATGCATGGTGATGTCTTGGGCGTTGCCCAGCTTTTCGATATCCGCGAGAGAAAGTTCCACCGGGTTGTCGACGAAGCCGCCCACCTTCAACCTGAATTCCTGAAACCCTCCCTTGGCCAACTGCTTCCAGTCTTCGCGGACGGGCATCGTGCCGTTCGGCCAGAAGCGCGGAGAGATGTCCTGCTCGGTGTAATGCTGACTGGGTGCAAGACGGTTGAGCGTGGCCAGCAGCAAAGGATACGTAATGAACTTCTGCACGTGTTGCAGGAAACGAGGGTAAAACCACGACACATAATGCGCCCCGATCCAGGAGAGAAAGACCACGGCAATGCCGGCAAAGCCTAGAATCATCCCCAGGCGGTTCTGGTCGTCGGTACCCATCACGATGTGGTTCATATTGCGAACGAAGCCCGTCATCACGATCAGCGTCACATGCACGACGATGAAAGCGAAAAAGCTAAGCATGGTCAGAAAGTGAATCGAGCGCGCCGATTGCCGGCCGCCAAACAGTTTCGCATACCAGGGAAAGCGATTCACGGCTGCGGGGGACATTGCGGTGCCGGTCAGGATGGCCAAAGGGCCAAAGACGAAGACCGCGGAAAAATACGCGATTTGCTGTAGCGCATTGTAGCCAAAGTATCCGTTAAACTCGGGCGGCATGTGGAAAGTCGCGTAGTGTACCCATGTATTCCAGGCTTGCAGCACCACCACCGTCGATTGGGGAACCAGCCGCCGCCACTGCTCCGTGCCAAACAGCAGGATGACGAAGAAGATGCCCGTGAGGACAAACCCATAGACGTCGAGAAAATGCCACGAGCGGGCAACGCCGACGGTATGCCGATAGCCCGGTGTGGCAACGATGGGCGAGATGTACCGGGCATCATCCTTCGCCGTCCAGACGCGATCCGTGGGGACGTGGATCGGTGTGAAGCGAATCCATTCGCTTCCCGGCGTGCAGTCGTTGTTGAAGTAGAGGCGAGGATGATCGACCAGGATCGAGAGACCGCTCCGGATCAGCATCATCAAGAACACAAAGTTGAAGAAGTGGCAGTAGCGCACCCATAGCGGAAAGCCATGCGGGCCGGCAAAGTTGTTCGGGAACGATCTGCGGGACAGGTGGAATATGAGGAAGCCCGAAAACGAGAAACTCAATCCACGCCGCGAGCATGGGGAGCAGCACCAGCACAATAGCGGCAATCAGGAACGAGGGCCGAATCCAGATGCGAAAGCGGCGATCTGGCGGATAATGAACGGCGGCGTGCGCCGCATCAAACGAGATCATCACATGCCTCCTGGAACACTCTCATGTATTGTCTATCTTCAGGACCGGGCTAACAGCCCCGTGGTGAAAATCGTCTGGCGCAAAAACCGGGACCGCCACCGTATTTCGCCCACCGGGAAGCCTCCATCGAATCAGCGCGCCTCTGTGGCGAAATATGGTGACTGTCCCAGGCTTTTGCGATTCGGCCCCTTCTGCCACGGGCTGATAAGGCTCCGATTGGCTGCCGCCGTCGCGACGAAAAAATGGCGGATCGGCCAGCTTAGTCTGGAAGTTTCAGCGCGTTCAGGCGCAGCTGCGACCCGCCGGGCCACGTCTTCAGGTTCTGCGACTCTCGGGAGACGGCTGACAAATTCACTGTAGGAGAATCGTCGTCAAAACAGTGTCAAAAGTCAGTCAGAGAAAGCGTTATCTTGATGGCTGTTTTTGACGCCGCTTTGACACTGGTTGCCTTATAGTGCAATTGGGCGCGAACGTTTCAGTAGCTGGATTGTGCGACGAATAGGCGGCCAAACATCACCGGACTGCGCCCGGGCACGCATCAAGTGGCGCCAAATACGTGTTCGCTAAATCCGTGAAGGTGCTAGCGGATGGCGAGCCATGAGGGCTGCCTCGCTTTAAACCTCGTTTCGGTCAGCCCTCCGTGGCCCGTAATCCCGAGAAGCCGGACCGCTACAAGTGGGTGGCTCTTTCGAACACGACCGTTGGCTTATCGATGGCCACCATCGACTCGTCGATCGTGTTGATCTCGCTTCCGGCCATCTTCCGGGGTATCGGCCTCAACCCGCTTGTCACGTCTAACACCGGCTACCTGGAGGCTAGCACCCTTCGCCCCTCACCGCTTTCGAGGTTGCAGTTCCTCCCGGAGCCTGTTTAGGCGCGGGCGGGACTGCGCCGGCCGAAGCACCGCGGCCAAGCTGGGCGAAGAGAGAATTGAACTTCGGCAAGAAATCGCTCGATTCGGTTCACCGACGGCAAGCCGACCCCACCATGGCTTCGAGCCCCTCTTCCCAACCCGCACGAACCAGCTTGCCGTTCTTGCGCAGCATTGCGTACGCGGGCTGGCGCAGTGCGGAGTTAGGGAGACCAGATGACAAACGCTTGCACTACTGCGCCCAAATCAGCGGACTGTCTTCGCTATTTTCAACCAGCCTTCGGTATCGATACGCTCCTGCATTCAGAACGCTCGTCAACTCGTCCGGCGTCAGATAACGGATGATCGCTCTCACATCGATCCGTCGCACGACTTCCGCCAGCCCCAGGAGCATTTCACGCTCGGCCCGCGTCATGGCTTCGCGCACGATGACGCCACTTCCTTCCACCAGAAAGAAGCGCGGGCGAGCGCCGCTCCGGCACTCATGTCGCTCGGTGGCTTCAGACACCGGCAACGAGGAGGCCAATACCGGGGTGTTCGGGCCCAGGAAGATTGCCTGGCAAGGATAGAGAATCCCTTCCGCGAGAATCGTTCGGGAAATCGCATCGGTCGACAGAGCGTGCACCGCTTCGAGATCCGGCACGCACCATTCCGATCCGCGGGCGATGCGGTGCAGAAGAGCACGGTCCGGCCCAGGCGCCCGCCGTGGTTCAATGGCCAGACGTTTCTCAACCAGCAAGAGCAATTCTTCGGTGGCCCTGACATCTTCGCCGCACACCACCAAGCCATGATTACCCAATACGAGAATCCTGGTCTGGGGTGAATAAGAGAAAGTCCTCTCGACCTCTCGAGCTAGCGGCAGTCCTGAACCCACATACGGAATCCACTGCCAGTGCAGGCCGGCAAGCCGCTCCGCCAACTGCGCCGGCCCATCCTGCCGGACAGCCCAGGCAATCGTATTTACGGAATGAACGTGGATGGTCACCCGCCGCGGCACGACGGCATGCATGGCGGTCTCGATGGAGGGCACCAGCCCGTGCCCCGGTGGACTCGAATACTGCGCGCCGAAATCCGTCTTGCGCTGGATGCAGGATTTTATTTCAGCCAGGTCAACCGGGACCAGGATCTCTTCCCGGGCGGCACGCGCGAGCCACTTGCCAGAAGCCTTGATCCATAGAACGCCATCGAGTTTCACCGAGGTGTTTCCGGAGCCGGCTTGCACCAGCAGCGGATCGCGTCCCAAGCGCGCGGAAACGTCGATTAGCGCCTGGAGTTCGGAATGGTTGGTTCCCGCCACACAGTGTCTCAATACGTAATTGAAGTCAATTCCGAAGGCCTGCGCAAGGACGGTACTTCGAGTTCCGGCATCGGCTTGCCTGCAAACAGCCTTCGGCACGGCACCGCGAGCCAGCGCGCTACCTGTGTGGCCCTCTGCCGGCGGGCGCTGTCCGTCGAAATTCCCGTGTTCGCATACATCTGGCGATACAACTTGGAGATAAACAGGAACGCCAGCCGGTCGCGCAACTTGTGCGCGCACTTGGACCGTTGCCAGATCTCCCGCATGCTATAGAAGGTGTCCCAGACTCCCTGGGTCCGTGCGCGCAGATCCTCCGAGGTCATGGTGGCGTGGGGGGTGAACATCTTCGGCCGCACGTCGGCGGGAATCAGCCAATAGCGGGTGATGGGCACGCCGTGCAGCCGAGGAACGTTCCCGTTCATGCTCTTTTCCCAGCGATCGAAGTCCACGGTGCCGGGAAAGGGAGTCATCATCACGAACTGCGCGAAGGTCAAATTAGCCTGCTTTGCCAGAGCAGCGGTCGCCGCGAAGGTATCCGGGCGATCCGAGGGAAGTCCGAAGATAAAGGATCCGAGCACGTGAACGCCATGCTCCTTGAACGCGCTGAGCCGTGTCGCCAAATCGGCGCCGGCCGAGTTGAACTCCTTAAAGACGGCCTTAAGCCCTTCCGGAGTGACCGATTCCACTCCCACCAGCGCGCCCTTGATGTGGGCCCGCCGCATGGCCTCGAGAAACTCCGGGTCTTCACCGGCCTCCATCGTGATCTGTGTGAAAAAGATAGTGTCGGCGGGAAGCTTGGCCAGTTTCTCCATCAGCTCGAACCGCTCCGCGCGCATGGCTTGGAGTTCCTCGACGCGATGCGCATTGCCTTGCTTTTCGGCGAGCTGAATGTCGGTCAGAGTGACGGGATAGAAGTTATCGTCGGCAAGTGCGATGAAGCGAAACCCGATACGCCGCAACTGCACAATCTCGCGGATCACCATATCGGAGGCGCGCTGCCGCGGTTTCTGTCCGTCGGTACGCCACACCGAACAGAAGGAGCAATGTTTCGGGCAACCGCGCACCGTTTGCACGGAAGCCCACATGTACCGATCGCGCGGGGCAAGATCCCAGCGTGCGGGCAGGAACTGCTCACCCGAAACACGTCCGCCGTCATAAATTCGCTGTGCAGCGCCTCGCATCAGATCGGCGATCGCCTTCGCCCACACCACATCTCCGTCTCCTTTGACGACAACGTGAGCGCCCCCACAGCTCAAAGGCCTCTTCCGGATACAGGGTTGCGTGGATGCCCCCGTACACGACCCAGGCTCCGCGTTCCCGCGCGATGCGTCCGACCTCCATGCCTCGCAGGGCGTTGCCTGTGTGGATGCCGATGCCCACTATGTCACCAGGCTGTATGCGGTCGGATTGAATCTGTTCGAGCGTCTCGTCCGTGATGATGGGATCGCCGTACTCGGAGGGAGTGGCGGCGGCAAGTACGTACAACCAACGTGGCGTGATCACGCCGATCCCGAACGAGGTATCACTGGGATTGACCAGATGAATGTGCATCCTCGGCCTAGCCTCCTTGGCAGTTTCTTCCCGTCTGCCGCGGGATTCAAGAGGCATGGCCCCACAATCTCTGGAAGCACACCGCTGAACGAGCATAACAGGTTGTCAAACTCGTGACTCATGTCATCCACCGGGAGCAACGAGGCGAAGTCGCGGCCAAACTAGATGAACTTGCCGCGAGCGTTTATCCCGAGGTGGGCAAGACCCTGCCGCAGGCGAGGTGGAAATCGTTCGATTCGGTTGATCGATGGCGGATCATTGAGGCTTTGATTGAGCGGATCAGCTACGATCACCCCGCAGCTCAGTTGATCTGGCTGACCCCACTATGGTTTCGAGCCCCTCTTCCCAACCCACACGAACCAGCTTGCCTTTCTTGCGCAGCATGGCGTACGGGCTCGATTCTCGGCGTGGATCGTATAGTGTTCGGACGGTCCTTTGGGGCAGAGCTCGCCGCGATCGACGGGATGCGTGGTCGAGCAGCCACTTCCGTCGCCTCTGCCCGGTGGATTTGAGCCCTCACAGCCACCGCACCGCGGCGCTAGCCGCCGAGATGGCCGCGGCCGTCGATGCGACGCTTACTCTGGTCCACATCACGGCCGGCGTGGAGATCTGGGGCCCCGGCGGATCCGTGGTGGATGAAGGAGTGGCAACAGACAAGCCGATCTTCGAGTCGAGTTCAACCTCTTGCGGCCCCACTTCCGGCGATAGCGTGAAACTGGAACGATGAAGCCCGTGCCTGACAAGGACGGCGCTGCCGAAGAGGATGGCCCCCTGTCTATCGTGCGGTTGCTAGCGATCCAGCTCAAAAGCCAGATACTGAAACCGCCCGTTCCGCTCGATCTGAAGGACCACGGGGTCGCCGGGCTTCAACTCGTTGAGGGAGGATTGTAGCGTCTCAATGAAGGCAACCGGAAGAGTATTTACCTCATCAATGATGTCGCCAGGTTGAAGGTCGATGAATTGCGCCTGTCCTCCTGGCGATTTGGCCGCAACAATGAGTCCGTATTGGCGCTGCAGCCCGGGGATCATGGAGGCGATGTCTTTATCGATTTGAATGCATAGGACGCCCAGCCGCGAGATGAGGTTCCTCTCAGGATGCACGAAACGAGCCAGGAGGCTACTCGCATCCGCACGCTCACGGACGGCCAGGGAAATCGTCAATTGCTGTTTGCCTCGGAGGATGCCTAACTGAATCCTGTCGCCGGCCTGACGGCGGAAGATGCGGTTTTGAAGCTGGCTCGCAGACACGATTGCCTGGCCATCCAGGCTGACGAGCACGTCTCCCCTTCGCAGACCGGCGCGATCCGCGGGGCCATCCGGTTCCACGTCGGCTAGAATGACTCCATGGTCGCGCGCAAGAGACAGACCAGCAGCCATAATAGGCGTAATATCTTGCGCGAAGACCCCAAGCTCCCCACGCTTCACTTCGCCATTCTTACGAATTTGAAGATAGACATCCCGGACGGTATTCGCGGGAATTGCGAACCCCAAGCCCTCATTCCCTCCGGACTGCGACAAGATGAAGGTGTTTAGCCCGGCTAGGAGCCCGTTGGCACCTACCAACGCGCCGCCGCTGTTTCCGGGGTTGATGGACGCATCCGTTTGCACATAGACCATCGAAGAATCTTGGCCAAGGGAGCGCGCGGGAGCGCTGACGACGCCAAGCGACATTGAGTTGGCCAACCCCATGGGGGCTCCGAGTGCAAGCACAAGATCTCCCTGCCGCAGGTGATCCGAGTTCATGAACCCGAGGGCCGTCAGGCCCTTCCGCTCAATTTTCAGTACCGCCAAATCTGTCTCGCCATCCATGCCGACGATCTTAGCTTCGGCACTTTCAACTCCGCCGCCGCCGTCGTCCGCCATTTCGCTTCGCGAAGCCGGCTTCGCGAAGGCAACTTTTATACTCACTGCTCCATTTACAACATGTGCATTGGTAACGACGTACCCGTCCGGATCGACAATGACCCCGGAGCCGATGGACTCCTGCCTTCCGAAAACGCTCACTGGATGACCAGGCGACTGGTCTAAAGGACCATAACCGCTGACCGAGATCTGGACAACAGAGGGGGCTACTTTCGCTGACAGAATTCGAATCTCGCTGCTAAGCTCGAGGAGCGAGTTTTGCTTGGTCTGGCCGGGCGCAACTTGTGCGACGAGCGGCGCCACTATGGTGAGCACTATCGTCACAAGAAGTTTCATCCGTCCTCCTTCTTTGTCCGGCCATCCTCCTGCGTCGCCAAGGCCGAGTCAGAAGTTACCACCGTCTCGCCTTTGAATGCGCAATTATGCCCGGAGCCCTCATCGCGCCGCGTCGAGATTTGCCTACTAAAGCATACTGCCAGAATGTGTCGGAGGCCCATACTAGCGGCTGGGTATATTGCGGCGTCGAGAAACGGTAGCGGAAGTTCAATTAAGGCGGGGAGAAGACGGGCACCGCAGTCTCGGAGGAGGACTCCAGCGCCCGTCATTCCGGCACCGGAATTGAGGCCAGTATATTGCAGCCAATTTCCGGCACCAATACCTGACGGCTGGTATTTCTCAGGACTTCACTCCTGTACGGACAAGCCAGGATCTGCGATTCCTTACGGTGGTGATCTCCGGCCGGCCAACATCCTCCCATAGGCATCGAGGAGTTGCTCCCGCGCCTGCTTGCCGATGGGTTCGGGCAATTCGGCGGGCTGGTAGCGGCGGCAGAGTTCTACCGTCTTGCGGAGGCTCTCGGCAAACTCGATGCACGGCGGGCAACCAGCGATGTGAGCTTCGATCTGCTGGCAGGCGTCCGGCGGCAGTTCCAGATTCAGATAATCAGAGAGCAGGGAAAATACTTCTTTGCATTTCTCCGTTCGCTCATGCGGCTCCATCCTATCCTCCTCGCTTGTTCTTCTCATTGTGGGCGGCCGGAACCGGCGCGCGCCCATCGATCCGCAGGTATTGATCCAACGCGTGGCGGACCGCCAGACGCGCGCGATGCAAACGCGTCTTGACGACGTCCTCGGTTAGATCCAGGATTTGGGCGGTCTCGATCGTGGACAATTCTTCCACATCCCGCAGCAGGATGACGGAGCGGTAGTTCTCCGGCAGCTCGCTGATGGCCCGTTCCAGGACTGCCTTCATTTCTGAATCCAGCACCTGCCGATCCGGTAAGCGGGACCAGTCGGCGATCTCGATCTTGGGATGCCCGCCCGCTTGCTCCATCGCCGGCAGGAATTCGTCGAGCGAAAGCTCCCGCGATGGCGCAAAAACGCTCTTCCGCCGCTTCATGAGACAAGCATTCTTGGCGATTTGAAAGACCCACGGGCGAACCCGTTCCGGCTCGCGGAGTTGGTCGAAATTCTCAAACACCTTGAGCAATGTCTCCTGCGACACTTCCTCGGCATCTTCGCGGTGCCCGCACATCAGCCAGCTGTAGTGAAAAATCTTGCCGCGAAAGTGTTCCACAAAACGGTCAAAAGCCTCCGGTTCACCGGCGATCAATCGCCGTGCGAGTTCAATCTCAGTGTCGCGTTCCAAGGTTCGCTACCACTTGTGATTGTAGCGAGCCGGCTGTTACCAGGCCCGGAGGAACCGCGGCATTCACCGAAACTTCAATGCTGGGGGCTCCGAGCAGCGTGTTGTGGATCAAACAGGCTTTTGCGGCTCGCAGCACACCGGCTTGATGGCGCTCATCAATGGCGGTGGTGGAGACCTGGATATGAAACGACGCCAAGCGGGCAGGCTGTTGCGCCTTTTCCGCGCCGACTCGCACCTCCAAGCCGTCTGTGGGCAGTCCACGGGTCTTCAAGTACTGCGCCGCATAATAGGCCGCGCAAGTCGCGAGCGAGGCCAAGAGGAACTCTGGCGGCGACATGCCCTCATCGGAGCCTCCGTTCTCGATCGGCTGGTCGCAAATCACGCGATGACCCCGGGAAGCGATTTCGAACTTCGAACTCCCGAGATAGTGAGCAACAACTTCCATGATCTTTTCCTTCCTGCTCTCGAAGATGCAAACGAGGGAAAAGGTGACGCGCTGTCACCTTGGTCCCCGAACTGCATCCTGGGAAATAGAAATGAAAAGAACTCTGCTGATTCTGGTCTTATCCTCGTTGCCCGGTTGGGCACAAGACCCAATGTCGCTAAAAGACGCAGTTCATCTAGCGCTGGACAAAGAACAAGGCTATGGAGGCGTCCGCGGCCGCACAAAAGGCCGCGGAAAGCCGAGTGGTGGAGGCACGCAGCGGAAACTTGCCGAAGCTCAACTACTCGGAATCGTGGACGCGTAGCGACAATCCGGTCTTCGTGTTTTCTTCTTTGCTGACGCAGCACCAGTTCGGGGAACAGAACTTCCAACTTGGACCGCTGAACCGGCCCGATTTCCTCAACAACTTCCAATCGCAAGTCACGGCGGACCAGTCGCTCTACGACGCAGGACAGACCAGGCACGCGGTGCGCTCGGCCGAGTTAACCAAAGACATGACCGGCGAGCAGGGCCGGCGCACGCAAATGGACGTGATCGCAAGCGTGATCCGCTCTTATTACGACGCGGTGCTGAGCGCGGCGCAACTGAATGCAGCCGACCAAGCCATGCGTTCCGCCGAGGCCGATTTGGATCGCGCCCAAACCGTCCGCTCCGCCGGAATGTCCACGGATGTCGATGTGCTGTCGATACGGGTTCATTTGGCCGGCGTTCGCGAGCAGCAGATCCGGCGCGCGGCGGATCTGGATGTAGCCCGCGCGGCGCTGAACGATGCGCTGGGCCTGCCGCTCGATACCGCGCACGCTCTGACCACCGCGCTGGAGCCGTTGGACCTGCCGGAAGGCGTTCTCGCGGACTATGAGCAACAAGCCCTGAGTCGAGAGGCCGGAAGCCCGGCAGTTGAAGCTGGCAATCAGCCTGGCCGAGAACCAGGCGGCAACCGCTCACAGCAATCTTCTGCCGCAGGTAAGCGCTCACGCGGCTTTCGAGGCGGACCGGCAGCGCTTCTACGACCGGGGCGGCGACAACTGGCTGGTCTCCATTGGGCTGCGTTGGAACCTCTTCAACGGTTTCGGCGATAAAGCGCGCATCGAGGAAAGTAAGTCGGCGCTACGGCAGAGCGAAGCCGAGCAAGAGCACGCCAGTTCGGCCATCCGGCTTCAGGTTCGCCGGGCGTACGCGGATTTGCGCGCCTCCCAGCAGCGCATCGACGTCACCAAGGCCTCCGTCACGGAGGCGGAGGAGAGCCTTCGCATCACGCAGAACCGCTACGAAACCGGACTGAACAACGTCACCGACTTGCTTCGCACGGAGACAGCGTTGTTCGAAGCGCGGACCCGCCAACTGGCCGCCATCCACGATCAGCGCATTGCCGCCGCAATGCTGGAGTCAGCTGCGGGAACGCTGAGCGCCGATTCGCAGATTTTGAACTGAAGGGTTTTGAACGAAATGACAAAGCACCTGCTTATTCCGATTCCGTTGCTCATGTGGCTCGCCGGCTGTAGCGAAGCCCCTAAGGAAAAGGCCACGGATTCCTCCGCCCCCCTGGCGGTTTCCACCGTAACCGTCCGCACCGAGACCTGGCCTTCGACGTATGAGGCCACGGGAACAGTGCGCGCCCGCACCTCTGCCGTGATCTCCGCAAAGTTGATGGGCTACGTCCGCGAGGTGAAGGTACAGGCCGGCGATCATGTCCGGGAGGGTCAACTGCTGGTGACGCTCGACTCGCGCGATCTGGAAGTCGCTTCGCACCGCGCCGAAGCCGCCCGCGACGAGGTTCGCACCGCCGTGCCCGAGGCCGACAGCGCCGTCGCCGCCGCCAAAGCCAATCTGGATCTGGCGCAATCGACGTTTGGACGCATGCAGGTGATGTTTCAAAAGACGTCGATCTCCAACCAGGAGTTCGATGAAGCCTCGGCCAAACTCAAAGCCGCGCAAGCGGCATACGGGATGGCGCAGGCGCGGCGCGAGCAATTGAATGCGAAGCTGGCGCAGGCCGATGCAGGAAGTACGATCAACCGAGGTCACGCGGAGCTACGCCGAAGTTGTGGCGCCTTTTGCCGGCATGGTCGTCGCCAGATCGGTGGAACCCGGCAATCTGCCTGTGCCCGGCGCGCCTTGTTCACCATCGAAGCCGATGGCGATTACCGCCTGGAAGCGCCGGTGGATGAGTCCCATTTGGCGGCGATTCGGGTCGGCCGGCCGGTATCAGTCAGCTTGGACAGCGTCGATCGTGCAATCGACGCGCGCGTCTCCGAAGTGGTGCCCGCTGTGGATTCCGCCTCGCGGGCCTACACTGTCAAGATCGATTTGCCCGCGCTCCCGGCTCTTCGCTCCGGCGTGTTCGGGCGCGCAACGTTCCAACTCGGTAGCCGGTCGCTGCTGGCGATTCCGTCGGCAGCCGTCAGCGAGCGCGGCCAATTGCAATCGGTAATGGTAGCGGACAACGGTGTCGCCCGCACCAGACTGATCACAACCGGGCAAAAGCTCAAAGACCGGATCGAAGTGCTCTCTGGCCTCAGCGACGGGGAGAAGGTGATTTTCCCGGTTCCGCCCGGCCTCGCCGATGGCGCCCAAGTGTCGGATGGAGCCCAAGAAAAGGTCCAGCCATGAAGGCCGATCATTCACTCGGCTTCGCGGGCAAATTCGCCAGCGCTTGGATTGGATCGAAGCTGACGCCTCTGGTGATTGGCGGGTCCCTGCTGCTCGGGAGCTTCGCTGTGTGGAAGCTGCCGCGCGAGGAAGAACCGCAGATCATCGTGCCCATGGTCGACGTTTTCGTCCAGATGCCCGGAGCTTCTGCCCGTGAAGTGGAAGAGCGCGTCACCAGCCCGATGGAGAAACTGCTCTGGGAGATCCCGGGCGTGGAGTACATCTACTCGACTTCCAGTCCCGGCGTGTCCACGGCGATCGTTCGCTTCCTGGTCGGCCAGGACGAAGAGAAGGCCATTGTGCGGCTGAACCAGAAATTGAACGCCAACCTGGACCTGATCCCGCCCGGCGCGTCCCCTCCGCTGGTGAAGCCCCGCTCCATCGACGACGTGCCCATTCTGGCGCTGACGTTCTGGAGCAAGCGCTACAGCGACTTCGATCTTAGGCGCATCGCGGCGCAGGTGGATGACACGATCAAGCAGACGCCGGACGTCTCTGCCGTCGCACTGATTGGCGGCCAGCGCCGCGAAATTCGCATCACTCTGAACCCATCGCGCCTGGCTGCCTACAACCTTTCTCCGCTTCAGGTGGTGGGAGCGCTGGGCCTTTCCAATCGGAAGATGAGCTCGGGCGAATTCTCGAACGGCAACCAGGAATATCTTCTCGAAACGGGTCAGTTCCTTTGCACCGCGGAGGATGTCCGCAGTGTGGTCGCCGGAGTCGCCAACGGCACGCCGATCTTCGTCCGCGACGTAGCGCAAGTAACCGATGGCGGCGAGGAGCCATCGCAATACGTACGCTTCTCCGATGGCAAGGGCTTCTACCCCGCGGTAACAATCGCCGTTTCCAAACGCAAGGGAACCAACGCAGTCACTGTGGGCGAGGACGTCCAGCATCGCCTGGAACCGTTGCGGGGCACCGTCATACCATCCGATGTCGATATGACCATCACCCGAAACTACGGCGACACGGCCAAAGAGAAATCGAACGAATTGCTGTGGCACATGCTGATCGCCGTGGTTTCCGTGAGCGTCCTGATCGCGATCACTCTGGGCTTTCGCGAGTCGCTCATTGTGTTCATCGCGATTCCCGTGACGCTGGCACTGACGCTCACGGTCTTCTATCTTTACGGCTACACGCTGAATCGGATCACACTGTTTGCGCTGATCTTTTCCATCGGCATCCTGGTCGACGACGCGATCGTGGTGGTGGAGAACATCGTGCGCCACTGGCGGATGCCAGCCAATCAAGGCAGGCCTCCGTTCGAGGTCGCCATTGAGGCGGTGGATGAGGTCGGAAATCCAACCATCCTGGCCACCCTGGCCGTGGTGGCGGCGATTCTGCCGATGGCCTTTGTCGGCGGGCTCATGGGACCGTATATGCGCCCTATCCCGATCGGCGCCAGCGCCGCGATGCTGTTCTCTCTGCTGGTGGCTTTCATCGTGACGCCGTGGGCCGCAGTGCGGATTCTCAAGCCGGGCGGGCATCACGCGGGTCAACGCGAGGACTTCGTCACGCGGCTCTATCGGCGCTTCATGGGCAGCCTGCTGCACCGGTCCTCGCTTCGGTGGAGCTTCGTCGGCGGCGTGGTGGTCCTGCTGCTCGCGTCCGTATCGCTGTTCTATACCGGCTTCGTCAAGGTCAAAATGCTGCCCTTCGACAACAAGAGCGAGTTCCAGGTGATCGTCGACATGCCCAACGGCACGACCCTTGAAGAAACGGCGCGCGTGACCCAACTCCTTGCCGAAGAGACGCAGAAGCAGCGCGAGGTGGTCAACGTCCAGACCTACGTCGGGACGGCTTCGCCCTACAATTTCAACGGGCTGGTGCGTCATTACTATCTGCGGAGCGGGCCCAACGTCGCGGATATTCAGGTGAATCTGCTCTCCAAAAGACGCGCGCGACCTGCAAAGCCACGAGATCGCCAAGCAGGTTCGCCAGCGCATTCAGCCCATCGCCGAACGCTATGGCGCGCGGATCAAAGTGGCCGAAGTGCCGCCTGGTCCTCCGGTGCTTGAGACGCTGGTCGCGGAGGTATATGGCCCCAGTCATGGATCGAAGGATCGATCTGGCGCGGCAAATTCGAGAGTCTCTTCAAGCAGACCAAGGGCGTCGTGGATGTCGACTGGTACGTCGAAGACGATCAGACCCAAATACAGCCTGTCGGTCGACGAAGAAAAGGCTGCCCTCAACGGGATCTCCGAGGAGGACATCGCCCGCGCCATGCAGGTCGCCTCCGCTGGTTACTCAGCCGGTCTGCTGCATCAGGATGCGGAGAAGGAGGATGTCGCGCTGACCGTGCGGCTGGACCGCGCGGACCGCTCCGACTTGGAGCAGATTGAAAGTCTCAAAGTCGCCGGCCGCAATGGACACCAGGTTGCGATCGGGGAACTGGTGCACGTCGACAGAGGGGATCGAGGACAAGAGCATCTATCACAAGAACCTGATGCCGGTGACCTACGTGACCGCCGACATTGCGGGAGAGATCGAAAGTCCGGTCTACGCGGTCCTGAAGCTCGGCCCGGAGATCGACAAGATCAAGATTCCGGAAGGCTATCAGATCGAGCAGCACATGGCCGCGCTTCCGTCGGATTCCGGCGCGCTACTCGATGAAGTGGGACGGCGAGTGGCATATCACGTATGAGGTGTTTCGCGATCTCGGCATCGCCTTCGCGGCGGTGCTGATCCTGATCTACGGGCTGGTGGTCGGCTGGTTCCAGTCGTTCCTGACGCCGCTGATCATCATGGCCGCGATTCCGTTCTCGCTGGTCGGGATTCTGCCCGCGCACGGGCTTCTGCATGCTTTCTTCACCGCGACCTCGATGATCGGCTTCATTGCCGGCGCCGGCATCGTGGTGAGGAACTCGATCATCCTGGTGGACTTTATCGAACTGCGTCTGCGAGAGGGCATGCCGCTGGACGCAGCCGTGATCGATGCGGGTGCGGTGCGCTTCCGTCCGATGATGCTCACCGCCGCCGCAGTGGTGGTCGGCTCCTCGGTGATTCTGTTCGATCCCATCTTTCAGGGCTTGGCAATTGCGCTGATGGCGGGCGAAATCGCTTCGCTTCTGTTATCGCGCATGACCGTCCCGGTCTTGTTTTATCTCTTCAATAAAAGGAGGTTTGTATGAACGTCGAACGTTACCTGCGCCTGATCGCCGGCGCGGTGGTGATGTCCACTCTGGCCCTGGGCTACTGGGTGAGTCCGTACTGGTATCTATTCACCGCTTTTGTCGGACTCAATCTGTTTCAGTCCGGTTTCACCGACTGGTGCCCGATGATGACCCTTCTCCGCAAGATGGCCGATCATTCTGGCAGCCATACAATGGAGAGGCAATGAAAATTCCCCGTAGAGACTTTATGCTTCTCGCCGGCGCTTGCTTCTTGCGAGGAGAGGACCGCCCCAAGGCTGACATGCTGGTGCGCTCCGTCCGCCCCGAGGATCTGGAGATGCCTCTCTCCGGTTTCTCGGACTACATCACGCCGATCGAACATTTCTTCGTCCGCACCCACGTTTATGTGCCCAAAGTGGACTTGAATTCGTGGAGGCTCAGGGTAGAGGGTGAAGTCGCGGCGCCGATCACACTCACCATGGAAGACCTGAAGAAGCTGCCGCAGGTCGAGATTGTGAGCGTGGTTGAGTGCGCAGGCAACGGCCGTAGGTTCTACGAACCGCCGATTCCGGGAGCGCAATGGGGGAACGGCGCGGTGGGGAATGCGCGGTGGCGGGGCGTGCGACTCGCCGATGTCCTCAAGCGCGCCGGAGTCAAGGCTTCGGCCAAGGAAATTCTTTTCGACGGGGCGGATGTTCCGCTGGGGACAATGCCGGACTTCCAACGGTCGATTCCAGTGAAGAAGGCTCTGGATGGCAATACGATTCTGGCGTATCAAATGAACAGCGAGACACTGCCGGCGAAGCATGGCTTCCCGCTGCGCGTCGTAGCGCCGGGCTGGGCCAGCGACTCGTGGGTCAAATGGCTGACCTCGATTCGCGTCCTCGACAAAGAATTTGACGGCTTCTGGATGAAGAGTGCGTACCGCATCCCGGGAAAGCCGGTTGCGCCCGGAACGGCCGTTCCCGCTGAACAGATGCAGCCGGTGGCCAGCCTGCGAGTGAAGAGCGTAATTGCCGCACCGCTGGATGGCGCACAAGCCCTCGCGGGAATGCCCCTCACCATCCGAGGCGTGGCCTGGAGCGGCGACGCAGGACCCGTAACCGCAGTCGAGGTGAGTGTCGATGGCGGGCGCACATGGAAGCCAGCGGCGATGCACCAGGATCAGCGGAGTCAATTCGGCTGGCGGCAGTGGGAGTTCAACTGGACGCCGTCTCAGGAAGCTTACTATACGATCCTGGCTCGTGCGCGCGACGCCGCCGGCAACACGCAGCCCTTGGATCAGGAGTGGAATCCTTCGGGGTATCTGTGGAACGTCGTTCCGCGCGTCGGAATCGATGTCGTGAAGGAGCTTTCCGCTAAACCCCAAGCGATACAGCCCGCCGGCTCCAACGCGCCGCCGCAGCCCGCCGCGCTCAAGAGTGCTTGCTCGCTCTGCCATGACGACGACATCATTCGCCAGCAGCGGCTCACGCGGGCGCAGTGGGACCGGGAACTCAATAAGATGACCGGCTGGGGCGCGAAGGTCAAGGACGAGGATCGTGCTGGGCTGCTGGACTATTTATTTACCAACTACGGCCCGCGCCCGCGCAATCGTTAGGAGCTACTTTCTTCCGAACACCAGGAACCACTTCGTGCCCGGAAACAAATCCGGATGTTCCTCGACCAGCTTAAAACCGGCATCCGACATCCACTTCAGGATCTCTTCGCGCCCCACCAGCAGCTCCGGCTGATTCTTGTGGGGAGTGTTCGGATCGTTCTTATCCATCTCGATAATCGCAATCCGTCCGGACGGCTTCATGTAGGTGCCCAGCGCCTTCAAATACGCGGCGCGGTGCTGGATGTGATGCAGCACGTCATTGATGAAAGCAAGATCGACGTTCCGCGCAGGCAGCTTGGGGTCGTCATACTCCCCCAAAACCGTCTGGATGTTGCGAATGTTCTCTTCCTTGTCGCGTTTGTCGATGTAGTCCAGCAAGTCTTGCTGAATGTCCACGGCGTAGACTTTCCCCGACGGAGCCACAGCCTGAGCAAGCGGCCTCGAAAAGAGCCCCGATCCGGCGCCAATGTCCGCCACAACCATTCCGGACTTCAAGCGGAGCTTGGCCAATACCTGATCCACCTTCTGAGTGGCCACGCGTTGCGGCCCCTCTAACGTGGTCACCCACTCGTCCGCTTTCCGTGGCGCCAGTTGCGCCCGGGACTCAGTCACGCAGCCGGCCAGGATTACGCCGAGAAGGCACCCAATCCATGGTTGAAGTTTTTGGAACATCGAGAATCTCCTACGTATGAGCGTGCGCCTCAAGCGATCATGACTTTGCGCGGGAACTGCGCGTTGTCCTGAAGGAAGGTCTTCTTGCGGCTCAGATCGGCGGCCACCGGCTGCACCGCGCCATTCGCGTCGGTGACTCGCGAAACCAGCGTGTGCTCGCCGGGCGTGGCGCCATCCCAGCGGTAGGTGAACAGCTTCCACGAATATTGGGTGTTGGCGGAATCGAGCGTCGCTTTCTGCCAGGGGCCGTCGTCGATCTTGACTTCGACGGACTTTAGCGGGGTTCCGTCGTTGAGCACGAAGCCGAGAACCTGAAGCCCTCCGGCGGTCTTTCTGACGCGGGCGATCGCGGACTTCAAGTGCATGCGAGTGATTTCGGTTTCCACCCACTGCGTTTGCGGATCGGTATCCTCTCCGGTGCCGCCCACGCCGACCACCGAACGGTACCAGCGCGCCTGATAATTGCCGAGGTAGCGATCCTCCTGAAGATGAACCTCCGAGAGCCATTTCACATTGGCCACGCCGTACCAGCCGGGCATCATGAGCCGCACCGGAAATCCCTGGTTGAGGGTCAACGGATCGCCGTTCATCGCATAGGCCAGCAAGGGCTCCGGCTTCATTGCATTTTCCAGAGTGACGCTGCGTCCGAACTGCTGTTCCAGTTTGTAGGTCTGCATCCGGAAGGCGACATCGGCAGAGCCGCGGTCGGTGCCGAAGAACACCACCTCGCGAGCCTGCGGATGGACGCCAAGCTGTTTGAGTACCGAACTCAACCGGACCCCCGTAAAACGGCCGCAGGAAGACAAAGCTTCGACAGCGCGGGCGCTGTTGCCGGAACACTCAAAGCCGAGCACCATCTCGGTGGACTTCATCGCGCGCAGGTCGGATAGCGAGAACTCGGCCGGCTTGTTCACCATTCCCGTGAACTTCAGGCGATAGGTGGCGGGATCGATCTCCGGCTTGTTGAGGTGCTGCGTCGTGAAGAACTGATCTTTGGGCGTCAGCATGCCGTCGATCTTGCGGATGTCGTATTGTCGGGTCGGTCCGTTAAGGTTGGCCGACGGATTGAAATTCTTCGGAAGGTCGGTGAAGGGAATATCCGTCTCTCCTTGCGCCAAGGCGGGCATCGCCCATTCCGGCACCAGCGCGAGCAGGCTCGTCGCGGCCAAGCCTTTCCTCAGGGTTTCTCTACGGCTGATCTGTTCCGGCATGGTTCATCTCCAAGTCTTGGATAGGACGTGACTGTCCGTCCCAGTAATCATATAACGCCGGAAGAACGGATTCCAGCCGCTGTGGCGGCGGTGCACGCGGCGCGCCGCGAGGGTGCCGGCGCCACCGATCCGCACGCTGAGGTTCCTTCGCCATGGAGTGCCGACTCAGCGTGATAAGTGCAGTTTTCACAGATGTGCGCAGAAGCATGGCGATTGGCGAGAATCGTTGCCGTCCATCGCGCAGGAGCGAGGACATTCGCTCATGGGGGCTCAACTTCGTATGATTGGGAGGTCGACTATGAAACGAGTACTTCTGATTCTTGCAATCGTCACAATTGGAGTTTCTGTTGCCCCCGCGCAATCCCAGGTCAAGAAATCAACTGTCCCGGGGATCACCAACTTCGCCCTCCGAGGAAAGGAAATTACCGAATTATTGCAATTTCGGAGCTTCGGCTTCGATAGCGTCGCAGCCGATCGGCGGAGTCTCGATGTTCGCGTGGGCACTCTCATCGAGCTTGACAGCGGCGGCCTTGCTCTCGAATTGAATGTGGAACTCGGGGATCGTCGCCAGTCCGAAGTCGATCTGTTCCCAAGCAGCGATGCGGTAATCGCCCGGAGGGATGCCGGCGAACTTGAATTGGCCGTTGGCGTCGGTGGTGTAAGACCTGGTGAAATCGGTGACTCCTTCCACGGGAACACCGGGCGTCCAGAGCGTTACCTGGATATCGGACACAGACATTCCATCCGCACCATGCACGATTCCGCCGATATCTCCGGCGTTCGGTGAAAGGATCACATTCATCGTTCCGCCGCCGCCGTTTCCTACCGTGGGAATGAGGCTAACGATGGGAGGCTGCCGTTGTTGTTGCTGCGGGACAGGCCCCTCGATCGAGATTGTTCCCGTGACCTGTTGGAGGAATGGTGATAGAAGCAGCACGTGATCGCGCGATCCTACGATGAGCTGAAGAAGTTCCCTGGCCGGCCCTCGGGCTTTTGCGTTGGCACGAACAAGAATATTTGTATCGAGAACAATTCTCATCCGCGGCTGTGCCGCAGATGATCGACAGCGTCGTCGACGGCAGCTTCAAGTTCGTCATCGGAGACGTCGCTGACCTCCGCAGCTCGCCGGCTTAAGAAGGCTTCAAGCTTCTCGGCAACTGACGCGCGGCGATTCGAAGGCGCAATTTGCTGTGGCGGAACAGCGGACTTCAAGCGCGGGGGAGTTCGCTTGCCTTTTGAATCGAGACATTGTGCATGACGTGAGTTTCTTCAATCCTCGACTGCTTGCAATTGTGGTGATCGGAAGTTGGGCCTCAGTGACGCCGGAGGACCATTGCCGGATCGCGGGGCCAAATAAGTGCATTCTGAAAAGTCCCCGGCGCGGGAGAGTCCTCAAAAACGGGAGTTCGTCGAGTTCAAGTAAAATGCTCCTTATGCGACGTTCCTTACTCCTTGCCATTGCGACAGCCGTTTCCGTTCCGGCCGTCTTCGCTGCCGATTGCGATCGGACTTGCCTCAGAGGCGTTCTCGACCAGTATCTGAATGCCGTCATGCAGCACAACCCATCCATCGTGCCGTTAACACCCGGATATCGGCAGACTGAGAACGCGGTGGTTCGGCGCCCGGGCCAGGGCATCTGGCAGACGGCCAAGGCACTCGGCAAGGTCCAACGGCGCTACTTCGACCCGGTTACGGAGAACGCGGCCTATTTCGGCACGCTCGAAGAGACTTCCGGCAACGCAGCCGTAGTGACGCTACGGCTGAAGGTGGCGGACCGTAAGGTGGCCGAGGCCGAATGGTATCTCGCGCGAAAAGGCGACCCGGGCATCGGCGTGGGAGCAGGCGCGCAGGCCAACAGCGCTTTCTGGGATCCCGAGTATCTGACGGCACATCCGCCCGTGGAGCGCGTGGTGCCTAAAGCAGATCGCGTTTCGCGCGAGGACCTGATCGCCATCACCAACAGCTATTTCGATTCGCTTTCAGCCCGCGACGGCCACATCATGATCGCGCATCCCGGCTGCCTGCGCCTGGAGAACGGCGTCCTCACCACGCAACGCGACGCGCCAGCGAATCCGCCGGCCAATGCCGCCGGTATCTTCAACGGCAAGACCGATTGCATGAACGAGGGGGCCATGACGAACATCTATGCGGTGGTCGCTCGCCGCTTCCCGGTGGTCGATGAAGAAGCCGGCATCGTGCTCGGGTTGGGTGTCTTCCTGCGCAAGCCGGGCGTGGCCATGCGTCGCAACCAGTTCAGCGAGTGGTTCGTCATCGACCAAGGCAAGCTAAGCGCCATCTATTCCTCGATGTTCTACCCGGACCAGGACGCGTTGGCGCCCAATTGGCCACCCTACGACGGCAATTGGCCCGTGCTGCCGGCGCCGAAGTAGCGGCAGCGGGTGCGCACGCGTGGATTCTCTCCGCCCGCGGCCGGCAAGACCGGCACCTCGCACGACGGGTGGTTCGCCGGCTTTGCCTCGAAGCTGCGACGATAATCGCGACATCCAGCTCGAGGGAGCACGCAGTGCGTTGCCCATCTGGACGGAATTTATGAAGCGCGCGCACCAGCGGCCCGCGTACGGAACGTGCACGAATTCGCGGCGCCGAGCGGTGCGGTGACGGTCCAGATCGACGCGGACACGGGCGAGCTGGCAACGCCAAATTGTCCCCGACGTCCGGGACGAAGTATTCATCGACGGAACCCAGGGACACTACCCGAGCTTGAGCGACGGCTCGCCCGCCCGCGTATAATCTAGGTAAACTCGCATGAGAGCCCTGGTCCTCGCACTAAGCGTATTGCTGACTTCCTTCGCGCAAGCTCCGCCGCAGAAGGGCAAGTCCGCGCCTGCGGCGGAGCCGTCAAGCGACCAGACCATCCGTCTGGACGTCACGCGCGTTCCGGTCCTGTTTACCGTCGCCGATAAGAAGGGGCACTTTGTCACCGACTTGACCAAAGACGAGTTCGAGGTGATCGAGAACAAGAAGCTGCAAACCATTCTCGACTTCAACGGCGAAAGCGATCTTCCGCTGCGGCTGGCCGTGGTGCTCGATACCGGCAACCACATCCGGGAGAGGTTTACGTTTCAGCAGGAAGCGGCTACCGAATTCATCGAAACCGTGGTGCGTCCGGGGTTGGACAAGGCGATCGTGAGTCGATACATCCGCACAACTGGTCGCGGACATGACCGACGACATCGGCAAACTGAACGCTTCCATCCGCACGCTGCGTCCGGGCGGCGGCGCAGCCCTTTACGACGCCATCTATTTTGCGGCGAAGGAAAAGCTCCAAGACCAGGCTTCGGAGAGGTTCCGCCGCGCCATGGTAATTCTGAGCGACGGTGAGGATAACCAGAGCCGCTACACGCGCGAGCAGGCCCTTGAGATGGCACAGAAGGCGGATGTGGTGATCTATGCCATCTCCACCAACAACAGTGGCCAGGAAAACGATGGCGACAAGATCTTGCGGTACTTCGCGCAGGAGACGGGCGGCCAGGTTTTCGTCCCGTTCCAGGCGTCGGACTTAGCCCAGTCCTTCGCGAACATCGCCAATGAGTTGCGGCATCAATACAGCCTGGTCTACCGGCCCGAACCGCTCAGAGCCGACGGCCTCTATCATGTTCTCGATATTCGCGTGAAGGGGCGCAAGGACCTGGTGGTGCGAGCCCGCCATGGCTATTACGCGCCGCTCGCGCCGGACGTTCGCTGAACTAAGTACCCCCGTTCGGCACGGTAACGTATTTCCGTTTGTGGGGTGGACGCCTTCGTCCCGCGGGACGCCGCCGTCCAAATGAAAAATGCGCCGCACAAGCCGTCCGGGGGGCCGGCTGCGGTCCAGGGGGACCTTACCGGTGAGAAGCTTGCCGATCATGATCGCTCATTTGGACGCCGGAAACGGCTCTGAATGCCGCTCCCAACGCCAACGCCCTGGCTGCGCCGGACCTGGCCGCGCCCCCGCCGGACGTCTATACCGCGGCGCAGGAGCAACTCGGATTAAAGATCGACCCGGCCCGCTTGCGCATCGACGTTCTGGTGCTGGATAAGGTCGAGAAGCCCTCGGCCAATTAATTCGGGAATTCCGCCGCTCAAGCCCGGCTCTGGCGCAACAGAGCTTTTCCCTGCCCCAAGCGCGGCGGCTGGCCTACCTCGCGCATTACGCGATGCGGGTCGAGAATGAGAAGCTCGGAGACGCAGCGGACACACGGAGACCGGCGGCTTTTCAGAATGAACCGGGCCGGCCAATGGGAGCGTGTTCCGCACAACGCGATAGAATGTGGCACGGCCCTACGGCCGGGACAGCCCGCGGAGTAAAGGGAGAAATTCACGTGATCTATTCCAAATATTCAGGTGTCGCTTCCCTTCTGGTTCTTGTGCCCATGGCGTTGACGGGGCAGAGGGCGCAGGAAAATGTGGTTCCGCTCAAAAACTGGTCGGCTCCGCTGTACTGGCAGCCCAGCCAAGCGGAGACACAAGCCTCTGGAAAAGCCCTACCGCAGCTCCAGTTTTCAGCCAATGCCGTGTCCACCAACGCTCTTACCTTCGTGGCGATCACGCCTTGCCGGCTGGTGGACACTCGGGGCGCCGCCGCCGGCTTCAACGGGATCGATCCCTTTGCGGGTCCGTCCATCGCAGCCAAGGCAACACTCACGATCCCCGTGCAATCCCCCGCCGAGGCCACTAGCGACACCGAGCCAGCCCCCTGCGGCGTGATTCCCTCCATCGCCCAAGCCTACTCGTTTAACCTGACGGTGGTGCCTCACGCGGGGGGTGCGGTCGACTACGTGTCGCTGTGGCCGGCCGGCGGCACGCAACCTTTCGTCGCGACCTTAAACGATCCTCAAGGTGCGATTGTGGCCAATGCGGCCATTGTTCCGGCGGGGCCAAACGCTAGCCCGGGCTATGGCGGGATCAGCGTGTATAACGCCGGTCCGGCGACCACGGATGTCGTCATCGACATGAACGGTTTCTTCACCGCACCAACCGACCTGAATAACAACACCGCCGTTGGGGCCGCGGCGCTGGCGAGTAGCACCACCGGGAGTCAAAACACGGCCATCGGGGCCGACGCGCTCGCAGCCAACGCCACCGGGTCCAGCAACACGGCCACCGGCGCCAACGCGCTGCTGAGCAACACCACCGGGATCGCCAACACGGCCAGCGGCGTCGCCGCGCTGTCGTCCAACACCACCGGGTCCACCAACACAGCCAGTGGCGTCGACGCGCTCGAGAGCAACACCACCGGGTACTCGAACACGGCCAGCGCCAGTGGCGTCGCCGCGCTGCAGGCCAACACCACCGGGAGCCTCAACACGGCCAGCGGCTCCTACGCGCTGAGTGCCAACACCACCGGGATCTACAACACAGCCAGCGGCGTCGAGGCGCTGTCGTCCAGCACCACCGGGGGCAACAACACGGCCACCGGCGCCGGGGCGCTGTCGTTCAGCACCACCGGTAGCAACAACACGGCCACCGGCGTCGACGCCCTCGAGGCCAACTTCACAGGGAGCGATAACACGGCCACCGGCTACCAGGCGCTGGAGAACAACACCGGGGGCGGTCCCGCCGGGAGCGCCAACACGGCCACCGGCTTCCAGGCGCTCCTGAACAACACCACCGGGGGCAACAACACGGCCAACGGCGCCAGTGCTCTGCTTGCCAACACCACCGGGATCGACAACACGGCCGACGGCACCGCCGCGCTGACCAGCAACACCACCGGAATCGCCAACACAGCCAGCGGCGTCAGCGCGCTGAATTTTAACACCGCTGGAAACCACAACGTCGCCCTCGGGTACGAAGCGGGCCTCAACATTTCGACCGGAAGCTACAACATTGACATTGGCAACGTGGCCGTCCCCACCGACGGCGTCGCCGCCAGCAGCGGCGTCATCCGGATCGGGACGCCAGGCCTCCAGACGACCACTTTCATCGCGGGTATTTCCGGAGTGACGGCCGCGGGCGGAGTGGAGGTGTTTGTCAACGGCAACGGGCAGCTGGGCACGATGAACTCCTCCCGCCGCTTCAAGGAGCAAATCACCGACATGGGTGACGGCAGCAGCAAGCTGTTCCAGTTGCGTCCGGTGAATTTCTTCTACAAGCGGGAGTACGACGACGGTTCCCACCTGCTGCAATACGGCCTCATCGCCGAGGAAGTGGCCGAGGTCTATCCCGAGATGGTGGCTTACGGCAGCGACGGTCAGATTCTGACGGTGAAGTATCAGATGCTGGCCCCCATGTTACTGAACGAGGTGCAGAAGCAGAACGCACAACTTCAGAAGGAGGCCCTGGAGCGCCAGGCCGAAGATCTAACGCTCAAGAACAAGCTTCAGCTCCAAGAGGAGGAAAATCGGAAATTGGAGGATCGCATTGCCGCGATGGAGGCGCTACTGTCCAGCCTTTCGGGCGGGAACAGGCGGGGACTTGAACAAACCATCCGGTGAAACGCGGGGGCTGCTTCTGCCGCTGGCGTTCACGGCCGGTCTCGCCGGCCTTGCCTTCCTCGCTCCGGTCGACAGCAACCCCAAAGTGCTGTGGACACTTCTGGGCGCGGCCGCCGCGCTGTGCGCGTGGTACGCGATACTGCTGGTGCGGGCGCGGCGTGAAGGGCGGACGCTTGCGCTGGAGATCGTGCTGAGGAAGCAGCACTACGTGCAAGCCTGCGCGCAGGGCTCAGTGCTGTTGTATTGGGGCTGGTATTGGCCTCCGGTCTACGCCTTTGCCCCCTTCATCCTGGCGCAATTGGTTTTCGCGTACGCATTCGACATGCTGCTGGGCTGGTCGCGGCGCGACGTCTACACTCTGGGCTTCGGCCCGTTTCCGGTGATCTTAAGCATCAATCTGTTCCTCTGGTTCAAGCCCGACTGGTTCTATCTACAATTCTTGATGGCAGCGCTGGGGCTGGCCGCGAAGGAGTTCCTTCGCTGGAACAGGGATGGCCGGCAGACGCACATCTTCAATCCTTCCTCGTTTCCGCTGGCGGTATTTTCGCTGGTCCTGCTGGCCAGCGGCGCGAGCGGCATCACCTGGGGCGCGAGCATTGCGAGCACACAATTCTACCCGCCGCACATGTACCTGTTCCTGTTTCTCATCGGCCTCGCGGGAGAATTCTTCTTCGGCGTGGCTTCGATGACCATGTCGGCCGTGGTGGCGGCGTACGTGTTCGGCCGTCTCTACTTCGCCGCGACGGGCATCTATTTCTTCTACGATTCGTATATTCCGATCGCCGTTTTCCTGGGAATGCATCTGTTGTTTAACGATCCGTCCACCTCGCCGCGCACGGAGCTTGGGCGCATAATCTACGGCGCGCTGTATGGGCTGAGCACGTGCGTGTTGTACCAATTGCTGGGCAGCGCGGGAATGCCGACGTTCTACGACAAGCTGCTCCCGGTGCCGCTGCTGAACTTATCGGTGAAGGGGATAGATGGCATCGCGAGATCGCGGATCTTCCGCGCCTTCAGCCCCGCGGCGCTTGGGCGATCGCTACTGCCGCGCCAGCGCAACCTGGCGTACATGTCCATCTGGGCGGTGGTGTTCGCGGGCATGAGCGCCACCCAAGCAGTGGGCGACGACCATCCCGGCCAATGGCTGCCATTTTGGCGGAAGGCCTGCGAGGATGGGCGCGCCTACGCCTGCCCCTACCTTGCCGATTTGGAGTTGAGCGACTGCGGCCGGGGATCGGGTTGGGCGTGCAACGAAGCCGGCCTTCTGCATATCGCCCTCTCGCGGTCGGGTGAGGATCTTCGCAGGCTCGATCCCGCGGGAGCCGCGGATCCTCTGCGCCGCGGGTGCGCGCTTGGGTTCGAAGCGGCCTGCCGGAATCTGAGCGCACTCACCAGCGGCACAGGCGCGTTTGCCGCTCCGCCGCCGGGTCTCGCAGACTTTCCGATTATCTTGCGGGGCAGCAAGGGAGAGATTCGCGAACGGGAGCCGTCGGAGTTGTACGCGCTGGCTTGCCGTGAAGGTTGGGCGGATACCTGCGGGCGGGCACATTGACAACGTATATACACCCGCAACATAATGAATGAGGCGAGCGGTGGCATCGAATTCGATTGGGATGCCGTGAACACGCGGCATCTGAAGCGTCATCGTGTGACACCCGCTGAATTTGAGGAGCTGATGAACGGCGTTCCGTTTTATGTGGAGTATCAAACGCAGAACGCTGAGCAGCGATATAAAGTTCTGGGAGCGACGAAGGCAGGTCGCTTGCTCATCGGAATCTGGACGCCGAGAGAAGGACGCGTCCGGGCCATTACGGCGTACGCCGCCAGCCGCGTGTACCGGGACCTCTATCGGGAGAGCATCGGATGAAACAGAAGCGCGTGATACCCGCATTCAAATCGGAATCCGAAGAGGCCGAGTGGTGGCATAAGAAGCGCGGAAGGCTGGATAAGGATCTGGTGGAGGCGGCGAAGAAGTTGAAGCGTCTTGACCAGGCGACTTTGAAAACGCGTCTGGCTGCCTCGAAGTCACGGGTCGTCTCGATCCGGTTGCCGGAGGCCGATCTTGAGTTGGCGCGCCAGCAGGCAAGCCAGAAGGGCCTGCCTTACCAAACCTACATCAAATCCGTGCTGCACCAGGCGCTGCGACAGTCGAAATAGCCTCCGCCCTCACCGTTCGCGGCGGATGGCCTCCCGTAGCGAGTCCACGCGCCCTTCGGTGCTGAAGAAAAGATCCTCGGGAAAGCGGCGGTAGGCCAGTATGCCGGCGTAGATGGCCGCGCTGTCGTCGAGGTTCAGGCCGAGACCGGCCAGGTATTGCATGCGCAGATTGCGGTCGCGATTGATCGGGGCGCCACGCAGCCATTCCGTCAGATCGGACTTCCGGCCCGCGTAGGTCGCGAACAGATCCACGGGGGAGTTCATGCCGACCTCGGCGAGCGATTGCGGGATCCTGCTCAATTCATCGCGATAACCGAAGCGCTGCTCCATCTGGTCGAGATCGATCCGCAGCGGCTCTACCTTCCCCAGCAGCACCATGTCGTGGCCCTGGCCCTGGTACGGATTGCCCCAGATGGTTCCGTTCGGAAAGACTTCGAAGAACGTCGCCACCGAGCTCTTGACCGCTTCCAGGTTGGTCTCAAAGAGCTGGATGTACATGGTGACCGTGCCGCCGGGGTTGAGGCGCTGCTTCATCACTTCGAGGAATTCTTTGGTGTAGAGGTTGGCCGCGCCTTTGACCCACGGGTCCAGCGGATCGATTGTGATGCCATCGAAATGCTCCTTGGACGTGAGCAGGTAGTGGCGGCCATCGTCGATGCGCACCTGAACTTTGGGATTGCGGAGCACATCGAAGTTCGGTTCGCTGAAGTAAGCGGCGGCGGCTTGCGGGACCAAGGGTTCGATTTCGACGATGGTCTCGCGCTCCACTCTTGGATCGATGGATACGGCTCCCGCCGTGATTCCGGCGCCGCAGCCGATGACCAGGACGGAGCGAGGGTTGGCCACGGTCAGAGTGGTGAGGTGTCCCAGCATGCGCTGGAGCCGCATGTCGCGCGGAACATTCGAGGCCTGGATTTTGCCGGCGACGTGGAAGGTGAGCACTCCGTTCGGAAAGCTGGAGACGGCTACGGACGAGTTGATCCCCTCGCCCGCATAGATGACGTCGCCCTTGCCCACCCAGGTGGCCGCGTACCGGCCGTAGGCGATCAGCAGCTTCGCGATGGGCGGGACGCTGTGGATTGCGAGGCCGGTCAGCAAGACTGCAATGACGCACCAGACTGCACCGGCCCAGCGGTGCACCTCCGGGAGCAGAAGCAGCAGACCGGCTACGCCCGACGCTGCGATGAGCACCTGCTGGGCATGCTGCGATCCCACCCAGGGGACAAGGAGCAGGCTCGCGCCGAGTGCGCCGGCGATGGCTCCCAGCGTGTTGGCGGCGTAGACGCGGCTCATGAGTCTGGCCGGGTCATTCAACTGCGCGGCGGCCAGCGCTAACGGAAAGCTCGCGCCCCACAGGAGCGTGGGCGGCAACAGGGCCCACAACGCGCGGTCGAGGTCGAGCTCAAAATTGAACCAGATGTTCGAGGAGATTTGCGGATTGATGGGCCAGTAGGGGAGCGACGCTGCGAGGTTGTAGGCGGTCCAGGCGATCGCGCCGGCAAGCAGCAACTGGCACCAGCCCAGGGCCCGGCGCGGGCTCGCGAGAGTTCGGCACAGCAGCGCGCCCGCCCCGCTGCCAATTCCCAGGCCGGTGAGAAAGACCGCCAGTAGGATGGAAAGCGTGTACACCGAAGCGCCGAGCAGCAGGCCCAGCATGCGCGTCCAGATCGATTCGGCGGCGAGCGCGCAGAGGCCGGAGAGCGCGATGGCCAGGTAGACGGTTTGGTTGCGTGGCACGCCGGCGACGCTCCTTGACAGTCGCGGTTCAGTAATGGCGGCGGTGCGGGGCTGTGCTAGCGCTAGGGCGATTCCTGCTACGGCCGCGTTGATCGCGACGGCAGCGTAGGTTGCCGCGGCCACATCGTACTCGCGCAGCAAGTAGAAACCGGAGAGCAGGCATCCGAGGACTGCGCCGGCGATGTTGGCGCCATAAAGGAAGCCGAGGTGAGAGACCTCATCGGCACCGCGCGACAGGGCGGGAAGCGTTGCGCCCATCAGCACAGTGGGGGGCAGAAGGCAGGCGGCCGCGACGATTCCGCGGAGCAGGAATCCTTTCAAGCCGTATCCAGTCCAGGCGGTGTAGACGCTGGCCGCGAACGGCATCAGGCGCAACACCAGGATCGCGAGAACGCCGATGCCCAGCTCGATTGCGGCGTACACGCGCAGGGGATTACGATTCTGGGGAATGAGACGAGGCAGCAACAGGCTGCCGAGACACGTTCCTCCCATGAAGGTGGCCAGGATCACGGCGAGCGATACGGCCGTGGAGCCAACCACCAATTCCAGGAGCTGAAACCAGACGATCTCGTAGATGAGCGCCGCTACGCCGCTGCCGAAGGAGAGGAGAAGCATGAGCGGGAGCAGGCGTTTTGACAAACCAGGATTGTAGCACCGGGCCATAGAGACACTTCGGCTATGGAAAATCGTTACGCGGTGGGCCGACCACATGCGATCGGGCCCACCGGGGTGGAAAACGTGAGTTACTGCGACTGTTCGTAGACAAGCTTGAGAGGGCAATGCGGCTGGTTTAGGGCGCGCACTGTCCGACGGAGCAAGCTAACCTCAATCTCCTCACACTTTCAAAAGATTCGAATCTTTCTCCTGTCCCGCTCCCTCCGGTTCGACGGAAGCGGCAAGGCGCGCTTGTGAGGCGCACCGCGGAATTCACCAGTACAACGATCTGCTCGGCCGAGCAACGTACTTACACCTGGAGCATAGCCGGGAGATTCGCGCGGCGGGAGGGAGATAAAGTGCGAAGTGGCGGCAGGGATTGGAGAAGAAAATTACTTGCTCGCAGGTATGCGGAATAGAATATGGTCATGAGCAGCACGGTTCTGATGCCGGTTGAAGAGTATCTGCGGTTGACGGAGAAGCCTAACTGCGAATACCGGGACGGTGTTCTCTATCCGAAAGCAATGGCCACAACTTTCCATGGTCTGCTCCAATTCGCGTTGCTTGTCGCGCTCCACAAGCGGGGTCTCCAAGCGGCTCCGGAGGTGACGGTCAGGCTGTCTCCCACCAAATACCTGGTGCCGGATGTTGTCGCCGCACCGGTCCTCCAAAGCCCTTACCCCACGGAACCAGTCCTGCTCTGCTGCGAAATCCTGTCGCCGGAAGACCGGCTCGGGGCTTTGTTTGAGAAGAGCATGCTCAGCAAGTGCGAGGAATATCATGCCTGGGGCGTCCCCTTCTGCTGGGTCATCGACCCGGTGAAACGCACGGCTTGGGAATATCACTCGGGCGGCGAGCCTGTGCGCGTGACTGAGGCGCTCCACGCTGGTGAGACCCAGGCGGGTGAGATCCACATGGGTAAGATCATGGTCAGCTTGGAGGAATTGTTCGCTGGGCTGGGTGCTGCGCAGTAGTTACTTTTTCGCGGCTTGCTCTTCTCTGCGCGCGCCTACCAGGATGCCGGTCATGCCGTAATTGCCCTCATGACAGGCGGAGTCGAAGATCATCTGGCGGGCATCGTCGGTCTTGCCCATGTCAATGACAATGGTCCAGGGCCGGGTCCAGGTTTTAGGATCGTCGAAGGTGATTTCGCGCCGCAGATTGTTGGCGTCGACGCGGGTGTAGCGTTCGATCATCTTGTACGTATCGACGTTGGCTCCGCGATAGCCCTGCTCGAAATTGGTGGTCTCGACGACCAGCGTGTTGCCTTCCCAGTGGCCGCGCGAATCGCCCAGATAGAGCTTGATATTGGGAGGAAGGTGCGGGCGGCCGTCCAGGTAAATGACGCGGTTGCCCCCTCCGGCGTGATCGTCTTCCATGTAGATGCCCACGGATTTCTTAGACTGCACCAACTGCATCACGGTGCCCTGAGCAAAGGCGGTGTTGAGCGGCAGGAAGGGCATGGGAACGCCGAGACATCGAGGCGATTGCGCGGTGGTCTCCGGGTTATCGTTCTGGGTGCCCCTGCCGAGGTTACCGCCGCCGCCCCGGCCGGCGCCGAAACCCCGGCCACCCTGCCCCTGCGCCCCCGCGACCAGCGGAGGAATTCTCCCGTCCGGCGGATCGATGATCATCGACGTGCGCCGACCGGTCTTCAGGACAGAGTTGAAGACCGCGTTATAGGCTCCGGTGACGTCCTGGGCGGCATCGGCCGAGCGGGCATTGCGCCCGGGATTGAAGCCTTTCTGTTTATCCGCCGCAGCCATTTCGGCATCGGTCAGGAATTCCTTGCCGGCATTCGCCGCGGAGCGCTCCAGGGGCACGTCCGCCATGACGAACCAAACTCCCTGCAAATCCGGGTCTCCCCAGGCCGTCCGAAGCGTGGTTCCCGCCTTCGCCGCTGCGGTCGATTTCGCTGGTGCGGGCGCGGGTTTGGCGGGAGCGGGTTTGGATGGCGTCGCAGGGTTCTGGCCGGATAGTGAAACCGCCGCCGCCGACACAAGTGCAAGAACACCCGCCAGTGTACACAGTGACACTAAGATTCGGTGGCGCATCGAACACGAGCATAACATCGCCGGCTTCCGCATTCCACGAAGAGAATACCACCGCGTGAGCGAATTCGTCAAACCAGGGCGCGCGGCATTGACATCAGCACTTGCCTCGTGTTTATCTGAGTGTTCGGGTCAGATGAGGGAGGTCTCGATGCGATACTGGGGCAAAGGCTGGGCTATCGCCATATCGATGGCCGCCGTGACAGTGGGTCTGGTTTCGTTGTTCCTCTCGCAGAGCGCTGCGCAGGTCCCCGCCGCGGCGCGACCTCCTGCCACGGCGCAGACAGGGCTCCCGCGCATCGGCCTCAAACCCGACTTCAGCGGAATTTGGGAAGCCAATAACACGGCCAACTGGGACCTTCAAACTCACGTGGCGCGTCCGATGGTTGGCCAACCCGGCCTGACCCCCAACTCCGTGGTGCTGGCGGCGCCGGTGGTCGCGCTTGGCTCCATCGGCTGGGTTCCTCCAGGGCTCGGAGTGGTGGAAGGCGAGGAGATTCCTTATCAACCGTGGGCGGCGGCGCGAAAGAAGGAGAACCAGGAACACTGGATCGACCGCGACCCGGAAATCAAGTGCTTCCAGCCCGGCGTGCCGCGCGGCATGTACATGCCGTACCCGTTTCAGATTATCCAGAGCACGAAGGACGTCATGATGGTGTTCGAGTATGCGAATGCGCAGCGCACGATCCATCTGACCAAGATGGATCCTATCCGAACGTGGCGTACATGGGATATTCGGTGGGCCACTGGGAAGGCGATACGCTGGTGGTCGAGGTGAGGATTTCACGGATGCGACGTGGTTCGACAGGAGCGGGAATTTCCATAGCGATGCCTGCACGTGACGGAGCGGTACACTCCCATAGGCCGGAACGCCATCCGTACGAAGCCACCATTGACGGACCCGCAGGTATTTACGCGTCCCTGGAAGATCAGCATGCCGCTTTATCGCCGCGCTGGAGCCGAATGCCCAGCTGATGGAGTTCCGGTGCGTCGAGATGGTGGAAGAGACCATGTACGGGCATCTTCGCAAGAACCAGATGGTGAAGCACTGGGAAGGCAACACCATGAACGTGGACATCACGCGCAAGATTCCGCCGGGCGAAGCCGTCTTTGAACGCTATGTTTCGGGCAATCCGCCCGCCGGCGAAATAAGGTATGCGACCGCAGGTTGTGAGATGATGAATTCGGGAGGTCAGTCGTATGCGAGCCAAGTTGACGCGTTGGAGCCGTCGTCGCTGGCCGGGATGAGTGCGCTGCTGTCCCCGTCGCCGGCGCTGGCGCACCACGCATTCGCGGCGGAATTCGACGAGAAGAAGCCGGTCAAGTTCGTGGACGCCACGGTGACCAAGGTGGAGTTGATCAATCCCCACAGTTGGATTCACGTCGACGTAAAAATGCCCGACGGCACGGTGGAAAACTGGGCCATCGAGGCCGGGAAGCCCGAACATTCTGCTGCGGCGCGGCATCACCAAGGATACGCTCAAGGTGGGGCAGAAGATTGAGGTCGAAGGGTATCAGTCGAAAGACGGCTCGCACCGAGCCAACGGCAGAGACCTCAAGCTGCCCAACGGGCAACAACTGTTCCTGGGATCTTCCGGTCCGGATGGAGCTCCTTACGAAGTGCAACGGCCTGGCGTGGACGTGAAGTAGCGCGGCCGCTTATCGGGCCTGCTCGGAATTACGGTGCATGTGCCTGCTGGGTGGGGCGAACGGCGGGGGAGCAGATGTGAGGCCTGCCGCACGGGTGCCAACGCGGGGAAAACGCGATGATCGCGTAAACGCCCGCCGACCGGTGTGGTCGATACGGAGTCTCAGAATGCCATTTCAGATACCTAGGGAAGACATTGAGAGCGTCAAGATTCTTGAGGCTCTCCCTAACGCGTCCGTTGGGGCGCTCATCGGTGCTTTGAAAACGGTCCCGCTGACGGCGGACACCGACGATATTGCCAAGCGCATCGCTGGTCAAGTCCCTTCGATTACCTCTGGGCAACTGGAGGCTGTGCTTGATACGCTATACGGGCTCTACTTCATCCGCGAACTCTCCGGCGTCGATCGATCAACATTTCTAAACGACTTCATTGAGGGGCTTCAATCTATACCGGGCCTAAGGACGGAGAAAAAGGACGTCCCAAAGCTCCGATTGAAATTCACCAGACTCTTGAACATCGAGACATTCAACGCCCTCGCTAAGGCGAAGCGCCTTCAGCGTGACGGAGAGCGTCTCTATTGTGATGCAAAAGTTGTCTCTGACATTCGACCTGTTTTTGGCTCAAGGCCGACTAGCCTCCCAGTTGGCGCGGTTGTGACACACTCCTTGAAGCTCGGGTACCATGAATCAGGCGAGCACAAAGAATTTAACGTCATCCTGGACCGCATCGATCTGGATCTGCTCGTTGACGTCATCGGGCGCGCTAAGGCGAAGGATACGACCTTGCGTGCGCTGCTCAAGGAAACACGATTGCCTGACTTGGGCGTATAGGAGTCGAGATGCCAAAAGATTGCATGACACGTTACTCAAGGAGTTGGGCACGATCCCTCCGCGATTGCGACTATGCTTATGCGCGTACCCGCGCAAGGCTCTCCTCCAACCCCAACCAGAGGGCTTATGAACTGGCGAGCCTTCTAGCCAAAGGTACTGGTAGCCGTCAGGCTACACACCCATCTTTGGCGCGATTGTTCCGCGAACAGGTGGAAATATGGAAGGACCAAACCAGCCATCTGTCATCCATAACTAAGGCAATCGCACATCCAAGCTATCTTCGTATAATTGGGCTCGCCAAGGAGTCTACCGATCATGAAATTGAGAGACTTCTTCTTCATGAGCTCGAATCGGAGCCAGATCATTGGTTCGCTGCTCTGGCTGCCGTCACTGGGCGAAGATCCAGTAAAGCCAGAGCACAACTTCGATGAATCCGTAGGGGCGTGGCTTGCATGGGGTCGCGAGAGGGGCATCATTTAGGCTTGCGTAATTTAACCACGAGCGAGCTTGAAGCGAAATTGCCTAAGCTACGTCAAGGGAATTATGCGGTTAGGAGTCGTGCCACCGGGCGGTATAACTGCATGTCCTTCGCGAATGGCGATGATAGACATTGGTGGCAGGCTGGGCTTCACGGAGGTCGTCATTACTGGCCTCCAAAAGTGAGTGATACGTTGGACGGCTGGGTTGAAATCTTCACGAAGCAGGGCTATGAACTAACAAGCAGTCACGAGATTGAGCCTGGTTTTGAAAAAATTGCAATTTACCTTGATTTGGTGGATATGCTACCGTGCCACGTAGCCAAGTCAGATGGTCGCGTATGGAAGAGCAAGCTCGGACGAATTCAGGATATAGAACACGCAAGATTGGATCTGTCTCGAGGGGGATAAGTTCTGGGAATATGGGATTGTAGAAGGGATACTAAGGCGTCCGATTGTAAGGCATCCTGGGCGAAGAATTAGTTTGGTTAAGGGTAGGCGCAGGAGGAAGAAAAAAGTATGAAACCGGCGCCCGTCCGGCGGGCGCCCGGTAAGGCTGCCGGTCTGGCAGGCGGAAAGCAGGTTGCCGCGCCGGATACGTCCGCTGCAGGCGTGAAGGCCGCGATTCGCCGTCTCGATTGTCCGCACAGGGGAGCCGGAGTGAGGCTGGTGTTTGCTACTTGCCGACCAGGTGCGCGTCGCTCTTTTCGTTTTCGCCGCAGACGAACTCGATCAGGTCGGTATCCGGCATCAGGCGGTGGTTCACCCGAACGGTGAAGGGCTTGGTATACGCTTTCGGATCCTCGACGGTGACGTCGATCTGCATGGTGCCGTAATTCACGCGGCGGAAACGCTCGGTCATCTTGCCGGAGTTAGTCAGCGGGCTGCCGTCGATATCCAGCCACACGTCGTCGCGGAAACCGGTGGTCTCCACCACCAGCGTGTCGCCGTCCCACTTGCCGATCGAGTAGCCGTACCACCACGGTTGCGGATCGTTCTTGGGCAAGGGCCGTCCGTCGGTGAAGATCTGGCGGACGCCGGCCTGGGCTTCATAGAGAATGACGATGAGGCCGGGGGTCTGGATGATTTTCCGGGGCTGGGGATGCTCATGCAATTGCATCAGGCCCAGCGGCAGGCAGTGTGCGTCGGGATTGTCCTTGCTGTTTTCCGACTTGCGCCGGTTCAGCACGTCCAGGGCCCAGGGCGTGAGCGGCGGAAGACATCCCGGAAGATTCGAGCCGATGTTTTGGAAGGTTGCGAGCGGTGGTCCGTCGGTGGGTGTGACGGGAGCACAAACCCTGGGTCCGCCCGGGCCGCCAGTAGGAGGTCCGCCTGCGCGAGGCCCACCGGCAGGAGGTGTTGCGCCGGGAGCGCCCTTGGCCTGCGCTGCGCCGCGTCCGCGGCCGCCGCCGAAGGTGCCGCGAGCAAGCTCCCAGGTTCCGGAAAAATCGGGATGGCCGTCGGCTGTCCTAGGCGTGGGCGCGGTGAGATCCGGTTTGCCGTCGGGGCCCTTCGGAACTCCCGTAGGATAGGAAGGCCACTGCGCAAAAACCGCTACGGCACCGGCGGCGAGAGCGGCCGCCACCGCGACTGAACTAAACGTGGTTCTCATCCTTAGCTTCCTCATACCCTGCGCCTTCCCAGCTTACCCAAATTTCTCTCAGTGTAGCACCCAGCCGCATCCACTCAAACAGGAGTACGCTAAGGAAAGTGAACTTTCGGCTCCTCGCTCTGGCTCTGATGCCGGCGGCTTTTGCGGCCGATTGGACCACCTTTCAAGATCCCCTGGAACAAGCCTTCACGGTGGACGTCCCGCAGGGATGGACGGTGAAGGGAGGGCTGTTCCGGTTGGGTTACTCCGATACTCGTCCGATGATCGACATGCGCTCGCCCGACGGCCGCATCAACATTCGGCTGGGGGACGCGGCGATCCCGGTTTACTTCGTCCCCAATCAGGCTCATTCAAAAGAAGGCGACATTTACGATTTGGGCGCGCAGGCGCAGATGACGGTGGCACGCTATCGCTCCGGCCAGGAGTATGCCGCGCTGTATGCGACCTCGCGGTTCGAGACCGTGTGCTCGAACGCGGCTGCGCGGCAACCCGACGCCGGTCCGCCGTTGCAGAGTGTGCCGTCGGATACCGCTCCGGTCAAAAGCTCATCCGGGCAGGCGGCGTCGCGGTGCGACGCGAATCGCGTGACCTACGTGTACGCCACGACGTCGCTGTACCAGGGATTTTGGGTGGTTCAAACGTTGGGGAGCTTTAGCGCTCCCGCGGATCAGGCCGCGCTGGCGCGCAGCATCCTGGTGCGCTGCGCGGCATCCTTCAAGCTGACTGCGCAGTGGCGGGAGCGGCAGAAACAGATGGACGCGCAGGCCATCGCCTATCAACAGGCTCGCCAGCAGCAGCGCCGGCGGGAGTTATCGCAGCAGGTGGCGCAGTTTGAAATGAAGATGCAGAGCATGCGCAATCAGGTGAGCGGGTTTGAGCGCCAGCAGGCCAAGCAGGCTGCTCAAGTGGAAAGCGTCGGGAACATCCTGACGGGGGTTACGCAGACCGTCGATCCGCTGGGGAATCCGCGAACTGTGTACACGGGTCCGAAGAGCGGATACTGGACCAACGGGCAAGGCAAAGTGGTAAATTCGGATCTCTCACCGGGCGCCGGGTGGAGCGAGCTGAAGCCTGTGCCGTAGGTGTGGGAAGGCGAAAAAACGGGGACACCATAGCCTGTCCCCGCCTGGTGGCATGACTGACCACACGCGGTTTAGCGACGCGGGACAGGCAATGATGTCCCCATTTTTCGCAGACCCAGCACTTGCTGGGGGAATCGCATAACCTCCCAGCTCTTCCATAAAGCCATGGCCCAGCTGTAGGAGCGATAGGACAGCCCCTGCTCAGCGCAGAACTCCTGCACCGCAACGCTAACCTCGGGATAGTGGACGTGGCTGATATTCGGAAATAAATGATGCTCGACCTGGTACTCGAGACCGGAGCACAGGAACCTGCCGAGCAAGCCGGTGCGGAAGCTGACTGTTCCCGCGGTCTGGATGGCGTAAAAATCCGCACCATGCCGGGCTTCCTCGGTTATCCTTTGCGCCTCCGCCGGGAAATGTCCCGGCGCCAGGATGGCGTACATGGCGTATCCCAGCAGAGTGGTCCGCAAAATATAGAATGAGACAACCGCGGCCGGCGGAAAGAAGAGGAGCGGCACACCGATCCAAATGACATAATGCATCACCAATGCGCCAAGGTCGATCCAGTGGCCGGGCCTTCGCCCTTTGGAATGGCGGAGCGCTCGTATCAGGTGCGCCCAGCCGGCCCTCTGTATGCTGAAATTATTGGCCGCGAGCGCGAACGGAAACAGCCAGAATTGCAGATGCTCATAATAGAAACGAAGCAGGCCGGAGCTGGCGCGAACCTCGTCCGCCGTCATCGCGAACCACGGCAGCAGATCCGAGTCTTCGTCCACGCCGACAACATTCGGCGCGGGATGATGCTGCACCACGTGCTTGTGCCACCAATACGTAGCCGACAGGCCCAAGAACATGGGATACCCGAAATAGCTGAGAGCCTGGTTGACCCAGCGCTTGTCGCTGGTGCCGTAATGCGTTGAGGTGTGCGTATTGGTGCCCACGCCCATGCAACCGAAGGTGGAGATCAGGATTCCCAAGACGCGCACAGCCGGATTGTGGCAGGTCATGAACATGACCATGCCCGCCACTGCGATGGCCACGTGCGTCAACAGCTGGATCACGATCCGCCTGGTGGCTTTCTTGTCCCAGCCGCGGCGGGCGAATTCTTTGCGCAATTCCGTAACTGCTTCGATGGTGGTCATTCGGTAGGCTGCAATTTAAGCCTAACCGGAATTGCATCAAAGGTTTGTAAGACTTGTGTAATTTGAAGAGCGGGCGTTGCGTTAAATCATTTTCCCTTGTTCGGGTCGGGAAAGAACGCGGCGACGCGGTCGTTGAGCGTGAACTCCATGCCCAGGCCAGGATACTGTGCGACCACTTTCGCGCGCATCTCCGCGGCGGTTTTCGACGAGGCGACGTTCGCGTCCCAGTCGGCGATGTACTTCTTCATAAACGCGATGGCCGATAAATCGTGCTTTGCGCCGGGGCCCTCATGGCCGGGAATGAGAATGACCGGCTTCAACGCGGAAATCTGGTCCAGGGTCTTCATCCAATCTTCGCGGGCTTTGCCCTTGGGAACCCCGAAATAGACCCGATCGAAAACAGTGTCGCCCGCCACGATGGCTTTGAGCGAAGGAATAGAGACGAAGCTGTTCCCGGGACCGTCGCCCTGCACGCCGCCGGTGATTGGAAATTGCTGGCCTTCGAGAGTGAGCATGGGCGTCGGCAGCTCCTCGGGAAGGACCGGGTCGGGGCCGGGGATGTTATTGCCGTAAGTGGGAAACCAGAACTTCTGGCGGTTAGGCCAGCCGGTCTTGATGGAGTTGATGGTAGCCGGGAGCGCGACGATTTTGGCGGAGGGGAACTCCTGCTTCAGCACAGCCAGCCCAAAATAATGATCGGGGTGGGGGTGGGTGATGTAGATGACGGTCAGGTTCTTCTTTGACGCGTGGATTTCCGCGGCAAGTTTACGGGCTTCCGCGAGACCGAACTGCGCGTCGATCACCAGCATGTCCTTTTTGCCGGAGATCATGGTGGAGTTCACGTCGTATCCGTTCTTGCCTCGGCCGGTGTGAACCTTCAACTGGAGCTTGGATTGCGCACTGGCGGCGGTGGCAAGTGCGAGGGCGGCGAAAAGTAGTTTGGTGTTCATTTTCCTCATCTCATTCCTCTTCTGGGCGTGACGATTTTAGCATCCTTTCGATCCAGGCCGGGCTAGTTGCTCGCGAGCATGGCCTCGTATTCAGTCCGGTAGGCCCGGTAGGTGGCGCGAAACGCGACCAGCATCAGCACGGCCGCCGATCCAATAGTGATCGCCAGCGACGAACCGATGCTCAGCGGGTTGTGAAACAGACGGTCGTTCAAAAGTCCGGGCAGCAGCGGACCCAGGCTCAACCCGCCCAGGCTGAGAAAGAACAGAAACAGCGCGGAGACCTGTCCGCGCACCTGGTTGGGGAAGATGGGTTGCAGAGCCGCGGGCGATGTTCCCATCGCGAGCGAAAGAAAAAAGATGCCGGGGCCCATCAGGAACAAGCTCCATTCGGCTTGCTTCAGCAGGAACGCGGGCGGCAACAGCAGCAGCGTTCCGATCGCGCACATCACGCCCACTCGCAGCGGCCCGTCGCGGACGCCGCCTTTTTGCAAGTGGTCGCTCAGACGGCCGCCCGTGTACATTCCCAGACAGCCGAACGTCAGAAGCAGCATCGCGAGCCCACGGCCGGATTGGCCGGGCGTCCAGCCATGCACCCTCTGAAGGAAGGTGGGCGTCCAGGAAATCAGCGCGTAGGTGGGCACGGCCTGAAAAATCGCGCCGACCGAAATCCCGATCAGCGGTTTCCAGCGGCGCTTCATTTCAGCGAGCGTCACGCCGAAGCTCAGCTTTGTGTCAACGCCAGTTCCCTGCCCTTCGCGCGGGCGCAGCAACCCGCGCCGAGGCGGCTCGCGGAAGGTGTACGCCAGCAGAGCGAACAAAGCTCCCGGCAGACCCACGATCAGAAACGTGATGCGCCAGGATGCCATGGCGCCCAGCAGCGGAACCGTGATGGATGGCGTGTGGCTGACCGCGTCCACGATCAGGCCCGTCACCAGCAGCGACACGCTGGTTCCTAAATAGATGCCCATGTAAAAGACGCTGATAGCCACACCCAGTTGCTCGCGCGGAAAATAATCGGCGATCAGCGAATATGCCGCGGGAGAAAGACTGGCTTCCCCAACCCCGACTCCCATGCGCGCCATAAACAGAGTCCAAAAGCTGCGGGCCACGCTGCAAGCGGAGGTGAACAAGCTCCACAGCACCACCCCGGCGGCGATCAGATTGCGGCGGTTGCGCGTGTCCGCGATGCGTCCCAGCGGCAAGCCCACCAACGTATAGAAGAGGCCGAACGCCAGCCCTTGCAGCAATCCCACGCGCGTATCGCTGATGCCCAGATCCCGCTTCATGGGCGCCACCAGCAAGCTGAGAATCACGCGGTCCATGTAGGAGAGCATGTAGATCGCGGTCAGCGCGAAGACCACATACCAGGCTCGCGTCAGGCTTTGCGGGCGAGCCGGGGTCGCTGTCGCTGGGGCTTTCGTTGGCTGCGTGGGCATGATAGGCTCGACCATTATATGTTAAGGCTGCCGGGCTGCCTCCGACTGAAGCGGGAGCCGCTGACTGTGAAGGAGGTCGCGTTCCATGCTTAAACAAGGGTTCCTTGCCGCTCTGCGTCCTCCGATCCAGATCACCGGCGCCGCTTCTGGCAGGATGCGGAGAAACTATCCAAGACCAAGGGCCGCCGATCAACGCGGATTGAAAACAAGATGCTTATCGGTGTGGATCTGCGTGCATCCGCGGCCGATTATGTTTTTGAGCAGCTACTCTGAGGCCATGGTGATTTCAGAAACTCTGAGCCTCACTCTCCGCCCTGCCACTTATACGGCGGCGCTGTCCGAAGTGAAGGAAGACGAAGGGGAGGGAAAAATAGGATCGAGTTTACCCGATATTCTTCAGGGCTTCGCGCTGGCTCAACCGGCTCAGTTCGTTTCCGCGCTCACGGACATAGCGGGCGACTTCGCGCGGATCGGTCCAGGCATATTGCCGGAGAGCCCAGCCGATCGCTTTTTGCAGAAAGAATTCCTTCGATGAGAGCGACGGCTCGATGCACGCGTAGAGCAGCTCGAGATCCGTATCGCGCTTGAAGCCGAGCTGGCATAGGATCGCCGCGCGCCGCTTCCAGAGATTCGGAGAGCGGCTCCACTTCAGCATCTCTTTGCGCATTCGGATGGGATAGGAACTCAGCAGCGCACCCAAACGCTTGGAGGCGATGGGGTCCACATAATCCCACCACGCGCCGTTGACGATCATCTCTTCATACATCGCCAGCGTCTCCAGCGTTTGAAAGGAGCGGTACAGCCGCACGCCCGTCAGCTCAATCGCGGCGTAACGTTCTTCCCTGAACTGGGCTTCCCGCCAGATCAGGAGGCAGGCACTCCGCCAGTCGCCGGCTGTCTGGATCGGATGCGCTGCGAATAGCCGATCGCAGACGGCGCGCAACTCAATCGCCTGGACGCCGGCGTAAGGCATCTCGGATTTCATGTAGGCCTGCATCTCGGGAGCCTTCTTCGGGTTTGCAGCGTGGAGCAATTCCGCGCGCAGAATGGCTCCGAGTTGCATGCCTGCTGACATGCATCCAGTATAGGAAAGCCGATTACCCCAGGAATCCGAGATTAGACGTGGGGAAATTCGCCAGATTGGGGAACACGGTGGCCAGCGCGCTGGATGGAATTCCAAACCAGGAGCATAGCGTCGCGCCGTACTGATCGATCGATATCGTCGGAATCCAGCGGCCGCGAACGTCGGTGTCGTTGGGGCCGCCCAGCACGAACTCCGGAAATGCCCCCACGATTTGGCCGCCCTGCACCGCGCCGCCCAGCACCAGGTGATGGCTGCCCCAGGCGTGATCGCTTCCGTCGGTAGTGGTCGGCTGGAAGGTGCGGCTGAAATCGGATTCGGTGAAGGTGGTCACGTTCTGCGCCATCCCCAGTTCCTGCGTGGCATCGTAGAAGGCAGCCAGCGCGGGGCTCAATTGCGGGTATAGCAGGTTGTGCGTCTCCAACTCACCCGCGTGGGTATCGAAGCCGCCCAGGGAGCAGAAGAAAATCTGCCGGCTCATTCCCAGATACGATTGCACCTGGATGATCTCCGCCACCTGCTGCAACTGCGCCCCGATGCTGGTGGTGGGGAACGTCGTTTTGAGAGGAGTGCCCTTGGCCAGAGCCGCTGTCAGCGCGGCCGCATCGCCGATGCTGTTCTTTAGCGTATCGTCGGCGGCCTGCACCAGTGAAACTCCGCTGCCGGTGGTGAGCAGGCTGTTGAGCGCGGCCAACCGCGCCTGCGATGCCGCGGAGCTATTGAATCCGGCCAGCGTAAGGGATTGTCCCGGGCCCAGCGCCACCGGCTGGGTACTCACGCCGTTGCCTTCGAGGACGTTGCCGGCCACCGAGAAAAACGACGGGAAGCTGGAGGAGTTGATCTTCTGCGCCGCAATATAATCCGCCGCGCGGCCGGCCCATCCGGTGGGGCTGTTGCCTTGCGCGATGGAGGTCTGCCAGGCGATCTGCTGATCGGGATGAGAAAACAGATTCAGCGGAATCGGGTCTTGCTGCTTCTGATACTGGCTCTGCGTCAGCGGCTGCACCAGCGGGCCGACGTTGGCCACCACCGCCAGCTCCTTACTCGAGAACAGGCTGGCCACCTCGGGCAGCTTGCCGTGAAACGCGATGGGCGCACCGGAAGCGCTGGTGATGGGAGCCGTCAGTTCGGCCGCGGTCAGCGCCAGGCTCCCGCGAATCGAGGTGTAGGCTTGAAAGCTGGCGGCGTCCATGGGGATCACGGTGTTGTTCGAATCGTTGCCGCCGAACAGGAACACGCACACCAGCGCGCGGTAATCCGGACCGCTCTGCGCCAGCGCCGGTAAAAGGCCGAAGGGACGCAGCGCCAGCGATCCGACCGCGGCCGATCCAACTCGAATCAGTCCTCTACGCGTTAGCATTTTCCCCATTCTCCTTACTGAATAATTTGATACTCGCTGGATGTCAGTACGACGTACAGCGCTGCCTGCGCCTTTGCGGTGGGCGTGGAGGCGGCGTCGACGGCGTCGGTAACGGCGTTCTGCAGGGCCGATGACATGGAGCTGTGCAGGAATACGTAGCTGATGTGATTCATCAGGCTGGTGGTGTTGCCGGCCAGCGCCACAAAGGGCGCCAGATTCACCGTGACGCCGGCGAGGTCGCCGTAGAGCAGCTTGTTCACGGTATCGGCTCGATTGGCCGCGGTCTGCGTCGAGTAGATTTGAAACTCCGGCCCAAGCAGACCGTGTTCGGTGCGGGACTGCGGAGAGAAATAGCTGAATACGCTGGGCGCGTAGAATAGCTGCTCGCCCATATTCGTTGCGGTATTGGCGATGCCGCTGACCGCGCCGGCGGTCCCGTTCAAGCCGCGCAGAAGGTTGGCCATCAACAGGACCGGCTCGCGCAGGTGGCCGAAATTCGCGGTGACGGCGGATTGCGCGGCATCGCCCGCTCTGGCTTCTTCGTCGGTAAGAATCGCGGTGATCACGGCTTTGAGGTTGCCCGCAACTCCGGTGCCGTCGTTTTCAAAAACCTGCGCGATGCGTTGGATGTAGGCGGGACTGGGATTGCTGGTGACCAGGTGCTGGATCAATTGCCGCGAGATGAACGGCGCCATGGTCGGCTGCGCCATCAACGCGTCCAGAAGCGAATCCAAATCCTGTTCGGCGGTTTGCCCGGCGGGAATGGTGACGTTGCCGAAAATGGCCTTGGCGGTGGTGTCGTGCTCGGATTCGACCGCGAACATTTGTCCGTAATAATATTCGGGATTATTCACCTTCGCGGTGGCGCCGGGAGCGGTCGGGTAGGTCCAGCCCGTCACCACCTTGGCCATCTCCGTCACCTCGGCTTGGTTGTAGGTGACCAGCGGAGTGCCGCTCCCATCCAGCACGGGGCTGCCGTCAAGACTCAGTTGGGTGAGCCCCAGAGTAAACAGTTGCATCATCTCCCGGCCATAGTTTTCGTTCGCCGCGGTGCCCTTGGCCGGATTGGCTTTGTTGTTGTTGGCCATGTTGAGATAGCGGCCCATGGCGGGGCTGAGCGTCACGGCTTTGATAATGTCGCGATAATTGCCGAAGGCGTTGTCGCGGAAGATGCGCCAGTAGGGCGGATACGCGTAGGCCGAGGAAACGCCGGATGTGGCCGAAACCACCCAGATCTGGCTCAGGATGAAGGCTACGCGCTGGCGCAACTGGTCCTGTCCGGTGACGGTGTTCTGAAAAAAGGCCGCTTGCACGGGCGCCAGATCCCTGTTCGATTTCCCGGCGGAATTGAGAATGGTTTGATTCGGCAAGTTCGACGTGTTCAGCGCAAACTGCGCGTTCAGCCAGCTCGTGATGCCCGTCTGCTTAAGCGCCGCGATCGAGGCCGGCGTCGGTCCCCAAGCTGCCTGATCGAGAAAGCGGGCGGCTTCGCGATCGGTCAAAGCTTGCCCGAAACTCGCCTGCGCCGCCAGCAGCGCCATTATTGCCAGTGAAAGCAATGACTTCATGAAGCACCTCGCTCTAGCGATCCCGGAGTCCATACTCACTTGAACACAGGATTCGAAAAAGTATCTCGAAATTTCTGTCCGTACTTCAGGGCCATGTTAGAATGACGAACGAGTTTTCCTCACAAACATGGAATGTTGCCGGACTGGATAAGCGCGGAAGCTGTACTGCAACGGATCTGGCGGTTTAGCCGCGGGGACGGAAGCGTGATCGCCAGACAGATACGCCTGGCCGCGAACGGGCGACTGATCGGTTACGCGAACCCCAACGAGACGACCTGGCGGTGGACCGATGACGGCCTTGAATTTCTGGATGCCCATGGCGCAGTGACCACCCGGTTCGATGAACTGGTGCAGGACGCAGCGGGAAGCTGTAGCATGCAGGGCCGCTTTCTCGGAACCGGTGCGCACGACGTCGTGCATGTGCTGACGGAACTGCCGCGCCCCTGGAGACCGCCGAACCGCCCTCGGATCGCGGTACTGGTTCGCACCCATCTGGTGACCGATAAGCTGCTCGACTTGCTGGAGACGCTGAAACGCGGCATCGGATACGATCTGTTCGTTTGCGCCGACGAGACGCGCGGGGCGCTCCCTTTGCACGGCGAGGCCGTCGTCGCCCACAGCGTGGCAATGTGCGCCGAGATTGGACTGCTCGCGCCGCCGGATGGCGTATTCCTCGAGCCATTAAATCGGCATCCGGAGCGCCTGCTGTGGTATTTCGGGGATTATGCCTTTTATTGTGCGCAATATTGCATTCCTGACTACGAATATTACGCAATGATCGAATACGATGTGGAGTTCGTGCGCGGCAACAGCCTCGCGCTCGAAGGGCTCCTGAACCGCATCGCCGATTCACCGGACGGCCCCTGGGACCTGGTCGCCGCGCATTATGGCACTCGCCCGCCGGAATGGGGATGGAGCGCGACCTGTGAAGGGATCTTCGACCAAGTCTACGGAGTGCTGTTGCCGCTGGTGGTTCTATCGAAGCGCGCGATCTCTTACCTCTACGACTGGCGCCGTCGCGAGGCGGCACATCCGCCGGCCGACGGCCGCTTCGTGTTTTGCGAGGCGTTCGTGCCCTCCGCGCTAAACGCGGCCGGCGGGTTCCGCTGTGCCGACCTGGCCACGCTGATACCCGGCAGCTGGGATCCGCAGACGTTCCGAGTCGGCGCCCCGATGCTTCTTGGCGCGCTGCCCAGCTTGAAGCGAGGAATCGAAGTGGTGCACCCCGTGTTCTCCGAACGCGAATTTCTACCGAGCCGGCTCGAGTATGCGCTGAACACCGATACTCTGGAAGAATTCGTGACGTTGCTGAGCGATCCGGACGCCTTGCCGCTCACGCCGGATCTGCGGAGAGCCTTTCACCAGGAGGCCTTGCAGCATCGCCGGCCGCGGCGCAAAAAGCCGCCGCAGCAGTGATAAGCTTGCCCAATGGTCAATTCTAAAGTCCGCGGACTCCTGACGGTGGCGCTCCTGTGCGACGTTGGAGCAACGGCCCAGGCGCAGGATCGGAGCGACTGGCAGTCCCTTGCGAGGTTGCGCGCAGGCGATACGGTTCGCCTGTCCTTGAAATCCGGGGCATCGAGATCCAAGGCGACGGAAGGGGTCTTCCAAAGCTGGACACCGGAGCAAGTGACCGTCGGCGTGGTGACCGCGAAAAAAGAGGATGTGCGCAAGATCGAGCTGTATAGCCAGGACCACGGCATGGGACACGGCAAGAAGGCCCTTATCGGTGCAGCGATCGGATTTGGAGGCGGATTCGCGCTCGGTGCGATCAGCGCAGCACACTGTACAGGCTTCTGTGTGATAGGTCCCGGCGAAACAGGAGCGGCGCTGGGAGGCCTGGGCGGGTTGATCGGCGCCACAATTGGCGCGCTGCTTCCAGCCCACCCGCGGACCAAGCAGGTTATCTATTTGGCGAAGCCCTAAACCAGATTGGGGATCTTGATGATCTTCTTCTGAATCGCGTACTGCACCAGTTGCGCTTTATTGTGAATATCCAGTTTGCGCATCAGGTTGAACTTGTGGGCTTCGACGGTCTTGACGCTCAGATTAAGGTCACAGGCGATTTCTTTGACGGAATTGCCTTCGGCCAGCATCTTCAGGACTTCGCGCTCACGCGTGGTTAGCGTGGCGAAGCGCGGTAGCCGGTTGGCGGACTTGATGCGGCTTCGGAAATCGTCGACGAGTTGAGACAGCATGCGAGGGCTGAGGTAACTGCCGCCGCGGCAGACGTCGCGCACCGCGGCCACCAGTTGCTGGCTGGGACTATCCTTCAGCACATAACCGCTGGCGCCCACTTCCATGCCTTCCACCAGGTAATCCTCGTCGTCGTACATGGTGAGAAACAGGACCTTGGTTTCGGGCCGGTTCTTCTTGATCTGACGCGTCGCCTCGAAGCTGCTGAGACCCGGCATGCCGATGTCCATGAGCACAACATCCGGACGTGCTTCGCCGGACTTATCCACGGCATCCCCGCCATTGGAGGCCTCTCCGACCACCTCCATGTCCGGCTCGGCCGAAATGAGCGTCCGGATTCCCTGGCGGAACAGCGTGTGATCGTCCGCCAGCATGATTCGAATCTTGGCCATATTTTTTTGCCCGACCCTTGCTTAGTTAAGCTCTTTCTTTCTGCCCATGCCGTCCTGCAAACGCGCTTCCAGTTTTGCTATCGGCAGTTCTATGGAAATCTTTGTACCTCTTTTGGGGCCTTCCATGCGGCTTTCCACATAGAACTTCCCGCCCAACAGTGCCACCCGCTCCCTCATCCCAGACATTCCAAAGGAATCGCGTTTGGCCAAGGCCTCCTCGACACAAAAGCCGATGCCGTTATCCTCTACGTTCAGCTTGAGTATTCCATCGGCGGAAGTGAGGGAAATATTTACGTGGGAGGCTGCGGAGTGTTTGCCGATGTTGTTAAAACATTCCTGGAGCAGCCGATAGGAGATAATTTCGAGTTGTTGAGGCAAGCTCCCCATCTTGGAAAGCTGAAGCCGGACGCGGCAGGGATGCAGGCGTTGGAAACGATTCACCAATTGCCGCAGCGCCGCGCCGAGGCCCAATTGCTCCAGCACGGCGGGACTGAGCGCGGCGATCAAACGCCGCATTTCTAAAATCGTGCGTTCCGTCAGATCGCGGGCTTCGCGCAGCTTCGTCTTCCATTCGCCCGGGAGCTCCTGTTCGAGTAATTCCATTTGCAGGCGGATGCACAGCAGGCTCTGGCCGGCTTCGTCGTGAAGCTCGCGGCTGATGCGGCGGCGCTCCATTTCCTCCACGTGCAGCATGTGCTCGGCCAGGCGGCGGACCTGCTCCTCGCGCTGGGCCAGGTCTTCCATGAGGCGCTGCTTTTCGGCGGCCATCAGGCAGCGCTCAGACGCGGCGGCCAGCAGCTCCTGCTCGCGCGGAAGCCATTCGTAGTTTTTGGAAAAGCCGAACTGCATCACTCCGGCGGTGCGGCCTTTGGTCGCCAGAGGAATGGACCAGCAGCAATCGAAGCGATGCTGCCAGGATTCGTCCAGAATCACACCGGCGTTGTGGCCGTTGCCGTTCAAAAAGCGCGGCTTCGAGAGCTTCTTGACCAACCCGGCGTGGTTGGGCGCGGAAAACGGCTCCGGCTTGGGAGACGCGGCCCGAAGAACCCACTCGGTGGAATCCTCATTGAGCATATAGAGGCGGCCGGCGTCGGCGTGGCAGACGTGGACCAGGGATTCCAGGAACCGGCGCAGCAGTTCCTCCAGATTCTTGGCCTCCATCTCGATGCGGAACAGTTCGTAGAACGCCTGGGTTTCGGCCTCGCGAACCTGATAGTAGGCGTTGTTGAGAGTAAGGATGACGCAGAAGTGAAGCTGCTCGCGAACCCAGCGGAAATTCGCCTCTTCCTCCGGCATCAAGGCTTGGAGGGTAGGCGTGAGCACCACATCGTATTCTTCGAGAGCCTCCAGAATGGCGCTGGGAGGAAGGTTCAACTTGGCCAGACGGCGGCCGTTGTATTCCACCTGTTCGATGAACTTGAGAGCGGGATGACCTTGCGCCAGAATCCCGGCCGCGGCGCCGGGAGTGATGGCGGAGAGCGCCAGGCGCTGCCTGGGCTCGAAGCCGAGAGTGCGCAGGCGGTTGAGGAACTTGCGTTCGATCTTCTCGGTATGCGGCTCCAGGATCACGGCCAGCCGCTGCAAATGCACGCGCAGCTGGTCGCTCAGAACATCAGCGGCATCGGCTAACTCAGGCGACAACTGTCCCGTCTGCACAACAACTTATCGGCAGCATAGGGGCTTTTGTTTAGTACCCGCGCCAGGCTTCCGGCATGGTTAGAATGAAGAAATGAAATGTGCCGCTATCATCGAATACACCCGGGACGCCGCCAAGATCTCCGCGGCGAGGCCGGCTCATCGCGAGTATCTCAAGGGTTTGCTCGAATCCGGACATCTCGCGATCAGCGGCCCTTTTATCGACGATAGCGGCGGACTGCTGATCTACGAAACGGAAACTCTGGAGGAAGCCGAGGCGCTGCTGCGCGAGGATCCCTTCACCAAGAGCGGAGTGTTCCTCAATTGGACCATCCGCGGGTGGAAGCCCATTATGGCGAATCCGGCTTTGTTTCCCGCCTGAGGTCCTTCGAAAGATCCTGGATCGCGGCGGCTCGCCCGTCCCCGGTCAGATCCCTTTGCAGCCGCCGCAGCGCGATCCCCACCACGTCGCGGTGATGCAGGCGCGAGCCCATCCCGCAGGTCTCGCACAACTCCAGCCAGACGGTATGCAGCAGATCCACATCTTCCGGCCACATGCGCGGCGGATGCGGACCCAGGTTCACAAATACCGAAGGCCGGTCCGGACTGATAATCTTCAGCGAAAAAGCGTGCCGGCCCTCCGCCAGATTTTGCCAGGCCAGCCCCATGCGCCGGGCCAGTTCGTCGGATTCCATGCGCGGGCTCACCCCCGTCACCAGGCGCGAGGCGCGCAGCGTGTTGGCGGCATGCACCATGGCGTCGAACGGATTCACCGCGGGAACCACCAGCAGTTCCACCGGCTTGCCTTCCTTCTCGGCCACCTCCACCACGTGACTGAATAGCTCCCGCTCATAGTCGCTGAATAACTGGTCCTGCGCCAGGTCGTACTCGCCCGCTCCGGTGGAGATCTGGCGAATGGTCATGACCACGATATCGTGCTTGCGAAGGTTGGTCTTTTCGAGCACCCGCTTCAGATGTTCCATGCGGTGGAAATCGCGCACCGCGACAACCACGCAGCCGGGGCGCGCATGCAGAGTGGTGGCGTCGATATCAGCCTGATGATCCAGGTTGAACTGCTCCATTTCTTTTTGCCCGTGCTTGTTGCGCCGGTTCACCTGCTCAGAGAGCGTGAAGATCAGGAAGAAAACGATGGTGAACGCCACGCCGTACTTGGTCGCGATCTCCTTGGAGAACAGGTTGGCGATGGCCACCATCCCCAGAACCGCCGTGGTCAGGAACAAGCCGACGGGCAACTCGCGTCCGCCCAGGTGTAGATTGAACGGAAATTTGTACTCTTGATCGTGGCGCTGGAAGCGCAGCACCATCACGCCGAGGCTCTTGAAGAAGAAGCTCCACACCACACCGAACGCGTAAGCCTCGGCCAGAATAGTCATGTCGCCGCGGCTGCCGATGATGGTCACGATTTGCAGAATAGCGATCAGGTTGATGATGCGGTAGGTGGTGCCGTACTTGCGCTGCGGTTTGCGGAACCACGGGAGCAGAATGCCGTCCTCGGCCACGCGGTTCAGCACGCCGTTGGCGCCCACCATGGAGGTGTTCACCGCTCCGGAAAGAATCAATCCGCCCACGATGACGACGAAGACATGAAAGCTTAGCCGCAGCAGGTACGGACCGCTCAGGTTCATCGCCAGCCCGCCGATCAGGTTGTCGAAGTACTTGCGCCGGACATCGTCCGGAATGATGGTGGCGGCGAAGACCGTGACCACGCCGGTGCAGATGACCGCGTACCAGCACACCACGTTGGCCATGATGCGCAGATTCTTGAGCTTGGGATACGCGATTTCGCGGTAGACCTGCGCCAGCGTCTCAAATCCGCTCATCGACAGCAGCGAATGGCCGAACGCGACCACCATCGCCACCATCGGGATCTGGAGCCAGAACGTGTCCTTGAACCATCCCTGCGCATCGTCGGCGAACGTCAGGTTGCGGGGCAGCGGCGCGGGGGGAAGATCGTGCCAGCGGTTCTTCAGAAAAATGGTGAGCGGGCACCAGACCAGCAGAATCACCACCATGACCGTGGTGATTTGCATGATGCGCAACGTCTTGCCGCTGGATTCATGCACGCCCTTGATGTTCTCCCACCAGAAGTAGATGGTCACCAGCACCGCGAAGCCGGCGGCGAACCCATTCACCGGGGTGTGATAGGTCTGGTGCAGCAGGTCCATGATCTCGTTGACCAGGGCGCCGATATACTGGCCCGCGCTAACCACGCTGATGGGGCCGGTGAGAATGTAATCGAACACCAGCGACGACACCGAGGCCTTGGCCAGTACCGGGCCCATGCTGTCGCGCACCACCACGTAGACGCCGCCGCGCACGAACATGCCGCAGCTTTCCATGTACACGCTACGGACCGCGAAGCTGAACAGCATGACCCCCAGGACAAACCAGGGAGCGGACTTTCCGACTGCCTGCTCCGCCGCGCCTCCGGCATAAAACGCCGACGAGGCAAGATCCGCCAGAACGATGGAGGCGCCGCTCCAGACACTGATAAACGTCAGCGCCACCGTCGTCGCTACGACAACTTTTGGGGTCAGAGAAGACGGCGCGGAGGGCAAAGTACCTTCGTGGGAAGACATCTTTTAGCTATTCTTGAATGGTATCATTGACCGATTCCAACCCGCATGAACACGCCTGACCCACGAGACCGTCTGATCGTCGCCCTGGACCTCCCCGATATTCCCTCAGCCCGGCAAATGGTGCGGGACCTGGATGGCGCGGCCACTTTCTTCAAGGTCGGGCTCGCACTTCAGCTTGCTCCCGGAGTGGAGGATCTCATCCGCTCTCTGATCGGAGAGGGGAAAAAAGTCTTCCTCGATTACAAGTACTACGATATTTCGGAGACGCTCAAGAAGGCCGTCGGAAGAGCGGCGGGGCTGGGCGTATCGTTCCTAACGATTCACGGGCCCAGCAATCTGATCCGGGCTGCCGTCGAGGCCCGAGGATCGAGCGCCCTGAAGCTCTTCACCGTAACGGTTTTGACCAGCATGGATGCCGGCGACATCGCCGAGATGGGCTACACCAACCACTCCGTTGAGGAACTGGTGCTGTTTCGGGCCAGGAAAGCTCTGGAGGCCGGCTGCGACGGAACCATCGCCTCCGGCCTGGAAGCGCGAAAAATCAAGGAACTGTCGCACAACAAGCTGTTAGTCGCGACCCCCGGCATCCGCCCGGAAGGCTACGGCCCCGACGATCAGAAACGCAGGAGCACGCCACGCTCCGCGATTCTGGAAGGCGCCGATTATCTGGTCGTCGGACGGCCGATCATCGAGCCGAAAGACACTACGCCGCGCAAGGCCGCTGAACGGATTCTGGCCGACATGGAGTCGGCGTTTGATTCGTTGCGCCAGGAAGCGTAGGCTCCGGGATTCACTTCAATCGGTACGGTTTGTCGAAAACCCATTTCCGAAGACTCGACAAAGGTGCCTGGCCAAACATATGCCAGTGGTCACAGACCGTCTGACGCCCGGAGTAGAAGCTGCAGCCCTGAAAATATACTCCGTCCGGCATCTTTAGATACATTGTGATCTGCGGGTCTCTCAGGTTGAAGTCGCGGACTACGATTTCGTGAACACCCTTCCACTTGACCTCAATCTCGTTGCGTAGTTCGTCCGCCACCCTACGCTTCTCCGGACTATCAGGGGACGGCTTCCAAGCCGGTAGAGCGCGGATGTCGATCGTCGTCGTGCAGGTTCGCACGATGCTGCCGGTAGCTTCGGCCTCAGCATCCTTGTCAGCTTTCTCCACGCATTCTGTCCAGGCTTGTTCTGCCGGGCAGCCGCCGCCGCCATCCATCGCCTCCTTGTCGAACAGATAGACCATGCGAACGTCGGTGCTGAATTCAGGTAGGGGTTCGCGAACATAGAAGGCGGTAGAATTGCCACGTTCCCAGACGTCGGTGTGGATCACCCCTAAACCTTTCAGTGCGCCGGCCTCCTCAGTCCCCTCGAATACGATCTGGTACTTGAAGAGGTCCAAGGCGGCGGGGTCTGGACAGTTTTCCGGCGTGGAGGCGGGTGACTGCTTCGACTTGCTACTGGCCCCGTCAGGTTGAGCCGCAGGCTGGCCTCTAATCTTCTCGACGATTTCCCTGACTGTCTGCGCGTCGTCGAAAGCGTACGTCGTAGCAGTACCAACACAGCAAGCCGCGGTCAAGAAAACGATTTCGTGGAAAATCCTCATCATCGGGTCATCTCACATCGTGGAAGGCCTCGCTGCGCATCGCGTACCGCGGCGCTCGATCGTAACCACTCTCAACGTGTACTTTTCAAGCGTGATGGTGCGCCCATGGCGCAGATCGTCGAGACCCTCTTCGATGGCGGCTTCGGTTTCTGAGCTCAGCGGTTCCTCGCCGTCCTGAAGTTCGGCCAGGTAGTCAAGCACGTCGGCCAAACCCTCCTCGGGCAGCGTGTCGACAAGCTGATGAACATTGTCGCGGATGGTCATGGCAACCTCTTTTCGATCATACGCCGGTCGCGCGGCCGTCGTGTAGGATGAGGCGCCCTCGTTGCTATCCTGGACTGGTGAAGAGGAAAACTTCCACACTGGCGACGGAGGCCCCGATGAACGACGCTCGCGAGCATGCTCACCAGTTGATTGACCGCTTGCCGGAGACGCAACTTTCGGCCCTGGTCGGGCTTCTAGAAACCATCGTCGATCCGGTGACCGCCGCTCTGCGCGATGCGCCCATCGATGACGAGCCGGAAACAGAAGAGGAAAGGCTAGCGGTAGCCAAGGCGCGCGAGTGGCTCGGGGAAAACGGCGGCAAGGGTATTCCGCACGAGGAGGCCATGCGCAGACTGGGCTTGGAGTGAAGCGAATCGCGTGGACTGAGTCCGCGCTCGCGGACCTGGCGGGGCTCGATAAGGCCGTCGCCCGCCGCATCAAACGGGCCGTCGAACGTCTCGCTGAAACCGGCGCCGGCAACGTCAAGAAACTCCAAGGCATCGACCCGCCCGAGCACCGCCTCCGTGTCGGCGACTGGCGAGCCCGCTTCGATCTCGACGGCGAGGCCGTTCGCGTCCTCCGCGTCCGCAACCGTAGCGAGGCTTACCGGTGAGCCGGGGGAGCGCCCGAGGCTCACGCGCCTTCATACAGCCGCGCGGCCAGCGCGTTGGGCAGTCCCGCGTCCAGGATTTTCTGCGCCGCCTTCGCGATGTCGTATTTCGCGCGGCGGAATTCCACCGTCCGCTTCTCGGGATCGTAGAGCGCATACGCGGCCTTGGGATTCAGGTCGCGGGGCTGGCCCACCGAGCCGGGATTTAGCAGATACCGATAATCCGACTCCAGCTCCAGGACGCCGTCCGGCGCAATGCGCTTGATCCCGCGGCGCGTGTACAGGAACCCTCCCTGAACATGGGTGTGTCCGAAAAAGGTGACGGAAGCATCCAAATAATCGCTCACCATGGCCGCGTCGCCCGCGTGAATCACGTATTCGTCTTCGTCGGCAGGCGAGCCGTGAACCAAATCGAACTGATCGACCCGCAGCGGGCCCCTGGGCAGATCGGAAAGGAAGGCGCTGTTGGCGGGCGTCAGCACTTGCCGGGTCCACAAGGCGGAGGCGCGCGCCGCGGAGTTATACACCTCGGGAGCGTCCAGGCCGGTGCAAAGCTTGTCATGATTTCCGCGAATCGCCGTCACGGCATGGGCGCGCACCCATTCCGCCGTGAAATTGGGGTCCGCGCCATAGCCGACGATATCGCCCAAACACAGAATCCGGTCGTAGAGACCTTTGGCGTCCTTGACCACCGCTTCCAGCGCTTCGCGGTTGGAATGCACGTCGCTGAGGATCAGGTACGGCACAGTTTCAGCAAGGCCACTTCCGGAGGCGCGCCCAGGCGGGCCGGCAGCGCGATGGTCCCGATTCCGCGGGAAACGAAAATGGACGCGCCATCCTTGGCGCCGTCTTTAATGTGGTAGAGCCCGTCCACATAGGGCGTAAAGAACCGTGCGATGTTAAGGTCCTGGCCCAGAATCTCCATGCGGACCTGGCCCCCGTGAGTATGGCCGGCCACGGTCAACGGGAATCCCTTGGCAACCGCGACCGGGAAGACATCCGGATTGTGCGACATCAAAATATTAAACGCGCCGGGAACGGCCAAGGCTTCCGCGCCGCGCAGGTACGGCTTGTGGAAGCGCTGATAGTCGACCCCGGCCAGGTTCAGACCGGCCGAGCCGAAGCGCAGCAGCGCGGACTGCTGGCGCAGGAAAAGCATGCCCAGCCGCGCGCCCTCGACCTGGGTATACGCTTCCGTTTCCGCGTAGATCTCGTGGTTTCCCATGCAGCCGAAGACGCCCGCATCGGCCTTCAGGCGCGCCAGCGCCCGCAGACAATCGTCCAGAGGATCGCTGCCGGTGGTGATCAGATCGCCGGTCACCGAGCGTCAGGTGCGGACTGGTTTCGTTGGCCATCTCCACGGCCCGCTCCAACTCACGCACGCTCAAGAAGGGGCTCAGATGAATGTCGGTCAGCTGCGCGATGCGCAAGCCGTCCAGATCGCGGGGCAGACCGGGAACCGGGATGTTCTGCTCCCGCACCGACAGACGGAAACGCTGCACGAAGGTGCCATAGCCTACGACCGCCGCCGGCGCGCCCAATAAGGTCCATCGCACGGCGCCCAGAAAGCGGCGCCGAGCCGGGCTATGGCGGGCTTGCGGGCGTGCAGCCCAGTAGGAAATCAGACGGCCCAGGGCGTACGCCGCCGCCATCATCAGAGATAGGAAAGCCCACAAAAACGCCACGCCGCCGGCCCACACCGGCATCCACGGAAGGTGACGCGCGACTCGCCCGAAGCGGAGCAGGAAGCCCAGCGTCAGCACGGCGATGGAAACCGCCCATGCGGCCACAATCCCCAGCCGCAGGCGCTGCGATGCCCGCGCGGACGGCTCGAGCAAAATCGCGGCCGCAGTCGCGGTCTGTACCAGCATCACGACGGACAGCCCGATCAGATCGGGGAGATATCGGGCGGAAAAGAGAGACACCAGCACTTGCTTTCATCTTATCGGTTGATGCGATGCTTCCGCGCGAGTATTCTTCGTCAGCTCGGGCGATTTCGTCTACCCTGGTGATATGGAGAGTGGAACGCGGCATATGGAGGGCGCACGACTCGATCTGGCCAAGCTCGCGCCGGGAGCGGGGATGGCCATGTACGCCGTAGAGAAGTATGCGCGAGAATCCGGCCTGGAGGCGCCACTGTTGGAGCTGGTGCGGCTTCGCGCCTCGCAGATCAACGGATGCGCGTATTGCATCGACATGCATACCAAGGACGCGCGGGCCCATGGGGAAACCGAGCAGCGGCTGTATACGCTGAGCGTGTGGCGCGAGGCTCCTTTTTTCACTCCCCGGGAACGCGCCGCGCTGGAATGGACCGAGGCGGTCACTGAAATCGCCGACTCACACGCTCCGGACGACGTCTATGAACGCGCACGCAGCGAGTTTACCGAGACGGAGCTGGTGAATTTGACCATGGCGATCGTCGCCATCAACGGATGGAACCGGCTGGCTATCTCGTTCCGGCAGGTTGCCGGAACGTACCAGCCTTCGAAGTGACCCTCTTAAGGAGAGAAAAAAATGAAACGATCGGCAAGCGCGAAGTGGCAGGGAGATTTGATGAGCGGTTCCGGGGCGATTTCCACCGCCAGCGGAATCCTGGCCGGCACTCCGTACTCGTTCAAGACGCGCTTTGAAAACGGCATCGGCACCAATCCGGAAGAACTGCTGGCGGCCGCGCACGCAGGCTGCTTCACCATGGCGCTTTCGCTGCAGCTGGCGCAAGCCGGCTTCAAGGCCGAAAGTCTGGAGACCACTTGCACCATTAGCCTGGAGCAGAAGGACGGCTCCTTCGCCATCACGGAAAGCCATCTGGTTTTGAAGGCCACGGTCCCCGGTGCGAGCAAGGAAGCCTTCGACAAAGCCACGCAGGCAGCCAAGGCCGGATGCCCCGTATCCAAGCTGTTCAACACCACCATCACGCTGGACGCGCAATTGACCGGCGGGGCGTGAACGCCGGCTCTACAGTTCCAGCGCGCCCCGGTACAGCATGTCGCCGAGCGTGAATTTGCATTTCACGTCCAGCGGCCCGATCTTGGTGGTGAACAAGGCTTCCTTGTCTCCCGGCATCAGAGCCAGCATGCGCGAAAAGTAAAACAGGGTTCCGGCCGGAGACAAGTCGTTTTCAGGCGCCAACTCCACGCGGCTGAGAGAAACCTGGTCTCCTTTATGCTCCAGCTTGGTGACCTGTTTGAGATATTGCATGGAGGCGCTGTCTTCCTTCTCGTCCGGGCTTGGAATCGCACTGGGCAGGTTCCCGATCACGTTCAGTACATAAAAATCCTTAACGTCCGCGGCCAGTGGTTTTGCGGGAGCGGCCTTCTTCAACGCCTCGCGAACCGGCAGCGCCGAATCCCAGCGGACAATGGCCTGCCACTTGATTTTCGGCGAAGAGTTGTTAGCCGGCCCGTTGGCCTGTCCGGTGCTGGTGTTGCTGCGGCGGCTCGCCGAGCCCCGCGGAACGCCCATTCCGCCGACCTGTGCGTTGTCGCTAACGGAGGCTTCCTTGGCCCAGGGCGATTTGGTCAGCAGCTCCTTAACCTCGCCGCTGGTCCAATCCTCCGGCTTGCGATCGTTCCAAAAATCCTTGGGCGAGAACGCGAAGGCGGGAAACGTGATCGCGCCCAGCGGTAATCCCAAGCCTGCCAGCAGCGCATTTCGTCTAGTCATTGAAGGTATGGACGGCATCGAACTGCTTGATGTTACCATCGTTTCCTGGGACTTAAGTCCCGGGGCGCGATCGAGCCCAGGGGGTACGTGGGAAGGACCTTTGGGGAATTGTAAAGCGCGCCGGGAGGGCACATACTGGCTGAGGATTCCGCTTTATGAGGATTCTTTACCTGTTCGTCCTGGCCGCCACCTTTGCGGTGATCGTTCACCTCATCCGCTGGTTTATCGTAATGGTCGTCACGCTGGCGCGCGGCCCCGGCTTAGACTGCCCCGCGTGCGGGTGCAGAAGGACGCATCGGTCCATGCCGCGCATTGCCGACGCGCTCTTCCCCGCGTTTGTCCTGCCGCGCCGCTGCGAGAGTTGCAGGAAGCGGTACTTCTCCTTGCAGTCCGTGCGATACACCCGCCGCGCCAGACAGTTCCCCGCGATAACCCTGCGATAGCCGGGATGGGCCCGGAGCGGGTTTTGCGCGATCCTCAAAGGAGCATGGTTCTCCCGGGTCTCAATGCGCTTGAAGCCGCGGCCGAAGTGGTGCACAGAGCCATGCCGCCGACGCCGCAAATCCGCTGGCCGCTGCTGTGCGCCCGCGTGGGCGCCGAAGTGTGGGTGAAGCACGAAAATCATTCCCCCGTGGGCGCATTCAAGCTTCGCGGCGGGTTGGTGTATTTCGAGGAACTGGCGCGGAGCGTCGGCGGCGTGGTTGCTGCTACGCGGGGCAATCACGGGCAGAGTGTGGCCTTCAATGCCGCCCGCCTGGGCCTGCGCGCGGTGATCGTCGTTCCGCATGGCAACAGCCCCGAAAAGAACGCGGCCATGTGCGCCCAGGGCGCGGAACTGATCGAGCACGGCCACGATTTTCAAGACGCCTTCGAGCACGCTGCGGCGCTGGCTGCGCGGGAGCGCCTGCACTTTGTGCCCTCCTTCGGCGAGGCCCTGGTGCGGGGCGTGGCCAGCTACGCCATGGAACTCTTTGAGGCTGTCCCGAATCTTGACGCCGTGTATGTGCCCATCGGAATGGGCTCCGGCATTTGCGGAACCATCGCTGCGCGCGACGCCCTCGGGCTCAGCACCGAGATCGTCGGCGTCGTGGCCGCCAGCGCGCCCGCCTATGCTTTATCCTTAGCCGCCGGACGCCCGGTTTCAGCCGAAGTCGCCCCCGGCATCGCCGACGGCATGGCCTGCCGCGTGCCCGATCCCTCGGCTCTCGAGTCGATTCAGGCGGGCGTCGCGCGCGTGGTTACGGTGGAGGAGTCCGAGATTCGATCCGCCATGCGGCATCTTTTCACCGATACGCATAACCTCGCGGAGGGCGCGGGAGCGGCCGCCCTCGCCGCCCTGCTCCAGGAGCGCGAGCGCATGCGCGGGCGCCGCGTCGCCGTGATTCAAACCGGCGGAAACGTGGACGCCGCGGCGTTTGCCGGGATCCTGGCGCATTTTCACGGATAACGGAAGGCGGCAATTTGGGGACGGGCCCGCGGCCGACGCCATCCGCGTAGAACCCTTCGACGAACACGTTCACCGGAAACTGGGTCACCCCGTAGCCCGTCGGTAAAGGACACAGGACCAACTCGGGTCGCTAAAATCGTGATCGGATCGCCCGGCGCGGCCGGGTTGGAGGGCGTATTCAACGTGCCATCCTTATTCAGGATGTAGCCTTGGCCGTAGCCGCTGCCGCTCTGCGAAAAGATGCCGGGCGAGGTCGGAACTCGCTCCGCCCGATTGCACCTTAACCTCGACCGCGCTGGCGGAAATATTTTGGGGCACGACCGCGGTAATCGAGGTCGCGGTAATGGAGATCGCCGGAACCACCGAATCCGGCTCCTTCGACCACGATCGTTTCGCCGGTTGTACGTCACCAAGCTCGATGTAGTGCGGGCGTGTGGATGGACGCGACGATCTCAGCATATCGCCGGAGCATGGGAAGGGCTTACAATGAAGGAGCGCCGCGTCCACAAGGGAGTCCCGATGTTTCCATCTTTCGCGATTCGTGTGGCCATGGTTGTGTTTGCGCTTGCGCCGACGGCTTGGGCGGCTGAGCAGGACGCGCTTGCGATCGACGCCACCATCCAGGCGCGCCATCTTCCTTACGGCACCATCCTGGACCCGGTCTTATCGCTGCCCGATCTGTCCACCGGGGCAGGAAATGAAGGCGTGGTGGATTATTCGCGCTGCGGCGATTCCGCGTTGTGGACCGGCCATTATCTCGCCGCGGAGGCGTATCGCTATGCGGTCACCGGCTCGGCCGATGCGCTGACCAATGTCAACAGTGCGATCCAGGGCATCAAGATGCTGCTGGATGTGACCGGAAACGACGCCTTGGCGCGCTGCGCAATCCCCGGAAATTCGCCCTATGTGTCGTCGATCTCCAGCCAGGAGGCCTCGAACGGCATCTATCAGGGTACGGCGTGGGGCGCGCCATACATCTGGGTGGGCAACACCTCGCGCGATCAGTATATCGGGGTGTTCTTCGGCATCGAGGCGACCTACGAGCTGATCGCGGACCAGAGCGTTCGCAATTGGTGCTCCTACCTGGCCACGCGCATGCTGGATTATCTGGAGCGCAACTTATGGAACATAGTCCTTCCGGATGGAACCATCACCACTACCTTCCTGATCCGGCCGGACCAGCAACTGGCGCTTCTGCTGGTGGGCAAGAGTATGAACGGCGCGGGATTTTCGTCCAAATATTCCGATATGTCGAACAGTATCTCGCCGGCCGTGCCCGTGGCGGTGGGCGTCGATTGCGTGGATCACTATGCTTCCTACTACAAGTTCAATCTGGATTACGCCGACTTCTTCACGCTGATGCGGCTGGGCAGCGGCTATTCCAAGCTATGGTACGACGCGGCCTATGCCGAGCTGCGGGCCACCACCGGCGGCGACCAGAACGCGCACTTCAATATGATCGATCGGGCCATCAACGGTCCGAACTCACAGCGCGATTCGCAAACCAATGCGCTTTTAGAGGCCTGGCTTCTGCGCCCGCGGGTGGACGTGTATCGCGACTTCTCCTCGCAATTCCCGGTCTGCGGCGGTAATGCGTGCAGTCCGCTGCCGGTGCAGGATCGCGTAACCACCGACTTCCTGTGGCAGCGCAGTCCCGTTCAGCTTGCCGGAGGCGGCGATGGCGACATCGAAACCGCCGGCATCGACTACATTCTTCCGTACTGGATGGGCCGATATTACACCGCAATTACGCAGTAAGATTGAAGCATGTCAAGCCTGTTGGAGAAGGCGCTGGAAAAAGTTGCCGCACTGCCTCGGGATGAGCAGGACGCGATTGCCTCGCAGATCCTCGCATCGCTTGCCGACGAACACGCCTGGAAGGAACATTTTGCCGAGAAACGCGATGTGATCCGGCGCATGGCACGGGAAGCGCTCGAGGAAGATGAACGCGGCGAGACCCTGGGCCTTGACGATCTGCCTTAATGCAGTCCCGGACCACCCGCCAATTCTGGCGCTTGTTCTCGGATCCGCCCTTCGAGACTCAACGGGACGCCAAACGTGCCTACCGGCTCTTCCAGGGCGATCCGACGCACGCCGGGTTGCAATTCAAGAAGCTGGAAGGCGAGGATCACATCTATTCGGCTCGCATCGGTCTCGGATACCGTGCTCTGGCTGTTATGAAAAAAGATCGGATCGTGTGGTATTGGATCGGAAACCACTCGGAATACGACCGCCTTGTCTGACGATCCACGAATTGCAATCGACAGAGGTGTGCCGTCGGCTTGACTTCCACTCCCACTCGCGCCTATCGCAGCGGAATGATCAAGCCGCATGCAGGCAGCCCTTCCGCGTAGTTGTTGCCGCGGACGCAATGAGAAGGTTCCGAAAATGCCCTCCCGACGCTACACCGAATCCTTGATTCGGCAGATAGTCGATGCACTGTTTCCCAATGAGCCCAAAGAGGCAATTCTCAAGCGGATTAAGCAACTGCAGCGCGGACTTGAGCCGGAGAATGAGTTTGCCCTGATCCTCTCGTGGCTCGGAGAATGTCGTCTTGTTCATAAGCTTTGGTCAAGAGCAACTCCCAGTGAGTTCATCCGATGCGTATCGGGTCCCTGATCTTCTTGCTGTCTTCGAGTACGATGGGAAACTTACTCCGGCGCTGATTGAAGTGAAAACAACGGAGCCCTCGGACCCCGCCACGCTTGAACTTGGCAGGCTCACGCTCAACCGCAAGTACCTGGCCTATGCCGAGATGCTGGGTCTTCCGATGCTAGTCGCCTGGAGGCACCGGGGGCTTTGGACCCTATTCGAGATGCGACACGCGCAACTTGCGACGGTGAACTACAAGATCGACTTCGGTACCGCTCTAAAGGAGAACCTTCTTAGCATTCTCGCTGGAGACTTTTCGTACCACCTCGCGCCGGGAACGCGAATCAAAATGCGGATCCGGAAGCTCACTCAGCCCGATCCGGAGACCGGCGGCTTCGAAGGCGAAGTGCTCGACGTCCACTTCGCAAATCCAGATGGAGAGCGCGTGCCGGACATTCCGCATCTCTGGTCCTTGTTTATGTTCTGGGGCAATGATATCGATGTGGCTGATGAAGGCGAGGATGTTGTCCAGAGCTTCGTTGTGCCTGACGTTAGACACGCTGAATTTGCCAGCCGAACTCTTAGTCGACTTGTCAATGCTTTCGCGGGACTGCAAGGGGCACAGGTGAGTTGGCACTCGATCGTCCATGACACCGAGCATGTAGCGCACGACACTGGTCGAATGCGGGCTCCGGTTGAGGAGGGAGTCCGGCACGGAGTGATCACAGATGTATTGAAACTCCGGCCCCGGAGTTTGCCTTCGTTCCTGTAGTGGATCGGGGCGGATGCGGTTCGCACGAAGTTGCGCCGGGCACCGGTATTTCGGCGCGATCGCGGGTGTCCCTTGGTTAGGAGCCGGCGCCGGCAGGAGGCTCTTGCGGAGGCGGGGTGGACGCATGCGGCTCCACTTTTTCCACTCCCAATGTGAAGTGCGCGATCAGCGCCGCGATCGTTCCCAGCGCGGCCAGCACCGGCGCAGCGATCACGCCCACGGTGGCTATCGTCAGAGGGATCTCGACAAACGTGTTGCCCTTCTCATCCTTCACAATGATGCGGCGCACGTTGCCTTCGCGAATCAGCTCGCCGACTTTATCGACCAGCTCTTTTCCGCGGACCTTGATCTCTTCGTAGACAACTTTATAATCCGGCATGCTGTGCCTCAGCTTATCAGAGGTTCAGCTGACCCGCCTTGACTTCCGTTCCCGCTCGGGCATATCGTAGCGGAGTGATCAAGCTGTATACAGGCATCCCTTCCACTCTGCTGCTGCTGGCCGTGGCCGCCGTCCCGGCCGCCCTTCCAGCTTTAGCCCAGCAGGACTTTTCCGGCGAGTGGGCTCCTCTCTATCACGAAGATGGGCCTGAGCGCCTTCCCGGCCCTGAGCTGGCCGATTACACGGAGCTCCCCATCAACGACGCCGCGCGCTTGCGCGCCGACAGTTGGGACGCCGACCGCATCTCCGTGGTCGAGCAATACCAGTGCCGGCCGCACGGCGCCGACTACTCCATGCGCGGTCTGGGAAACTTGCGCGTGTGGCGCGACATCGATCCGGTGACGCAGCGCACCGTGGCGATCCACACCCACCTGCTCGCCTGGGACAGCGAGCGCACCATCTACATGGATGGCCGGGCCCATCCGCCCGCCTACGCGCAGCATACCTGGCAGGGATTTTCCACCGGCGTGTGGGAGGGCAACATGCTCACCATCACCACCACCCATCTCAAGGAGAATTACATCCGCCGCAACGGCGTGCCCCGCAGCGACAAAGCCACTCTGACCGAGCATTGGACGCGTCACGGCGACTACCTCACCGTCACCACCGTGATTGACGATCCCGTCTTCCTCACCGAGCCTTTGGTGCGCAGCGACAACTGGTATCTCGATCCCGGCCAGCATATCGGCATCTTCGGGTGCGAATACGCGGCGGAGCTGCCCAAGCCCGAAGGCTCCGTGCCGCACCACCTGCCCGGAACCAATCCTTACCTGCACGAGTTCGCCAATTACTACGGCCTGCCCTACGAAGCCACTCGCGGCGGCGCCGAAACGCTCTATCCCGAGTACAAATCCAAGTTGAACGGCTATCATCCTCCCGATCACTGCGAGCGCTTCTGCGTATGCACCACCCTGTTCAATTGCAACCTCCGATGAAAAAAAACCCGGGACAGTATACTCAATTCCCGATTTTGATTCTCGCCGCGCTGCTTCCGGCACTCCACGCCCAACAGCCGGATTTCAGCAACGTCGAGATCCAGACCCTGCACGTGCAGGGCGGCGTGTACATGCTGGTGGGCGGCGGCGGCAACGTGACCGTTCAAATCGGCAACGACGGAGTCCTTCTGGTGGACACCAATTTCGCGCAGCTCGCGCCCAAGATCATGGCGGCCATCCGCAAGCTATCGAGCGGGCCCGTTCGCTATGTGGTGCTCACCCATGTGCATGCCGATCACATTGGTGGCACTGAGGCGTTGCTGAAGCTTGGCGCAACGCCCGCCGCGCCTTCGCCGGCGCTGGTGGTGGCGCACATCAACGTGTTGAACCGCATGGTCACCCCGCTGCCCGGCGATCCGGCCGTGCCTCAAGCGCTCTGGCCCCTGGACACCTACAGCACTCCCTTCAAGGATTTCTTCTTCAACGACGAAGCGGTGATGGTGACGCATCTTCCGGCTGCGCACACCGATGGCGATAGCATCGTGTTCTTCCGCCGTTCCGACGTGCTCAGCGTGGGCGATGTCTTTGAGCCCGACCTCTACCCGTTTATCGATCTGCAAAGAGGGGGCAGCGTCCAGGGGCTGATCGACGGTCTGAACCACATCCTGGACATCGCCGTCCCGGCTAAGTATCAGGAAGGCGGCACGCTGGTCATTCCCGGCCACGGCCGTCTGTGCGACGAAGCCGACGTGGTCGAATTCCGCGACATGGTGACCATCATTCGAGATCGCGTGGAGGATTTGATCAAGCAGGGCAAGACGCTGGAGCAGGTGAAAGCCGCCAGGCCCAGCCGCGACTACGACACCCAGTATGCGACTGAAGGAAGCTTCGTGACGCCGGACGCTTTCGTCGAATCGATATTCCGGAGTCTTAAGAAATGAGAAACGCGATTCTCATCGCCGCCGCGGCGCTGGCTTTGCCCGCCGCGCTTTCCGCGCAGGGCGGTCGAGGAGGCCGTGGAGGTCCGCCGCCCACGCCCAAAGCCGCCGCTCCGGTCGATTTCACGGGCTACTGGGTCTCCGTCGTCACCGAAGATTGGCGCTGGCGCATGCTCACTCCCATCAAGGGCGACTTCGCCAGCATTCCCCTCAACGCCGAAGGACGCAAGCTCGGCAACGCCTGGGATCCGGCGGCGGATGAGGCCGCCGGACTCAGTGCAAGGCCTACGGAGCGCCCGCGATCATGCGCGTGCCAGGACGCCTGCACATCACCTGGGCCGACGACAATACCCTCAAAATCGACACCGACGCCGGAACGCAAACCCGTCTGCTGCATTTCAACGGGACACCCGCCGGCGAGCCAAGCTGGCAAGGCTACACCGTCGCCAATTGGGAGCGGCCCCTGCGCGGTTCGGGCTCGCCGCAAGCCGGACTGGGAGCCACGCGCGAAGGAGCGCAAGGCCGTTCGCTCGAAGCCGTCACCACGCTGCTGCGCCCCGGATATCTGCGCAAGAACGGCCCTCCCTACAGCACCAATACGGTTCTCAAGGAGTATTTCGATCTCTCCAAGGAACCCAACGGCGACACCTGGTTCGCCGTAACCACCGTGGTGGAGGACCCGCAGTATTTGAGCGAGCCCTTCGTCACCAGCACCAATTGGAAAAAGGAAGCCGACGGCGCCAAGTGGAATCCGTCCGCCTGTTCCGCCAGGTGAGCCTGTTCGGTCGGTGTACGCGCTTGGCCCGCTGATTCCGTCATAATCTTAGAGGCATGCCGGGTTTCGACAAAGATCTTTCCGAAATCGTCGCCGAACTGAATCGCGCCGCCCCCGGCGGACGCCAGCCTGTTCCGTCCAATGTGGCGCCGCTGGCCACTCCCGAAAGTCTTGCCTCGCTCGATGCCCTGCTGGTCCACGCCATTCGCCGCGGAGCCTCCGATCTCCTGCTGATCGCCGGGGCTCCGGCGACGCTGCGCATCGGAGGCGTGCTTACGCCCGCCGCGGGTGCGCCGCTGAGCGCCGAGGAAACGCGGCATCTGCTGCTCCCGCTGATGACTCCGGCCCAGGCCCAGGATCTGCAAAAAAACAGATCCGCGGATCTGTGTTTCAGCCGCGAAGGCATCGGCCGCTTCCGCTCCAATATTCACTATCAGCGCGGGACCGTCGCGGGCAGCCTCCGGCTGCTTCCTGAAAAAATCCCTACTCTCGAATCCCTTCACCTCCCCGCCGGCCTGCGCAAGTTGGCCGAAGCCCGGCAGGGCCTGGTGCTGATCACCGGCCCCACCGGTTGTGGAAAAAGCTCCACGCTGGCCGCGCTGGTGGACCTGATCAACACTCACCGCCGCGATCACATCGTCACCATCGAGGACCCGGTCGAGTATCATGCACTCCAACCGCAATTCCATCATCGAGCAGATCGAGGTGGGCAGCGACGCGCCCAATTTCGCCGGCTCGCTGCGCGGAATTCTGCGCCAGAACCCGGACGTGATCCTGGTGGGCGAGATGCGCGATTGCGAAACCATTGCCATGGTCCTGACCGCGGCCGAAACCGGGCACCTGGTGCTTTCCACGCTGCACACCAACGACACTTCGCAGGCTGTTTCGCGCATTCTGGATACGTTTCCGCTGGGCAACCAGCCGCAGATTCGGCAGCAATTTTCGCTGGCTCTGCTGGCCGTGGTGGCGCAGCAACTGGTGCCGTCGGCGCGGCAACGGCGTGCGCGCTATCCCGCGGTCGAGATCCTGATGGCCTCAAGCGGCGTACGCGGCCTGATCCGCAAGGGCGAGGATCACCAGATTTATTCGGCGCTCTCCACCGGCCGCAGCGAAGGCATGATCACCATGGAGCAATCCCTGGCGGATATGGTCCGCTCCGCCCGTATCAGCCGCGAAACCGCCGTCGCGCACTGCTTCCGGCCCGAGGATCTCGCGCGCTATCTGCAATCCTGATCCCCTTGCAACTACTAAGACATCTGTATATTATGATGTCTAAGTATGCCCAAGCCGGACTCCCTGCAAGGTTCGCTCGATCTGCTGGTCTTGAAGATCCTCTCGCGCCGGCCCGCGCCTGCACGGCTACGCCATCATGTCCGCCATCAAGGACGGGTCCGGCGAAGTGCTCTCGCGCCGAGGAAGGCTCGCTCTATCCGGCGCTGCACCGCATGGAGGAAGCCGGCTGGATTCGCGCCAAGTGGATCACCAAGGACACCGGCCGCCGCGCGCGCCTGTACGAACTGACCGCTGCGGGCAAAAAGCAGCTGGCCGCCGAGGAGTCGCGCTGGCAGGCCGTCACTTCGGCCGTAAATCGCGTTCTAAGGACGGTTTGAATGTCGCTTTGGTCCCGCATCGCCAATGTTTTTCGCGGCGATCGCTTGAGCCGCGAAATCGACGAAGAGCTCCAGTCGCACATCGAGGAAGCCATCGAGCAGGGCCGCGATCCCGCCGAAGCCCGCCGGGCCTTCGGCTCCGCGCTGCGCCAGCGCGAAGAGCAGCCGCGACGTCCGCGTCATCGCCTGGCTCGATTCGCTCCGCGCCGACGCCGTCTTCGGCTGGCGGCAACTCAAGAAGCGACAAGGTCACTTCCGCCGCGGCCATCCTGTCGCTGGCTCTCGGCATCGGCGCATGCACCGCCGCATTCCGCCTGATCGACGCCCTGCTGCTGCGGCCCCTGCCCGTGGCCGATCCCGAGCGTCTCTACGCTCTGTCTCGTCAGGGAATCGGCCCGACGGCAGCCTCCGAGCATACGATAGCTAGGCGTATCCCTGTTCCGCCAGATGCGCGCCGCGGTCAAAGATCAGGCCGAGTTGATCGCCGTCTCCTACGCCGAGCCGCACGATCTGACCTACGGCTCGGACCAGGAGATGGAGAAAGCCTATCGTGCAATATGTCTCCGGCTGGATGTTCGGTGCCTTCGGGCTGCGGCCCGCCGTGGGGCGGCTGCTCACCGAAAGCGACGATCTGCAAGCCCGGGCGCGCATCCGTTAGGCCGTGCTCTCCTACGATTACTGGACGCGCCGCTTCGGACAAGATCCGAAAGTGGTCGGCCGCACATTTCGCACGTGATCGGCGAAGGGCACGACCTTTTCGAGATCGTCGGCGTCGCGGCGGAGCGCTTCACCGGCACCGAGCCCGGCACGGTCACCGACATCTTCGTTCCCGCCATGATGCACCGCGTGGTCAACCAGACTCGAGCTGGACCTGGCTTCGGATCGTTGCGTGTGCTGACGCCCGGCGCCGCTGCCGAACCAGTTCGGCGAAACTCGTGCTGCGACGCTGGCCTTCGAAAGGCCTTGCCGGAACGGCCGCAACACGTGACCGGAGACCATCGTAGCTAAAGCTGTGTACTGGAGCCCGCGGCCGCGGGCGTCTCCGGGCTGCAGACACGACTACCGCCGTGCGCTCGCGGCTCTCGGCGTACTGGTGGCGCTGGTGCTGCTGATCGCCTGCGCGAACGTCGCCAACCTGATGACCGCTCAGGCGGCGGCGCGGGCGCGCGAAATGGCGCTGCGAGTCTCGATCGGCGCGGGACGATGGCGTCTGGTGCAACTGGTTCTGGTGGAAAGCGCCATGGCTCGCGTTTCCTCGCGGCCGCGGCCGGCGGCGTGTTCGCCTGGTGGTCCGCGCCGTTTGTGGTGAGCAGGATCAATCCGCCCGACAACCCCGCGCGCCTGTCTCTTCCCGCGGACTGGCGGGTGCTGGGTTTCGGCCTGGCGCTGACCCTCGGCGTGACGTTGCTGTTCGGCCTGGCGCCGGCGCTGCGCGCCTCGCGCCGTCAAGCCGGCCAGCGCGCTCAAAGGCGGAGAAGACCCCCACTCGCGCCGCCGCTTGATGCATGCTCTGATCGCCGTGCAGGCCGCCTTCTGTTTTCTGGTGCTTTTCGTCGCCGGTCTGTTCGTCGCCACTTTCGACCGGCTGTCCCATCAGCCCACGGGCTTTTCCGCCGAACGGCTCCTCATTCTCGATACGGTCATCGACACGGTCGCACGCCCGGCCAGCCGCCGGCCTTTTGGGATCAGGTGGCCGAACATCTGCGGAGCAGTGCCGGGCGTCGAAAAGGTGGCGCTGGCCGCATTCGCCGCTGCTCGCGGATACGGCAATGAATTGAACGCCATATCGGTCAACGGCGCGCCTCCCACCGACGGTCTGGACTACGTTCATGAACGTCTCGCCCGGATGGATCGAAGCGATGAAGATTCCCTTGCTCGACGGCCGGGAATTCCGCGCCGGCTGACGTCTATCCCGGCGCTGCCATCGTCAACCAGGCATTCGCCAAGCAATATTTCAGCGGTCGAGAATCCGCTGGGAAAGTGGTTCGAGAGAACCTCGCCGGTAGGTTGCGTCGGACATCGCCTTCAGATCGTCGGCTTGGTCGGCGATGCTCGTTACTCCGACATGCGCCAAGCCCATCACGCCGATGGCTTATGTTCCGTTCCGTTCGACTCGACGTTCCGAGTGCAGCTGGAGCACCAGTGAACACGGGGACGTTTCATCGTGCGCACACGCGAGCCGCGAACCCGCTCGCGCTGGCGTCCACTCCTGCGCCAGGAAGTCACGCGCGCGCGTCCCGAGTTCCGCGTCAGCAACATTCGTACCCAGCAGGAATTGATCGACGCGCAGACCATCCGTGAACGCCTCCTGGCGATGCTGGCTCTCTTCTTCGCCGTCGTCGCA
>CAVXWB010000178.1:0-5299 GCA_963765185.1 Bryobacterales bacterium
CCTTGACTTTGCCGGTGCGTCTGGTTTACCTTTGAACGATTCAAGTCGAGCCCGGGCTCAAGCCCCGCGGGAAGGATTCGGGACACGAGGAGCGCCTCTATTTCGAGTGTGGATACCAGGACCGAAGAGCACACTTTCGATTCCACTCTGGAAAGCGTGGATGCCGCCGAAGCCGTCGTTCTCAAGGAAGCCCATGAGTTGGGGTTTGGCGAGGACGACCAGCACAAGATCGGCATCTCCGTGCGGGAGTGCATGGTGAACGCGGTGGTGCATGGCAATCGCTACAATTCCCGCAAGAAGGTGCGACTGGTGGTGACCCGCAGCCCCGGCGCGCTGGAAATCGTCGTCTCCGACGAAGGGGATCATTTCGATATATCCCAATTGCCCGATCCGCTGGCGGACGAAAATCTGCTGCGTCATTCCGGGCGCGGAATCCTGCTGATGCAGGCGTTCATGGATGAGTTTCAAATCCGGCCCCGCCAGCCGAAAGGCACCGAGGTGAGGTTGTTGAAGCGCGTGGCGAAGGCCGGTTAGCCCCGTACTATGTGTGCGCGTTAGAAGGAGGAGTGCGTGAGTGTCAAAATGACCACCCGTCAGGTGGGCGACGTAACGGTAATTGATGCCGTGGGCAGAATCACCTTAGGCGATGGCGCGAGCACGTTCCGCGATACGATCCGCAATTTGGCGGCGGGCGGACACAAGAAGCTCCTGCTCAACCTCGCCGAGGTATCCTACATCGACAGTTCCGGGATCGGCGAGATGGTTTCCGGGTTCACCACCATTACCAACCAGGGCGGCGTGGTGAAATTGCTGAACCTGAACAAGCGGGTCAAGGATCTGCTCCAAATTACTAAGCTGTACACCGTTTTTGAGGTCTTCGACGATGAAGCGGCGGCTGTCAGCAGCTTCGGTTGAGGATTGGATCGAGGCGAGGGTTGGCTTTGAGATGACGGTTTTGGCTGGCTGAAGGAAGTTAGGCTTGGGGACCATTTTGGTTCCGCGAGCCACGCGGCCCACGCAGTTGGGAAGATTTGTTCGCCGTCGGGCGCTCAAATTAAGAGAATTAGGGCTGCGGGAACTCACTTAGAGTCTGAAGCGCGAGCCAGCTACAGTGTGGCGGGCGCGCTCGTGGCCATTCATGGTTCCAATTCGAGAGCCCCAGACTTACAGCGTTCTGCTTGCCGACGATCTGACCTTAGTCAGAGAAGGCTTAGCGGCTTTGTGCTCGGCCCAGGCGTCCTATCGCGTGGTGGGCCAGTGCTCAGAAGGTGTGGTGGCACTGCGCTTCATCGAGAGCGAACGCCCCGATATCGCCGTGCTGGACCTTAACCTTCCGGATCTGTTTACCCTCGAAATTGTAAAACGGGTCCGCGACGCCAAGATCCCCACCAAGGTGGTGGTGCTCTCCATGCGCCGGGATCGCAAAACCGTGGTCGAGGCCTTGCGTTGCGGAGTGAACGCCTTTCTTCTGAAGACGGCGCCCTCCTCGCAATTGCTGGAGGCGTTTGAACAGATCCTGGACGGCGGCATCTACGTCTCGCCCCAGCTTGAGCTCAACAAGATCTTCAGCGCCGGCAATAAATCCTCACCCGACGATCCTCTGGAAGCTCTCAGCGCCCGCGAATACCAGGTGTTTACGCTGCTGGTGGACGGCGTCAGGGCCAAGGAAATCGCCGCCCGCCTGGAACTCAGCCCCAAAACCGTGGATACGTACCGCGCCAGTCTTATGCGTAAGCTCGATATCCATGACGTGGCTGGTCTCGTGAAGTTCGCCATTCAACGCGACCTGACCTCCTCCCGCTAATCCGCATTTCTCACAACTCGCCAGGCGATGTGGCGCGCGCGCCTGCGCGTGCCGTGTCGAGACTCTCTCGACACCCGGTTGGGCGCAGACAGGCTGCCTCGGCAAGGCGTCGGCAAGTAGTGCCGACGCGGCACGCAGAAGTGCGACGCAGAAGTGCGTGCGCCACATTGCTGTCCGAGGGCTTGTGAGAAATGCAGGCTAATCGTCCGTTCGCCGCGGAAGTGTTTCCGGTATGATGGTTCCGGTTCCGAGGAGCATCCTATGAGACTGGCCTTCCCCTTCCTCGCCGCCGCTGCGGCCCTCTTTTCGCAAGGCAATGCGGACTGGCATCGCGAGTTGCCGGGGTTTAAGATCGCCGGCAACCTGTACTACGTCGGCACCGCCGATCTCGCCGTCTACCTGATCAATACCCCGCAAGGCAACATCCTGATCAATACCGATTACAAGCAGGACCTGCCGGCGATCAAGAAGAGCATCGCGCAGCTCGGCTTCAAGTACGGCGACACGAAAATTCTCCTGATCAGCCATGCGCACGGCGATCATGACGAGGCCACGGCGCTTGTCGCCAGGGAAACCGGCGCGAAGCTGATGGTGATGGACGCCGACGTAGCGGAAGAAGAGAGCACGGCGCCGGGCCGTCCCGGCGCGCACGTCGACCGCGTGCTGCACGATGGCGATACGGTGGAGTTGGGCGGCTCCACGCTGGTGGCGCATTTGACTCCCGGCCACACCAAGGGCTGCACCACCTGGACCATGCAGGTGCGCGACGGCGCGCGCACGCTGAACGCGGTGATCGTCGGAAGCCCCAATGTGAATCCCGGCTACATTCTGGTGGGCAACAAAACCTATCCGCGGCATCGCCGACGATTACGTCAAGACCTTCGCCGTGCTGAAGAGCCTGCCCTGCGACCTGTTTCTCGGCGCGCACGGCGCCTATTTCGGCTTGTCGGCGAAATACAGCACGTTCGCCAAGATGCAGGCCGGCGCGGCCGAACCCCTTCATCGACCCCGAAGGCTACAAAGCCTACATCGCGGAGCGTGAGGCTACGTTCCGAAAGGAGTGGGACCGGCAGAAGCAACACCCGGGCACGCCCGCGCCATGACGCATCGCGCGACCTATGTGTTAAGCTCAGCGTGTTAAACTCGAAACGTAAAGCGCCGCCGGCGCCCTTAAAGTATTTCCCATGAGACGACTAACCCGTAAGCAGCTCAAAACCGACAAGTTCGCCCAGGATGTGGGACTGACGTTCAGTTTCCTGAAGGAACATCGCGAAGAGACCATCCGCTACGGGCTGATCGCCCTGGCTGTGGTCCTTCTGGAGCAGGCTACTATTTCTATAACCGCCATCAGAACGACGCCCGGCAAGAAGCGCTGACGGCGGCGATGGGAATCGACGAAGCGGTCATCGCGCCGAACCCCACGCCCACGAACCTGAATTTTGCCACCCAGGCTGAGAAAGACAAGGCCCGCACCCAGGCCTTCACAGACCTTGCCACCAAGTATCACGGCACTGCCGAGGGCGCCATCGGCGGCATCTTCATCGCCGCCGAGAAATCCGACAAGGGAGAATTCCCCGCCGCGGAGAAGATCTACAAGGACGTGATGGATTCGGCTCCCGCGGAATACGCCGCCCAGGCGCGTGTCTCGCTGGCGTACGTGTACGCAGCGGAAGCAAAACTCAGGAAGCCGAAAAGCTGGTGCGCTATCTGATCGATCACCCCACCGCGCTGATCTCTAAAGACGAGGCTACGCTCGAGCTTGGCGATATCCTGGCAAAATCCAATTGCTCGGAGGCGCTCAAGCTGATCGAACCGCTGCGGGATTCCCACCGCACCGCCGTCAGCAAGGCGGCGCTCACTGCAGTGGGCCGGATTAGCGCCACCTGCAAAGCTTAATCAGCCCTTGGCCGCCCTCTCGCACTTGCGGTTTCCGGTGGAGCGGGCGCGGGGACGGCGTTATCCCGAGCCCTCCCATCCCTATCGCAACGAATTCCAGCGCGATCGCGACCGCATCGTGCACGCCCGCGCCTTCCGGCGGCTGGAGAACAAGACGCAGGTTTTCACCCCCGGCCTCTCCGACCATTTCCGCAACCGCCTGACCCATACCATCGAGGTTTCGCAAATCGCGCGCACCGTGGCCGCGACGCTGGGCCTGGACGAGAGCCTCACCGAGGCTCTGGCGCTGGCCCACGACATCGGTCACCCGCCCTTTGCGCACGCCGGCGAAGAGGAACTGGACCATCTGATGCGGCGCTTCGGGGAACGCTTCGAGCACAACCGCCATGCGCTGCGCATCGTCGAGACTTTCGAAAATCCCTACGCCCGCTTTCCCGGCCTCAACCTGACCTTTGAGGTGCGCGAGGGCATCGTGAAACATTCGCGCGACTTCGCCCCCGGCGAGTTTCCTGAGCTGGACGAATATCTGCCCGGGCTGCGGCCGCCGCTCGAAGCCCAGCTCATCGACCTGTGCGACGAAATCGCCTACAACACAGCCGATCTGGATGACGGCTACAGCGCCGGGCTGATCCAACCGGAGGCCGCTGCCGCTGCAGTGGCCAAGTTCGGCGAGCTGTGGGAAACCGCCGAGATGCAGTTTCCCGGAGCGCCGGAGCAGGTGCGAGTGAAAGAAGTCGAGCGCGGCCTGATCAATTGGCTGGTATCCGGACTCATCGAAGGCACGATTGCCGCGGCAGCCGGCCTGACCGGATTGGACCTTGCTGGAATAGAGCAGGTCCGCGAGCATCCGTCCAGAATCGCCCGGTTCTCGGAGGCGACCGCCGCAGGAACGCGTGAGCTCAAACATTTTCTTCGCGAAACGGTGTATTGCTCGGAAGCGCTGGTGCGGGCGCGTACCGAATCGGCCGGACGCATTCCCGCGCTGTTCGAGTTCTTTCTCAATCATCCGGAGCGGATGCCGGCCGCACACCGCGACGAACCAACCTCCGACCCGCTGCATCGCCGCGTTTGCGACTATATCGCGGGCATGACCGACGGCTTTTTCCTCAAAACCTGCCAACAGATGGAGATTCGCTAAGAATCGCCGGCGCGTAGTACTAATGCAACCTTTTTGCATTTGGGGGTTTAATAGAGGGTAGAGGTTCGTGGCATGTTGAGATTGACGGCACTGGCGGCGCTATTGTGTCTAACCGCCCTGCTCTCGGCTCGCGCTCCTGGAGCAAGCCCGATCCCAAACCTGCGTCCGACTACGGTCAGTTCCAAAAGAAGCTCGGCGGAGACCAGGAGATTCTGCACGCTCTTGATCGCCTGACCTTCGGCCCTCGCCCCGGCGACGTTGCCGCAGTCAAGAAAATGGGACTGAAGAAGTGGATCGACCTCCAGCTTCACCCGGATCGGATTCCGGAGGGCAGGGAACTGGAAAAGCGTCTTCAGCCGCTGGAATCGCTGCGCATGACCCAGGCCGATACGTGGACCGCCTATCCCACGCAGCAGATGATCCGCGCCGTCGCGCTGGGCAAGCAGCCGCTCCCGGACGAT
>CAVXWB010000179.1:0-30654 GCA_963765185.1 Bryobacterales bacterium
ACTCTGTAACCCGCCAGGCGCCCTCTAATTCGTATGATGGGTATTTATGAAGGCATCGATTCTGTTAGCGTTTTTGTTCGCGGTAGTGGTGGGCGCACTGCTGGCCCAGACTCCCCCGCGGAGCGTCCCTGTGTTGAGCGAGCCCGGCCCGACGTTCCGCATCGCCGACAACCAGCTGCCCAGCCCGCTGACGCTGATCGCCTACGGGGATCAGCGCTTCACCGATCCCACGAACACCCAGCAGACCAATCCTCGCATACGCCAGTGGCTGGTGAAGCAGATCGCGGCCGAACATCCCGCGGCGGTGATCATGAACGGCGACGTGCCGCTGGCCGGCGACGTCGCCAACGACTACACGGTTTTTCTGGCCGAGACCAAGGCCTGGCGCGACCTGCGCCTGCGCGTGTTCCCGGCGCTGGGCAATCATGAGTTTCACGGCGATCCGAACAAGGATCTGGAGAACTGGTGGAACACATTCCCGGAGCTGCGCAACCGTCGCTGGTATGCCGCGCAGCTTGGATCGCGCGTGTATTTGCTCGCGTTGGATAGCGACACTTCGCTCCTGCCGGACAGCGAGCAGGCCCGCTGGATCGAGACGCAGGTGAAGGGCCTTCCCTCCTCCGTCGATTTTGTGATCGTGTCGCTGCACCATCCTCCCGTGGCCGACGTCCAACAGCGCTTCGAGGTGGATCATAATCCGAGGCCGAATGAGATCGCTCTGCGGGATTATTTATCCAAGGCCGCGCGCACTTCTCACGCCAGTTTTCTGGTCAGCGCTGGGCATATCCACAATTACGAACGCAGCGTGGTCGATGGCGTCACGTACCTGGTCTCCGGCGGCGGCGGAGCGCCGCCCTATGTGGTCGAGCGCACGCCGCAGGATCTTTACCAGAGCAACCTGTTCCCCAACTATCACTACCTAAAACTCACCGTCGAGAAAGACCATCTGCATGCGGCCATGTACCGGGTCGCCAATCCCGAGGCGGAGACTCTGACCGTCGAGCTCAAAGACAGCTTCGACCTTACGGTGAAGCATTAGTCTTTCGGCAGACCACCTTGCCGATGGGTCACTAAGGCCGTTGCGAGAACGTAATGCGTTCGTCGTAATCCGTTAATCCTCGCCTGTTACCTTTCAGTGGGCCGCTGCTGCGGCAATTTACTGGATAAAAGGAACCTGGAATTTCAGCCTTATGCCCAAAATCATAAACACGCTCATGGCCGGCATCCTCAGCGCGATTCCGGCCTTGGCTCAGTTTCAACCCAACAATTTAGTGGTTTCACGCAGCGTTTACCAAGGAACCGCGTCCACGATTGCCATCGGCCAAACGCTCCCGCCGGGCTGCATTGTGACCGCCTCGTGCGCCATCGCCACCGATGACGGAGCCTATCCCGCCATCGGCGTAATCAACCCCGTCACCATGCAGCTTCAGAATGTCTGGAACAATGCCAACGCAGACGGAAGCTTCGGCGTCGCGTCGCCGATCTTCCTGGATCAGATAACCACCGGCGGCTCGCTGATTAACACGATTGCAATCGACCCAACTCAGATTGTCACCAGTTTCAGCTCCAAGTCGGAACTGGCGCTGAATCTGTCGTCGGATGGCACGGCCCTGACTTTTTTGGGTTATACCCTGGGGCCCTCGAACACAACTTCGCTTGCGAACACCCTCGATTTATCGAATTCCAACACACCCGGGATCGTGGACGTGACCAACCCGGTGGTGCCCGCCTTCTACCGCGGCGTTGCTCAGCTCAACTCCCTGGGTGCATTAACCGTGACCACCACCAACGCCTATAGCGGCGACAATGGCCGCGCGGCGTTTCTGTCGAACGGCTTGTATTATACCGTCGGCAACGACAACAACGGAAGCTCGAGTCCGATTCTGACCAGTCTGGTCGACGCCACCGGATCGCAAATCGTCGAACCCGGCGTGAACGCGTCGCCGTCGACTCCCGGAACCATCGAGACCGGGATCTTTTCGGTGACCCAAGAGGGGGACAAGGCCGACAAAGCCGGCAAGGACGACAACTACCGCGGCCTGACGATTTTCGACAACACGCTTTATATATCGAAGGGCAGCGGCAGCAACGGAATCGATACCGTGTATCAGGTGGGCAGCAGCGGCAGCTTGCCGGCCGTGGCGGGCAGCATCGCGAACCCGCCCGGCACTGCCACCGGTTATCCGATCAACATCCTCCCCGGTTTCCCCACGGCTATCGCCAAGACGGCGGGCATCGACAACATCTATCCCTTCGGACTCTGGTTTGCCAATGCCAACACTTTGTATGTAGCCGATGAAGGGGACGGAACGTTTGCGGACGCCGGAGTCAGCACCTACGCCGGTTTGCAGAAGTGGGTTTTCAACGGCGCGTCATGGTCGCTAGCCTACGTATTGCAGCATGGGCTGAATCTCGGACAGCCCTATAGCGTGCCGAATTATCCGACATCCTTGAACCCCTCGCCGGCGGGCCTGCGCAATATCACCGGACGGGTAAACGGAGACGGGACCGCAACCGTCTGGGCCATTACTTCCACGGTCAGCACCAACGGCGATCAGGGAGCGGATCCGAATCAATTGGTGAGCATCACGGACGTCGTCGCCAACGCCAGCCCCGCCTCCGCCGCCGGCGAGCAATTTACGCTGGTCGAGACGGCTCCCTATGGGCAGGTTCTTCGCGGCGTTGCTTTCACGCCCGGAACCACGGCGCCCGCGACGCCGCCCAGCCTTCCCGTCACGGTCGGCGGCTTTGTTTACGGCCGCGTGACCAAGACGTACAGCGCCACCGTCACGGTCCTCAATAACACCAGCTCTACGGTGAGCGGCCCTCTGGCGGTTTCGTTCAGCGGCTTGTCCACGGGAGTCACCCTGGATTCCGCGAATCCCCTCCCGATTCTTGCGGGCGGGGGCACGCTCGCGCCAGGCGCGTCGGCCAGCGCGACGGTGGTGCTCAGCGATCCCTCCGGCGCGGCAATCAATTTCACAACTACGGTGGTCCCCTAAAATGCGTAAATCTCACTTTCTTACAATCACTCTGTTTTTGACGGCGGCAGCGCTATCCTACGGCGGCCCGGTTGACCTCATTACCGTGAATACCAGCAGTCTTGCCGGAGACATGGGCTCGATCGATTTCGAGTTCAACCCCGGACTGGCTGCCCTGGGAGCGACGGTGCAGATCTTTGATTTCACCGGCGCCACCTATATCGCGGGCACGCAGGTGGATACCGGATCGGCCAGCGGCGGCCCGGTGCCGGCCATCATCACCCTGAACAATACGTTTGCGGACAATGACGATTTCGAGGCCGTCACGTTTGGGACGACACTTTCTTTCGAGGTGGAATTCAGCGGACCCGCCATCACCGCTCCCAACGGCAATCCGTCCAACGAGAGTACGTTTGCACTCTCGGCCTTCACGGATGAAGCGGGAACCATGCCCGCCGGATCCCTCACCGCCGATCCGAACGGGATCGTCGCCGAGATCACGGTCAACCCGGAAGGGGCTCTGATCGCCGATGCGGTCTCGCCGGAAGCGACGATCACCGCGGTTCCGGAGCCGGGCGCCGGATGGTTCGTCTGCGGCGGCCTTCTGGTTCTGGGCGGCCGTTGGTTGAGGCTCGCTCGCAAGCGGTCCTGAGATAGCTTGCTGCAGCCCGTGGTGAAAGTCGTCCGGCGCAAAAAACCGGGACAGTATTCTCATTTCCGCCGGACTGGCGTATGGACATCAGAAAGCGGGCGTCCGGCGGAAATGAGTATACTGTCCCAGGTTTTTCGCGATGCGGTCCCTTCCGCCACGGGCCGTCAGGGAAGCAGGCCCAGACGGTCCAAGGGCCAGTAGACGAAGACCGCCTTCCCGTAGATGTAACCCCGCCTCACCGTGCCCCAGTTGCGGCTGTCGTTGGAGGAGTTGCGATGGTCGCCCAGGACGTAGTAGCAATCCGGCTCCACTCTAATCTCGGCGTAGCTGGCCTCGTCGCGGTTTCCCGGCAGGACGTAGGGTTCATCGAGCGCTTTGCCGTTGACGAACACCGCGCCTTTATCGACGCGTACGATATCGCCGGGCATCCCGATCACGCGCTTGATATAGGATTTGCTGGTGTCCCGAGGGAACTGGAACACCACCGTGTCGCCGCGCTCGACGTTGGAGAAGCGGTAGACGAACTTGTTGATGAAGATGCGCTCCTCGTTGACCAGGCTCGGCATCATGCTGGTGCCCTCCACCCGGACCGGCTGATAGAGGAACAGGATGATGATGATCGCGATCACGATGCTGAGCGTAAGATCGCGCAGCCAGGAAAAAGCCGCCCGCGCGGCGGAAGGCTCGGTGTTCGGCGCCGGCGGCTGCGAAGCCGACGACGAAGCCGAAGCCGGGTCCGGGATCAAGGGACGATCGGAGGGCTCGCCAGTCTCCATACGTATATATGATAGACGGCCAGAGCGACCGAGGGAGACACGGCCAACTGGTATGATTTGGGCGAGGATTCAAACATGGCTCTTTCAGCGAGAAATCAACTTCCCGGCAAAATAAAAGAAATTCACCTCGGCGACATCATGGCCCACGTGGTCGTGAAAGTAGGCAGCAGCCTGATCGAGAGCGTCATCACGCGCACCAGCGCGGAAGAGCTGGGACTGAAAAAAGGCGACGCCGTCCGCGTCGTGGTCAAGTCCACGGAAGTGATGATCCAGAAGGATTAGGACGATAGCTCGGTATGCGCCTTATTGTCGGGTGTTGCTGTGCGATGGCGGCGTGGGCGCAAGCCCCGGCCGAGATCGACCTGGGGCAGCAAGTCGCTGCCGCGGAGGCACCGGCGAGGGAGCTTGCCCGGCAATGGATCAAAGATCCTCGCCCGGTATACAAGGCATGGGCCGCGCAAGTCATTCGCCGGCACGAATGGCAGGGACTATTCACCTCCGAGTTGATCGACGCCTTGGGCGATCTCAGTCATCTTGATCCGCCCGGCGGCGCTCCCGAGACCGACGAAGATCGAGCGCGGCTGTCGATTCTGGACGCCTTGATCCAGGGGCGCGTGAGCGTGGCGCGCAACGTCAGTCAGGCCTTATTGAACCGCTATCCCGCGCAAGCGCTGATTCTCCTGTATGAGCGCGGATGTCCGGGTCTGATGGTGGACACCCAAATCCTCAATGGAGCCAAATCGGACGAAGCATGGCTCCTGGCGGGACAGTGCCTGGCGGGCGAAAAGGGAGGCGCGATCGAGCTCCTGCAACGTCTTCAAATAGCCGCCGTGATAAAGGTCTTCGATCCGAATCGAGGTGAGCAGACGGAGGGTTTCCCCGGCGGGTTCGGGATCGCCGGCGAAGGCGGGGTCGGCTTCCCTCCTTTTCCCTGGCCCCAGTGGTTTTATTATTCTTTGAGTACACACGCGGGCACGTTGCTGAAGGGCGACGGCTATCCAGTCTACTACTCACGCGGCACTACGGTGGCGGCTGGTCCCGCAACTCATGGCGACCGGAACGAGTACACGCTCCAGATTCTGAGGTACAGGCTTGACTCGGCCCGCGAGTCTAAGCCCATGGCGGCGCATCCGGCGCTGGAGCTGCATTGGACCACCCTCGAACAATATCGCTCCGATCTGCAAGCATTCGTTGCCGATCAGCAACGCAGGTATGCCGAGCTCGTATCGCTGCTGGTTCGGCGCCGTATCTTAACGCCTGAGGAGGGGGAACGAGCCCACTTGAACCTGGATCTTGAAGTCCTGAACCACCGATCCTATCAAAGCCAGCCAATTCCCAACGTCGGGCTCGGCGAGCACGACCAATAGCCGAAAGCGAGGTCTGCCCGTCCGTTTGACACCCTGCGGGCAATTCGGCTAACCTGAGTAAGCAGAGAACTCGCAGGGAGAAAGTCTGTCTTCATGAAAACCGCTATTCCTTCGCTCGATACTTTGGTGCGCGAATGGCACCTGATCGATGCCGAAGGCGAAGTATTGGGCCGTCTGGCCAGCAAGGCCGCGATGGCACTGATGGGCAAGCATAAACCCACGTATACGCCGTTTCTCGATACCGGCGATCATGTGGTGGTGGTGAACGCCGCCAAGGTCCGGCTGACGGGCCGCAAGGAAGAGCAGAAAATTTATCGCCGCCACTCGGGTTATCCGGGCGGTCTCTCGGAGATCAAGGCGCGCACGGTGCGCGAAACGCGGCCGGTTCGCATGATTGAGGAAGCCATCCAGGGGATGCTTCCCAAGAATAAACTCGGAAAACAGATGTACCGGAAACTGCAGGTTTATGCGGGGCCCAAGCATCCGCATGAGGCGCAGAAGCCGGTGCAGATCGCGGTATCAGGCAAGGAGACATAGGGAGTGGCATTGGTACAACATCTTGGAACGGGCCGCCGCAAGCGCGCGACGGCGAGAGTGTTCCTGCGGCCGGGCAAGGGCGAGATCACGGTGAACGGGCGAACCTTCGAGAACTATTTCCCAAGCGAAGCTTCCCGAGCCATCGTGAGACAACCGCTGTTGGCCACCGAGACCGCCGACAAATTCGACATTTTGATCAACACGGCCGGCGGCGGGCCTTCGGGCCAAGCCGGCGCAGCCAAGTTGGGGATCGCGCGCGCGCTGCTGGGGTTCAACATCGAGCTGCGCGCCAAACTGAAGGAACTGGGCATGCTTCGCCGGGACGCCCGCGAGCACGAGCGCAAGAAGTACGGACAAAAAGGCGCCCGCAAACGCTTCCAGTTCTCCAAACGCTAGTTTTTGGACAGGCTGGCGCCTGCCCCCGCCCTTTCGCTCTGAGCTGCAAATCCCGCCTTGGGCCGCAGTTTGGATTCTCCAACCAATTGTTAAGGAGGTTGTTTGCCGTCCATTAGTATGAAGGAATTGCTCGAAGCCGGCGTTCACTTCGGGCACCAGACCAGGCGCTGGAATCCAAGGATGAAGGAATACATCTTTGGCGAACGTAATGGCATCTACATCATCGACCTGCAAAAAACGCTGAAGCTGTTCAAGGACGCCATGCGTTACGTGGGGGAAATGGCGGCGCAAGGGAAGACGATTCTCTTTGTCGGCACCAAGCGGCAGGCTCAGGAAGCTGTCGCCGAGGAAGCCAGCCGCTGCCAGCAATACTACGTGAATCAGCGCTGGCTGGGCGGATTGCTCACCAATATGACCACGGTGCAGAAATCCATCAAGCGCTTGAAGGAGCTGGACGCCATGGCGGCCGAAGGCAACTGGGACGGCCGCGCCAAGAAAGAAGTGGTCCGGCTGGAGCGGGAGCGCAAGCACCTGAACCAGAATCTGGCGGGCATCAAGGACATGAACGGGCTGCCGGACATCCTGTTCGTGATCGACTCCAACAAAGAGGCCATCGCGGTGGATGAGGCGCGCAAGCTGGGCATTCCGGTGGTGGCGGTGGTGGACACCAACTGCGATCCGGAAAAGGTGGACTACGTGATCCCGGGCAACGACGACGCGCTGCGGGCCATCCGGCTGTTCACCACCAAGATCGCCGACGCGGTGGTGGAAGGGCGGCAACTGGCGACCGAGACGGACTTCGCTCCGGAGAAGATCATCAGCGAAGAGCCGGCTCATGGAAGAGATGCCGGACCTGGCGCAGTACGCCGACCTCAAGTACAACGAGCAGTTGATGGCGGAGAGCATGCCGGAAGAGGATCTGCCCACGCTGCCGCGCAAGGGTCCGGCGGCGGCGCCGGCGAGCCGAGGAACACGCCGAAGCGCTTTAGACGACGTCTGGGCAGCGCCGCGCGGCCGAGGCTCAAGCTACGCTCGAGCAACAGGCGCGCGAGAGCGCGGAGCAGAAGGAACTATGGAGATCAGTGCACAGTTGGTGAAGCAGCTCCGCGACAAGACCGGAGCGGGGATGATGGAGTGCAAGGCCGCGCTGAAGGAGGCCAACGGCGATCTGAACGAAGCCGAAGTGGTGCTGCGCAAGAAGGGCATCGCCTCGGCCACCAAGAAAGCCACGCGCTCCACCAAGCAGGGCGTGATCGGCACCTACATTCATCCGGGCGCGCAGTTGGGCGTGATGATCGAGGTGAACTGCGAGTCCGACTTCGTGGCGCGCACGGAGGATTTTCAGGAGCTGGTGCACGACCTGGCGATGCAGGTGGCCGCGGCCGATCCGAAGTTTCTGCGCAAGGAAGACGTGACCGAGGCGGACCTGGCCAAGGAGCGGGAGATCTACCGCGCCCGCGCGCTGTCCGAGGGAAAGCCCGAGAAGATGCTGGACAAGATTACCGAAGGGCCGGATGACTAAGTACTACGAGGAAGTCTGCCTGTACGAGCAGCCTTTCATCAAGGAAAACACCACCACCATCGCCGACCTGATCAAGTCCAAGATCGCCAAAATGGGCGAGAACATCACCGTGTCCCGATTCGTCCGCTTCAAGGTGGGCGACGGGGCGGCAGCCGAAACCCCGGCTGAATAAAGGCTCCTTTGGCCGCAGATAAACACGAATGAACACAAATACCGAGCCTGCGCTATTCTGGACCAGGCGTGGCTAAATATCAGCGCATCCTGCTGAAGCTGAGCGGCGAGGTTCTCGCCGGCGGTCACGCGTCTTTTGGAATCGACGCGGGTAAGGTTGCGGCTCTGGCCGAGGAGATCGCGGAAGTGGCGCGGGCGGGTTTGCAAATCGGGATGGTGGTGGGCGGCGGGAATTTTTTCCGCGGCGTGGCCGCGGCGGCGCAGAATATGGACCGCGTGGCCGCCGATCACATGGGCATGCTGGCGACGGTAATTAATGCGCTGGCGTTGCAGGACGCACTCGAAAAGAGCGGCGTGCCCACGCGCGTCATGACCGCCATCCAGATGCATTCGGTGGCCGAGCCTTACATCCGCCGCCGGGCGATTCGCCATCTGGAAAAAGGCCGCCTGGTGATCTTCGCCGCGGGAACTTCCAATCCCTATTTTTCGACCGACACGGCGGCCACTCTGCGCGCCCTGGAGATTCATGCCGAGGTGGTGGCCAAGGCCACTCGGGTGGACGGGGTTTACGACAAGGATCCGCTGGCCAATACGGACGCGGTGCGCTTCGCCGAAATCGGCTACTCCGACGTGCTGAGCCGGAACCTGCGGGTGATGGACGCCTCCGCTGTGGCCATGTGCCGCGACAACCATCTTCCGATCACGGTCTTTGACTTGAACGTGCGAGGCAATATAATGCGAATGGCGATGGGGGAGCCGATCGGAACCTTGATTCATTGACCCCCGATTCCTTAAAACAGAGAAAAGCCCATGAAGACTGAACCACCTATTGCAGGGAACTTTAAGAGCGTGAAAGAGGTTGAGGCCGGCGCCAAGGCGCGCATGGACAAAGCCGTGACCGACTTTCAGCAGGAAGTATCGAGCATCCGCACCGGCCGCGCCTCGGTGAGCATCTTCGATACGCTGAAAGTGGATTACTACGGCACGCCGACGCCGATCAACCAGGTCGCCAATCTGCACGTGCCGGAGCCTTCGCTGATTACCATTCAGCCCTGGGACGTGTCGCAGATCGGGGTCATCGAAAAGGCCATCCGGACTTCCGACCTGGGCCTGAATCCGGGCAACGACGGAAAGATTATTCGCGTGCCGATTCCGCCGTTGACCGAGGAGCGGCGCAAGGACATCGTCAAGCGTCTGCACCACGTGGCGGAGGATCATCGCGTGGCGCTGCGCAACATCCGCCGCGACGCCAATGAGCACCTCAAGAAACTGCTGAAGGACAAGGCCATCAGCGAAGACGACGAGCGCAAGGCTCTGGACGACGTGCAGAAGATGACCGACGGCTATATCAGCCGGGTGGACGCGGCGTCGAAGACCAAGGAAAAAGAGATTCTCGAGATCAAGTGAAGCTGCGCGCGGCTGCGACGCTTTTGGTTGGGGGTTGCGCTCTACGCGCAGGTCCCGGATCTCGACCGCTTGGTCGGCAAGGATCTGTTGAACGTGCCGGCGAATCAGCTACAGCGTCTGAACGAAATGCTCGGCGAGATTCCACCAGGAGTTGGGCCTTCTCCCTCGGCTCCGAGCCCCTGGTACGTGTGGAAGCCCACATACGACGGCCAAGCGCGGTATGTCGTTTTCCTGGGCGAGCCGGCGTTCGGGTTTCCGGGCGAGTCCTCGGCGCGCGTGCAATTACTCGATGCTGCTGGAAGAAGGATTGAGGGCCGGTCGTTTGCGACGGGCTGGGGCCACTCCCTGCTCGATGCCTCCATTGAGTTTTCCCAGGATCTGAAGAGCGATCTGGTCGTCCTTCACATGGGTCCAAACAAGATTGGCGCTGGCGATGCGAAGGAGTACTTCGCCATCGGCCACGATCGGCTTCGGCTTGTCCGCTTAGAAAACGACCGAGGCGATGCTGCGCAGGACGACTACCTTGGCAGGCCGGTGGACTTCGTTCCAGACGCAAAGAGCGTGGATGAGTTCGCCAGTTTGCTGGAATCGAACGACAAGGCCGACGTGCTCTCGGCGCTTGTCTTCCTCGGCGGGAGGCACTTGGCTGACCGGAATTCCTTTCCCGTAGACGGCAGGTACGCGAAGCTATTCCAGGAATTGATGGATAGCCCGCGCGTCCGCGCGCTTGTCGAACGCTTGACAGCCTCAGACAACGATTGGATCAAGCAGGCCGCGAAGCTCGCGGCGCGCGGGCCTCGCGAGCGTCCCTTGAATTAGTGCTCCGGTTTCGTTCAAACTGAAGTTATTCCCATGCAAAAAACCAAAGGTTACGCCGCTACCGCGGTCAAGGCTCCATTGGGACCGTTCGCCTTCGAACGGCGCGATCCGCGCGAGAACGATGTCGCCATTGAGATCAAGTATTGCGGCATCTGCCATTCCGATATTCACCAGGTGCGCGATGAGTGGGGCGGCTCCATTTTCCCCATGGTTCCGGGGCACGAGATCGCCGGGATCGTTACCGCCGTCGGCGGCAAGGTCACGAAGTATAAGATTGGCGATCGTGTCGGCGTCGGCTGCTTTGTCGATTCGTGCGGGCATTGTCCGGAGTGCAAGAAGGGGTTGGAGCAATATTGCGCGACCGGCGTGGTCCTGACCTACAACGCCAAGGAATACGACGGCACGCCGACGTACGGCGGCTACTCCGACAAGATCGTGGTCAAGGACAGCCACGTTCTGCGCCTGCCGGACAATCTTCCGCTGGAAGGCTGCGCGCCGCTGCTGTGCGCGGGGATCACGCTGTATTCGCCGCTGAAGCACTGGAAGGCGGGACCGGGCAAGCAGGTGGCCATCGTCGGCTTGGGCGGGCTTGGGCACATGGGAGTCAAAATCGCGCATGCTCTGGGCGCGGAGGTCACGGTGCTGAGCCAATCCTTGCGCAAGCAGGCCGACGGCAAGCGCCTGGGCGCGGATCATTTTTATGCCACCGGCGATCCGGGGACGTTCAAGAAATTGCAACGGCGCTTCGATCTGATCGTCAACACGGTTTCGGCCGACATCGATTGGAACCAATACCTGCCTCTGCTGAGCGTGGACGGAACGATGGTGGTGGTGGGAGCTCCCGAGAAGCCTCCGCCTCCGATCGCAGCCTTCTCGTTGATCCTGGGCCGGAGGAGCCTGGCCGGTTCGGCGATCGGCGGCATTCAGGAGACGCAGGAGATGCTCGACTTCTGCGGCAAGCACAACCTGACATCGGACGTTGAGGTGATCCCGATTCAGAAGGTAAACGAAGCCTACGACAGAGTGGTCAAGAGTGACGTTCGGTATCGCTTCGTGATCGACATGGCGTCGCTCGGGGCCAAGCAATAGGCGGATTGGAGGTGTATGACGATCGGCATGACCAAGCTGGCGAATCTCGATCATAGAAGCGGACGCCGCGAGTTTATGGGCGCTCTCAGTATGGGATTCCTGGCGATGACGCGGCTTGGAACGACGGCACTCCGCTCAAATCGGTGGAGGTCAAGATCGACGACGGTCCCTGGAAGCCTGCGAAGGTGCAATCGAACGGCGGCAATAACAACACCTGGAGCTTCTGGACTTACGATTGGTCCGACGCCATGCCCGGCGACCACACGGTTTCCTCGCGCGCCAACGACGCCAAAGGCGCGGTGCAGCCGGCGCCCGACGATCCCTTCATCACCATGAAGAAGACCCGCTGGGAGAACAACCAGTGGGCTGTCCGCAAGATCAAGATCTAATTTTCGCTCCGGCCCTGTGCCGCTGGTTTAGCGGGATGCTGAAAAGCAATATTGGCCGCCGATGAACCCAGATGAACGCGGATTCAAACGGCTGCTTCAGGCATCCTCCGGCTGCTTCAGGCATCCTATAAATATGAAGGTTGCCATCGAAGGAATGCATTGTCAGGCGTGTGTCCGGCGCGTGGAGAAAGCCATTGCCGGCGTGGAGGGGGCGCGGCCGGAGGCGGTCGAGGTCGGCTCGGCGGTTGTCGCCACCGATGCCGCGCATGAGCAAGCCGTGCTCGACGCGGTTCGCAAGGCCGGCTACGAAGCTCGCCGGCTTGACACAGGCGACGAATGACGGAGACCCTGCGCATCAATGTCGGCGGCATGACGTGCGCTGCGTGCCAGGCGCACGTGCAGCATGCGCTGGAGGAGACCCCCGGCGTCGAAAAGGCCGCCGTCAGCCTCATGACCAATGAGGCTACCGTGGTCTTCGATCCGCACACCGTCGCGCCGCCGGCGCTGATCGAGGCGATTCGCGGAACAGGCTATGAGGCGGATCTTCCCACTCCCGGCCAGACCGCGTTTCAGGAACAGGAGGAGCGCGAGCGAGCCGAAGTCGCGGAAGCGCGGGAGCTGTCGATCAAAGCCGTGGTCAGCCTGGCGCTGGGTGGTTTGTGTATGGGGGCGAGCATGGGCCTGTCGATGATGTTCACGGACGATGCTCGCGTGCATTGGCTGCTGCTGGCGATTACGGTATTCGTGATGGCCTGGGCGGGGCGGCGGATTTACGCGGGAGCGTTCACGGCCGCACGCCACGGCTCTTCCGACATGAACACGCTGGTCGCGCTCGGCACCGGCGCGGCGTTTGTGTACTCCGCCGCCGTCACGGTTGTGCCCGAATTCTTTCGAGCGCGCGGCATCGCGCTCAACGTGTACTTTGAAGCCGCGGTTCTGATTGTGGCTTTCGTAGTCACCGGCAGGGCTCTCGAAGCCCGCTCCAAACGCCAGACCACGGGCGCGCTGCGGAAGCTGATCGGTTTGCAATCGCCCACCGCGCGCGTTTCGCGTGGCATGTCGAGCGATGGTGTCGAGTCCGAGATTCCGGTGGCGAGCGTGCGCCCCGGCGACGTGATCGTGGTGCGGCCGGGCGAGAAGCTGCCGGTCGACGGAATCATTCTCGATGGTGCAAGTTTCGTCGATGAATCCATGCTCACCGGCGAGCCGGCTCCGGCTGAAAAGCACGCCGGCAGCGCGGTCACGGGCGGCACTGTGAACACCACCGGAAGCTTCCGCTATCGCGCCACGACCTTGGGCGAAGCCAGCGTACTGGCGCGCATCGTCACTCTGATGCGCGACGCCCAGGCGTCCCGCACGCCGATGGAGCGGCTGGCCGACCGCATCAGCCGCATTTTCGTGCCTACGGTGATCGCGCTGGCGGCGCTGACGTTCGCGGGATGGATGCTCGCGGGCAGACCCGCACTGCAAGCGGCCGTGGCCGCCGTGGCGGTGCTGATCATCGCGTGTCCTTGCGCGATGGGCCTGGCGGTGCCGACCGCGGTGATGGTCGCCACCGGACGTGGAGCCGCGATGGGACTGCTGATCAAGGGCGGGGAAGCGCTCGAGAAACTTCGCCGCGTGAACACCATCGTTGTGGATAAGACCGGCACTGTGACGGAAGGTAAGCCTCGCGTCACGCAGGCGAACATCGAGGATGCCGACCTGCGCCTGGCGGCATCCGCCGAGAGCCGCTCCGAACATCCCTTGGGCAAGGCTGTGGTGGACTTCGCGGCTTCTCGCGGTCTGGCGCTGGCCGAGGCCGGCGAGTTCAGCGCTACCGCCGGGCTGGGCATCCGGGCTCGCGTGGAAGGCAACGATGTTCTCGCCGGCAATGCGAAGTTTCTTTCCGGGCACGGCGTCGCGGCTTCGGGCGAAGGGATTTTAATCGCAATCGACGGACGGTTTGCGGGATCGCTGCTGGTGTCCGACCCGATTCGCGCGACCACGAAATCAGCCATTGAGGAGTTCGCGCGGCTGGGTCTCGAAGTCATCATGCTCACTGGCGATCGCCAGGAGCCGGCGCAGGCCATCGCGCGCCAGGCGGGCATCGGGCGCGTGATCGCGGAAGTTTTGCCGGACGGGAAGGCCGCGGAGATTCGCCGTTTGCGGAGTCAGGGCCGCACCGTCGCCATGGTGGGCGACGGGATCAACGACGCGCCGGCGCTGGCTCAGGCCGACGTGGGATTCGCGATGGGTTCGGGAACGGACGTCGCCATGGAAGCCGGCGATGTGACCTTGCTGCGGTCCGACCTCCGCGCCGTGGCGCAGGCCATTGCGCTTTCGCGCGCGGCCTGGCGGGTGATGCAGCAGAATTTGTTCTGGGCGCTGGGCTATAACGTGATCGCGATTCCGGCCGCCGCGCTTGGGTTGCTCAGTCCCGTGATCGCCAGCGCGGCGATGGCTGCGAGCTCGGTCAGCGTGGTGGCCAACAGCCTCCGGCTGAAGCGCGTGCGGATTGCGGGAAGGCGAAAAGCGGGGACACCATAGCCTGTCCCGGCCGAGGCATTGATGGCATACAAATTGCGAAGGCGGGGACAGGCAATGATGTCCCCGTTTTTCGCGGATCTACCGGCAATGGGAGGGGCGTTTTTCGCGGGTCTACCGGCAATGGAGAGGCGTTTTTCGCGGATCTACCGGCGATGGGAAGGGCGTTTTTCGCGGGTCTACCGGCGATGGGAAGGGCGTTTTTCGCGGGTCTACCGGCAATGGGAAGGGCGTTTTTCGCGGGTCTACCGGCGATGGGAAGGGCGTTTTTCGCGGATCTACCGGCAATGGGAAGGGCGTTTTTCGCGGATCACCTGCCCCACTGCCCCGCTACTGGTAATGGAAAGGGTCGGCGCCGATGGTGCCGCGCAGCTCCTCGACGTACGCGGGACTGCCGACGCGCGCCAGCTCGCGGCGCACCAGCTCGAAGCGTTCTTCAAGATTGATGTGGGCGCCCGTAACGTTCCCCGGCCCGGAGCGAAACGCCTCCAGCGCCGCGGCGTGACGCTGCCACAGCGCGATGTCCCGTTCCTGCTTGACCCGTAATCGCTCCCGATACCAGTCGCTGGCGAGCATGGTTTCGCGCAGGAACAAGGCACGGAACTTGGGATCGTCGATGCCCATTCCTTCATAGTTGCCATGCGCCAGGATGTGCAGCAGCGCCTTGAGTGGAGGACAGGCCGCCTCCACGCTGCCGTCCACAAAGTAGTGGAGCGCCACATTGCGCTGCGTTACCACGATGGCGTCGATGCCCGCCGCGAAAAGCTCCAGATCCTGCTCTTCCGGCCGCAGCATTTCGGAGGTGAAAACCGAACTGGGCGTCTCGAAGATCCGGCCCAGGAAATGGTCCACGAAAAGGGAGGTGATGCGGAAGCCCAAGCGGCTGGCGAGCACGGTTCGCCCATGGATCGAAATATCCTCCACGCGTTCCAGGAACCCATGCTCGATCAAGAACTGCGGATCGCGCTCAGAGACGCGCATGCGGCACCAGATCTCCGGAACCAGCAGGCTGACGTCGTGATCCACGCGCAGGTGCGGGCCCACATAGCCGGCCGAGGTGGTGAAGCCGGCATAGCCCGTCAGGATCGCCGACACCAGAGCGTTGTTGAGATCCACCACCGGCCAGAGCGCGTTGAACGGCCCTTTGGTGAGCGCGCCCTCGCTGCCGAATCCGATCATCGAGGGTGACTTGCCGGTCAGGCTGGAAATGAATTCCATGAACAGCTCCGGCAGCTCCTGATAATGGATGGGACTGTACACGGCCAGAGGCGGCTGGCCGGTCTTCAAATCCGGCGGATTGTTTCTGCGTCCGGAAAGCACCGCGTTCACCGGGAAATGGACCGGGCGTCCGGCGGGAACTCCACGCTCCAGGCGAGCGGCGATCTCGGTGAGGTAGCCTTCTCGCGGCGCCACAAGATCGGGCCGCTTCTGCAAGTAGCGCGGGTTTTTGGAAGGCTGGCCGTCCACGATTCTCGGGTGTGCCGAGGAAACCACATACGATGGGCCGCCGTCGCCGTTTCTGGCAAAATCTTCGATCAGGCCCTTCATCGGGTCGGCGTAGCGATCGAATTCCACCACGTGTTCCACCATGCTCACGGCCTGGTCGATGGAGATGGGCTCATAGTTGGAGATAAACACGCTGCCGCCGGCCATATCGGCCTCGGCTTGCGGGTCGGCTCCGCGCTGAATCGCATCGTCGGGCCGCTGGAACAGCAGCATCTCGCAGTTGGCCACCAGCTTCACGCTGGGATTGGCGTATTCCGGATCGAGGTTGTTGAGGCTCTCCCTGGGTAAAACCACCGACGCGGTGATATCGTCCTCGAATTGAACTTTATCGGCCGGGAAAAAGTCGGGCCGCAGTTTGTAAATGCGCCAGGAGCCGTCGCGATCATAGCCCACTCGCAGATAATTGCTGATCAATTTCTGGTTATCGAACTTGAGTTCGTGTCCCAGAAAGCCGTTAATGCGATCGACGGTGAAGTGTTCGCGCCAATTGTCGCCCCACTCGGGCCTGTAGTAACGCTTCACCGTGAAGAGGATCTGGCGCGTGGTTTGGCGCAACTGGCGCAGCCAGTCATTGTATTCGTCCGTATATTGGGGCGAGGGCGTCAGAAGCTGAATCACGGAGCCGAGCGAGCGCTCCGGGCTCAGGATCGGCCGCCGCGTGCGCGGGTCCGGGGCGCGATGCTTGAAGATGGTGGAGAAATCCTTGGCCAGGATTTCCGCGACTTGGTCCATATCGGGGTGGTAGTCGCGAACGAAGACGGGGCCTTGCAGCAACGCATTGGCGATGGATTTGGATATTTCCGATTTGCCTCCGCCGGAGACGGTGCAGGGTTTGTGGCACAAAGTGCCGCGAGGCCGCGTGCCCACCAGCCGCCAGGATTTGTCCGCAAAGCGTTTTTCGAGGCGCACGCGGAAGCCGGAGGGCAGCACGTAGGTGGTGCCCTTGCGCAGCGTCAGTTCCTGCCGATGGCCTTCCTGCTTCCACCAGACGCGGCCTTCCCGCAGTTGGAAGACGGCGTTCTCGGGCACATAGAGGATATCGGGATAGCGCCGGTCGACGGCATAGCGGCCGGGCCTCGGCTCCACCATGCCGTTCAGAATATCCATCCCCTCTTCGAAAGATGTTTTCTTCAGGCTGATGGTCTGATCCGCATAGAAGTCCTGTCCCAGGACGTAGGCCGCCGAGGCCATTGCGCCGCCGGCGTGCTCTTCTTCGCACAGGCCGTACAAATTGGCTGAAAAGCTGATTTGGGTTTTGACTTCTTTTTTGCAATATCCGTAATAATTGTCGGCGATGATGGTGACCATGACGCCGCGGCGGTCGCGGCAGCAAATCTTGAAGGCGTTGCCGCCGTTGTAGGGTTCATCGGGGTCGCGCCAGCACATGCCGTCGCGCTTCTGCCTGGGCGTGGCGTCGGCTTCGCGCGGAAGTCCCAGGGCGGCCTTGGGCAGGCCGACAATGTGGGGCGCGACGATGACGCAGCCGGTATGGCCGGTCCAATGCGCGGCGTCGAGCGCGGCGTCGTTCTCGGGAAGGTTCGGATCCCCCGCGCTGCCAAAGATCGATTCCGTGAAATCGAGATTGCTCACCAGACTTCCCGGAGCAAACATGCGGATCTCCATGGTCTTTTCCGGATCGGTTCCGGTGGCGGGACAAACCAGCGGACGCAATAACAGAGAGACGAACAAGCGCGCCTGCTCGGCTTGGCCGGCCGTGAAGGGGAGGGCCATCACATCCGCGGGAGGCTGAAGCGCGGCCGCCAGTAATGCGGCGAAGGTCTGCTTGGGCACGGCCTGCTTGTCGGCGGGAATCCCCAAGCCGCCCTCGGCGATGTGAAAGACTCCCTGGGTGGTGCGGCGGTCGCTGGCAGGGTTGTGCAGGACCCCTTGGCGGATGCGATACGAACGCAGATAGGGAGAGGAAAATGTGTCTTCGCCGGGCGGCAAAGACATCAGCCGCGCCAGGCCGGCCCGATCCAGAATAAACGTGTTGCCGGGCAGATGCGGCGCGCCCGCGGGGCACACGTCGTGCAGATAGGAGTCCAGAAAGGATTGAATTCGCATGTCGGCCGGGCACAGGTATTGGCCCAGCATCAAGTCCTTCTGGTGATGGCTGCGCAAGAGCGGCCCAACGGTTTCGAGCAGCAAGGAGTCGGCGGCGGCGCCCGCGGTGGGCTGCCCGAGCGCAGCTAGCTTCAGATCCAGATAGCGGGCGAGTTCGGGTGCAGCTTGAGGCGTGGCCATAAACGTCTACCCTTCAGATCATTGGTTGCAGATTTCGATCGGGGTGACAGACGGGGTCGGCGGGAAACTCTCGCGGGGCAACGCGGCTCACGTGGGCGCGCTGGTGAAGTTTAGCTTAGCACGGCGGGCTCGGTGATCGCGATCGAAGCTTCCACCACGCCATCCTCGATCGAGTAGCGCATCTCGAAGCCGAGCCGGCGGCAGATTTCCTGCATGGCGCGGTTCTCCGTCATAATCTGTCCGAACACGCGGTGGATGCCCTCATTGCGGGCGAACGCGACCAGCCTGCGAAGCAGCTCCGTTCCCAGACCACGCTCGTGCCAGGGGTCGGAAACCAGAAGGGCAAATTCAGCCTCGGCGGAGGAGTGTTCCCGTGTGAGCCGCCCTACGGCAACGATTTCGGCATCCGCTGTTTCGGCATTGATTATTTCAGCTACCAGAGCCATCTCGCGGTTGTAATCGATGAAGCAAGCGCGGGTGAGGCGTTCGTGGGTCACGCGCGCGCTCAACGGCAGATGGTGGAAGTAGCGCAGGTAGACGCTGCGCTCGCTCAAGCGTTCGTGAAAGCGCACCATCTTCGGTTCATCTTCGGGGCGGATCGGGCGAATCGCGATGGAAGATTTGTCGCGCGCGATCCAGTTTTCCACGTAAGCCGAAGGGTAGGGACGAATGGCTGTCCGCGGCAGGTCCTGGTCGGGCACGGCCCAATCGTGAAGCAGGATGCGGGCGTCGAGGGCCACAATTGCGCCGGGCGAAGCCAGCAGCGGATTGAGATCGGCTTCCTTGATGCGCGGCACCTCCGAGACAAGCTGGCTGAAGCGGATCAGAATTTGTTCAAGGGCGGAGCGATCGACAGGCGCGCGCCCGCGCACGCCGGCAAGCGCCTTGTAAATCTGCGTCCGCTCCATCATTCGGCGCGCCAGGGTGGAATTCAAAGGCGGCAGCCCGAGGGTCCGGTCGCGAAAGACTTCCACCAGTTGGCCGCCTAAGCCGAACAAGAGCACGGGGCCGAACTGCGGGTCGGTGCTGGATCCGAGAATCAGCTCGTAGCCGTCTTTGGCGCCACTCTCTTTGGTGCCAACCATCGGCTGCACGGTTACGCCCTCAAACCGATCGGCCCCGAAGCGAGCCGTGACGGCGCTCTGAATCCGTTTCCAAGCCGAGCGCACCGCGGGTTCGTCCTGCAAGTTCAGCTCGACACCCGCGGCCTCGGTCTTGTGCGTGATGGTGTGCGAGTGCAGCTTCAGCACCACGGGAAATCCGATTTCAGCCGCGAGCTCGGCCGCTCTGTCTTCGGTGCCCGCGAATTCAGTTCGAGTTACCGGGATGGCGTAGGCGGCCAGCAGTTGCTTCGATTCCTGCTCCGTCAGCAACACCCGGCCCTGCGCGCGCGCTGCTTCGAGGATGGCCGCCGCAGCTTTACGATCCACGGCGCTCTCGGCAAGCTCAGGGGTTTCATAGAGAGCGCGAAGGTTCTCGCTGTAATGGCACATGTAGGCGAAGGCGCGCGCGGCCGTATCGGGAAAGGGAAAGGTGGGAATGCCGGCTGCGTTCAGGATTTCTTCCGCCTGGGCAATGCTGGCGCCGCCCATAAAGCTTGCCAGAATCGGCTTGCGCTCACTTCCTCGAAGGGGTGCCGCAAAGGGTCTGATGCGCTCGGCGACTTCTGTCGGGTTGGTCATGCCCTGCGGCGCCAGAGTGACCAGCAATCCGTCCACTCCGCCGTCCCGCTGCACAATTTCGAGCGTTTGCGCAAAGCGTTCGGGGGATGCATCGCCGATAATGTCGATGGGGTTGTGCCGGCTCCAGTGCGGCGGCAGGATCGCGTCAAGGCCGGCCATGGTGTCGGCGGAAAGCTCAGCCAATTCGGCGCCCTCGGCGATGAGCGCGTCCGTGGCGAGGACGCCGGGCCCTCCCGCGTTGGTCACGATGGCCAGCCGGGGACCCTTCGGGCGCGGCTGCTTGGCCAGCACTTCCGCCATATAAAAGAGGTCGCTGATGCGCCGGACGCGAAGAACGCCGCAGCGCCGGAGCGCCGCATCCAGCACTTCATCGCTGCCGGTGAGCGCGCCGGTATGGGAGGAAGCAGCGCGGGCGGCCTGCTCCGTGCGCCCGGCCTTGATGACGATGATCGGCTTGGTGAGCGCGACCTCGCGCGCCGCGGAAAGAAACGACTGCGCGTCGCCCACCGATTCCATGTACATGAGGATGGCGCGCGTGTTGGGATCGTCGCCCAGGTAATCGATCAGCTCGCCCCAGCCGATGTCCAGCATGGAGCCGGTGGAGACGAAGGCGCTGAAGCCGACCATTTCCCGCAGGCTCCAATCCAGGATCGCGGTACACAATGCGCCGCTCTGGCTGAGGAATCCGATGGAACCCGGACGCGCCATGGCCGCGGCGAAGGTGGCGTTCAGGCTTGCCCGCGGCGCCATCAGGCCCAAACAGTTCGGTCCGATGATGCGCATGGAGCCGCGCGCGGCTCGAATCTCACGCTCCAGCTCCACGCCGCGCGGGCCGGCTTCTTTGAAGCCGGCGGAGAGAACGATCGCCGCTGGAATCCTGGCGGCCGCGCATTCGGCGACGACGTCGGGAACGGTTTCCGCCGGGGTCGCGATCACAGCCAGATCGACCGGGCCGGGCACGGCTCCGATGGCGGGATAGGCCTTCCGCCCCAGGACCGAATCGCGCTTTGGATTTACGGGATAGATTTTACCGTCGAAGGACGCGAGATTGGTCAGGACGGTGCGCCCGACGCTGGGGTTGGCCTCGGTGGCTCCGATGATGGCGACGCTCGCCGGAGCGAAGAACGGATCGAGAGGCCGGCGGCGCGATTGAAGTCCGGTCACGGGGCGAAGTTGACTGGCTGTGTCGGGGGCGGACCCTCGGTTACCAGCGTGGCCATGGCGATCGTCAGCTTCGGCGGATCGGCCAGGGTTCGATGCAGCAAACACGCTTCGATCGATTTGATCAGCCCCTCACGCGCCCGGGTACTGAGTCCGGGCGCATCCACCTCGATTCCGATCTCGATCAGCCGCGCGGGCTGTCCGCCTTTTGTCGCCGAGATTCGCAACTCGATCTCGTCCAGCGCCAGTTTGCGGGTACGCAGATACGCGACTGCGTAGTGCATCGCACAGCACCCGATCGCCGAGAGCATCAATTCGGGCGGAGTCATACCGTTGTCGCTTCCCCCTTCATCAAATGGCTGATCGCAGACCACGCGATGAAAGCGCGCGAACGCCTCCGATTGCATGTCCTTGCCATGCCGAATTCGGACTTCCATTAGATTACTCCTTTTACTGGTTCCCGGTGGACTTCCACGGATGTATATGCACGGCGATTGCCGAAGGCGAAGGAAGATTCGAAGACTCCATTGCCTGCCCCTTGCGCGTCCGAGTGTGCGAAAGAGCGCTTCGGAACGGCTGGTTGCGCCGATTCACCCAGCGTTCCTAAGGAATAGCCCGCAAAACGGAGCCTGGATCGCGACCCGGAGCCGTGCTGTTGCTTTCGGGAATGGAGGGCCGCGACCGGCCCTTTGCGGGCTCAGGAACAGCCCGCAAAACGGAGCCTGGGTCGCGACCCGGAGCCGAGCTGCTGCTTTCGGGAATGGAGGGCCGCGACCGGCCCTTTGCGGGCTCAGGAACAGCCCGCAAAACGGAGCCTGGGTCGCGACCCGGAGCCGTGCTGTTGCTTTCGGGAATGGAGGGCCGCGACCGGCCCTTTGCGGGCTCAGGAACAGCCCGCAAAACGGAGCCTGGATCGCGACCCGGAGCCGTGCTGCTGCCTTCGGGAATGGAGGGCCGCGACCGGCCCTTTGCGGGCTCAGGAACAGCCCGCAAAACGGAGCCTGGGTCGCGACCCGGAGCCGTGCTGTTGCTTCGGGAATGGAGGGCCGCGACCGGCCCTTTGCGGGCTGGCAGCCCGTGGCAGAAGGGGCCGAACCGCAAAAACCTGGGACAGTCACCACATTTCGCCCCAGAGGCGCGCTCATTCGATAGAGGCTTGCCGGTGGGCGAAATATAATGACTGTCCCGGTTTTTGCTAGCGGGCTTGGTGCGCGATCAATTCGATGAAAAAGGTACGTCCGGGCTGGGGCATGCTGGGCACGATTGGATTGAGCGCGATGGGGTCCGAGTAGTCTCTGTTGAACGCGTTGCGCAGGCCCAGCCGGACATCGAAGTTGGGCAGCAGGTGCTTGGAGGTGAGGGTGAAGTCGGCCAGGTAGACCGGCGGCAGGGAACCGCCTGCCAGAGTCAGGGTGGAGGATTCGTATTGCATCCCGCTGCTGAGGTCGAATTTTCGTCCCAGAGGCACGGCGAAGCGCAGCTTGGCCAGAGTTTGCGGCGAGTTCGCCAGGATGTTGCCGGCGTCGCGCGATCGTTGCACGGCGTAGCTGGCTGTCGCTTCCAGCCAGTCCCAAGGACGGCCGTTGATTTCGAGCTCGAGGCCCTCGGCAGTGATCGTGCTGGTGTTCTGATATTGGATCAGTCCGTCCGGGAGGTCCACGCCCACCATAAAATCACGCAACCGGTAGCCGTATGCCGATGCTTGCAGGTTCAGGCGCTTGCCGAGCTTCCGTTCGGCGTCAACCTCAACCGTGTCGGCTGCTTCGGGTCGAAGGTTGGGATTGCCGAGGGCGGCAAATCCGTCGCTGTAGAACAACTGAAACGGGCTGGGGTTGCGAAAACCGCGGCCATACAGAAACTTGTACGTCCACGCGGAACGATTATAGATCAGGGCCGCCCGGGGAGAAACGAAATCGTTATAGTAGTACGATTTGTCGATACGGACTCCCAGATCCAGCTTCCATCGTTGCGACAACTGCTTTTCGTCTTGCGCGATCAAAGCAAGGGAGCGGTCGGGATGGCTGGTGGTGAGGTACAGGATCGGTACCGGGAGATACGTCGTAGCTTTCCTGGAGATTTCGTAAATCGACGCTGCCCTCCGCGCCCACGGTTACGGCTCCGGCGAAGAAGGGACGGACGCGATACGTAAGCTTGGTCCCGACCCAATTGCCGAGGAGGTTGGTGCGGTTATCTTCCACGCCCCCGTCGTCGAGCTGATACTCGGCCCGGCCTTGGTAATGAAACGAGTCGTAATAGGTGCGCCATCGCAAGTCGCCGCCGGCGATCTGACGCGCATAGATGGCGTCGATGAAGTCCCGGTTGTCGGCATCCTGCGTGCCCCGGTTATTGAAAATGGTGGGGCCCCAGGATATCGGCTGAAGCATATCGTGGCCGGCGAAAGCGGCTGTGACGGTCCAGTTCCGCCAAGTCCAGGGTCGAGAAGAAATGATAACCCCTCTCGCTGTTCATATCGATCGCCTCTCCGTAGTTATTTTGTGGGGTGTCGAACTGCGGAAAGAACAGCGGACTTTCGCCGGAATTATTGTACACTGATGCCGGAGAGCAGAAGCTTGACTCCGCCGAAGCGATGCAGTCTCCACGACCTGGCCCTTCTTTTCGCCGAAACTTCCGGTGTCCGCGGTCAGCGCGAGCGGTCCCGCTTCATCCGGCGATTTGGTGATGATATTGACGGTGGCGAAAATGGCGTTGCTGCCGTACAGAGCCGAGGATGGCCCGCGAATAATCTCGATCTGCTTGATCAGGTTCATGTCGATCGGAAAATCGTTGCCGAAGTACAGCATGTAGTCGAAAACGTTGTCGGCCATGTTGTGGCCGTTGACCATGACCAGCAAGTGGCTGGAGTAATCGCCCGGCAGGCTGAACCCCCGCACGCCCATGGTTTCGTAGACTGCGGTCATTGGTTACATAAAAGCCGCGCACCGAGGCCAGCGCTTCGCCCAGCGTGCGGTAGCCATATTTGCGGATATCCTCGGCCGTGATGACGGTGACGCTGGCGGGCGCGTCCTGAAGAGTCTGCGGATGCAGCGCGGCGCTGACGACTTGAAGGTCCATCAACTGTTCGAGAGTGAGCGCATCGAGGTCCTGCTGCGTGGCTGAGTTTGCTGTCGATGGATCGGCGGGCACTGGGCGATCGGGCAGGCACGGCGGAGCGAACAGCAAGGCCGCGCCGAGCAAGAGCGTCACGCGGCTCACCATTCCGCTTATCGCCCCCCTCGGGGAAAACTTGATTCTTACAACCTGCGTCCTGGACCGATTAGATTTTTGAGGCATGAAGCGGAACGCACTCAATGATAGTGATCGGAAACCATGCGGGCTCGGACTAGAGTGATGATTCTAAGGCTTTTCCGGGCCACCGTGAGCTTGGGGAACTGGCGGAGGTTGTAAGAAAGTAGCGCGCGATGAAATTGGCAACTCGATATCGAAATCTTGCGGTCAGGCACAAGCTCAGGCTCATCATCCTATTTGCGGCCAGCCTGGCTCTGGTTCTCTCGAGCGCCGCAGTGGTGGCCTACGACCAGGTGGTTGCGCGCAGCGACCTGCGCAACGATTTGGCCGTGCTGGCCGAAATCGTGGGATCGAACAGCACCGCGGCCGTGACCTTTCAGGACCGGCGGGCGGCGGAGGAGATCCTCTCCGGGCTCAGGGCCAAGCGGCACATCGTTGCGGCGACGATTTATTCGGAAGACGGAAAGCCGTTCGCGAGCTATCGCAGGGACGGGGATTCGGGCCGCGCGGCTCCTCCGGTGCATTCCGCTGGAACCTGGTTTCAGGGAGACAGCCTGATTGTCTATCGCACCATTCTTTTGAATCAGCAGGCCGCCGGCACGGTCTATCTGGAGTCCGACTTAGGCGAACTGCACGAGCGTCTCACCAACTTCGTTGGGATGGTGCTGGTGATCCTGCTGGTAACGGCTGCTCTGGCGGTGGGCTTGGCGACCCGGCTCCAGCGCGTTGTCTCGGAGCCGATCGCGCACCTGGCGGATGTCGCAAAACGCGTTTCCCAAAACAAAGACTACAGCGTGCGAGCCGTCAAATATGCCGAGGACGACTTGGGCCAGCTCATCGATACGTTCAACGGCATGCTTTCCGAAATCGAATCGCGCGATGCGGAGCTTCTCAACAAAGGCGACCGGCTGGAGCACGAAGTGGCCACGCGGACGGCGGAGCTGGTGCAGGCCAGGGACCGGGCGGAGGCCGGCAGCCGCGCCAAGAGCGAGTTTCTGGCAAACATGAGTCATGAAATCCGCACTCCCATGAACGGCATCATCGGAATGACGGAACTGGTGCTCGATTCGGATCTTTCAAACGACCAGCGCGAGTGCCTGAATATCGTGAAGGGTTCAGCGGAGTCGTTACTCACCGTCATCAACGACGTGCTGGATTTCTCCAAGATCGAAGCCGGCAGGATCGACCTGGATCCGGTTCACTTCAATGTGCGGGACCGTTTGGAAGAAGTCGTGAAGGCGCTGGCTTTGCGGGCGCACGAGAAGGGCCTGGAACTGCTGCTCGAAGTGCAGCGGGAGGTGCCCGATTACATCGTCGGCGATCCGGTTCGGGTGGGACAGATCCTCACCAACCTGGTAGGCAATGCCATTAAGTTTACGGCGACGGGCGAAGTCGAGTTGTCCGCCACTCTGGATGAGTCCGCCCGCGACGGCCGAATCCATCTGCGCTTCGACGTTCGGGACACGGGCATCGGCATTCCCGAAAACAAACAGAAGGTAATCTTCGAGGCGTTCGCGCAAGCGGATGGATCGACCACGCGGAAGTTCGGCGGCACTGGGCTGGGCCTGACCATTTCCATGCGTCTGGTGAAAATGATGAACGGCAATATCTGGGTGGACAGCACGCCCGGGCACGGAAGCTGCTTCCATTTCACGGCCTGCTTTGAACCGGCCGGGGAGTTGGAACATCCCAATCCGGATGGGGCCTGCCTGGTGGGCATGCCGGCCCTGGTGGTGGACGACAACAGCACCAACCGGCGGATTCTCACGGAGCTGCTGTGGCTGTGGCAGATGAAGCCCGCCTCGGCGGCGAGCGGGATGGAAGCGCTGGCGATGCTGCGGAAGGCGGCCGAGCGCGGCGAGCCCTTCTCGTTGGTACTGACGGACTGTCACATGCCCGAGATGGACGGATTCGATCTCGCCACACGCATTCAAGAACTCTCCGCATCTGACCGAAGCGGTGGTGATGATGCTCACCTCCGGGGAACAATCGGGAGATATCAAGCGTTGCCGCGAGATGGGGGTTTCCGCGTACCTCACCAAACCGGTGGGCCGCGCGGAACTGCGGTCCGCCATTGTGAGAGTGCTCATGGGGCGGCCTGTGCCCGCGGCCCCGCTCCTGTTGCGGGACGCCCAGGCTGCCCCTCCGGCGGGCAAAAATGCGCATTCTTCTGGCGGAAGACAATGTCGTCAACCAGCGGGTGGCGGCGCGCATTCTGGAGAAGCAGGGGTACCGCGTGGTGGTGGCTTCCAACGGCGTCGAGGCATTGAAGGCCATGCAGGAGCAGGCCTTCGATCTGGTGCTGATGGACGTGCAGATGCCGGAGATGGGCGGGTTCGAGACGACCGCCAACATTCGGCGCAACGAGCGAAACCTGGGAAACGAGCGTTTAGGCGGACCTCACATTCCCATCGTTGCGATGACGGCGCACGCCATGACGGGCGACCGGGAACGTTGCCTCGAAGCCGGGATGGACGACTATATTTCCAAGCCCGCGCGCTCCTCCGCGCTGATCGAGATGGTAGAAAAATATCGCCCGGTGGCGGCGACGTAAGGGCCCGGCGCCATTTTGATACTGAATCCCAAATCGATACGGCGGAGCTTTCCGCAAATGCGCTCTTTCCTTGGAAAGTCACGCGCATGTTCCGTCGATACTGTGCTTAACCAATGTGATTAGCCACGGTCAAGCCAGACCACGACGAGGGAGAAAAACGGCGCATGGATCGCCCCGTGGCAACGAGGGGAAGTCATAACGCGAGTTCGATGAAACAGACGAAGCTGTACCGCTTTCAACGCGAGCTGTCCTCTCCATCGAGGAAACGGAGGCTGACGGCGCTCGCGCTGGCTGCGGCTCTGGGAGCTTCGGTGTGGGGTCAGAACTCCAACGACGATCTTACAAAAGCCAGTCTGGAGGAATTGGCGAACATTCAAGTCACCTCAGTTTCAAAGAAAGAACAGTCGCTCTCAAAGACCGGAGCGGCGGTGTTCGTGATTACGCAGGAAGACATCCGCCGATCGGGTATGATGAACATCCCCGATTTGCTGCGCATGGCGCCGGGCGTAAACGTGGCCCGGCTCGACGCGAATACGTGGGCCATCAGCATACGCGGGTTCAACAACCGGTATTCCGATCAAGTCCTGGTGCTCATCGACGGACGCTCGGTTTATAGCGAAGCTTTCTCGGGCGTGTTTTGGGATCAGCTGAATGTTCCGCTGGAGGATATCGAGCGCATCGAGGTCATTCGTGGACCGGGCGGCACGGTGTGGGGCGCCAATGCCGTCAACGGCGTGATCAACATCATCACCAAAAGTTCCAAGGATACGCAGGGTGGTCTTCTTACCGCCCAGACAGGTTCGGCGGAAGACCTGGGGAGCTTGCTTCAATATGGAGGGAAAATTGGCAGCGCAGGCACCTTTCGCGCCTTTGGCGATTATTTCAACGTCAATCCGTCGACGCTGGCATCGGGAGCGACGGGTGCGGATGGATGGCATGGATCCTGGGGGGCTTCCGCTCCGACTGGAATCTTTCGCCCAACGATACGCTGGCCGTTCAAGGCGACCTGTCGCAAACGGCGGAGGGTCAGACGCTGACCGCGGTGATCGTGAATCAGCTTCCTCTGGTCCGGACCTTCAACGACCGGGTAACCGTCGGCGCCGGGGATGTCCAAGCCCGCTACGAGCACACCTTCTCGAATGGTTCTGAGCTGACCTGGCGGACATCCTTTCGACCGGTACCATCGTTACGACCAGGCTGAAAGCGCCATAGAGGACCTTGACACGGGGCTTCAGTACCACTTCAAGATCGGTGCGCGGAACGATCTTATGGCAGGAGCCGGCTATCGCCTGACGGACGGAAGCTACATGGGGGTCTACGACTCCTTCCTGGTACCTGAGGACAGCCGCGAGAGCCTCTTCAGCGTGTTCCTACAGGACGAGATCACGCTGACCCATAACCTGACGCTTACGCTGGGATCGAAAGTGGAGCACAACGCCTTTACCGGCTTCGAATACGAGCCGAGCGTTCAACTGGTTTGGACTCCGAGGGAACGACAGAGTGTTTGGTTTTCCGCTTCCCGGGCGATCCGGCAGCCATCGCTGCTGGACGAGTACGTGAATGAAGCCGTGTCCGTGACGCCCCTTCCGAATGGCGCCTTCGGGGTTGTCGAGCTTTCGGGAAATCCTCAAATGAACGCGGAAAGCATGCTGGATTATGAGCTGGGATACCGAAATCAGGTGAACCGGCGCATGTCTTTCGATGTGAGTACGTTCTTGAGCAACTACGGGGACCTTCGAACCGCGAACCTGGGCACACCCTTCTTCACGTCCGACCCGGGACCTCCTCACCTGGTGATTCCCGAACTGTGGGAAAATTCAGCGCGAGCCCAGGATTACGGCGCAGAACTGTCCGCATCCTGGGACGTCAGCAACTGGTGGCGGCTCAGTCCCGGCTTTAGCCTTCTCCATATGAACGTCTGGACAGATCCGTCCGGCGTCGCCGCCACACCCTTTGCGTTAGCAGGTTTATCGCCCCAGCATCAAGCGCAATTGCGGTCGTCCGTGAAACTGAGTCATCGCGTGGAATGGGACACCTCGGCATATTTCGTGGGGGCTTTGAGCGCGGGTCCGGTGCCGGCCTACACCGCCTGGATACCCACGTGGGCTGGACCATGGGTGAGTCCGTGTATTTCAGCGTGAGCGGGCAGAACCTTCTTAGTCCGCGTCACTTTGAATTTCTGACCGGATATCAGGTCCATCCCACCGAGGTTGAGCGCAGCATCGTCGGAAAGATTACGTGGCATTTTTGAATCCAGCTGGGGAGACGCGGATCGCCTTGGTCCTTGTCTCTTTGGTCCTTACCTTGGGAACGATGATTCCCTGTGCCGCTCAAGGACAAACGGCGGACGAGTATCAAGTGAAGGCTGCGTATATGTACAACCTTGCCAAGTTTGTCGATTGGCCGTCCGCCGCGTTTGAGAGTCCTTCGCAGCCTATTGTGTTCTGCGTGCTGGGACAGAGTCCGCTGAGCCGGCCTTTGGAGGAGGCGCTGGCGGGAAAAACCGTCGGCCTGAGACCACTCCTATTCCGCCAGCTGACAGACCCCTCGCAAGCGGGCGGTTGCAAAGTTTTGTTTATTAGTTTGCCGGACGATAAACGCCTGCGCCAGAGCCTGGACCAAGTCAAATCGCTGCATATTCTGACGGTGGGAGAGAGCCAGGGCTTCACCGGGGAGGGCGGAGTCGCCAGGTTCTTTCTGGACGCTGGCAGGGTGCGGCTGGAATTCAATTTGGATGCGGCCGACGATGCGAAGCTGCGCGTTAGTTCCAAGCTGCTGAGCTTGGGGAAAATCGTGAGGAACGCGAAATGAACGGGTCCCTTTGGCGCGGACACCGCGCGGGGCGGCTGGCGGCGCTCGCGCTGGCTGGGTATCTATGCACGCCCGGGCGGGGTCAAAATTCCAGCGGCGATCTCACCGGCGCCAGTCTGGAGGAATTGGCGAACATTCAGGTCACTTCGGTTTCGAACAAACAGCAGACGCTCTCCAAGGCGGGAGCGGCGGTGTTCGTGATCACGCAGGAAGACATTCGCCGGTCCGGGATGATGAACATCCCCGATTTGCTGCGCATGGTGCCCGGCGTGGACGTGGCCCGGCTGGACTCGAATACGTGGGCCATCAGCATACGCGGCTTCAACGATCGTTATTCCAACAAAGTCCTGGTGCTGATCGATGGCCGTTCGGTTTATAGCGAAAACTTCTCCGGCGTGTTTTGGGATCAGCTGAATGTTCCGCTGGAAGATATCGATCGCATCGAGGTCATCCGCGGACCCGGCGGCACCGTGTGGGGCGCGAATGCCGTTAACGGTGTGATCAACATCATCACCAAAAGCTCCAAAGATACGCAGGGTGGTCTTGTTACTGCCCAAACAGGTTCGGCGGAAGACCTGGGGAGCTTACTTCAATATGGAGGGAAAATCGGCAGCATAGGCACCTATCGGGTCTTTGGCGATTATTTCAATGTCAATCCGTCGACGCTGGCAACGGGAGCGACGGGTGCGGATGGATGGCACGGAGCCTGGGGGGCTTCCGCTCCGACTGGAATCTTTCCCCCAGCGATACGCTGACCGTTCAAGGCGACCTGTCGCAAACGGGCGAGGGTCAGACGCTGACCTGGTGATGTAGGTCAG
>CAVXWB010000180.1:0-7182 GCA_963765185.1 Bryobacterales bacterium
GCACAGTGACTCTGCGAGGAATGTGACACAATAATAAAACTACCCGGTCCAGCAATGACGCACCCGAATGTTCCCGATACGCCCGAGGTTTCTACTCAAGACACCTCCTTTGGCGACATCCTTTCCGAGTTTGAGCAATCCCATCACGCCGACGGCGGAAGCGTCGAAGGCACGGTGGTGTCGGTGACTCCCGACGGCGCCTTCGTCGATCTTGGCCGCAAGATGGACGGCGTGCTGCCGCCGGTTCCCGGCATCGAGCTGAAGCCGGGGATGAAAGTGCTGGTCTCCATCCGCGGGCGCGATCAGGAAGGCAACTACCTGCTTTCGACCATCAAGGTGGAGATCCCCAAGGACTGGAGCGCGCTCGAAGCCGCCTTCGCCGCGAAGAGCAACATCGCCGGCACGGTGCTCGAACTGGTGAAGGGGGGCTTGCGCGTGGACGTGGGCGTGCGCGCCTTCATGCCCGCCTCGCGCAGCGGCGCGCGGGATCAGGCTGAGCTCGAAAAGCTGGTGGGGCAGGAGATCGAATGCCGCATCACCAAGCTCGACACCGCCGAGGAAGACGTGGTGGTGGATCGCCGCGTGGTGCTCGAAGAACGCGAGCGTGAGGCCAAGCGCGAGGCTTTCGGACGGTTGCAGGAGGGCGCGGTGGTGCGCGGCACGGTGCGCTCCCTGACCGACTTCGGCGCGTTCGTGGATCTGGGCGGTATCGACGGCCTGCTGCACGTCACCGACATGGCCTACGCGCGCAACGTGAAGCCGTCGGACGTGGTCAAGCAGGGCGACGAGATCGAGGTCAAGATTCTCAAGATCAACGCCGACACGCGCAAGATCGCGCTGGGGCTGAAGCAACTGGCGCCCGATCCCTGGTCGCTGGTGGCGCAAAAATATTTGCAGGGTGCGCGGGTGCAAGGCAAGGTTTCGCGCGTCACCGATTTCGGGGCCTTCGTCGAGTTGGAGCCGGGCATCGAAGGTCTGATTCACGTGACCGAAATGTCCTGGTCGAGGAAGAACGTCAAGGCCGCGGACATCGTCAAACCGGGCGAGATGGTGGATGTGGTGGTGCTGGGCGTGAACCCAGCCGACAAACGCATCGCTCTGGGTTTGAAACAGACGCTCGGCGATCCCTGGGAGGACGCGGTTAAAAAGTATCCGGTGGGCTCCGTGGCGGAGGGTCCGGTCACCAGCCTGGCCAAATTCGGCGCGTTCGTCGAGCTGGGCGGCGGAGTGGAAGGCATGATCCACATCGGCGATATCAGCCGGGAGAAGCGTTTAAATCATCCCAACGAAGTCCTGAAGCAGGGGCAGGTGGTGAAGGCGCAGGTGCTCGAAGTGGATCGCGAGCGGCGGCGCTTCAAGCTGGGCATCAAGCAGCTTGAACCCACCAGCATCGACGAATACGTGGCCGAGCGCAAAGCCGGCGAAACGGTTTCCGGCCGCATCGTGGAGATCTCCGGCGGCCGCATGAAGGTGGAATTGGGGGAAGGCGTGAAGGCCTTCGCCACAATCCCGGAGCAGAAGAAGGAAGCGGCTTCGAGCGCGGGGAAGGCCGATCTGTCGTCCATGACCGCGATGCTGACGCAAAAATGGAAAGCCGGCGGCGGCGCCTCGGAAGCGGTGGAGGCTCCCCGCGCCGGTCAAATTCGCACGTTCAAGATTACGAATCTGGACGCCGCGACGAAAAAAGTCGATCTCGAATTCGTCGGGTAAGATTCGGCATCGCCAAAAACCCGGGACAGTATACTCAAATCCCGTTTTCCGCCGGCTGCGGACCAGAAATCGGGATTTGAGTATACTGTCCCGGGTTTTTGAATCAGGCGCCCAACAGCAGCCTGGCTGTGCGCGCCGGGGAGTTGGTTTGCATTATGCAGCGGCGAGATCCTTCACGGCCTTCCACGCGTATGCTCCCGTTGAGGTCCGTGACGCGATAGGCGGACCGCGCGCCGCGGTCAAGCGCCAGGGAATCGAGCGGCCAGTCCGAATTGGCGATCATATGAATTCCGTTGTCGTGGCCGATCAGAATGGTCATATCGGAGCAGATTTCGCCTTGCCCGGCTGCCGATTGCGCGGCATCGAGAAGCTGTTGGACGTGCTCGGCGAACAAGCTCACGCCGGTACATATCGCAAACTTAGCGGGGAATTCGAGGCTGGATTTCATTGTGCATAGAAACTTTCAATCCGGCCCATTAAAAGATTCGAAAGCGCCAAAGCGTAAGGTGTTCCTATACTAGGGCTTGCAGTAGTCGGAAGGGGGCGCGCCCTCAGCGGGTTTCGGTGAAGAGAATTGAGGCCATCATTCAGCCATTCAAGCTCGAGGAAGTCAAGGAAGCCCTGAAGGCTATCGGCGTGGACGGGATGACCATCACCGAGGTGCGCGGCCATGGGCGTCAGAAAGGGCACAAAGAGATCTACCGGGGCATGGAATACAAGGTGGATCTTCTGCCCAAAGTTAAAATTGAGATGGTGGTAACGGATCAGCGTCAGGAAGAAGTGGTGCGGACGCTGGTCGAGTCGGCGCGCTCGGGCAGAATCGGCGACGGCAAGATTTTCGTGTTCGAAGTGGCGGATGCGATCAGGATCCGCAACGACGATCGCGGCGATGCGGCGCTGTGAATCTTAAGGAGAGTGGTGCAGTGAACGAAGCAGTGATTGTCCCTCCTCCGCCTCCGGAAACGGTTCACCGGATTCTGGCGGCTCGGACGGCGGATGTGGATCGGCGGGTGCTGGAGGCGTTCGTGAAGTCGTTACAGCACCGCATGAGTTCGGGGCTGGCTTTGGCCGCGGTGGGAGGCTACGGACGCAAGGAGCTGTTTCCGCAGGCGGATGTGGACCTGCTGCTGTTGACGGCCCTGGACAACACCGCGCCTCCGCGGGAGGCCATCGCGGATTTCCTCCAGTCGCTGTGGGACGCGGGCCTGCGGCCGAGCCATTCGGTGCACAGCGTGTTTGAGTGCGCTACCGAACATTCCGACAATGTGGAACTGACGATCAGTCTTCTGGACCGGCGTTTTCTGGCCGGCGACGAAGGCGTTTTTAAGAGCCTGGAAGAGAAGTTCAAGATTTTTCTGGCCAAGCGCGGCGGCCCGGTGTCGCAGCAGCTGGCGGGACTGGCGGAGGGCCGGCGAGCCAAGTTTCAGAATACGATTTATCACCTGGAGCCCAACATCAAGGACGCACCCGGCGGCCTGCGGGATCTGCAAACCACGCGGTGGCTGCTGCAAATCGAGCCGCAGGAAGGCATTCCTTCGCTGGACGCGGCGATGGCGTTTTTGGCCGGCGTGCGCATCCGGCTGCACGAGCTTACCGGACGAGACCAGAACGTGCTGAGCTTCGAATCGCAGGACGCGCTGGCGGATAATCCGGCCGCGCTGATGCGCGAGTATTACCGGCACGCCCGGGTTGTGGACCGGGCCGCGCGGCAGGCCATCGAGGTGGTGACGGAACGGCCGGGAACGCTGCTGGGCAGGTTCCACGAGTGGAGAGCGCGGCTGTCGACATCCGAATTCACGGTGTCGCGCGAGAAGGTGCTGCTGCGGGCGCCGAAACCTCCCGAGGATTTGTCGCTATACGAATTCGTGGCGCGGCACCAGCTGCGCCTGGCTCCGGATACCATCGAGCGCATGCGCGGGATCGCACCCAAGGCCAACTGGGCGGACTGGAAACGTCTGCTCTCGCTGCCGCGGCCGGCGGCGGGTCTGCGGGCCATGCAGGAAACCGGGGCGCTGGCGGCGGCGCTGCCGGAGTGGGCCAATATCGAGTGCCTGGTGGTGCGCGACTTCTACCATCGCTACACAGTGGACGAGCACACGCTGGTGGCCATCGGGGCCCTGGAACAAATCAGCGACGGGCGCTTCGCGGAACTGATGGGCGAAATCGAAGACCCGGCGCTGGTGCGCTTCGCGCTGATCCTGCACGACATCGGGAAAGGCTCCGGACGCGATCATTCGCAGGCGGCGGTGGAAGTGGCGCACCAGGTGATGGACCGGCTGGGCGCTCCGGAAACCGACCGGGCCACGGTGGAGTTCCTGATCCAGCGCCACCTGGATCTGTCCGGCGTGATGAGCTCGCGCGATCTGCATGACGGCGCGACGGCGCGGGCGCTGGCGGAGCGGATCGGAACCATTGAGCGGCTGAAGCTGCTGACCGTGCTCACCTACGCCGACATCAGCGCGGTGAATCCTCAGGCCATGACGCCGTGGCGGCTGGAGCAGCTCTGGAGGGTTTATCTTCTGGCGCACCAGGAGCTGACCAAGGAGCTGGAAACCGAGCGCATCCATTCTCCCGCGGGCGTGCCGGCCGAACACGCGCACTTTCTGGAAGGGCTGCCCATGCGCTATTTGCGCACCCACACGGCCGCCGAAATCGACGGGCACTTCGCGCTGTCGCGGCAATTGGAATCGCGCGCGGTGGCCATCGAGATTCATCATGAGCGCAGCATTTACCGGCTGACCCTCCTGACCAAGGACCGTCCGGCGCTGTTTGCTTCCGTCGCCGGCGCCATCGCCAGCTTCGGGTTGAACATTGTGAAAGCCGAAGCCTTCGCCAATGCGGAAGGCATCGTGGTGGACACGTTTACCTTCTCCGATCCGCACCGCACCCTGGATCTGAATCCGACCGAGGTGGACCGGCTGAGGGGCGTGGTCCGCAAAGTTCTCGAGGGCAAGCAGGAGGCCGACAAACTGCTGCGCGGACGGCCCAAGCCTTTGCTCCCGGCCAAGGCCCGGCTGAAACCCCGCGTGGCCGTGAAGAACGATATCTCCGAGGCGGCGACGCTGGTGGAGATTGTCGCCGAGGACCGTCCCGGGCTGCTGTACGATCTGGCGCGCGCCATATCTGAATCGGGCTGCAATATCGAAGTTGTGCTGATCGATACCGAGGCGCACCGGGCTCTGGACGTGTTTTACGTAACCTACCAGGGCCGCAAGCTGGACGCTCCGGTGGAGGAGCAACTCAAGGCCGGTTTGCTGGCGGCGTGTCTGGCGCCGCACTGAGGCCTCGTATATTCCCCGTAGTCGCCGATATACGGACTTGAGGGGGAATGCCGAATGCAATGCCTTTACTGCAAGAAGCGCCTGGGGTTGTTCGCGTCGGAGAAGCGGCCGTTCTGCTCGGAGGCACACGAAGTCGCCCACCAGGACGCGCAGTCGGGGTTTGCGCTGCTCCGTCTGATGGATCCGATGTTCATGCAGAAGCCGCTCCCGGCTGAGGACGCCCCCGAGGCCCTCCCGTTGCTGCCGGAGCCGGTTAAGGTATCAACCCGCCTTTAGACCGTTTGTTTCTTACTCCGGCCTAGTGTTTCGGCCGGAAAGCGCCGATTAACGGGGCTGGGAGGACTGAGCCGCCGGATGCAATGCCTGTACTGCAAGAAGCGACTGGGTTTTTTTGCGTCCAAGAAGAACCCGTTTTGCTCGGAGTTGCACGAATCCTCCTACCACGACGAGCAGTCGGGGCTGGCGCTGCGCCGTGTGATGGATCCTCTGTTCACGGCTCCCATCAAGCCTCCGCCGCTGCGGGCTGGGCCGGCGACGAAGGCGCCTTCGGCCGATGGCGAATCCGGCGAATCCGAGGAGAACATCCTGGTGGCGCCGGAGCGGGTTCGGGCGGCCCACCGCGATCCAGCGGAAGGCGGTTTGCTCCCGCAGGGCTTTCCAGAGCCGGGTGCCCCGGATTTTGCCGCCATGGCCGCGCCAGGCAGCGGGTACGATGCGCCGATCGAAGCGGAGCCGTTCTCCGGGCTGGTGCAGCTTCCGTCCATTGCCGGGTGCGTGCTCGCCCTCGATTTCGATGCCGCTTCCGCAACCCTGGATCAAGCGACCGAACCCGCGGCGCTGAGCGAAGCCGGGATCGCGGCGGAGGCGCAGGAGCCGATCGCTTCCGACAGCCTCCATCCGATCCTCGAAAATGTCGATTCCGCACCCGCAGTCCTGAGCGAAGCCGGGATCGCGGCGGAGGCGCACGAGCCGATCGCTTCCGACGGCCCCCATCCGCTCCTTCTGAGTGAGGCCGGGATCGCGGCAGAGGCGGAAGAGCCGATCGCTTCCGACAGCCTCCATCCGATCCTCGAAGACATCGATTCCGCACCCGCAGTCCTGAGCGAAGCCGGGATGGCGGCGGAGGCGGAAGAGCCGATCGTTTCCGACAGCGTCCATCCGCTCCTTCTGAGTGGGGCCGAGATTGTGGCAGAGGCGGAAGAGCCGATCGCTTCCGACAGCCTCCATCCGATCCTCGAAAATGTCGATTCCGCACCCGCAGTCCTGAGCGAAGCCGGGATCGCGGCGGAGGCGCAGGAGCCGATCGTTTCCGACAGCGTCCATCCGATCCTCGAAGACATCGATTCCGCACCCGCAGTCCTGAGTGAAGCCGAGATTGTGGCGGAGGCGGACGAGCCAGTCTCTTCCGATAGCCTCCATCCGCTCCTCGACGATGTCGGTCCCGCACCCGCAGTCCAGAGCGAGGCCGGGATCGCGGCGGAGGCGCAGGAGCCGATCGCTTCCGACAGCGTCCATCCGCTCCTTCTGAGTGAAGCCGAGATTGTGGCAGAGGCGGACGAGCCAGTCTCTTCCAATAGCCTCCATCCGCTTCTCGACGATGTCGGTCCCGCACCCGCAGTCCAGAGCGAGGCCGGGATCGCGGCGGAGGCGCAGGAGCCGATCGCTTCCGACAGCGTCCATCCGCTCCTTCTGAGTGAGGCCGGGATTACGGCGGAGGCGCAGGGTCCGATCGCTTCCTTAAGCCTTCATCCGCTCCTTGAAGACATCGATCCCGCACCCGCAGTCCTGGGCGAACTCGGGATCGCGGCGGACGCGCCCGAGCCGATCGTTTCCGACAGCTTCCATCCGCTCCATCTGAGTGAGGCCGGGATTACGGCGGAGGCGCAGGGTCCGATCGCTTCCTTAAGCCTCCATCCGCTCCTTGAAGACATCGATCCCGCACCCGCAGTCCTGAGCGAAGCCGGGATCGCGGCGGAGGCGCCCGAGCCGATCGTTTCCGACAGCTTCCATCCGCTCCTTCAAAATTTCAATTTCGCACCCGCAGTCCTGAGCGAAGCCGAGATCGCGGCGGAGGCGCCCGAGCCGATCGTTTCCTTCAGCCTCCATCCGCTTCTCGAAGACATCGATCCCGCACCAGCGGTCCTGAGCGAAGCCGGGATCGCGGCGGAGGCGCCCCGAGCCGATCGTTTCC
>CAVXWB010000181.1:0-37804 GCA_963765185.1 Bryobacterales bacterium
CATTGACAAACTCCGGGAACTGGCTACAATTAAATCAGTGCCTTCCCTGTACGTTGCGTAAGGCCCCGCGTTGCTCACCCGTCGCGCGGCTACGTTAGCCGACTAGGCCATTCCTGGCCTCATCTGAGCCCCCCGTGTTCTCGGGCTACCGTTCGCGGCTTTATCTCGAACGGCTGTGTAGTCAGATCTTTTACTCAGGGACAGGTTCAATGCGACGACCTTCAGCTTCACTGTTCGGCTTTCTTTTTGTCATGACCGCGTCGGTGTCTGTGCTTCATGCACAGAGCGATGCCACTTCCCCCGAATTCTTCGAGACTAAGATTCGGCCAATTCTGGCCGTGAATTGTTACACCTGCCACACCAACGCACTCTCAGGAGGTTTGCGTCTCGATAGTGCGGAGGCCCTGGCCAAGGGTGGCGATCACGGTCCCTCGATTACGCCAGGCGATCCCGACAAAAGCCTGCTCATCACTGCGGTTCGGCAAACAGACGCCAATCTGAAGATGCCCATGGGCGGCCATTTGAAGGACTCTGAGATCAAGGATCTTGAGGCCTGGGTAAAGGCTGGCGCCGTCTGGCCCAAAACCACCCCTGCTTCTGTAACTGCCGCTAGCGCCGCTCCGGCTGGTCTTGAGAAGTATGTGATTGCACCGGCACAGCGGCAGCTTTGGTCCCTACTCCCGCTGAAGTCGCCCGCGCCGCCCGAAGTGAAGGATCCTCGATGGTCCAAGACAGCCATCGACCGCTTTATCTTCGCGAAGCTGGAGCAGGAAGGATTGAAACCCGTGGCTCCGGCATCCAAGCGAGACTTGATCCGGCGCGCGACCCTGGATTTGACCGGTCTCCCGCCTACGCCCGAGGAAATGGACGCCTTCGAAAAGGACAATTCCCCAGACGCGTTCGCTAAAGTCGTCGATCGGCTGCTCGCCTCGCCCCACTATGGAGAGCGCTGGGGCCGGGTGTGGCTGGATGTAGCGCGCTACGCAGAAGACGACTACCGGAGTCTCAATCCGAATCCCAAGGGATATCGGCCTTATCCCAACGCGTTTGCGTATCGCGATTGGGTGATTCAAGCGTTTAACGACGATTTGCCGTATGACCAATTCGTCAAGGCTCAGCTCGCGGGCGACCTGATGGATCCGTCGGTTCGTTACAAGATGCTGCCCGCCACCGGCTTCCTCGGACTGGGGCCGTGGTATTACGACAACGGCTCGAACGAAGTCACCCGGGCGGATGAACGTCACGATCGTGTGGATGTGGTGACGCGCGGCTTCCTGGGTCTGACCGTGGCGTGCGCCCGTTGTCACGATCACAAATACGACCCGATTCCTCAAACCGACTATTATTCGTTGGCAGGCGTTTTCTTCAACACCATTTATGAGGAGTATCCCGAGGCGCCGAAGAACATCGTCGATGCGTACGAGAAGATGCAATCCGATCTGGACGAAAAGAATAAAATGCTCCAGGACGTTACTCAGACGCTCACCAATGAAGTGGCCCATACCTACGCCTTGCAGACCTCCAATTACCTCATGGGCGTTTGGGATGTGACCTCGCAGAAGAAGGAAAAGGGCGCCGTAGTGGAATCGAGAAAGCTCGACTATGAGGTGCTGGACCGCTGGATCGCCTACATGGGAAAGAAGACCGACAAGTATCACAACAAGGATGCTTGGCAAGCAATGGCGAAAACGAAGACCGGCGGCACGCAAGCCGAGGCAAAGAAGCTGGCGGACAAGTTCCAGGACGAGGTGGTGGAGGTGTTGCTCCAGAAGACCGACCTCGACGCTCAGAATCAAATCATCAAAGACAAGGACGTTCCGGGAACCAAACCCAAGAAACGGACCGACAAGCCCAGTAATTTCGTTTCTAACAAAGACTTCAATCCCGGGTCAGACTTGCGGCTGCTCAGCCTTCCAGATGAGCAGAGTAACTTCTATACCGAGATCTTCCAGCGTGAATTAAAAGACAACGACGATCCGAACGCCATGATGGCCGCCGGCGGCCGCCAGGGGAACGGCGGAGTTCTCACGTTCCGCGGATATGGCTTGCAGAGCCGCCTGGGGCCGGATGCGCAGGCGCGCACCAAGTCCATGCAGGACGACATCGACGCCGCTAAAAAGAAGCTCGCAACGCATTATCCCTTTATCCACGGCGTCAAGGATTCCGACAAGCCGGTCAACATTCAATTGGCCCTTCGCGGGAATCCCGAGAACCTGGGTCCGGAGGTGCCTCGCCACTTCCTGAGCATTCTATCGGACGGCGATCCGACGCCGTTTACCCAGGGCAGCGGACGCATGGAGCTGGCCAACGATATCGTGAAGCAGCCCATCGCAATGCGGGTAATCGTGAACCGCATCTGGAAAGAGCATTTCGATAGCGGCATCGTCGATACACCCAGCAATTTCGGGCAGAAGGGCGAAGCCCCGACCGATCCTGAGTTGCTGGAGTACCTGGCCGACAACTTCGTCAAAGACGGCATGTCCATCAAGAAGCTGCAGCGCGCCATCATGTTGACGCAGGTTTATCAGCTCAGCACGCAGAACAACGAGGCGGATTATGCCAAGGATTCGGGCGACCGTTATTACTGGCGCGCCAGCCGCCGCCGGATGGAAGCGGAGGAGTTCGCGACTCGGTTCTCGCGGTCGCTGGAAATCTGGATACCTCTCTGGGCGGGCCTTCGGAGGAGTTGACGCCGTCTTTCCTGCGCCGCACCGTTTACGGGAAGGTCAGCCGGTATAAGCTCGACACGTTCCTGCAAACCTTCGATTTCCCCACGCCCAATATAAGCGCGGAAAAGCGCTTCACCACCACGGTTCCGCTACAGCGCCTGTTCTTGATGAACAGCGATTTCATGCAACTCGAGTCCGAGGAGTTGGCCAAGCGCGTTGCCGGGGAGCCGGATAATGCGGCGCGCATCAAGAAGGTGTACCAGATCATCTATGGACGGCAACCCACGGAAGCCGAGATCAAACTCGGAATCGACTACCTGCATACTGAGCCGATGAAGGAGTACGAGGAGAACAAGAATAAACCGCCCGAGCCGGCTGCTGGGGGCGGCCGCCGCGGCAGAGGCGGGCAAGGCAAGGGTGGTGGCGGCGGTACCGTTATCACTAAGGTGGAAGCTACCCCTGAAGATGCCGCGGGCAGCGGTAGTGGCGTCGCCGCAGTCGGCGCTGCCGCAGCAACGGCCGTCGGAGGGAGCAAGGGCGGCGGCGACGCCGTCGCCAAAGCAGAGGCTTCCGATGGCGATGCGGCAGCCGGCGACGGAGAGGGCAACGGTAACGGCGCAGCCGCCGCTAAGGCGGACGCTTCTACTGGCGATGCCGCGGCGGGCGATGCTGCCGAGGGTGGCGCCGACGAAGCGGCTGCCATGGGGAACGGCATGATGGGTGGCGTTGGCGGAGGTGGTGGACGCCGGGGTAACGGACCTGCCGCGGCTCCGCCGGTGAAGTATGATCCAACCCCCTGGGGCCGCTACGTTAAGGTGTTGCTCAGCTCCAGTGAGTTTTTATTCGTGAACTAGACCGGAATTGTTTGAGAAAAAGGAAACCGTAATGTTTGAACACAAATCTGGAAATCCAGTAACGCGGCGAGAAGCTCTTTGCCGTGTCGGCAACGGGTTCGGAATGATGGCCTTCGCCAGCGCCGTAAGTCAGTCGCTCGCGAAAGCCGGAGTTACGACTCCCGATGGAAGCGTGATGGTGGGTAAGCTGGACTATCCGCAGCGGGTCAAGCGCGTTATCTTCCTCTTCATGAACGGAGGCTGCTCCACCATCGATTGTTTCGATCCGAAGCCCGCCCTCGAGAAGTACGATGGACAGCCGATGCCTGGCGGCGGGATCAAGACCGAGCGGCGCACTGGGGAACTGATGAAGTCGCCGTTCAAGTTTAAGAAGTACGGCCAGTGCGGCATGGACGTCAGCGAGCTGTGGCCGCACTTGGGCGAAGTCGCCGACGATGTGTGCTGGATCCGCTCGGTCTACACCGAGATCCCGAATCACGAACCGTCCTGTCTGATGATGAACACGGGCGCGAACCAGGCCGGCCGTCCCTCCGTGGGCGCCTGGATTACCTACGGGCTCGGCACGGAAAATCAGAACCTGCCGGGGTTTGTCGTTCTTTGCCCGGACGTTCCAACCACCGTCGGGCCGCCGCTCTGGAGCAACGGGTTTCTGCCGGCGATTCATCAGGGCACCTTCATCGCCAACAAGGTTCAAACCGGGAACGGCGACGGCGGGGACGACATGCCCGAGGCGGCCGCCGATGCCGCCACAATGGAGAAAGACAAGGACGGCAAGGAGAAACTCAAGAAGGTTGTGATCGAAAAGAATTTCGATCCCAAAAAATTGATCAACTACGTCAACAATCCCAAGTTCGACTTGACCGAGCAGCGGCGCGAGCTCGATATGCTCCAGCAGATCGAGAAGATGCGCACCGAGGCGCAGGGAGACGATCAGCAGATTGACGCAGTGGTGCAGTCGATGGAGACCGCGTATCGCATGCAGACCGAAGCGCCCGACGTGTTCGATGTGCGCAAGGAGAAGCAGGCGACTCTGGATCTCTACGGTCCCGGTCCGGTCGCGCGCGGGGCGCTCATGGCGGTGCGTTTGGCCGAAAAGGGAGTCCGCATGGTTCAGGTGTATTACTCCAAGGGAGACCCCTGGGATGCCCACGCCGACATTATGGCTCACAAGACCAACGCCAAAAATTCCGATCAGGCTTTCGCGGCTGTGATCAAGGATCTGAAGGATCGCGGTCTATGGAAAGATACTCTGGTGGTGTGTGGCTCCGAATTCGGCCGGACCCCGGTTCGTGAAGTCGGCGGAGGAGGGGGCGGAGGCGTGAAGCACGGCCGCGATCACAATCCATTCGGATTCACGATGTGGCTATCGGGCGGCGCGGTCAAAGGCGGCACGATTTACGGAGCCACGGATGACTTCGGATTCCGCGCCGTGGAGAAACCGGTGCATGTCCACGACATCCACGCGACAATTCTGTACCTGCTCGGCATCGATCACAAGAAGCTCACGTATCGGTATAGCGGACGCGATTTCCGTTTGACCGATGTTGGCGGCAACGTCTTGCACGATGTAATCGCCTAGCAAGCCCGCAAAGGTTGCGGCGGCACCCTGGATTCGCAAAAGCAATACGCCGCCGCAGTCCGTTTTGCGGGCTGTTGCTTAGAAGCGAAAGCCGCTGAAAAAATCCCGCAGGCGAAGGCCCCTCTCTTTCGAGGAAGAGAAGGCATTATCGCCTGCTTTTTATTTAATATTCCCATCATTTGTATCTCAAATGCTAAATCTTATGGGTGCCATCGCATAATTTGATTTGACGCTAAACATACGATCCTCCTACACTGGAAATACCTCTAAACCACGGCCTTGTCAGCCCTTGTAAACCTCCCGGTTTGAGCCATGTCACTTCGGTCAGCTAGCGTCTGGTCTGACCCGTCTCGCGATTAGCACAACCCACCATAGGAGAATCATCATGATTCGGTACGCTATTATTTTTTTCGCAGGTATTTTACCGCTGGCGGCCCAGACAAGTTCGCTTCAGGGAGTTGTAACCGACCCACAAGGAGCCACCATTCCGGCGGCCATCGTAACCATTACCAACACCGACACCTCGCTCATGCGCAAAGAGGTCTCGGATGCCACGGGAACCTACCGGTTTCTCCAGGTTCCTTCCGGCCCATACAAGCTTGAAGTTCAGAAGCCGGGGTTCACATCCAGGATCAGCACCGTGGTTCTGCAAGTGGATGTGCCCGCGACGCTGAATCTTCGAATGGAGGTCGGCCAAACCAGCAACGTGGTGAACGTCACCGCGGAGACGACGCAGGTGAATACGGAGAACGCGACGGTGGGAAACCCGTTCACCGAAACGCAGATCGACCAGCTTCCCTTGCAGACCCGCAACGTAGTCGCGCTGCTGAGCATCGAGCCCGGCGTCAGTGCGACGGGGCAGGTGCTGGGAGCGAGGCCCGATCAGAACAACGTGATCCTGGACGGCGCGGACGTCAACGATAATCGCGGGTCCACCGCCAACAACGGATTCAACGCGGTTCTGCCGATTCCGCTCGATTCGGTACAGGAATTCCGCACCACCATCGCCGGTCAGGGCTCCGACATGGGCCACACCTCCGGCGGACAAGTCGCCCTGGTTACCAAGAGCGGCTCCAACTCGTTTCACGGATCGCTATATGAGTACAACCGCAACACCGACTTCGAAGCCAACGATTTCTTCAGCAATCGCATCGGCGTTGCGCGCCCCGCGCTGATTCGCAATCAATACGGTACTTCGGTCGGCGGGCCCATCAAGAAAAACAAGCTATTTTTCTTCTATAACTGGGAAGGCCGGAAGGATCGCAGCCAGGACGCTAAAACGGACACAGTTCCCAGTAGCACCTTCCAGCAGGGCCTCGTCGGGGTACTTCTGAAGAACGGGACGACGGTTGAACTTACCCCCTCGCAGGTGCAGGCGATCGATCCGCTGGGCGTCGGCGAGAATCCTTACATCCTGAATCTGTTGAAGCAGTATCCGGCCGGCAACGACCCGCGTGCGTCTCCCGACCTCGGCTTGAACTTCAATGAGCTGCTGTTCAACGCTCCGGAGCCTTTGAACAATCACGCGCAGGTAGGGAAAATCGATTACAACATCACCAGTAAGTTCACCTTCTCGATTCGCGGCACGCTGAACGGCGCGTCCATGGTGGCAACTCCGGAGCAGTTTCCGGGACAGTCGCCGGTTTCGGTACTGCAGGATAACTCCCGCGGCCTTTCCGCTCGCCTTACTTATGTGATCACCCCGAACCTGGTGAACACCATCGACTTTGGTTACACCCGCTTGGGCAACGCCACCACCGGTACGCTAAACGTGATTCCCAGCTTTGGGTTCACGACGCTCACCCCTACCACCCGTGGGAATACACGCTTTGCGCCGACGCCCAACCTCACCGACGACCTGACCTGGACCCATGGCCGGCACACCCTTCAGGTGGGAGCGAACTGGCACCAGGCGCAAAACATCACTGCCGCCTACAACAACGAGCCTGGTTACAGCTTCAGCAGGAACACACTCCTCGGGCTGGGCAACGACATCACCGCCGATGTTACGAACTACCTTTCGCAGACGACTCCGGGCGCAGCGCTGGCCTCGAGCAGCAACGTGGCCAATGCGTTCGGCGCGATTTTCGGCGTGCTGAACAATGGGAGCGCCACCTATAACTTCGGCATTAACGGCCAAGTGATCCCGTTCGGCACGCCTATCACCCGCAACTACATTTCGAACTCGCCCGAGGAATACGTACAGGATACATGGAAGGTCAAGTCCAACATCACCATCACGGCCGGTTTGCGCTATTCCATTTACGGCGTTCCATATGAAGCCAACGGAGTTCAGGTGCAACCCACCGTTCCTCTCAATGACTATTTCGCCCAGCGAAACGGCGCGGCGATGTATGGCATTCCGAACTACGCCCTGCCGGATTCCTACATTACCTACAATGTCGCCGGACCGGTGAATAACGGCCCCGGCTTTTACCCGACGGACTACAATGACTGGGCTCCGCGCCTGGGCATAGCCTACTCGCCAAAGGGTGGGAGCGATCTCGAGAAAATCATGGGCAAGGGCAGCGTGTTCCGCGCCGGCGCCGGGATCGTGTACGACAACTACGGCAACGCCATGGCGGGCGCGCTGGCATCTGGTGGTTCGCCGGGCTTGGCGACCTCGGTTGCTCAGGTAGTGAATACGAATTACAGCACCAGCGAGCGCTACAACGGTTCGGATTCGACCCTAACGCCGCTAACTCCGGCGACCGGTGGATCGTTTCCCTACACGCCTCCTCTCATCGAAGGCGGATTCACCACATTCACCGGCGTATCAAGCGATTTGAAGGCGCCCTACGAGTATGTTCTCAACGCCAACTATGCTCGCCCGCTGCCCAAGCACATGAGCATCGAAGTCGGCTACGCCGGACGGATGGGTCATCGCGGCCTTGTGGAGCAGGATTACGGCCAGCCGCTCACCAACTTTGTGGATCCGACCTCGAAGCAGTCCTGGGTGCAGGCGACGCAGGCGCTGGCGCAGCTTTACTATTCCGGAGTCACCCCTGCTGAGGTGAAGGCCAATCCGAGCATCGTTCCGCTGCAGCCTTTCATCCAAAATATGTTCCCTGGCGCGGCGGGCCTGTACATTCCCGGAAGCGCCAGCGCGAACCTGTTCTACGATGCCTGGCAAGAGTACGCGGGGAGCTGGACGGACACGCTGAACAGCATGGATCGCATCCGCCAGCCCAACGGCGGCTGCGTCGTTGTATTTGGGTGCAACACCTTCTACCCAACCCAGAACTCCGGTGTGCTCACGTATACTAATGCCGGCCAGTCCGCATACAACGCGATGACCGTTTCGCTGCGCCGCACCGTGACTCACGGCTGGGGTTACGACTTCAACTACACCTTGTCGCACGCCATCGACAACGGCTCCGGAGCCGAGGGCGGCGGCATATCTCAGGGTGGTGTGACCAGCCCCTACGGGATCACAGACATACCGAATGCGTTCAATCCCAAGGAAGGCATGGGGCCGGCCGACTTCGACGCTCGCCACCAGATTTCGGCGAATGCGGTGGTCGAACTGCCGGTGGGCAGGGGCAAGCAGTTGGCTGGCAACGTTCCCAAGTGGGCGGACCAAATTATCGGGGGATGGATGGTCACCACGTTGTACACCTTCCGCACCGGGCAACCCATGAGCTGCACAGCCAACGGGATCTACAATACCAACTATCTGAACTCGTCGTGGTGTATGCTCGCCCCGGGGGTTACGTCGCTCCCCGCCCACGGCTCGTTTACGGATGAGAACGGAAACCCGAACATTTTTAGCAACACCGATGTCGGGAACGATTTCGTGCCTTCCTATGCGGGCCAAGTCGGGACCCGCGGCATTATTCGCGGCCTCCCGTTCTGGAATGACGATCTGGCGGTGAGCAAAAACTTCAAGCTGCCGAAGGAGAACTGGCACCTCCAGTTCCGCGTGGAAGCCTATAACGTGCTAAACCACGAGAACTTCGCGAATCCGACGGGGAACTTTACCATCGTTCAACAGCCCGGCACCACGACGACGGGCGCCGTTTCTACGTTCGGATACCAGACCTTCGGCGAGATCACCTCGACCAACACGGCCAGCGCTCCTCGCGTACTGCAAATGGCGTTGCGCTTCACGTTCTGATCATGCGAACAGCTCACAGTATCGTAACTCTCGTCTTCGTTCTCGCAGCCGTTGCCTGGGCTTCCGAACCGGATGGCGCCGGTTTGGAGCCCGGGCAATTGCCCGCTTCCTGGCTCTCCGGTGGCCCCAACTGCGTCAGCGTTCCGGACTGGCAGGTGCACGAGTACAACGACAACTTCTATATCCTGCGGGAATCCGGCTGCATCAATTACGAAAAGCCGTTCCTATATTTGATTTTCGGCGACAAGAAAGCATTGCTTGAGGATACCGGCGCGGGACAGGTCCAGACCGCGCCGTTCGTCATGGGACTGCTTGAAAAGTGGGCCAAGAAAACCAATCATGCCCCGGTGCAGCTTATGGTGATCCATTCACACGGGCACGGAGACCATACCGCAGGCGATAAGCAGTTTCAAGCCATGCCGGAAGTCCAGTTCGTGGCTCCCACCCCAGCCGAGGTTCAGAAGGCCGCGGGCATTGCAAATTGGCCGGCCGATCCGGGCAGCATCGATCTCGGCGGGCGGGTGTTGGATGTCCTTGCAATCCCCGGCCATCACAACGCGAGCATCGCGCTCTACGACCGCAAGACGGGCAATCTCCTGACCGGCGATAGTTTGTATCCGGGGCGTCTCTATGTCTCCGACTTGGCGGCTTACGTCGCGAGCGCCCAGCGTCTGGCCGATTTCGCCCGGACTCACGCCATCGCGCACGTATTGGGCACCCATATCGAGCAGACCAGCACGCCCTATCTCGACTATCCGCGCGGCACAACCTATCAACCCAACGAGCATCGTTTGGAACTGACTCGGGCCAACGTTCTGGAGTTGAACGAGGCATTCCAAAGCATCAAAGACAAACCCGAAAAACTCGCTTTGCCTGAGTTCACAGTCCAGCCCCAGGCTCCGCGTCAGAACCAGAAGCAGGCCAAGTAAATGCTTTTCCTATCGACCGCTGGCGCCCGGCTCTTCCGTATTTGCCGGCTCTATCAAAGCGCTGGAGTCCTGCGGGTTAACCCGGGGCAACGCCGAACCCTCAAAGGTGAAGTGCTCGCCGAGCACGTCGCTGGCGCTGAAAGAGGATTTCCCCACGCCCGATTCCGTATGCCCGCGCTTGTTCGCCAGCAGGTGGTATAACTCATGCGCCAGCACCCTGCCCATCGCCCGCCCATACAGGAAATCCCGCCGTCCCGATGCCACTCTTGCGAGCCGGGGCGCCAGCAATTGCGTGAGAGTCTCGCAATTGATCCAGGTGAAAGGAAGGACTCGATCGCCGTCCACGGCCGTCGAAGCCAGGCTGGCTCCATTCTCGACAGGCTTTACGTAGGCCTTCTCCCGGGGAGCGCGGCAAGCGCCCCGCAACTCGACCACCGAGATAACGCTCTCGTCTTCGCCGGAGGGATTCCCCAAAACTTTCCACTCCACTCTGTATCCCGCCGTTTGCATCAGCGTCTCCAACTCGCGCCGCATGTAGGAGACGGTACGGTCGACTTCGGGGGACAATCCCTTCTGGAGGTACACAACCACTCTGTGATCGGGAGAAGAGACGGGCTCCGCCCGGCCACTGGAAAGGCCGAAACTCAGCACGCTACAGAGTGCTGCCAAAAAGCGCGCAGACATTGCGCTAAATCCCCAGGGAGTATATCACTTGCCAGGACCCCGCGGGGGAATGGCAAATTTTGCACCGGGTGCGAAGCGCCAGCCCGGTTCGGGTACGATTGGATACAACGTCATGATTGCCGTGGATGACGCGTCACTATTGCGATTGTTGCAACTCGCCGATTCAGCGATTCCGATCGGTGGATCGGCGCACTCGTTTGGGCTTGAAACCATGGCCGAGGAAGGGTCGATCGCGCCAGCGTCGCTCGAAGCCTTCTTTCACGATCATCTTGAGGAAACCGGAGCTTTAGAGGCGGCGTTCGTCCGCCGGTCGTGGCGCGCAAAGGGTACGTTGCTTCGCGATATCAGTTCTGAATTCAGCGCGCGAAAACCGGTTCGCGAATCGCGCGACGCGAGCCTAAAACTAGGGCGTCGATTCGTTGAACTCGTGAACGCCCTTGCGGGCGTCGCGGTGCTCGAAACCGAACTGCATTACTGCGTCGCCTTTGGAGCCGCGGGCGCGGTTCTGGGCGTCGCGGAGAAGGCGGTCGTGCTGGCCTACTTGCACCAATCCATGGCTGGCCTCATTTCCGCGTGCCAGCGTCTGATGCCGTTGGGCCAACTCGCGGCGAGTAAGATTCTTTGGAGCCTGAAGCCCGCGATCGCTCGGGCCGCGCAGTTTGAGATAAATCAGTGTGAGGAGGTTTGGTGCTTCAGTCCGTATCCGGAGCTGGCGTCGATGCGGCACGGCTCACTCGAAACCCGCCTGTTCATCAGTTGACGCTGTGCTTCGAGCCCAACCGGCTCAGGGTGAATCGCCAGGATCCGCCGTGGAAGGTGGTGCGCGCGTTTCGTCAGCCGGGCTCTGGAGTGCTGGTGCATCTGAACAACGTTTCGGGCGGCGTGCTGGCCGGAGATCGCCTCGCGCTGGATGTCACGGTGCAGGCCGGAGCAAACGCGCAAATCACAACCACGGGAGCGACCCGGTTGTATCGGCACCGCGCCGGAGCGCTCGACTCCGAGCAAGACGCAACTTTCTCTGTGGGCGAGAACGCAAGGCTCGAATACCTGCCCGATCCATTAATTCCCTACGCCGGCTCGCGGCACACCCAGCGCACGAAAATGCGATTGGATGCCGGCGCGTCCCTGTTCTGGTGGGAGACTCTTGCGCCGGGACGCCAAGCCTCCGGAGAATCCTTCGCGTTCGAGAGTCTGCGAATCGAAAGCCAGGTGCGCACGCGCAATCGTCCACTGCTGCGGGAGGATTTTTTACTGGAGCCCTTGAAGAGACCGCTTGCAGTGACCGCGCGAATGCGGGAATACTCCTACGTCTCCAGTCTGTATGTGTGTCAAGATGGAAGGCCCGCCGCGTTTTGGCGCGATCTGGAAGACGCCCTGAATACGGCGGCTGCGCGGCAAACGCGCCGTGGAGAGACGATGTGGGGCGCCAGCACATTGGTTTCGGATGGAGTGATTGTCCGCGGGTTGAGCACGTCCAACCGGTTCATCCCCGGCGCATTGACGGATTTCTGGCGCATGGCGCGGCGGGCCGTGACCGGCGAGGACCCCGTTCCGCCACGAAAGATTTACTAGGGAGGTGAGCGCATGCACTTGACGGCACGCGAGCAGGAGCGCTTGATGATCTACGTTGCAGCCGATGTGGCGCGCAAACGGCGCGCGCGAGGGTTGAAGCTGAACTACCCGGAGGCCATCGCAATTCTTACCGCCGAGATCCTGGAATGGGCCCGCGATGGGAAAACCGTGGCGGAGATCATGACTCTGGGAGAGACGGTGCTCGAGACCGGCGACGTGATGGAAGGTATCCCTGAAATGATTCACGAAGTTCAGGTGGAGGCGACTTTTCCCGACGGAACCAAGCTTGTAACGGTACACGATCCAATTCAATAAACATGAAACCAGGCGAATACTTTCTCGAACCCAACCCCATCGAGGCCAACGTGGGCCGCAAGACCGCGCTTCTGGTCGTGAGGAACACCGGAGACCGTCCCGTCCAGGTGGGCAGCCACTACCATTTCTTTGAAGTCAACAACGCCCTCGATTTTGAAAGGGGAACCGCGCGCGGCATGCGCCTGAATATTCCGGCGGGCACCTCCGTGCGATTCGAGCCGGGCGAGGAAAAGGAAGTCCGCCTGGTGGAGTTCGCGGGCGAACGAGTGGTCCTGGGCCACCAAGGCAAGGGGTCCCAATGAGCCTTTCCATTCCAAGACGCACTTATGCGGATCTCTATGGTCCGACCACTGGCGATCGAGTTCGGTTGGCCGATACCGATCTGATCATAGAAGTAGAACGGGACTTCGCTGCCTACGGCGACGAGATCACCTTCGGAGGCGGCAAGGTGATTCGCGACGGCATGGGGCAGAGCTCTCGCGCGACCCGCGCGTCCGGCGTCTTCGATCTGGTGATCACCAACGCCCTGATCCTCGACCATTGGGGCATTGTTAAAGGCGACATCGGAATCCGCGACGGACGCATCGTCAAAGTCGGAAAGGCGGGCAATCCGGATACGATGCAGGGCGTCGATCCGGAATTGGTGGTGGGCGCTTCCACGGAAGTGATCGCCGGCGAAAACCTGATTGTCACGGCGGGCGCGATTGACAGCCATATTCACTTCATCTCGCCGCAACAGGTGTATGAGGCGCTTTCCAATGGAATAACAACAATGATCGGCGGAGGCACGGGACCGGCCACCGGAACCGCAGCCACCACCTGCACTCCTGGCGCTTGGAATCTGGCTCGCATGCTCGAAGCCGCCGATGCCTGGCCCATGAATTTCGGCTTTCTAGGCAAGGGCAACGCGGGGACCAAGGAGCCGCTGGCCGAACAAGTGCGGGCGGGAGCGTGCGGCTTAAAGCTGCATGAGGATTGGGGCACCACGCCGGCCGCCATCGACGCCTGCCTTCGGGTGGCCGACGATTTCGACGTCCAAGTGGCGATCCATACCGACACCATCAACGAAGCCGGCTTCGTGGAAGACACCATCGCCGCGATCGCGGGACGCGCCATCCACACCTATCACACCGAGGGCGCGGGCGGCGGCCATGCGCCGGATATTATCCGCATCGCCGCGCTGCCGCATATCCTGCCGTCCTCGACCAATCCCACGCGTCCTTACACCGTCAATACCATCGCGGAACATCTCGACATGCTGATGGTGTGCCATCATCTGAATCCTCTGGTGCCGGAAGACGTCGCCTTCGCGGAAAGCCGCATCCGTCCGGAGACCATCGCCGCGGAAGATATCCTGCACGATCTGGGCGTTTTCAGTATGATCTCCAGCGATTCGCAGGCCATGGGGCGCATCGGCGAAGTGGTGACGCGCACCTGGCAGACCGCGCACAAGATGAAGATCCAGCGCGGCGCTCTGCCCGAGGATTCCGCGCGCAACGACAATTTCCGCGTGCGGCGCTATGTCGCCAAGTACACCATCAACCCGGCGGTGACGCACGGCATCGCGCACGAGGTGGGATCGATCGAGCCGGGCAAGCTGGCCGACCTGGTGCTGTGGAAGCCGGCGATGTTCGGCGTAAAGCCGGAGATGGTGGTCAAGGGCGGCTTCATCGCCTGGAGCGTGATGGGCGACGCCAACGCTTCGATTCCCACGCCGCAGCCGGTGATTTACCGGCCCGATGTTCGGATCCTTCGGCGGCGCTACCGCAGCCACTTCGGTGACGTTCGTTTCCGCACGCGTCGCTCGCCGAAGGCATCGGAGAGCGTTTCCGCAAGCGCGCCGTGGCGGTGCGGAACTGCCGCGCGATCGGCAAGCGGGACATGATTCACAATTCCGCGACGCCCAGGATCGAGGTGGATCCGGAGACGTATGAAGTGCGCGCGGACGGTGAGTTGCTGACTTGCGAGCCCGCGCGCGGTGCTGCCGCTGGCGCAACGATATTTTCTGTTTTAAAGGCGGAGGAAATGTCGATATGAGAGCGTTTCGAGTGGGAATCGCCGGGCCGGTCGGTTGCGGCAAGACTGCGTTGGTGGATCGTCTGAGCAAGCGGCTGTGGCCGGAAGTGAACCTGGGCGTGGTCACCAACGACATCTACACCAAGGAAGATGCGGAGTTCCTGATCCGCCAGGGAACGCTGCCGGCCGGAGCGTGTGCTCGGCGTGGAGACGGGCGGATGCCCGCACGCGGCGATTCGAGAAGATGCGTCCATGAATCTGGAGGCCATCGCGGAACTGGAAGCCGCGCATCCCGGCCTGGAGCTGATCTTCGTCGAAAGCGGCGGCGATAATCTCGCGGCGGCGTTCAGCCCGGAACTGGTGGACGCCTTTATTTACGTGATCGACGTTGCGGGCGGCGACAAGATTCCGCGCAAGGGTGGGCCTGGCATCAAGCGGAGCGGGCTGCTGGTGATCAATAAGATCGATCTGGCGCCGCACGTAGGAGCGTCGCTCGAAGTCATGGACCGCGACGCGCGCCGCATGCGGGGCGACGCGCCCTTCGTTTTCACCAACCTTATGAACGGTACCGGGCTGGACCAGGTGACGGACTGGCTGCTGGAACAGAAGAGCCGCGGGCTGACCGCGTCGGGCGTCCCGGTTTCATCAGGCCACCATCATCATCACCACGCGTAGCCATCACCACCCATAGCGGGGAGCGGAGACTGGCTCCCCGCCAGGTCACCAGGCGTCAGTCTTCTGACGGGCCGCTTCCCTGGCGTCCCAGGTTCTCAAGCAGAATAATTGCGTCGGCGAGATCTTTCATCGGCCTGTGCAGATTGCGGCTTTGATCCTTCAGCTTGAGATACGCTTCCTCCTCGGACAGACCCAGTTTGCGCTGTAGGATTCCTTTTGCCCTTTCCACGACTTTGCGGGTTTCGAGCGCGCGCCTGACCTCCAGCGTCTCCTCGAGCAAACGGCTGTTTTCTTCCTGGAGAAGGCTCTTCGCGACTGCCAGGCCCAATTGCTCGCCCACAAATCGGAGCCTGTCGATCTCCAAGTCGCTGTGCGCGTGCGCTTCCAGATGGTGAACATTGATGACACCCACCAGATCGCCGGCACTGACCAGTGGAACCGAGAGAAACACCTGGTATGTGTCTTCGATCAAGCCCGGAAATGCGATAAATCTCGCGTCGGCGGAGGCGTTCTCCGACAATGCCACAATGGACTGATGTTGCGCCACCCAGCCTGTCACACCCTCCCCGATCTTCATTCGCAATTTGCCGAGTGCGGCGGCGTGAGGTACCTGTGAGGCGCGCAGAACAACCTCACCTGTGGCCCGATCCAGCAAATACACCAGGCATGCGTCGCAGTCGGTGGCTTGAATCGTAAACCCAATCACTTCACCCAGTATTTCGTCCAACAACCTCTTGGAGCTGACAATGGCGCTGATGCGGTGAAGGAACAAGACCTCTGACTCTTCCGGAATCACTTCCCACCCTTGCCGGAATTGAAGTCTCGGTTCCGTCCACTGCGGAACACGAACAGAAAAATTGTTTCCCATGGAATTCTTCCTTTTCTAAAGGACATACGGGTGCCCTCTTTCTTACTCAAAAACTCAGTTAAGCAATGAGAAAAGTAAGCACTCTAGTGGGGGGACCACAGCAAACATCCATGGCGGTCAGGCGGAGAAGCACGCGCAGGGAAACGTGCCGGCGCGGGTTCGCTATTTGGTATCGAGCAGTTGCAGCATCGGCTCCGATGTCGGCGTGGCAGCCAACATCCATGTCTCTCATCGATGAGCCGCAGCGCTGCAATGAGCCGCAGCAAATCACTTCTGCATGAACAATTTCTGCCCTCGGAGTTTTCTCGGGCAGGCACATACGCCCTCCTTCTAACTACACACGTCAGGTAGGCAATTAGCGAACCGAGGTGTGCAAAGGGGGGCCGCAGCAGACGTCCATGGCGGTCAAGCGGAGGAACACATGCAGAGAAATCTTCCCCCGCGAGCTTCCCGTCTTGTACCGTACCACCACGATTTTAGTATGGGCGCGACTCCTCGCAGATTCAAGACAAATGTTTGGATCATCGCAATCAGTAAATCTTATGGATCTCCCGTGGTATGCCGACTGGCAAAGCGCAAACAGGATCGATACGCTGGAATCGGGTGTATACTATGTGAAAACTGGCGCCAAAAGCGGACGTCTACCAGCAGTTCTAACCACACGTGGCAACTCGGGACCCGGATGTCCCGCCCGATATCACGAAGGACAAAATCGAGAATGATAGGTCGACTCCCACTTCTGTTTCTGGGGCTTTCCGCGTTTGTCTTTGCCGGGCCTGTCTGGGCCGGCGATTTCCCGTACCAGCAGCCTCCCGCGGAAATCCGCGACGTCTTGAACGCTCCGCCCGCTCCCGTTATTTCCGTTAGCCCACAGCGCGACTACGCGATCTTTCTGCAAGGGGTCCGGTATCCTCCCATCGCCGAAGTCGCGCAGCCGTTTCTGCCACTGGCGGGCGTCCGCGTGGATGCCAACACCAACGGTCTGCACATGGCGGCCTATTACGTCTCGTTGGCGATCAAACGGCTGCCCGGAGGAGAGGATATAGCCGTCGCGCTACCGCGTGATGGGAAATTCGGCGCTCCCGTCTGGAGCCCTGACGGCAAGCAGTTCGCCTTCACCAACATGATCGCCAAAGGCATCGAATTATGGATCGGGTCGCCATCGACGGGGCAAGCGCGCCGGATCTCCGGCCTCAGCGTCAACGGGGTCCAGACCGGCGGCGCCAGCGATCCAGTGGCTGGGCGACAACCGCACGCTGATCGTCAGCACCGTCCCCGGCGCACGCGGGCCCGCGCCGATCGAGCCTGCGATCCCTAAAGGTCCGCATGTGCAGGAGAGCATCGGCAACGGCGGGCCCGCGCCAACGTTCGAGGATCTGCTGTCCACCCCACATGACGAGGATCTGTTTGACTACTACGCAACCGCGCAGCTGGTCTATCTCGATGCGGCTACGGGAAGATCGACTCCCTTCGGCAAACCCAGAATCTACGCCATGGTCCGGCCGTCTCCCGACCAAGCTCATGTGTTGGTCGGCTGGCTGCATAAACCGTATTCCTACCAAAGGCCCGCCGGATCCTTCCCGCAGGAAGTGGAAGTCTGGGATCGCAATGGGAAAGTTGAATACAAGGTGGCGAGTCTTCCCCTGGAGGACCGCGTTCCGCTGGCGGGCGTGCGCACCGGTCTCCGGTCTTACCAATGGTTGCCGGACAGGCCTGCCACGCTGGTTTGGGCCGAGGCGCTCGACGGCGGCGAACCCAAAACCAAGGTCCCGTATCGCGACGAAATCAAAATGATCGCCGCTCCTTTCAGCGCGCCGCCGAAAGAGATCTTCAAGACCGAGCAGCGGTTCCGCAGCCTGGAACCGCTGGCCGGCGGCATGGCGCTGGTGCAGGATTACGAACGCGTCAAGCGCATCGTGCGCACATTCGAAATCAGTCTGGACAAACCGGCCGACACAAACGCGCGACTGGTCTTCAGTCTCAACGAACGCGATGCCTATCGCGATCCCGGAACTCCCGTTCTCAAAACCACCCTGGACGGCCGCCTCCAGGTGATCCAATCCGGCGATGAGATCTATCTGTCCGGAGAAGGCTCTTCTCCCACCGGCGATCATCCGTTCCTCGATCGTTTCAATCTCGCCACCGGCAAGGCGCAGAGGGTCTTTCATTCCGATAGCAGCGCGTACGAAACCATCGTGGCCCTGCTCGACGATAGCGGCGCGCGCCTGCTCACCCGCCGTGAAAGCCCTGCCGATCCGCCGAATTACTATATCCGCACCGGTTCGGAAGTGAAGGCTCTGACGCGCTTTCCCAATCCCGCGCCCCAAACCGCCGGGATTAAAAAATCTTACGGCCTAACGACGGGAGTTCGGAATTATGGAGAAATCGGTCACAGCATGCCCAAGTTCTTTTCCGTAGCCTCTTTGACGCTTGTGGGCACAAGCTCATTGTTTGCTCAGAGCCCCGCCTTTGCATATGTGGCTGACTCGGTTTCGAATGCAATTTCACTCTACAGTATTAACCAGACCACCGGAGCGCTTACTCAACAGGCAGTCTTCGCGACGCCTGTCCCCGAAAGCATCGTGGTCGCGCCATCTGGGAATTTTGCCTATGCGGCGAACTACCAGTCTTCGGGCACTGTCTCGGGATTCAGCATCAACCCAACGACCGGGGATCTTAGTCCGATAGCAGGTTCGCCGTTCCCGGCGGGGTCTAGTCCCTACCGTGTGACGATTGCCCCTTCGGGAGGCTTCCTTTATTCGGCAAATTATGGCTCCAGTAATGTCTCGGCCTTCAGCGTCGATCCGACCACCGGCGCACTCACTCCAGTTCCGGGATCGCCGTTCGGGGTCGGCGCGGAGCCTTATAGCGTGGGGATTTCGACTGCTTGGCGGCGCGAACGCGAGGCCGTGGTTCGCCAGGCCCTCGCGCCCCAGAAGCGCGGCCCGAAATCCAAGCGCGATCCGGTCCAGGAAGAAGTGCAGAAGCTCCAGAAGGACAACGCTCGCCTCACCGAAGAGCTGCGCAAAGCCGCCATCATCATTGATGTCCAAAAAACACTGGGCACGCTGTTGGGGTGGCCGCTGCCAACGCAAGAAGAGATCGACAAGCTTTTATGAATGCCGTCGATCAACTCGCGCCCACCGTCGGCATCGCGTCAGCTTGTGAGGCGCTCGGTGTGGCTCGCGCTTCCTTCTATCGCCAGCCGGTGTTTGGTCCGGCGTTGCCCGTGGCTCTGCGCCCCACTCCGGCTCGCGCTTTGAGCGTGTTCATCCCGTGCGATTCGCTGATCAAGCGGTGTTCATGGGGTGCATACTAATTGTGGCCTTGTGAGATCGGGCCGCGGCTAGAACTAAAGCAATGCACACGCTCGTTATTGTCTCCCTGGCTTGGCGCTGGTCCGCCCCGGGTCTCTTCTGTTGCGTCGCCGCGCTGGCGCTCTACGCTATACTCGCTGGCTTCCGCCCATCGCATAAACTTGCATGGTTCCTGGCCGGTGATGTTTTCCTTGCGGCCATAGTGTGCTCGCCACTGGATCTTCTTGCGCGTCAATATTTGTTCACCGCCGAAGCGCTCGAGCAGATGCTAATCGGCCTCCTGGCCGCGTATCTATTTGTGCTGGGCGCTCCTGAGAATGCGGTTCGGCGTTTGCATTTGGATCGCTTGCGGGTTTCGTCCTGCCTCACCTGGGTTACCGGTATGGCTGCATTATCGATGTGGTATTTCCCCCGCCTGCTGAACGCGGCTCTGGCCAGCGATGCCGTCCGCTGTGCGGAATATGCCACCTTGCTGGCCGGTGGCGCGCTGTTTTGGTGGCCCCTTCATTCTCCAATACGGGAACAGCGTATTCCGCTGGTTCCGAACTCCCTTCTCTATCTCGCGGCGGCCACTGTCTGGTGCTCGCTGATCGGGCTCTTCGCCGCGTTCGGGCCGGCATGGTCCGCTTCGCATTACCTCAGGTCCGTCGACACGCTGCACATCTCCGACTCGCTCGTAAAGGATTGGAGCTTTACACGCGAGACCGATCAAGAGACCGCCGGTTTGCTGTTCTGGATCGGCTCCGCAACCATTTTGCTGACGGAGGTGATCGTGATCTATTATCGATGGTACTCTTCCCCAGAGGTGCGAAACGAATCTACCGCGGGTGTCGAAACAGCCCAACAGCCGCCTCGACCCGGCGCATGGTAGTCGCAAGCGCCTAATTGATGTAGCCCTTCCGTCGCATCGAGCGGTGGCTACCAAACGGCGTTGAGGCCGCAGCCGCTAGGGCGGGAGGCGTGGTCGTCACCTGAGAGACTTGAGATAAGCTAGTACGGCTTCAGCGTCTTCCCTTGTCATGCGAAAGGGTGGCATCGGCGGATTGGGGGGGCGGCCCGTGCGAGAGATTCCGGTGGTCAGCAGCCTAATGAATTCAGCGTCCGTTCCCGGAGGAGAACCGGCAATGCGGGGTTCTCTAATCGCCCAGTCTGGCGAGGGATAAGTTGGTCGCGTCTGCGTAGGTCCGCCCATCAGCCAATGTGCCCGGTCGGGGTTGCCATGCTCGTCGCGTTGCGTATGGCAGCGTTCACACATCGCTACTCCCTCGACGATGTATTTGCCGCGTGCAATGAGAGCCTGGTCCGGGATGTTTTCATCTCTCGTACTCTTCTCTTTTACTTGGGCCTGTGTGGGCCGTGAGCCATCCTCTACGTAAATCAAGAAAGCCATCAGCGAAAGTCGAGTGAATTTATGCATATGCCGTTGGTAAATACAAACGCAGCCATGGCGGCGCTGCCAGGCCTCGGTGTTTACATGAAAACAGGCGATACATGATTACTTCAAACCGCCGCGTTGACCCACAACAAACAATTGCACTGGCGAGATGAAAATGTAGCTTAATCTCACCCCAACCGGGCGCATCCGGATACGGACCTCACTTCACCACCACTTCGGCCCCGGCAGCCATCCACGGCTAAGATAATCGCTCAACACGAAGACAAGCAGGATCGCCAACCAGAAGAGCCCAGCGCCGACAAATAGCTTGGTCAACGAGCTGCCGCGTCTGACATCCATGAAAAACCAGACCACCAGGCTTCCCTTCATCACGGCGATGGTCATCGCGACGACGAAGTTGTACTCGCCCAGCTCGATCCTCGAAACGCCCACGGTGGTGGCGGTAAGCGCGATCAGACCCAGGAATACCGCGGCGAAAGTCTTCACGGAAACGACTTTGTGCGTCATGACGGCCTCAGCCTCCCCATGAGGATGTGTGTCCTATCAGGTATAGTAACGGGAACAGGAAAATCCAGACGATGTCAACGAAGTGCCAGTACAGGCCGACCATTTCAACCGGCGTGTACCACTCCGCGCTGAAGCGATTGCGCGCCGCCATCACGATCAGAGTGGTGAGCAGCCCTGCGCCGACGATCATATGCAAGGCGTGCAATCCGGTCATAGCGAAATAAAGAAAGAACAGAATCTGAGCCTGATGGAAGTACTGCGCATCCGCGTATCGAAAACCCGGACCGGGGATGTGATGATCCTCCCACTTCTCGTAATACTCGACGTACTTGAGGCTCAGAAACACGCAGCCAAGAATGAGCGTCAGCACGAGAAAAGTGATAATCGATTTCTTTTTGCCGAGCTGCGCGGCGCGCACCGCCAGCACCATCGTGAAACTGCTGCAAATGAGAACGCCGGTGTTGATCGACCCGATGGCCAGATTCATGTACTGGCTGGTGCTGGCGAATGCCCCCGGGTACATGTTGCGATAGACCGTGTAGCCGCCGAACATACCTCCGAAAAACATGATTTCCGTGAGCAGAAATACCCACATTCCGAGCGTCGACGATTCGAGCTGCTGCGCGCTGTCGTCAAAGTGATGCTTCAGCCCTTGCGCATGCGCCACGGGGTGGGTCTCGAGATCAGCCAAGCTCCACCTCCGTCGCGTGACCGGAATAGTTGTATGCCGGTTCGGTGCACACCGGGGGCACATCGAAATTGAATGTGGGCGGCGGGGTGGGGGACTGTTCCCACTCGAGGCCTTTGGCGTCCCATGGGTTCTGCGGCGATCGCGGGCCCTTCCTCCAGGCCCATGTCAGGTAAACGATCGGAATCAGATAGCCTATCCCGAGGATCGAGGCGCCCGCGGATGACATCACGTGCAACATCTGGAATTCAGGCGCATAGCTCGCATAGCGGCGCGGCATCCCAAGATAGCCCAGAATGAACTGCGGAAAAAAGGTTAGATTGAACCCAATGAATACAACCGCTGCGCCGATCCGGCCCCAGTTTTCCGGGTACAGCCGGCCGGTGATCTTTGGAAACCAGAAGTGAATGCCTCCCATGAAGGCCATCACCATGCCTCCCACCATGACGTAGTGGAAATGCGCAATCACGAAGTAGGTATCGGTAACGTGAACGTCGAACGCCATGGTCGCCAGGAACAGACCCGTGAGACCGCCGATGGTGAACAGTCCGATGAAACCGAAGGCGTAGAGCATGGGCGTTTCGAAAGAGACCGATCCCTTGTACATGGTTGCGGTCCAATTGAACACCTTTATTGCCGATGGAACGGCAACGACCATACTCATGAAAGAGAAAACCATGCTGGCGTACATCGATTGTCCGGCGACGAACAGATGATGGCCCCAAACGACGAAGCCGAGCACCGCGATGCTTAGGCTCGAAAACGCAACGAACTCGTAGCCGAAGATTCCTTTCCGCGAAAAACATGGTACGATCTCGCTGATCACGGCCATTCCGGGAAGAATCATGATATACACGGCGGGGTGCGAGTAGAACCAGAACAGGTGCTGAAACAGCACGGGATCGCCTCCCAGGGTCGGATCGAAGATGCCGGCGTGGAACAGGCGCTCCATGCCCAGCAGGAAGAGTGTGATGGCGATCACCGGCGTGCCGAGAACCTGGATCAGGCTGGTGGCATAATGCCCCCAGACGAACAGCGGCAGCCGCGACCAGGTCATGCCCGGGCAGCGCATTTTGTGGACCGTGACGATAAAGTTGAGGCCTGTGAGGATGGACGAAAAGCCGGAAATAAAGATCGCGACCGCAGCCAGGATGACATGGGTATTGGAATAAGTGGTACTAAAGGGAGCGTAAAACGTCCAGCCGGTATCTACGCCGCCCTTGACGATGGCGAACAGCGCCACGATCCCGCCGACGATGTAAATATACCAGCTCAACAGATTGATGCGCGGAAACGCGAGATCGCGCGCGCCGATCATGATCGGAATTAGAAAATTGCCCAGCGTCGCCGGAATGGACGGGACCAGGAAGAAAAACACCATGATAATCCCGTGCATCGTGAACAGCTTGTTATAAGTATCGTGGGAAAAGATCCCCTCGGGCGTGAGCAGATTAATCCGCATTCCCACCGCGAAAAGGCCGCCCAGGAAAAAGAATGCCGTAACGGAGAAAAGGTACAGCAGCGCGATCCGCTTATGGTCGGTCGTGAACAGCCATGATTTCCACCCGTAGTCGACGTTGAGGTAATTAGTCCGCTCTCCAACGTGAAGAGGGTGCGGCAAGGTCGTGCTCATAGTAGGCTCCTCATTGCTTGCGAACCGGTTGGGCAGGTGGAATCGCGCCAGCCGGGCTACCGCGGGGGGTCTCGGACGCCACATTCAAATCGGCCAAGCTCTTAATGTAAACGATCAGTTGCAGCAGTCCCTCTTCGCTAATCTGGCCCTGAAACACCGGCATGACATTCCGCTGGTATCCCTTAGCGACTTTTGCGCCGGGATTGACAATCGACTCACGAAGGAAGGCTTCATCGGCGATGACGGTCCGTCCGTCGTCGAGTTGCACCGGGTGTCCGAAAAGATTCGTCAGCGACGGAGCGTGCCCTTGCTGGTCGGTTACGTGACAAGTGACGCAGCCGTATTTATCGAACAGCTTCTGTCCCTGCTCCGCCATGGACTCTTCCGGAACGCCGTTCTGAAGCCAGGCTTGATAATCGTTCGGGCTCATTACCGTCACCCAGCCTTTCATCTCCGAGTGATTGGTTCCGCAGTATTCAGCGCAAAAGATGTGATAGCGGCCTGGCTTGGTTGCCTCAAACCAGTAAGTCTCGTAGCTGCCGGGCACCACGTCGTGCTTGAGACGAAACGCCGGAATATAGAAGCTATGGAGGACATCTTCGCTCGCGAGTGTGAGTTTCACCGCCCGGCCGGTGGGCACGTGCAACTCATCGATCTCACGCTGGCCATCGGGGTATTGCACTTTCCACATCCATTGCTTACCGACCACATAGATATCGAGCGTATCCTTTCGCGGGGGCGTGTAGTTTTGGAAATAAAGCTTGGTTCCCCATGCGAACATCACCAGCATCACGAAAAACGGGATCACGCTCCACGTGATTTCGAGAAGGAGCGAGCCGTGGATCGCCTTGGGGCGGTAATGCGGGTCTTTACGCCGGTATTTGAAGGCGAAGAGCCCGACGACGGAAAAAATTAGAATCGTCATCACGATTCCCACCACAAGAAGGAACGTGTAGAGCAGGTCGACTTGACCCGCCGTGGTGGAGGCGCGATCCGGAAATATGGAGAAGATGCTCATTCTAGGCCGTCATACCTCCTTCTCCCTCATAATGCGCGGGATGCCGCGCGCGGAAGTCGCGGCGGAACATAACGATCATGAAACCGGCCAGCAACCCCAGGGTCAACAGGCCGCCGAGACGCAACACGTTCATGATGACCAGGCCGTACTTGCCCTTGGCCGGGTCGTAATGGAAGCAATACAGCTCTACCTGATCGATCGCAGATCCGATGCGATTGTGAGAGGCCTCGACCAACCCGAGCTTTACGTCGCGGGCGGGATAGTCGATGCCGAAGAAGTAGCGAGTCGTGCGCCCTTCCGGCGTCAATAGCATGATGCCGCTGCCGTGCGCGTACTGATTGGTCATCGTATCGTAAACGAAGCGGAAGCCAACCGAGTCCGCCAGAGCCTTGCTGGCGGCCTCATCTCCGGTAAGGAAGTGCCAGCCCTTTTCAGTTCCGGGCCGGTTATAGTCCTTCATGTACGTTTGTTTCTTGGCGCGCGCCATCTCCGGAGTCTCGCGCGGATCGAAGCTCACCGCGACGACGTCATAATCCTCCCCTGCGGTCAGCGACAGATCTTTCACGCTGCGAACCAGGCCGTTGAGAACCAGATTGCACAGCGACGGGCATTCGTAGTAAACCAGCGCCAGAATCACCGGCTTTCCGAAATACTGGCGTAGCGTGACGAGTTGTCCGGTTTCATCGTTGAACTCCAGATCGAGCGGCACCTGCGCGCCCATCCTTTGATTGATGCCGACATTCTTCAGCAACGGCGATGAAGACAGTTGCGTCGGCGCCGGAGGCGCATAGATTTGCGCTTGAAGGATTGCGCCGCAAGCCAACAGCATGACCGGAATCGCAAGAGTGGAATGTTTCATTTTGTGACCGTCTTTTTCCGCACCGGGAACCCGCGTTGCAATTCCAGATCGATGGCGCGGTCGATCGGAATCCGGACCACCCCGGCCATTTTGTCAGTCCAGCCATAAGTCGAAAGGAGGCTGTCTTCCTTGGCGTGCAATTCCTGTATTTCGACCGCCGGATGCTCTTCGACGCGCGGCGCCGGCGGAAACTGCTGGACGCTGGTTTCCGCCATGGGGTTGGGCGGCGCTGTGGTGACCGGCTGTGTCGAGAGATATTGAAAGATTCCGTAGACGATAAAAAACGCAATCGCCGCGGCGATAGCCAGACCCAGGCCGGTGAGGACAATCCCGCGAACACTCGCATCCTTGGTTTCATGACCTGTTGCTTCGGGGCTTGGCGCGGGATGCTTCGTTTCCATAAGCTCGAACCTCAGAACGACACGGTCTCCCTCGGCGGCCCCTGGAGATGCGGATCTCTCAACGGGAGCAATGGACTAGACTTAAGTTGCCAAAAAAATGCTGCTAGCCACAGGCCTCCCACGGCCAGCGGCGTTATGAAATCCATCCAGTTGATCTTGAGCTGCTGGTTATAGAACGCCGGCTTGATAATCCAATAATCGTCCACCAGACGGATGATAATCATCAGTACGCAGACTTTGAACAAGCGGCTGGCGTCGCGCTTAACCTTGCGCAGCAGCAGCAGAGCAAACGGCACGAAGAAGTTGAAGGCAACGATTGTGAGCGCCACCCATCCCCAGCCGCCCTTGAGCCTGCGCAAATACCAGGGAATCTCTTCCGGCAGATTGCCCGCCCAGATGATGAGGAATTGCGAAAACGACAGGTACGCCCACAAAACCATCCACGCAAACATCATGTTGCCGAGGTCGTGAAGGTGCTGCTTGGTAAGGTAATCCTTGATAGGAGACATCTGCGAAAGCACGATCACCAATAGAATCATGAACGCAAACGCCTCCAGCATCTGGCCGATCAGGAACATCGCTCCGTAGATCGTCGAGAACCAATGCGGCTCCAGCGACATAATCCAGTCGATGAATGCAAACGTGGTCACGAATGTGAAAACCACCAGGCCCGCCCCGCTGACGCGGCGCATCTTGTTCATGTAGCGTTCCTCTCCGGTGCGGTCCTGCCCGGCCGACCACTTGCTCAAATAGTACGCATAGAGGCCCCAAATGACGAAATAGAACACTGCGCGGGCGAGGACGCCGGGGATATTGAGGTACGCCGATTTAGCCACGAGATTGGCGTCATGGGCTGCCTCCGGACGGGCCCACGGATATAACGTGGGTAGGTTCAACAAGACCGGGATGAGCAATATAATCATGTAGGGCAGCGTGCGCGCTCCCGCCTCGCACATGCGGCGGATCATCATCCCCCATTTGCCGCCGACGGTGTGATGCAGCAGGAGTATTGCCAGACATCCGACCGCCATCCCGAGCCAGTACAAATAACCGAAGAGATAGGAGCGCAGGAACTCTTCGCGGTTCAGAAGAAAGCCGGCGATCGCCAGCAGCGTGGCGGCGATGCCCACCAGCAGCGACCTTCGCTGCCATTGCCCAATCCGCGTGATGGCGGAATCGGTGGGAGTCATTGAGCGGCTCCCGGTGTGATGGGCGGTGTTACCGGACCTTTGTCGATCTGCGCGCGCTGGTCCGCGGGCACATCCTCTAGTGTGGCGTCCTGGCTAAGTTGCAGCGTCCGGATATAGGCGGCAATGCGCCATCGGTCGTCAGGTTCCACTCGCGCGGCGTAGCTGGGCATCTTTCCGAAACCGTTGGTGATGACGTCGAAGAAATGACCGACGGGTGCTTTTATCAGCTTTTCCGTGTGATAGGAGGCGGCCTGATGGAAGCCGCGAAGCACGATCATTCCATTGCCGTCGCCGATCCGGCTATGGCACGGCGAGCAGTAGATGTTGAAGCGGGCCTGGCCACGCAGCAGGTCGGACCTGGTGATCGGAAACGGAAAATAATCGACTTCCTGGCCGTCCACTTTACCGGTGAACCGTGCGCTGTCGATGCGTAGATGGCCGCGCGCGACGGTTCCTTCCACTTCGGGCCGGGCCGAACGTCCGTCCCCGAAAAAGTCCGTGCCCGCAAGCGGCTTGTATCGCGGTTGATTGTGCATATCCTGCCGGCAGCCCGCTAGCGCCAGGGCGCACGCCAGAAGTGTGATTTTACGGCGCAACCTCCAGCACCTCCTCTGGATTGAGCCGCTCGAGAAAATCGCGCGTGGCTTCCCGGTCGAACTTCGGATCGGAGGCCTCGATACACAGGAAAAATTTGTCCCGGGAGGCGCGCTCGAATTGCGGCACATTGAAAACCGGATGGTAAGGCTGCGGCAGCCCGTTGAGCGCCAGCATACCCACAACGGCCGTAATGCAGGCCACCAGCACCATGCTTTCGAAGGTGATGGGAATGTAAGCCGGCCAGCTATTCAGAGGTCTCCCGGCCACGATGTGCGGAAAGGCCACCACCGTCATCCACCAGCACAGCATGAATCCGCCGGTCCCTCCCAGAAGTCCGCCCGCGAGCACGAGGCGCTGAACCAAAGTGCTGCGGAAACCGATGGCCTCCGCCAAGCCTTCCACCGGCATTGGAGAATACGCGTCCATGTTCCGGTAGCCCTCCGCGTGCGCGCGCCGGGCCGCGCGGAGCAGAGGCTCCGGCTGGCTGAACTCGGCCATCAGGCCGTATAGTTCGACCTCATACGAAAGTCTAGTCTCCGTGAGCATGTTCGAGCTCCAAATCATGCACCACCTCGCGCATTTCGAAAATCGAAATGGCGGGCAGGCCGCGAATAAACAGGAACATCAGGCTCAAAAATACTCCGATCGTTCCCAGGTATGTGCTCCAGTCCCAGATGGTCGGGTAGTACATGCCCCAGGATGACGGAACGAAATCGCGGGTCAGGCTGGTCACGACGATGACGAAACGCTCCAGCCACATTCCCACGTTCACCACCAGCGCGATGAGGAAGACGCTCAGGACGCTCATGCGCACCTTGCGCCACCACAACAACTGCGGAATTGCGATATTGCAGAGAATCAAGACCCAGTAGGTCCACCAATAACCGCCGGCCCACATGCGGTTCACAAAGGCGTAGCGCTCATACACCCCGCCGCTGTACCAGGCGATGAATGCCTCCATCGCATAGCCGTAAGCGACGATCAGGCCGGTGCCCAGCATCACCTTCGCCATGCACTCGATGTGGCGCATGGTGATCATATCCTCGAGGTGATACCAGCGGCGCACCGGGATCGCCAGTGTCAACACCATGGCAAAGCCCGAGTAAATGGCGCCGGCCACGAAGTAGGGCGGGAAAATCGTCGTATGCCAGCCCGGCAGGATGGCCACCGCGAAATCGAAGCTCACCACCGAGTGGACTGAAATTACCAGCGGCGTCGAAAGGCCGGCCAACAACAAATACGCCTTCTGATATCGAGCCCAATGTCTGGCCGACCCGCGCCACCCCATCGCCAGCACGCCGAAGATTTTCCGGGCGGCCGGGTTGCCGGCTTTGTCCCGCATGGTGCTGAAATCCGGGATCAGGCCCGTGAACCAGAAAATGAACGACACCGTCGCGTAGGTCGAGACGGCAAACACATCCCAGATCAGGGGACTGCGCGGCTGCGGCCACAGCCACATCGTGTTGGGATAGGGCAGCAGCCAATAAGACAGCCACGGCCGCCCCAGATGAAGAATCGGGAACATGCCGGCGCACGCCACCGCGAACAGCGTCATCGCTTCGGAAAAACGGTTGATCGACGTGCGCCAGTCCTGTTTGAGCAGCAGCAAAATGGCCGAGATGAGCGTGCCCGCGTGGCCGATTCCGATCCACCACACGAAGTTCACGATGGCGAATCCCCAGGCGATCGGAATCACGATGCCCCATATGCCGACTCCCTTCGCGAAGAGCCAGGTGACGGCCACCATTAAAAGGTTCACCAGCAGGAAAGCGCACGCAAAGCCGATAAACATTTGCGGCGGCGTCTTCAGGAAGGGCCGGTACACCACGCCGGCGATTTCGTCGGTGACCGTGCCGAAATCGTGCCCCGGCCCCAGGACTTTGTTCGGCCCCGGGTCTATGGTTGCCACCGCTGTCGATTCTTGATCTTCGGGTTCCACCTGGGGCTATCCCTTCTCCAGATCGGGATTCGGATTGCGCAGCCGCGCCAGATAGGTCGTGCGCGGACGCGTGTTCAATTCTTCCAGCAGTCCGTAGTCGCGTTGTTGGAGCTTCAACTTGGAAACCCGGCTGTTGGGATCGTTCAGATCGCCGAACACAATGGCTTCGGCCGGGCAAGCCTGCTGGCACGCCGTGACAATGTCGCCATCGGCAACGCGCCGGTCGGCTTTCTCGGATGCGATCTTGGCGCGGTTGATCCGTTGCAGGCAGTACGAGCACTTCTCCATCACGCCGCGGCTGCGCACCGTCACGTCCGGATTGCGCAAGCCGAAAAGACTTTCCGTGTTCCAATCCGCATACAGGAAAAAGTTGAACCGGCGCACCTTGTACGGACAGTTGTTGGAGCAATACCGCGTGCCCACGCAGCGGTTATAGACCATTTCATTGAGGCCTTCGGCGCTATGCACCGTCGCTGCGACCGGACACACCAATTCGCATAGCGCGTTTTCACAATGCATGCAGGGCACCGGCTGGAAATACATGTCGGGATCGTCCAGGTCGCCCCTGTAATAACGGTCGATGCGAATCCAGTGCATGTGGCGGCCCTTGGCCACTTCAACCTTGCCGACCACCGGGATATTGTTTTCAGATTGGCAAGCGATCGTGCAGGCTTGGCACCCTACGCAAGCGGTGAGGTCGACCGACATGCCCCACTTATAGCCTTTGCTGTAATCCCAAAGAGGAAACAGTGTGTGGTCGTTCGCGACGCGATTGTCTTCGGGATTCGCGAATGCCGGTTTCTGGTGATACTCGGCGAAGGTGCCCGTGCGGAAAGGATCGCGCTCCTCCATGGTCTGTGTGTGTTGCGTGGTGGCAAAGGGATAGCCGCCCGATTTCCGCGTAATGCTTACGCCCGCGCCCTGCCACACCGCATCGCTCGAACGCAGAGCGTAGGCGTTATAACCGATGTCGTTGCCGACCTTGCCGGCGCGGGTGCGGCCGTAGCCGAATTGAATCGTCACCGATTCGTCCGCGTGCCCCGGCAGGATCCATATGGGACCATCCACCTTGCGGCCGCGGTACTCCATCGTGACGATGTCGCCGGTGGTGACTCCATAGTGTGCCGCGCTCTTGGGCGAGATCCAGACCGCGTTGTCCCAGGTCATCTTCGTCTGGGGTTTCGGCATTTCCTGAAGCCAGCCGCTGTTCGACATCGCGCCATCGCCGACGGCGGGATCGGGCCGGAAGACAATTTCAAGTCCGCTTGCGGAGGCCGGCGCGGGGCCTGGCGTCTTGGCCGCGGGCGGCGTCTTCTCCGGGAATGCCGTTCCCGCCAAGATGCCGTCGTGAAGCGAGATCTGCCAGAAATCGTCGAAATCCGCGCCTTTATGCTGGCTCTGCCAAAAGGCGCGCACGGTTTCATGCGGGGAACGATCGGGCGCGCCGGCCAGCGCGTTCATAACTTCGTGGAAGGTTTTGCCGTCGTAGATGGGCGCGATTAAAGGCTGCACGATACTGGCGGTGCCGTCGTAAGCCCGCGCATCGCTCCAGGATTCGAGATAATGCGCCTCCGGAACGTGCCAATGGCACCAAGCCGCGGTCTCATTCGAATAGAGTCCCACGTGCGCGCGGAGCTTGACCTTCTTCAGCGTCTCCAGAAAATTGAGATCGGCGGGCGCGTCGTAGGCGGGATTGCCCCCGAGCATCAGCAGCGTATCGACCCCACCGCTGTCGATATCCTTGACCAGTTCGCCGATTGAGGCTATTTCATCGACTGGACTGACTTCCACCGGGTCGGTATACGTCACCGTCTTTCCCACGTTGCCCAGCGCCTGATTGATAGCGTGGGCGACGGCGTGGACGCGGGCCGGCTGATACTCGCCCGCGATAACCAGACTCGAACCGCGATTCGCGTTCAGGTCCTTAGCCACTGCGGTGACCGCCTCCGAGGGCGTGCCCGTACCGGTCACCCCAACGTTCAACGCCTGGGCGAGCGCAACGGCGAACGCTTCCACTTCCGACGTGCGCATGCGGAATCGATGTTCCGCCATACCCCCGCTGATCGACGGCGTGCCTTCCGCGACATAAAGCCGCGGCGGCGTGGCGCTCGCATTCAAGGCGGCGGCGCGGCGGCGGTTGCTGTAATCCCTGGCATAGCGCACGCCCCCAGGCATTCCCGAGCACAAAAAATCCGCATCCAGCGAAACCACCACATTCGCGCGGTCGAACCGGTAAATCGTGTTCAGCGGCTGGCCGAACGCCGTCATCGAGCCGGCTCGCGCCGAGTGCCGCCCGCAAGGCTCATACTGGTGCCATTTTGCCGAAGGAAAAGCAGTCAGGAACTCCTGAATCTGCGCTCCTAGCGTCGGCGAGGTGACGGTTCCCGATAAGATGCGGAACCCCGCGCCCTTCTTCAACCCTGCAACATCCCGCGCACCAGACAACGTCACCACGAAATTCGCCCAAGTATCTATATAGCCGTTGCGCGTCACCGAACTCGACCGGTCCGGATCGTAGACCGTCAGCACGCTCGCCTGCATCGTCGCGTCGGTAGCGCCGAGGCTGGCTGGATGTTGCGGATTTCCCTCGATCTTGGTCGGCCGCCCCAGATTGCTCTTGACCAGCAACCCGGTCGCGATGCCGCCATTACTCATCGCCGTGGCGTAGTACAGCGGCTCGCCGGGAATGAATTCTTCCGGCTGGCGGACGTAGGGGACGATCACTTCCTTGGGCTGGACCGTGCACGCCGACGCGCCTACCAGAGCGATCGACGCGCCCATCAGCGTCAGGAAGCGGCGTCGCGACGCCGGATCGTTCCAATCGGGAGTACGATTGGGAAACTCGTCCTCGACGTAGGCGCGGAATTCTTCGGTCTGCGCCAGTTCTTCCAGGCTACGCCAGTATTGAGGGATGTCTTTGTTCATGGTTTACCGGTGACACGTCGCGCAGTCCGTCAGATTGCGAGCATCCTTGATTTTGTATTCCGCCACCAGGCGCGGTCCGATCTCGTCTTGATTTGGCGCCGGAGTCTCATAAGTGGGATTGAACACCTGGTCCCGGGGGCGCACGTTCCTTTCCGGATTGCGGTGGCACTCGATGCACCACTGCATGTAGAGCGTATTTACCTGGTACATGAGCGGCATCGTGTCTACCCGGCCGTGACACGTGGAGCAGCCGATCCCCTTGTTCACGTGAATACTGTGGTTGAAGTAGACGAAGTCGGGCAGGTCGTGAACGCGCGTCCACTCGATCGACTTGCCCGTGCGGAAGCTTTCCCGCACAGGCTCCAGGATCTGCGCGTTGGTCCAGATCTGCGAGTGGCAGGTCATGCACGTATCCGTGGGAGGGAGTCCGGCGAAGTCCGAAGTCTCGACAGAGGTATGGCAGTACCGGCAGTCGATGCCATCGTCGGAAACGTGGTGTTTATGGCTAAACGGAACGGGTTGATCTCGAGCCACGCCCACCTTGGTGGTGAACGATCCGGCATTCAGCTTATACGCAGCCCACACGATTCCACACACCGTAAGCAGTACAGCGAAAATGCTGACCTTGGCAAGGCTGTTTGCGCTCCGATGAAAAACCTGCACTCCACATCCCTTCCGCTGACTTGATAGATCTGACGGCAGGACCTCTGTTGCAAGCTTCTTCTTATGGATTCACTTTGTTTCTCCCCAGATTGTTCTTGCCGAGACGCTTTGGGAACTCGAAATTCATATCAAGCCTCTCGTAATCTCCGGCTGTGGTGAAGTCCTCACTCCTCGCCGCCGATCTCCTGGATTTATGTAAAGATAATTAGCCGGACATTGAAATCAGGCCGCCGCCATCTGGCCGCCCTCGGTCTGTCCGGCCAGGTTGGCAGCACAACCGCCAGCTGAACAGGCAGAGTCGGTGCGGCGAGCGCGGCCCCCAGCGCAGAATCGCTCTCGGCGTCCAGCCTATAGTAGCTTTAGACTGGTAACCTTGATCGTGTCGCCTTTGACATCCCCGGTGACCGTCACTTTGAGATCGTCCTTCTTCTTGGATTTCTTGAGCGCCGCGATCGCCTTGGTGTTTCCAGCGTCATCGAAGGTAAGATACTTGTTGTCCGCAGTGAAGACTCCGTACCCGCTTTGCTGGCAAGGCGGCATCAAGGTGCAGTCCCGATCGTGCGCGATCGCTGCTGCCTGGCCTCCCTTTATCGCCTTTGCCGAACACATCTTATCGATAAGGATTCCCTGGACGTCTGCGGCTGAGGCAATGCCGGCAAAACCTGCCAGCAGGGCGAAGAAACTAAGATTCCTGAGTATGAGTAAATGTTTCATTTTCTTCCTTTCTTCTCCTTGTACGAGGCTCATTTGATCCTTTTGCTTGCGCAGAGCCTGATGCGGCGTGCCGCAACCGGCCGGAAACTACGTCGAGTATTACGCTCCGGGACATCAGGCTAACATGGCACCTCCACACTTTAACGTAAACTGAGTCAAGATGCCGTCAAGAATGACGGCGAGCCTGTTAAATTGCCGTCAAGGCATTTCCTCGACAGGCCCCTCCGTAAGCGATTGAAGCACTGGGCCACGCGTACCGACTGTGGGAGGAACTGGCGCGGAGAGACTTTGGCGTTACCAGACGGTAGCCGGCGGCCAAGTTTCGCGGTGGAATGTTCGGCTCTGTGTCTTGGAACGAGTCCTCACCTTGCCAACCCGAGGAGATCTTCCTAAACTCTTAGAAGCACTAGAGAGGTCGTAAAATGTCAGACGACGTCCCGTCCGCGGCGGTTCCGAACCTGCTGACCCACGTCAGCGCCGGCGAGGACTCTCCGACCCGGTCAGGGCTTTCGTGGAAGTATCGCGTTCTCCGGCTGGGAGATGTGTCGCCGGAAAATAGATGGCGCGGCGTTCCAGCCAGCTTGGCGATTGCGGGGCTCATCACGATTTTGGGCTTTTGGATCGAGCCGGTTATCCGAGCACCCAATCTTGCGATCTTCTACATGCTTGCCGTTGTTTTTAGCGCAGTGCGATGGGGGCCATGGGCGGTCATTATCAATGCTATAGCGAGTGCGCTCCTCTTCGATTCCTTTTTTGTCCCTCCATTTCAGAGTTTTGTAATCGGCGACGTTTGGTATTTGATCACCCTCATTGGGCTCCTGACGGTTGGCTTGATTGTAAGCACGCTAATGGTCACCACTAGGGAAGAGGCGCGGGCTGCGCGGCGCAAGGAGATGCGTGTAGCGGCGCTTTACTCCTTCACGCAGTCGTTGGCCTCGGGAAACGAATTAGATCAAATCCTGGACGCGGTTGCGCGCCATTTTATCGAGATCTTTCAGCGGCCCATCGTCGTATTATTGCCCGCCGCCGAAGAATTGATCGTGCGTTTTGCGAGTGCGGAGTTGGTCTTCGACGAAGGTGAGAACAAGACCGCGTCTTGGGTATTCGAGAATGGACAAGAGGCGGGTTGTGGAACTGCAATGTTTTCAGGTTCAGGGATACGCTACCACCCCCTCAAGACAGGACGGGGGATCGTCGGCGTGATCGGGTTCCAGGCAAAAAGTTCGAAGGATCTGCTTCCTCCCGATCAGCGCGAGCTATTCGGCATTTTCCTGGATCAAACTGCCTTGGCGCTCACGCGAGCCGATCTCGCAAAGAACGCGAAGCGTGCAGAGGTACTTCAGGAAGCCGATAAACTTCAGAGAGCCCTTCTAAATTCTGTTTCACACAACCTGCGGACACCACTCGCCTCGGTCCTCGGTGTCCTGAACACCATATTGGAGGATGCGTCGCTGCTCGATGTAGCCACACAAAAGAGCCTTTTGAAAACTGCTCAAGACGAAGCAAAACAACTAAACTGGCTCGTTCAAAACTTGCTCGACATGACGCGTCTGGAAGGCGGGGCTATACGAGTGAAAGCCGAGCCTTGCGATGTGCACGACGTGGTCGCGGAGGCACTGCGGCAGCTTGGAGAATCGGCTCGTAGCCAAGCGATTTTAGTTACCATCGCCCCGGGTCTGCCTCTAGTGCCTATGGACGGTGTTCTAATGGTGCAGGTACTCGTCAACTTGCTCGACAACGCGTTAAAGTATTCTCCAGGAGACGGACCAGTCGAAATCCAGGCTCGGCTGGACGCTGGTCAACTGGAAATTCGGGTTCTCGATCATGGGAGAGGGATTCCAGTGGGTGAACTCGAACGCGTGTTCGATAAATTTTACCGTGTTGCCGTGCCGGGAGTGCCCAAAGGGACAGGCCTTGGCCTCTCGATCTGCAAGGGATTCGTGGAAGCCCATAATGGCCGCATCCTCGCGAAGCAGCGTACGGAAGGAGGAACGGAGGTAGCCGTATTCCTGCCATTGGAGAAAAGACGTGAGTAGTCCGGGACTGCGGGTACTGATCGTTGACGACGAAGCCGGTATCCGCGGTTTTCTCCGCGCTTCACTTGAGGCGCACGGATATTCGGTCAATGAAGCTTCGACTGGAGAAGAGGCATTGCAAGTCGTTCCGGCTTTCCGTCCGGATCTTATTCTTCTCGACCTCGGTCTCCCCGGGGTGGGTGGAAAACAGGTCACGAGCTGCCTTCGGGAGTGGACGCAGACGCCGATTATCATTTTGTCGGTTCAAGCCGATGAGTCCGAAAAGATCGCCGCGTTAGACGCGGGCGCGGACGATTACCTCACCAAGCCCTTTGGATCGGGCGAGTTGTTGGCGCGGATTCGTGCAACCTCGCGCCGTATTGGTCAACAAGACAGCGGGCCAGTCTTTTTGACGGGCGACCTCACGGTCGATCTCGCCGGTCGAGCGGTGCGACTCGGCGAGAAAGAGGTACAGCTTACGCCGACTGAGTACAGTCTGCTCAAGGCTTTTGTGACCCATGCAAACAAGCTCCTTACCCATCGTCAACTGCTTCGCGAGGTGTGGGGTGGCGCACACTACGAAGACCCTCAGCATCTGCTGCGTGTCAACATCAACAACCTGCGACGGAAACTGGAGGCCGACCCGGCGCGCCCACAGTACATCATCACCGAACCGGGCGTGGGATACCGGCTTAGGACAGAGCCTCGCGTCTCTGTGGCGCCTTCAAATGTTTGACGAGTTCTTGACGCCCATACGCCGTTTCTTGAGGCGCTCTTGACATCTCAACGACTAGTATCTTAATTGTGGAATATCGTTGCCACAATCCGATCTCGCTCGAGGGTGCGTGAACGGCCCGACAATTCTGCTAGTCGATGACGAGGCGCCGCTCCGCCAGGTTCTTCGTGCTCGGCTGACTGCCCGGGGGTACTCCGTTCAAGAGGCAAGCAACGGCGAAGAGGTCCTCCGGACGCTTCCCGTCGTGCAACCCGGTGTTATCATCCTCGATATTGGGTTACCGGGTATTGACGGAATCGAAGTCACCCGTCGTCTCCGGCCGTCGGTTCAGACACCGATTATCATCCTCTCCGTTCGTGCTACGGAATCCGACAGGGTCGCAGCTTTGGATGCCGGCGCAGATGACTACCTAACTAAGCCTTGTGATCTCGGAGAGTTGCTCGCTCGCATTCGCACAGCACTGCGCCGGGCAACGCTTGAAGATGCGGGCGTTTTCACAGTCGATGATCTCGTAGTTGACGTGAACCGCCAGACGGTTCTCGTCGCAAATGAGCCAGTCCGACTCACGGAGACGGAATACAACCTAATGAAAGTACTCGTTCTCAACGCCGGCAGACTCTTGACTCAGGGGCGCCTGGCTAAGGAGATCTGGGGCGAGAGAAGCGATGACGACGCCGTACAAATGCTGCGAACCACAATCAGATCGCTGCGCCAAAAACTAGATACCAATTCGTCGCAACCTGGCCATATCGCGACGGAACCCGGTGTGGGATATAGGCTTCGGGTGACGCCACTGGACTGAGCGTTGCTCTAACTCGCCCTCAAGCCCTTGCTTGCAGAGTAAATCCAGTCGATGCCCAGATCAAGAGATGAGTTCGAGGTGGTCGAGAACAAGAAGCCGCAAACTCAATTCCGTCTGCTGTTCGGT
>CAVXWB010000182.1:0-10301 GCA_963765185.1 Bryobacterales bacterium
ACTACGGCCGTGTTTCCGGCTCCTGTGCTGTTATTCTGGAGCGAGGCCTCACCGATGGCGGTGTTTTGGCTGCCTGTGGTGTTGTTCTGAAGCGCGAGCTGGCCGGTGGCCGTGTTGTTGCTAGCGGTTGTGTTGAAAGTCAGCGAAAAGGCGCCGGTGGCCGTGTTGTTGCTGCCAGTGGTGTTGGCGGTCAGCGCACCCTGGCCGCTGGCCGTGTTGTTGCTCCCTGTGGTGTTGGCATTCAGCGCGTTGAATCCGCTGGCCGTGTTGCTGCTCCCGGTGGTGTTGTCCCCGAGCGCGGCAAAGCCGGTGGCCGTGTTGTTATTCCCGGTGGTGTTGCTATTCAGCGCGCCCCCGCCGCTGGCGGTGTTGGCGCCCCCGGTGGTGTTGCTCGCCAGCGCGAGGGCCCCGGTGGCGGTGTTCCCCATCCCGGTGGTATTGCTCGATAGCGTTCCCGCCCCGACGGCGGTGTTGTAGTTCAGATCGGTCGGCGCGGCGAAGTAGCCGTTCATGTCGATGATGACATTCGCGGCCGCGGGACCGTCGTTAAAGACGCTGATCCCGCCATAGCCTGGGCTCGCGCTCGGTCCTGCCGGAACAATGGCAGCGTTGGACACGATCGCACCTTGAGGATCGTCCAGAGTCGCGACGACTGGTTGGGTAGAGCCGGCCGGCCACATCGAAACATAGTCCACCGCGCCTCCAGCGACAGGCACGACGGTCAGGTTAAACGAGTAAGCCTGGGCGATCGAGGGAATCACGCCGCAAGGCGCGGGCGTGGTGTTGGTGGTTGCCTCGGTTGGGGATTGCACGGGGATGGTCAAAGTTCCCTTGGAGGCTATGGATGGTCCCGCAAACGGGTCCCATCCCGTTAAATCCAGCCGCGGCGCCCCGCGTATCCACCAGCCGGCAGGGCGTGATCGCTATAAACGTGAGCGCGTTGGTGGACACGGCATTCGCGGAAAACACGAGCTGTGGCGCGACCCCTTGAGGCAAAGCTTCTCTCGACGCCTGGTTGGGTTGCCAGTACAACGGAGTCGCCCAGTTCTTGAGCGGAACCACAGTCTCCTGTCGCGCGACCTGCGCCGTCAGCGCAGCGGACGCCAGAACCAGAAGAGAGACAATACGGACCGGGTGATTTGGCTTCATAAATGTTCTCCTTATCGCCGAACTTCAATTTGGGTTTGGGTAGGACAACAGTATATTCCAAACTGTAGTCCCCATCAATGAAGCCGAACAAGCCTACTGGCGGCTCGCCGGCCGCGCAGCCGTAGCCGTCTGGCTAGCCCGCAAAGGGCGCGGCGGCGCCCTCATTTCAGCCAAGCAACAATGCCCGCCGCGCTCCGTTTTGCGGGCTGTTACTGAGGAGCCCGCAAAGGGCGCGGCGGCGCCCTCATTTCATCCAAGCAACAACGCCGCTGCGCTCCGTTTTGCGGGCTGTTACTGAGGAGCCCGCAAAGGGTGCGGCGGCACCCTCACTTCAGCCAAGCAACAATGCCCGCCGCGCTCCGTTTTGCGGGCTGTTACTGAGGAGACAGCAGCGCCTCCACCGCGGCCAGACGATCTTCGAGCTTGCGATTTTCCTCCTGCTGGAGCTGAACCTGAGTCTGGAGCTGCACGTTCTGATCCTGCAGCTGCGCGTTCTGCTTCTGCAGCTCGTTGAGCAGCATGGGCGCAAGCGCCTGATACTTGACCGACGCGGGCTGGCCCTCTTTGTCATATCCCACCATGTCGGGATAAACCTTGGCGACCTCTTCGGCAATGAGGCCAAATTGCAGCGCGTGGGAGCCGTCGTCATACTCCGGCTTATAGAGGAACGTCACCGGACGCAATTGAAACAGCTTGCTGCTGCTGTCACCCATGTCACTGATCTGTTCCTTGAAGCGGCGAGAGGAGGGGGTGTTATTGCACGAGGCCGTTCCCAGCTTCCCATTCGAGTCGATACAGACCAGCACGTTATTGGTGTTCGGGGTTTGGCCGTAAATTCCCGCGATGTAAGCGCTCGTCTGGGTGCTCTCCGCGCCGATGCGAATGGTGCCGCTCGAGTCGGCGGCGGAGCCCTCGCTATATATGTAGATGCTGTTGCTGTTGCCAATCGGGGCGTTGAAGGCCGCAGCATACCCGATGGCGATGTTGTCGGTTCCGGTGGTATTGTTCTGGAGCGCGATGGCGCCGGTGGCGGTGTTGTAAGCACCGCTGGTGTTGTAGTACAGCGCACCTTCTCCGCTGGCGGTGTTATCGCTCCCGTTGACATTGCTCACGAGTGCTTGGAAGCCGAGGGCCGCGTTGTCTTGCCCGATCGTGGTGGCCATCAGCGCCTGATAACCGTTGGCCGTGTTGCCCCCTGCGGTGGTGCTGCTATGCAGCGCCTCATAGCCGCCCGCGGTGTTGTCGTTCCCGCTGGTGTTGGTTTGGAGCGCGCCGGTGCCGATGGCTGTGTTACTGGCTCCGGTGGTGTTGTCGAGCAGGGCAAAGACCCCGTTGGCCGTATTGCTGCTCCCGGTGGTATTGTTCTCGAGCGAGGCGGCGCCATTGGCCGTGTTGACGGACCCGGTGGTGTTGTCCTCCAAAGCGCCGTAGCCCGTGGCCGTGTTGCCCGTCCCCGTGGTGTTGCCCGTCAGCGTGTACGCCCCGATGGCGGTATTCGAATTCACGTCGGTGGGCGCCGCGAAGTAACCGTTCATGTCGATGACCACGTTGGCGGTCGCGGGGCCATCGTTATACACGCTCACCCCGCCATAGCCCGCGATCGGTCCCGCCGGAACGATGGCCGCATTGGACACGATCGCCCCTTGCGGATCGTCCAGGGTCGCGACGACAGGTTGGGTCGAGCCGGCCGGCCACATCGAAACATAATCGACCGCCCCTCCTGCCAAAGGCACAACCGTGAGGTTGAACGAATACGCCTGAGCTATGGAAGGAATCGCGCCGCAAGGGGCCGGTGTGGTGTTGTCGGTGGCTTCGGTTGGGGATTGCACGGGGATGGTCAGAGTTGCTTTGGACGCTATCGGCGGCCCTGAAAAAGGAGCGATCCCGTTAAAGCCCGCGGCAGCGCCGCGAGTATCCACCAGCCGGCAGGGCGTGATGGCGACGAACGTGAGAGCGTTGGTGGACACGGCATTCGCGGAGAACATCAGTTGCGGCGCGGCTTGCCCGGCGGCGCACCCGCTCCGCTTGGCTGGGTTGCCAGTACAATGGCGTCGACCAGTTTTTCAGCGGAACCGCATGTTCCTGTCGCGCCACCTGCGCGCTCAGCGCAGCGGACGCAAGAATCAGAAGCGCAAAGGGTGCGGCGCGGACCAGATAACTCGGCTTCATGAAATGTCCTCCTTTTCCCCGGATTTTCGAATGGGGAATCGCCACAGTATACACCCTCCTTCCGCCCGCGCCGTTCCCGCTGGCGAAATCAGGATGCCCGGCGACTCACGGCCAGCGTAAGCAGCGCCGCGGCCGCGGTCATCAGCGCGCCGGGAGCACGCTCCAGGGTGGCGCCTACGCCGCCTGCCCATTGTTGCCAGTAGCGGCGGTGTTTCATCGCCAAGCGGCATCGTGCCGGCGGTCCAGTTCTGATTCGCTGGAACGGAGCCCAACCGCCGGTTTGTGAACACAATTGCGGCAATCGCAAAAAGGCTTTCGTTCGGCCTTTACTGGCTACTCGCCGGCCGCGAGGTCTGGCCGGACAGCAGGGACTCCAGCGCGGCAAGGCGATCCTCCAGCTCCCGATTCTCGTCCTCCAGTTTCCGATTCTCCTGCTGCTGGAGCTGAACCTGCCTCTGCACCTCGTTCAGTAGCATGGGAGCGAGCAATTGATATTTAACCGTCAATATCTGACCGTCTTTATCGTAGGCCACCATTTCGGGATAAACCTTGGCCACTTCCTCGGCGATAAGGCCGTATTGCAACAGGTGCGAGCCGTCGTCGTACTGCCGTTTGTAAAAGAAGTTCACCGGACGCAATTGGAACAGCTTGTTGCTGCTGTCGCCCATGTCGGTGATCTGCTCCTTGAAACGGCGGGAGGAGAGCAGGGTGCCCAGCTGGCCGCTGCTGTTGACATACATCGCTGCGCCGCCGGAGGCGCTCGAGCCAAAAATGCCCGCGATGTAGGCGCTGGTCTGAGTGCCCTCAGTCCCGATCTTGATGACGGCGCTATCGCCCGAGACGCCGAGGTTGCCGATGTGAATGTTGTTGCTGTTGCCGCCCGAGACATTGGAGGCCGCTTGGTACCCAATGGCGATGTTATTGCTACCGGTGGTGTTAAATGCAAGCGCGGCTTGACCGGTGGCCGTATTGTTGTACCCGGTGGTATTGGACAGGAGCGCGTTAAATCCGGCGGCCGTGTTGAAGCTCCCGGTGGTGTTGCCCTCCAGGGCCTGGATGCCGGTAGCCGTGTTATAGCCTCCGGTAGTGTTGGAGTAAAGCGCCTCATAACCGCTAGCCGTGTTGCCAGACCCTGTTGTGTTGTTCTGTAGCGCCTCGAAACCGCTGGCTGTGTTCAAACCACCGGTTGTGTTGCCCAGCAGCGCCTGGTCGCCGATCGCCGTATTGTAGCTCCCCGCGCCGTCGCTGCCAGGGGTGTTACTCAGAAGCGTTCCCGCCCCGATGGCGGTGTTCCCGTTCAGGTCGGTGGGAGCGGCAAAGTAACCGTTCATGTCGATGATGACATCCGTCGTCGCCGGTCCGGCGTTATAGATACTCACCCCGCCCGACGGCGATCCTGCTGGAACAATGGCCGCGTTGGCCGCGATTGCGCCTTGAGGATCGTTCAAGGTCGCGACAAAAGGCTGCGCCGCGCCGGCCGGCCACATCGAAACATAGTCGACCGCCCCTCCCGCCACAGGCACCACGGTGAGGTTGAACGAATACGCCTGAGCTATGGAAGGAATCACGCCGCAAGGGGCGGGTGTGGTGTTGTCGGTGCCTTCCGTTGGGGATTGCACGGGGATGGTCAGAGTTGCTTTGGACGCTATCGACGGCCCTGAAAAAGGAGCGATCCCGTTAAAGCCCGCCGCAGCGCCGCGAGTATCCACCAGCCGGCAGGGCGTGATGCCGATGAACGTGAGAGCGTTGGTGGACACGGCATTCGCGGAGAACGTCAGTTGCGGCGCGGCGCCTTGATGCAAGGCCTGGCCGGTCGCCTCTCCTTCCGCTTGGTTGGGTTGCCAGTACAATGGCGTCGACCAGTTTTTCAGCGGAACTGCATTCTCCGGGCGTACGACCTGTGCAGTCAGCGTCCCAGGCGCAAGCACTATAAGAGACGCGAGGACTATAAGCGATATGACTCGGATTAGATAAGAGGGCTTCAAAATATGCTCCTTTTTCCTTGATTCACTGGGTGTTTCCTTCACTGGCCATTCGCTGGCCGCGCAGCCGCGCTTTGGCTGGACAGCCAGGCTTCGAGCGCGGCAAGTCGACTCTCCAGAATCCGATTCTGCTCCTGCTGGAGCTGATTCACCTCCGCCTGCTTCTCGATCAGCGTGTTCTGCCTCTGCACCTCGTTCAGGAGCATAGGAGCGAGCAACTGATATTTAACCGTCAATATCTGGCCGTCGTTGTCGTAGGCCACCATTTCGGGATAAACCTTGGCCACTTCCTCGGCGATGAGGCCGTATTGCAACAGGTGCGAGCCATCGTCGTACTGCGGCTTATAGAAGAAATTCACCGGACGCAATTGGAATAGCTTGCTGCTGCTGTCGCCCATGTCGGTAATCTGCTCCTTAAAGCGGCGCGAGGAGAGCGCCGTGCCTAGCTGGCCGTTGCTGGTGACATACACCGCTGCCCCGCCGGGAGCGCTCGCCCCGGAAATGCCCGCGATGTAGGCGCTCGTCTGGGTGCCTTCGGTCCCGATGCGGATGACGCCGCTGTCACCGGACGCACCCTGGCTGCCGATGTGAATGTTGTTGCTGTTCCCACCGGAGACATTCGTGGCCGCTTGGTACCCGACGGCAATGTTCGAGGTTCCCGTGGTGTTGGAGGACAGCGCGCCGGTGCCCTCGGCCGTGTTGTTACTTCCGGCGGTATTGTTTTCCATTGCGCCGAGACCGTCGGCGGTGTTGTCGCTCCCGGTGGTGTTAAGAGTCAGCGCTATGGCGCCGGTGGCCGTGTTGTAGGACCCGTTGCCGCTCTGCAAAGCGTGATAGCCGCTGGCCGTATTTAAGTTTCCGTTCGTGTTGTTCTGTAGCGCGGCGTCTCCGCTGGCCGTGTTGCAGCACCCACTGAGGTTGTTCTGCAGCGCCTGGTAGCCCCCCGCCATGTTGTTGTCGCCGGTAGTGTTACTCTGGAGCGCGCGGGAGCCGGTCGCCGTGTTTTCGTCTCCGTTGATATTGCTGGTCAGCGCGAAAGCGCCGCTGGCCGTATTGTCGGAGCTGGTGGCATTGGACCCCAGCGCTCCGGTACCGGTAGCCGTGTTGTCGCTCCCGGTGGTGTTGCCGTTCAGCGCACCGCCGCCGCTGGCGGTGTTGAAGCTTCCGGTAGTGTTGAGTTGGAGCGCACCTTGCCCGATGGCGGTATTCCCGTTCGAATCCGATGGCGCGGCAAAGAAGCCGTTCATGTCGATGATGACATCCATCGTCGCGGGACCATCGTTATACACGCTCACCCCGCCATAGCCCGCGATCGGTCCCGCCGGAACGATGGCCGCGTTGGACACGATCGCCCCTTGAGGATCGTCCAGGGTCGCGACGACAGGTTGGGTCGAGCCGGCCGGCCACATCGAAACATAATCGACCGCCCCTCCTGCCACAGGCACAACCGTGAGGTTGAACGAATACGCCTGGGCGATCGAAGGAATCGCGCCGCAAGGGGCCGGTGTGGTGTTGTCGGTGGCTTCCGTTGGGGATTGCACGGGGATGGTCAGAGTTCCTTTGGACGCTATCGGCGGCCCTGAAAAAAGGAGCGATTCCGTTAAAACCCGCGGCAGCGCCGCGAGTATCCACCAGCCGGCAGGGCGTGATGGCGATGAACGTGAGAGCGCTGGTGGACACGGCATTCGCGGAGAACATCAGTTGTGGCGCGGCTCCTTGATGCAAGGCCTGGCCGGCAGCCTCTCGTTCCACTTGGTTGGGCTGCCAGTACAGTGGCGTCGACCAGTTTTTCAGCGGGACTGCATTTTCCTGTCGCGCGACCTGCGCGGTCAGCGCAGCGGACGAAAGAATCAGAAGCGCCAAGGGTGCGGCGCGCGCCAGCGAAAGAGAGACGGCACGGACCAGATAACTCGGCTTCATGAAATGTCCTCCTTTTCCCCGGATTTTCGAATGGGAATCGCCACAGTATACACCTTCCTTCCGCCCGCGCCGGCCCGGACGGCAAGCGAAATCAGGATGCCCGGCGATTCACGGCCAGCGTAAGCAGGGCCGCGGCCGCGGTCATCAGCGCGCCGAGGAGCACGCTCCAGGGCCGGTAGCGCATTTCGACCAGGTGGTCGCCGGCCTCGACCACCACTCCGCGCACGGCTCCATACGCCTCGATCAGCGGAGCCCGCTTGCCGTCCACGTACGCGCGCCAACCCGGGAAGTACGGATCGGTCAGGATCACCATGCCCCGGCATCGCAGCCGCGCGTCTATTCGAACATAGTTGGGCAAGTGCGTCGGCATCTGGATATCGTCATCGTTCGAGCCGCAGCCTCCCAGAGCCGGCGCGGCCTGAGCCTTCGCCAGGGCCAGCAAAACCGTGTGGCGGGGGTCGAAAGCCGGGTCGTCCATCTTACGATGCAGGTCGCCCGAGGTGGGCATGGAAATGGCCCGATGAACGCTCCAGACGCGCGGGTAGGCGTCCGCATTCTCGAACACTTTCAATCCGCTATGTCCCGTAAAAACCTCTTTAAGATCCGGGCTCTGAGCGGTTTTTCCAAAGTAATACCTGACGCCGAAGAAATCCCGGCTGCGGCTGGAGAACAGGTTCATGTCCCAGATCTTGGCCGGCACCCCGGCGGTGTACGCGTTCACCGCTTCGATTCCGTACCAGTCTCCGATGTTATAGGGAATCAGCGTATCGTCATATTCGACGCGCGCTCCCAAGCCGTGCTCGCGGACGTAGTCGGCCAGATCGCTGTGCTGGCTCAGCGGAGGGAGAAAGCGATTGTCGGCCGGGCTGTTGCGATTGGGAAACGAGTAGGCGTTGACGTTGGCAAGCTCGAACAGCACCAGGCCAATAGCGGCCGCGCCGCCGGCGTGAGAGGAGATGGCTCCGCCGCTCCAAGCCGCCAATAATCCCGAAGCCAGCGCGGCGCAGAGAGCCGTCATCATGATGCGGTCGTCGCCCAATCCGCTGGGGATCTTGGCGGCGTAGATCACCAGGCTCAACAGCGCCAGCACTCCGGCAAGTCCGCGCAACGCCCAGCCGGCGCGGCGCGACCACACCCAGCTCGCCGGTGCGGTGAGCGCGTCGACACCGAAGGCAGCCAGGGGCGCCAAACCCACGGCAAACACCACCGCCCCTGCGCCAGGCACTCGAGCTTTCTCCACCAAAGGGACCAAGGCGTACAGCACTCCATGCAGCAGGCTGTTCGGTCCCAGCGAAAACAAAATCCCGCCCAGGCTCAACGCGGCCAGCCAGCGGACTTGCCGCTCCCTCCACGCCAGAATCGTGCCCAGCAGCGCCAGCGTGAAGGCCACGATGCCTACATACGGGTCCGCTCCTTGGGCCGAGCCTATGGCGATTCCAGGAAGGACAATCCCCAATAGACCGATAGGCTTCAGAGCGTAATCCTCATGTACGGTATAAGGGACGGTTTGATCGAAGCGCAAGGGCTCGGGAGGGCCGCTCCAGCGCACCGCCAGCCGGCCGTATTCGGCGGTCGGAAGGGTCTGGAAACCGCTGGCGAGCACGGCCACAGCCAAGGACGCCGCCGCCAGCCGGGCCATCGGCCAATTGAGCTTTCCATCGCGCAGGCTGTTGCGCACGCATAACCAGATCCACAAGCCGGCCGCCGCGATTGTAACATACAGATTCATCTGATGATGGCCGGCCAGCCAACCGAAGCCCAGAAAAAATCCCGAGAGCAGGGCACTGGCCCACGGGCGTTGGCCGCGTTCCGCGCGCAGCAGAAACAAGAACACCAGCGGCGTCCACACCGCTCCGTTGACCATCTGCGGCGCGCGCGGTGAACGCGACGTAGCCGCCCAGCGCGTACACGCATCCGGCCAGGATCGACGCCGCCCGGCTGCGTCCTAAATCTCGTGCGAAGCGCATAAGCGGTCAGCGCCGCCAACGCGCGCGTGAGCCACGTAATACCAGTTCAGCGAGGATTCACGCAGCCATCCGTTCTTGAGCGGCGCAAGAAACAGCAGCCAATTCAGCGGATATGCCGAGCCCGGCTGAGCCTGCCCGAACAGAGGCTGCCCAAACCAACTGTTCGGGTCCCACAACGGAAAGTGGTGATGGTGCCATTCGCCGGCCTGAAACTGGAGCCACGGGAGCACCAGATTGGCCATGTCGGGAGTCTCCAGCCAGGTGTACTGGCGGGTCAGCACCAGCTTCCAATGAAAGAGGATAACGATGGCGATGAGAATCGAGGGCCCGAGCAGTTGTTCGCGTTTCAATTTCAAGTTGCCATGATACAGCAAGAAGGCGGCGGCGGTGCGTTAGAACCAAGGGTGGTGGTTTTCGGCCACGTTCCGCCCCTCGCGCGATTGAGGCACAGTCCTTTAAATCAAGCAGTTAAGCTTTGGCCGCCGAATTGCGATAGAAGTCGCGAAAGGCTATGGCGATGAAATGGACGGCTCTGGCGGTAATCCTGGCAGCGGCGATGATGCCGGCCTGGGCGCAAGATCCGAACGCGGGTGACGCTCCCGACCACGGTGTGGCTCGGTTGAGCCTGGTTCAAGGCAATGTTTCGATTCGTCACGGCGACATGGGAGAGCTTGCACCCGCCACCATGAACGCTCCTCTGGTAACGACGGATCGCGTGGTCACGGGCGACCAAGGGCTGGCGGAAGTCCAATTCGATTTTTACAACATGATTCGGATGGATTTTTCGAGCGAAGTGCGCTTGAGCCAGCTGGATTATAAGCGCTATCAGGTGCAGATCGCGCAGGGAACCGTTACGTTCCGGGTGATGCGCACCAACGATGCGCAGGTGGAAATCAGCACGCCGTCGGTTTCGGTTCAGCCGGTCAGCGCGGGCACGTACCGCATCACGGTGAGGCGGACGGAATCACGGAAATTACGGTGCGCGGCGGCCAAGCCACGATCTACGGGCCGCGCGGCTCAGAGAATCTATCGCCGGGGCAAACCATGCAGGTGCGCGATGTCGTGGGGGGCGATCCGGAGTTCCAGGTTGTCTCGGCGATTCCGCTGGACGATT
>CAVXWB010000183.1:0-9457 GCA_963765185.1 Bryobacterales bacterium
ACTTTGAACGCGAACAGGTGCCAGATCTGCATATACTCGGAACCTGCGGCCTGCATGCTGCGGATCAGGTCGGCATAGGGACTCGGCTGCGGATGATTCTCGACGCCGGGAAGAAACATTGGCTCCATAGTGAACTTCGCTCGCCCCGCCTAAACCCCGCCTAATAAACTAGAAGAGTGGGCCAATCCTACAACAACCAAAGCCGCCAAGTCCAGCCCAGCCTCTTTGGCGATCCGGTGGCTGCCTACGATCTCATCGCGCCGGTGTTCCCGCGCCTGGCGGAGCAGCGAAGACCGTATCTGGAGGGTGTCGATCGGCTGGTTGTCGCTGAGATGCCAGTAGGCGGCCGTTCCATGCTCGACGTCGGCGCGGGCGATGGCACCCGCGCCGGTTGTATCGCGCGGAATCGGGGCGTCGCGGAACTCGTGCTGTTGGAGCCAAGCCTGGCCATGCAGGGCAAGGCTTCCGCGGATGCCAAGGTCTGGACCATGCGCGCCGAGCAACTTCACTCCGTCGAAGCCCGGTTTGACGTCATCACCTGTCTCTGGAATGTGCTCGGGCACATCTTTCCCGCCGCTGGCCGGATTGAAGTTCTGCGCCAGTTTCGCCGTCTGGTGTCTCCTCAAGGCAAGGTCTTCGTTGACGTAAATCATCGCTACAACGCAAGCCACTACGGAGCTCTGCCCACGGCCCTGCGCTTTCTTCGCGACCGGATCTCTCCGGACGAGAAGAATGGCGATGTCGTGGTCCACTGGGATATCGAGCAAACACAATGCGCAACCATGGGGCATGTTTTTACCGACCGGGAATTCCGCTCTCTGTCCCTCGCCGGCGGCCTGAGCATTGAGAAGAGGTTTGTGCTCGACTACGCTACGGGAGAACGGCGTCGGCGGAGCTTTGAGGGGAATCTCCTTTACGTTTTGCGAGCCACATAGGGCGTCCGCTTGATCAGGAGCTCCTCACCCAATGCGACGGACGCCAGCACCGAGACGATTCTCCCGGCGGCCCGGCCGTCCCCGTACGGGTTCTCCATGCCTTCAAGCGAACGCCGGAATGCCTCGCTTCGCGCCGTGCCGACCCGGTCCAGAATGGAAGCGGCGGTTGCTTCGGCGTCGAGCACATTGCGGCCGCGCTCCCGGCCCCGCTGCCGTATCCCGATATCGACCACAGGCAGGGCAAAGGACGCCGCCTCGATAATCCCGCTGCTGGAATTCCCCATCAAGAGGTCCACGTACTGCAACAAACTCCAATAGACGACGGGGTCCAGGTTGACAAAGACTCGGGCGTCCGCGCGATCGCGCAAGAACATTTTTATTCGCTCGATCAGCGCGCGGCTGCCGGCGTCGGCGTTGGGGTAGCAGAACAGAAGCTGTCCCGGTATTGACTCGATCGCGCAGAACAAAGCGTCTGCCTCCCGCGTGGTATCGCGAGCGATGGTTGTGGGATGGTAAGTAATCACCGCGGTGGACTGTCCCAGGTCGATGGCCAGGCGTGTCTCCACTTGTTCGCGGCTCAACAGCGGACTGCGCCGCAGGTGATCCAAGGCCGCGGCCCCGGTTCGATGGACGCGCCACTCTTCCTCTCCCATGGCGATCACCCGTGCGCGCGCCAAGTCCGTGGAGGTGAAGTGGACGTGGCTGAGCTTGGTCAGCGCGTTGCGCACCGCGTCGTCAATGGCTCCTTCGCTGATTTCGCCTCCTTCGATGTGTGCGATCGGAATGCGCAGGGCCAACGCAACCGAGGCGGGTGCGAGCATTTCGTAGCGGTCGGCGGTCAGAACCATCAGGTCGGGACGCAGTTGCCCCAAGCAGTCCGCCAGACTGAGGGTCGCCACGCCGATCGTCTTGGCCATGCCGACATCGCTATCCGAACTGATCAGGCACTCGATCCGTGCGTCGACGTGGAACCCGTCTTTTTCAATCTCCCGGACCGTGCAGCCGAATTCCGGAGACAGGTGCGGACCCAGGGCGATAATCTTCAGATCCACATCCGGATGCGATGCCAGATCGCGCAAGGGCCAGTACAGGAGGCTGTAGTCGGCGCGAGACGTGGTGACGACGGCGATCCGCCGCTTCATCGTCTCGGCACTGGGCATCTCTCAAGACTACTTCAAGGACGGGAAGCGCTCAATGGCTCAGGGGGCGGGCTCAAGGGGCGGTTCCTTCAATTCCTGGGGGGTTCGCTATAACGTTCGCGAGCGCGAGGTTCTTCGCAAATTCGGCCTCGGCCAGACCGTAATAGGCGGCGCCGAATAGAGCGCCATTGCCGATGACGGATCGCGCTTCAGAAGCGATTCGAAAGCAGCGGCGCTCTGGTCGAATTTACCCAGTTGGAAAAGCAGGTCCCCGCGTCTCTGAATGGCGGGAGCGTAGTCCGGACGGATGCGCAGCGCGGCCGACAACGCTTCCAGCGCCTTCTCCGGCTGGGATAGCCGCTGCAAAACCAGCGCCAGCGAGCATCGCCGGTTGAAACAAGGAGTGCGCCTGCAGCACCATTCCCAAATGTCCGGAAGCTTGGCCGTTGCGCGGCTGGGCCGTCGCTTGATTGTGAGCCGTCAGAATGACGTCGCGAACCTCGGCGTCGACGCCCGCGACAGGCACAGTGGGAACGGGAGGAACGGAACCTGCGCAACACCAAGCCAACAGCGCGGCGAGCATCGTGACCGAAATCGCCACTCCCTGTTTCACAAGCGCTGACGGTGTATCGCGGCCTGAGCGATCCTGTCGCACTTGTTAATCGTCAAATTACTTTTTGCTTGACGTGCTGCCTGGGCCGATGTAGTATTGTCCAGATTATCGTAACGGCTTTTTTTCGAAGTTCGGTTTTCTGACGTAACGGGTCCTGTTCAAGTTCCTTGGGCAGGAGGGTGAATTCGATGCTTTTATTGGGAATGTGGGCGTGTGTTCTTGCGCCCGCGTTTGCGGGGCCGATGTATGCCCCGACGGACCGCGGCTTTATTGCCGGCGCTTCCGGCGACGCCTTCCAGGTTGACGCTACCTCTCCGATTGCGTTTGTTCCCGATCGCACACCGCGCATTCCTGCCATACCTTCCGGCTCGGGGACGCCTTCCCGCTCGCAATCGTGAAACGAGTATGCTGGCTGCTTCCGCTGCTTGTCCTCTTGCTCTCCTGCAAGTCGTCTCGTCAAAACCCTGCCCTCTTTGAGGATGTCGCCAAGCAGAGCGGACTCGACTTCTGGCAATTTTCCGGCGCCAAGGGAGATTTGGCCCTGCCTGAGATTACGGGATCCGGCGCAGCGTTGTTCGATTACGACAATGACGGGGACCTGGACGTGTATCTGGTCCAGGGCGCACCGATGGCTCCTCAAGGCGCCGACAAGGCCACGGTTGCCTTGCCGCAAGGGTGGAGGCCCGGCAACCGGCTGTTCCGGAACAATCTCGCTCGCACCGGCAAACTCTCCTTTACGGACGTCACGGAATCGGCCGGCGTCGGCCACGCCGATGTGGGCATGGGCGTCGCCGCCGGCGATTACGATAACGACGGCTATGCCGATCTGTACGTGACGAATTACGGCCACAATGTGCTCTATCACAACAACGGGAACGGAACCTTTACGGACGTGACCAAAACCGCCGGAGTGGAGTCGTCCGGCTGGTCCACCAGCGCCGCCTTTATCGACTACGATCGCGACGGCTTCCTCGATCTGGTGGTGGTTCATTATGTGGAGTTCTATCCGCGGGACTGCTACACGCCGGAGGGTCGAAGAGAGTATTGCGGGCCGCAGAGCTTTGGACGCACCGTCACACAGCTCTATCGGAACCTGGGGAACGGGCGGTTTGAGGACGTCACTTCCGCGGTTGGCCTCACCGCGGCGCGCGGACCCGGGCTCGGCATCCTCACTGGCGATTTCGGTGGGAACGGGTGGCCCAGTTTCATGGTCGCCAATGACGGCGCCGCCAATCATCTTTGGCTCAACGAAGGAAGTCAAAAGGGCCGGGTATTTCGGGAAGCGGGCCTCGATCGGGGATTGGCCTACGCATCGGACGGCCGCGCCAGGGCCGGAATGGGCGTCGCGGCCGGGGACTTATACGGCGATGGCGGGGAAGATGTGGTGGTCACCAATCTTCCCAATGAAGGCTTCACGTTGTTCCACCGGCGCGCGCTTGGCGACTACATGGATTCCAGCGTGCAGAGCGGGCTGCTGCATATGTCCCTGCCGTATACCGGTTTCGGGGTGGGGTTGCTGGATATCGAGAATCGGGGGCTGCTGGATATGTTCATGGCCAATGGCGCGGTTCAAGCCGTGGCGTCGGAACAAGGCCAGACGTTTCCCTATCGCGAACGCAATCTGTTGCTGCGCAATATGGGCAAGGGCAAGGGCTTCGAAGACATTACCTCTTCAGCGGGCCCCGCCTTCCAACAGAGCGACGTCAGCCGGGCAGCCGTGTTCGGCGATGTGAATAACGACGGCGCTGTCGATATTCTGGTCACCAACAACAACGGTCCGGCCCGCTTGCTGTTGAACACGGCGCCGAACCGCGGACATTGGCTGCTGGTCCGTCTGGAGGGGGTTCGCTCCAACCGTTCCGGCTACGGAAGCATCGTCGAGCTGATCCGCAAGGACGGAACCTCCGTCAAGCGCTGGGTCAGGAGCGACGGCAGCTATCTGGCGGCCAATGATCCCAGGGTCCACTTCGGGCTGGGTGCCTCGCCGAATGTGGACCGCATTGAAGTGCATTGGCCCGCGGGCGGCTGCGATTCCTGGAGCCAGAGTGCGGTGGACCAGATCGTAACTCTGCGCGAGGGAAGCGGCCAGGCCTGCCCCGCAGCTCTTTCCCGCCGCTGAAGCGCGTTCACTTTCCGCTGAGGCTGCCGGGCCAGGCCGAATTCAGGTGATAGGGCACGGAAGGCCCGATCATTTCAACCCGGCGGATCTTGCGGTTTTCAATCAGAAAAGCCTCGGTGACTAAAATGCTGGAAGGCCGGTTGAATCCCTTGAACGTGTACTCGCGGCCGTCCGAGAGCGTACCCTTGTTCACCGTTCCCTGATCGAACACCGCGTGCGACCAGACCACGCCCCGCTCCATGTCCACCACCGGGTAGCGGCGATGGTGGATGTTCTGGACCACAAAATAGTAGCCCAACTTGAACTGCGCCAGGCAATCCATGGAAAACGCGTTGATGGTGCCGGGAGCCTGATTGGCGCGGTGCGGGAACGTTGGTGGTGGGAGATCCGTTCTCGATGCGATGGCAATCGTTGGTGAACGGATAGGTTCCGGTTCCGTTGATTCCCTTGCCGTCGTTCTTCTGGAGGCCGGTGAAGTACCCGTCGGCGACCGAGATCATCTCCTGACGCGACGGCCGTTGCGCCGGCGGGAATCGACTTGAACCAAATGGTCCTCGGGCTTGTAGCCGGGCTTGTCCATATCGGCGATGTCGTACGGTCCGCCGCCGCCCGGCTTGATAGTAGATCGCCTTCGATCTCGGTAATGCGGCCCAGCTCAACGCGCAGCCGCAGGCTCACCAGCAGCGCCGCGCCGGCTTCCCGCATCGTGCCCATGAACGCCACCTGGCCGAATTCCGGATCGGCGAAGATGTGCCTGTAGTTGCCGAGACCCTCCGCGGTTTTCCAGAAGCCGTCGCCGACATCCATGGCCTGGTCGTTCTCGGTGTACTTGACGTCTTCAGAGAGCGGCAGCCGTTTGGGATCGTGGGCCACCACGGCCGCCCAATACTGATCGATCAGGTTTTCGAGACAAGCCCGATCGCAATTGAGCGGAATCGGGCCGGTAGCGGCGCGGGCTCGAGGAATCAGATACCCGGCGAGGAGCGCCACAGTAACAAGAGCGATTGCGCCTAAGACGACGGAGCTTCGGACCAGCCCCCGGGAAGCTACAGGAACGCGCACGTTTGTTTCTCCTCTCAAAAAAAACTGATATGGAGCGGCGTGTCCGCTCCATTGTGACGACGACGATTCTATCGCAACGCCATTATGGCTTGGCGGCAGGCGCGGCGGCTTTCTTGAACTGCAAGGCGACGCTCTTGCCCATCTGGGTCCAGGAGCCATTCAACTCCGTGCCTTCCTTGTTAATCTCGCCCTCGTACCCGCCGTTGACCGCGCTCACCTTAAGGCTCAGCTTCGTGCCGTTCTGGGTGATCGAGCTCACCGGAATCTGGGCATTGCCTTGGTCGGGGCTCATCAGCTGAGCCTCTGCCCCGGCTTTACCGTTGGAAATCGTCAAGACCACTCGCAACGTCGGGCTGATGGCGCCGTCCCAAGTCCCCAGGAATTCCGCGGCGACAGCGGGGCTGGCTTTCGGCACCTCGACTTTCGCTTCACCCGTTCGAGTCAGTTTCAAGGGTAAGGAATTCGGTCCTTGAGAAAAGGTTCCTTCCAGAGTCTTGCCATCCGCGGAAAGGGTTCCGGAAAACGTAGGGTCGCCGGGCGCTCCCTTGATGTGAAAGGAGCCTTGCTTGTCTTTGAAAGAGACCGGATCCAGCGGAATCCCCGATGCGCCCTGCGCCGGAATCGAAATGGACCCAATCCAGCCGCTGGCCGCCTTGTCCAGATCGATCTCCACGCCGACCGGACCAGCCGGCGTATTGAGATTCCCGCTCCAATGGCCCTTTATGTCGTTCTGGGCTGAAACCGCCCCTGCACATGCCAGCCATAAGAACGCGACGCAGGCGCGTTTAGCTTTACTCGTGTCCATTCACCCTCCCGCTTTCCAAACGCAAGTATCCCAGATTTCAGCCGCCGCATCATCGCGTGGAAGGTTGGGCCAGCAAACGCTTTCGGTCCGCCTCTGAAAGCCCGGAGTTCTTGCGAATGTCGTCCCGTGTCGAGAGCTTGCGGCGATAGCGCCCGAAATATTCGTCGATATCGCCGCCGTAGCCGAAATAATACATGATGTCGGCGAACTGATCGGTGTGCGACAGGCCCAGGGCGTGGCCGGATTCGTGCAGGCAGGTCAGGTAGACGATGGTGTCGCGAAGAAGATGATCGGTGATGCCGCGCGTGGTGTTGACGATATAGATCTGTGAGCCGTGCCGGCCGTTGACGTCGATGCCGACGGTTTCGCCGTACAGGCCGCCGGCGGGGCTGGCCCAGACGAAGCGGAGCAGGGCCTTCGATTCTTCTTTGGTCTCGACGAAGTGCAGGCGGCTTTGAGGTGAGGCGGACTGAGACGCCGCCTGCCAGGCTTCGAGAGCCCAGCGCGCCAGGTCGAGATCCCCAGGTTCGCAGCCGGTGAAGGCATCGGTGCAGGGAGCGATATAAAAGGATGTATCGGCAGCCGCAAGAATCAATTCATGGTCATGGTGCCGTCTGCGTTCTGCAGAACTATTGCAAAAAAAAAGGAAGCGCTCAAGATAGAAAGAGCAAGTATGGCGAAGGTGCGGGAAACGAGGAACCCTTTACGAGCGCCGCGAAGAAGAGCTGCTGTGTAGCAGTGGCTGTACAACGGTGGTGGAGGTACACACGTGTGAAAAGGAGGAGTGACAAGGCTTGGCGATGCCTTTATTGGGCCGCCCTCTTCCACAAGCCCCCCGCCTTGGGGTCATCCTGCAAGAGTACGCGAAGAAAGGAGTTAGGTGGGGGTAGGGCTGTACAAACATCGCGAATACGCAAAAAAGGAAAAGGCACGGGAGGAAGGGAAGGAGGGAAACCTCTAACTTGAAGCCCACAGCAGGCAGGTCCTTATCTCGGAGCTGGTCGCACAGAGAAAGCACATCCTTCTTGACGTAGTCGAAGAGATCGCCGTCTTCCTCACCTGCACGCGGATGCCAGAGAACGGGGAAAGATAAGAATAGTGCCCATATATATATATATATATATCACGGGTAGGCTGTAGGGGTCAGAACCTGTTGCCGAAAGTGAGCGAGGGCGGCCAGGACTCCCCATCCTCGCTCTTCCTCCGCGCCGTCCTCCGCCTCCTCCACCCGCCGCGAAGTACGCCAAACACGCGCAGCGGCCGGCTCACGGCCCGCGACAGCGACAAGCAGCTCGGCACGAGGAACCGAGAGGACTGCGCCCGTGAGCGTATGTGAAGAGAGGGAGAGAGAAAGGCTGACGTAAGAGAAATAGGGCGGGGCTCTGAGAGGGCCAGGTCGGGAATAATCTAATATCCCATCAAGAAGATGCTGGGAATCGTGGTGTTCAGAAAGTCGAGGGCGTTGGTGGCCAACCTGCAGATAGGCATGTCCCCTGGTCACCAGATCAAACAGGTTGGCGAGAGCATCCTCGGTATCGATGTTGTTGGCCAGGCTCTCCGCCGCACTTTGTGCTGTTGTTTGGTGCGCGAGGTTTTCGATAGGGATGGAGGGGTGCGTGGAGTGAGTGGTCGTTTTTCCACCTCCTCGGCGGGACTAAACAGTAATGCCTTGGAGCTGGCCAAATGACAACTCCGAGAAGGAGGCGGAAAAAAGCTTAGGGAATGGGGAGGGCGAGGCGACCTACCTCGCACGTCAGCACATCATGCTGGAGCGCTGTTTCGGCTGTGCGTCGCGCCGCAGGATATCGTCGCGCCGCACTCCCTTGGGGAGAGCGACGAGTTCCTGAAACCGGTCGAACACCCGGCCGCGGTCGCGCTCTGGGACACGCGTTAGCAGATGCCACAGGGTAATGCCGTCACTGGGCCGCGCGGCCGTCGAGGAACGCCGCCCAGCGCCGCGGCATCGCCCGCTTCAAGGGCGGCAAGCGATCGCCGCAACGGTTGGCTCGCGTCCTCATAGAACGGGACCGCCCGGACCCTGCCGCTTGCGCGAGACGCAGGCCGCGCCAGCCGGGATAAAGGCTTCTTCGCTGCCATACTGAAACGCCACCCACCCCAGCGATACTCGCAACAGCCCGTCGCCCGACGCATCCACGGTGATGGTGTATTGGCACCCAAGATCGACCGCGCGAGACGAGGGTGTATCGACCACGAATTGGCGCGGCGGAGCCCAGATATAGGCGTGCAGCACGCCGCGTTGCAGTTCGACTCTCTTATTGGTGGCGGCGCGCAGTTCCGAATCGGGGCCGATCAGCATGGTGCCGAACTGTTCCGCCCGCAGAGTCATCTCCGTATCGCTACCGGTCACGACCGTCTGCCCGGCGCGCAGCGGCATGGCGACGGCCGCCTGAAGGCTGCCCAAGCTGGCTTGCCCGCGAACGCTGTCCACCTCCCACGCGGTAGCCGCGGGTAGCGGGGTGCGCATCTCGTAGCGCCACCGCCGCCAGAACCACGGCGGCAGCCGCGGGTATCGCCCACCAGGCAACCGCAGACTGATGCGGCGTCTCACATAACTTCGCGCGATGACGGTAGCGGAGTGGCGCGAGCGTACGTTCCAGACGCTCGATTTCCGGGTCGGGCGGCCCCGACCGGTCCCACAGATAATCTTCGTTCATTTTGCTTCCACACCTCCCATCAACCCGCGCAGCATTTTCATTCCACGGCAGAGGTTGACCCGCACCGAATCGGCAGTCAGGCCGGTTTGGTGGGCGATTTCCGGCCCGG
>CAVXWB010000184.1:0-5895 GCA_963765185.1 Bryobacterales bacterium
TTGTTCCAAACTACCTCGCGAAGCTCGCCTGATCTGGTCTTAATTGGATTTTGATAGTGCGCCGGAATCCTTCCGACGTCGATGGTGTCGAGGAAAAGTTTCTTCACTGCCGCTGCAGAGTCCGGAAGAAATTTGTCGAACCACGGGTGCGCATAACCTCCTCCCGTTTCCAGCCTGTTAGACGCAGCAGAAAGTCGTTGCAGAAGGTGACCGCGCCGGTCTTGTCGAGTGTCATAGCGATGAGCTCGACGTTTTCCAGCATCTCGCGGAAGCGCCGATTCGACTCATTGAGCACAGACTCAACCCGCTTGCGCTCGCTGACGTCCGTCCACACCCCGATCAATTCAATCGGTTTGCCAGTTGAGTCACGGACGAGTCGCCGGGCATCGTCAACCCAGCAATAGTGCCCATCCTTGTGGCGCAATCGGTATTCCGTACGGCTTGCGCCGACTCGAAGCGTTTCGGTCACGCTATTCGTGGCCCCCTCGCGATCATCCGGATGCAGCTGTCCAAGCCACCAATCATAACTCAAGGTTTCTGCGACAGTGAAACCTAGCAGTGTCGTCATGTTTTCGCTCACGAGGTGCGGAGCGATTTCGACGGCAGTCAGGTGCGCAACGCCAAGCCCGCCCCGGACATCTACCTGGAAGCAGGAGCGAGACTCGGCGTGCCGCCGCGAAACTGCATTGTGTTCGAGGATTCTCCGACCGAATCGCCGCGGCTCGCGCCGCAGGCATGCGCGTGGTGGGAATCTCACGCACGCCGAAGCGCTGGAGCACGTTGACATCGGCGTGCGTGACTTTCAGGATCCGGAGCTGGAAAAATGGCTGGCATCGCAGTTGCCGCTGTAATCCTTGCCGCGGCTCCCGTGCTTGCGGGTCAGGAAGTCATGCTGGCCGCTCGGGTGTGGACCGGAGCGGCGGTGGCCGTGGCGCTGATGGCCGTGGCGTGGTGGCGGCGCGAGCGCCGGATGCGCGCCGAACAGGCGCACCAGCGCACCCTGCATGGCCTGGCCGAGGATATCATCGCGGCGCCGACGCCGGCATCGATCGCCGAAAAACTGGCGACGGTGCTGCCCGCGGTGACCCAGGCTACTTCGGTCAGCGTGTTCCTGTATCAGCGCCGAACCCGTAGTCTGGAACGCATTCCCACCAGCGCGGAGCCGGAGCCGATGGCCGCTTCCGTCGACGCGCCGCCGGAGGGTCTGGCCAATGCCGCGGTGGTGTGCTTCCGCAATCGCACCCTGCTGCAGATTCCCGACGTGCGCCGCAATCCGCTGGTGAAGGTGGGGGCCAAGATCAGCCTGCCGCGCTCCGCCATGTTCGTTCCGCTGTTCTCGCAACAGGAGATGCTGGGCGTGCTGGAGCTGGGCAATGCGCGCAAGGCCGGATTCTTCCGGCCGGAAGAGCAGGCCGACGTGCAGCATCTGGCCAACCAGGCCGCCGCCGCGCTGAAGCTCTACGACCGTCAAACCATGCGCGAGCAGCTGTTTCACAGCGAAAAGCTGGCGGCGACCGGGCAGTTGATCTCCGGCGTCGCCAGCGAGCTGCGCACGCCCATCGAGAACATCGTCAATCTGGCGGCGTCGCTGGCCGCGCATGCCGAGACGTCCTCCGTCGGCCGCCGGATCTGCTGAAGCTGTCGAGCGAATCGCAGCGGGCTTCGGAGATCGTCGCGCGGCTGGTCTCCTTCGGGAAGCGAGGACGACCCGCCCCCGGGCATCCTCGACATCAATGAACTGGCCGCGGGGCTGATTCGCTTCCGCGAGCCGGAATGGAAGACGGTCGGCCTCCTGGCCCAGGACCGCTTATCGAGAGAGCCCGCGCCGGTGATGGGCTCGCGCAGCCAGATCGAACAGGCGCTGCTGAACCTGCTGGTGCACGCCGAGCACCGCGCCGCGCAATCGCCGGCGCAAACTTTGTCGGTGCACAGCAGCGTGATGGCGCAGAAGGTGCTGGTGGAGATCGCATACTCCACCACCGCGGAGGAAGAAGCTTCCGGCGCGGATCCGTTTTCAGCCGCCAGCCTGGTGGGGGGAAACTCCCTGGGCTGGGGGTGTGCCGGGGCATCGTCCGCGGCAACGGCGGCGAGATTCGCTACCGCGCGCGCGCCGGTCTGGCGAATTTTGAACTGGAGTTGCCGCGAGCCAGAGACGAAGCCAAGAGCAGCGCCGGCCCGGAAGCCCGCAAGCCGCCCCGAGCTTTGACCGTGATGCTGGTGGACCCCGACGCCGCCACCCAGAGGCAGCTTTTGATGCTGCTGGTCGCGCGCGGCCATCGCGGCGTTCCGGTCTCTGCGCGGGAAGCCGTCGAGCTTTCCCAGCGCTTGCGCTTCGATGCGGTGTTCTGGGTGCTCTCTCCCGGCGGGCCCACCTGGACCGAATTCTTCGAAGGCATTCGCGATCAGGGTCCCGTGTTCGTTCTGCTGGGCGACGGCTGGGACCCCATGCTGGCGCGCAGCTTGGAGGAAAACCGATCCTTCCTGCTGGCGCGCCCGGTGCAAGAGGCGGAGATGGAGCGGATTCTCGCCGAGGTCCAGGCAAGATCGCGGATGGCCTCTACCTAAGTTTTCCGTTTGTGGGGCGGACGCCTCCGTCCGCGCGCGACCCCCTGGACCGCCCCACTGCTAAGCAGCGGTGTTCGTGGCGGCCGCGATCCGATAGAAGGATCAATATAAGGACCGCCGTCAGCAGCCCATAGGGCGGAGCGGCGCCTCCAGGGGCGGCCGAGGGGGGAGTGCTTTCCCTTCGGGACGAGGATCGCGCCGGCGATCAACAGGAAGGGGCCGATCAAAAGAGCGGCAAAGAGACCGCCCGTGACCAGGAACGAAATCGGCTCGGCGACTCCGGCCGTCGTATGCTACAACAACCGCTGCGGTACGCGGGTCCTGGAACTACGGGGCGCAAATTAATTCCACAGTCCCTTGCCGCGCCTCGACGCCGGAACGATTCTGAAGACGCCGCAATGAGTCTTTTCCAAACCATCCAGCACCGGCGCGGGCGGGTGCTTTTCGTGACGCAGGCAAACGCCTGCCGGGGTCAAATGGCGGAGGCGTTCACGCGCGCTCTGGGCGACGACGTTATCGTAGCCTTCAGCGCCGGAATCTGGCCGGCCGATTCGGTTTCAGAAGCCGCGCGGGTGGTAATGGCGGAAAAGGCCGCGCCTATTTTCGCGGACCAGACGCCGAAACGCCTGGCCGATTTCGATCTCAGCGGCTTCGACGTGATCGTGAACCTGAGTGGATGCAGACTCGCGGCTCATGCGAACACCCCGCCGGAAGCATTCGTTCTGGAACCGTTCGTTCCAACGCCCCCGGCCAACGACCTCGACTCACACCGCGAAGTTCGCAACCGCATGGAGGTGTTCGTGCGCTTCCTGGTGGAGCATTTCCGCAGAGCCAGGGAGTGGAGCGCGGGGGCTACGTCCAGAGCCGCGCACCAAACCATGCCATCGCCGCCGCCAGCAACAACGCCGCAGCCGGACGCAGCCATACGCGCGGCATTCTGAGGGCCGCCGCCGCGAGCGCCGCGAAAACCACGCCCTGCGCGGGCAACGCTCCCAGCAGATAGGCGCCCGGAAACCCCGCGAATGACAATCCGTGGCACAGGCCCAGGATGGCGACGATCAGCCAGCGTGCGCCTCCGCGAGGAAGCAGCAGAATCTCCACCGCCAGATACGCCACCGTCAGCGCCAGCACGGCTTCAAGAAACCGCGCGGTGAGGCCAAAGGGCAACAGCGGGCCCAGACGCTTCGCGCTACATTCCGCCGCGAGGAAGACGGCGCCGAACAGGAGCGCCTCCTTGCCGCTGCGCGCCGCCAGAGCCAACCCGATCAAGACAGAACTCCCGAAGCGCCCGCCACCGCGCGCAGTGCGCCCGAGGCCGCTTCCCGGGCCATCGCCTCGGCGGGCGAGGGCGGCCGGAAACGAACTTCGGCTGCGGTGAAGCGCTGATCGAAAACCTCCTGATCCATATTGATGTCCGGCCCTGGATTCGCTCCCTGCGACGCCGTCAGCAGATGCACATGGTTGGGCACGGTTACCTGGTACAGAGTGCACTCGACTTCGAGGCTGTCCGGATGAAGGCGGGGAAATTCGTACTCGGCGCGGCAGATATAAGTGCCGTCGTCCGCTTCGCAGGCCGACTGCGTAAGATGGCCGTCGCCGAAGCGGAAGTGCGCGAGCAACTCGGTTTCCGGATGCGCAAGCTGCGCGATCTCGTACATCGGGATGCGCAGTTCGAAACTCGCGGTCGGCCCATCCATACGCAGCTCGCCGGTGCTCATGCTGACGACATGGGCGTGGAGGCTGGCGGCGAGGCACAGAAACAAAACCAGGCGAAAAGCGGGCATCCTAGGCTTGGGACGGTTCAAGATTGTGTTTCCGCACGCGCTCAAGAATCACGCGCAGCGCCGCGATCAAGGGCACCGAGAAAAACATGCCCGGAATGCCGCCGATCTGCTCCCCTGCCAGCACGCCCAGCAGCACCAGCACCGGATGCACTTCCACGCCCTCGCTCATCAAAACCGGGCTGAGCACGTAATCCTGAAAGACGCGATAGACCGACAGGATCACAACCAGCCAGATCAGGTGCGGATAGCTGCTGAATGCAGCCACCAGAAAAACCACCACGGCGCCGGTGAGCGGACCGAGCACGGGAATGACCTCCAGCGCGCCGGCGATTCCCGCCAGCAGCAGAGCATAGGGCACGCCCAGCAGCGACAGAGCGCTCAGATACGATATGAACGTCGCGATGGCCAGCAGCAGCAGCGCGCGCATGTAGCGCGCCAGGATCGAGTGCAGATCGGTGAGAATGCCGTCCACCAGCGCTCGCGCGCCGGGATCGACGCTTTCAACCAGGGCCCGGCGAATCGCGATGCCATCCTTCAGAAAGAAGAAACCGAGAATGGGAATCAGGATCATGCTCAAGACGGTGCCGATGCCGGAGAGAACCTGCTCGCCGGCGCTGCTGAGCATGGGGAGAACATCTTGTTCGAACTGTTGTGTGCGGTCGCGGAGAAACTGATCCAGACGCGGCCGGGCCGGCTCCAGCCAACCCGGAAGAGGCACGTGGCTCAGCGGGTCTTGCTGCATCGCGGCCGGTAGCCTGTTGGCCAGGCCGGCGGCCTCCTCGGCGATTTTGGATCCGATGGGCACTGCCAAGGAGATCAGGATGCCGGTGAGCACCAGGTAAACCAGCGCAGCCGCCGGTCCGCGCGAGCCGGAGGGAGGAATCCACCAATGCACCCGCTCCACCAGCGGCGAGAGCAGGTTCGCCAGAAACAGCGCCAGCGCGAATAACACCAGCGTCCGCCGGATCGCGTAAATAGCGGCGAGCGTGAACAGGAACAGGAACAAGGTCCAGGCCGTCTGCAACACGCGCCGGTCGATGCCAAGCATGGATATTAGGATACGCCGAAACGCTTGCGCTCCTGGCCCCGTTTCACTATGATCGGTGCATGATGACCTTGGGCATGCGAGCGCTCCCGATATCCCTTGTGACCGCCGTGGCGTGCATGACGGCATCCGCCGCGGCGCCGACCTTCAACCGCGACGTCTTGCCTGTGCTGGAGAAGAATTGCCAGAGCTGTCATCGTCCCGGCGAAGTGGCGCCGATGTCGCTGCTCACCTACACGGACGCGCGGCCGTGGGCCAAGTCGATCAAGGCCGCCGTGGTGACGCGCAAGATGCCGCCCTGGTTCGCCGATCCCGCCTACGGGCACTTCGCCAACAACCGCACGCTGAGCCAGGCCGATATCGACACTCTGGTGGCGTGGGCCGACAACGGCGCTCCCGAGGGCGACGCCAAGGACAAGCCCGCGCCGGTCGGCGTTTCAAGAAGGCTGGCAGATCAAGCCCGACGTGGTGATTGAGATGCCGATCGACTTCCAATTGCCG
>CAVXWB010000185.1:0-18926 GCA_963765185.1 Bryobacterales bacterium
GAAACTGCTCGTCCGGAAAGCCGCCTTGCCGTAGGTGGGCCCGAAGCGGAACACCGACCAGGCGACCTGATGGCTGGCCGTCAAGATGTTGGGGAGCTCGCTGGGAGGAAGCGTCCGGCTTTAACGGCGTTGATCTTGCTCGCGTCAAACCCGGAACGGGCGCGGGAAACCTGATCCGCCAAATAGACGGGACGATTTTTGCGGACGAAGTATTCGTTCCAGCCCATGCGCCCATCGGGAGTGGTTTCCCAGGTCTTGCTGCTGAGGCAGCAGCCGTGCACCATGACCACCGGGACATGCGGATTCGCATTCACGGGGATCTGGTATTGCACGTACATTTGATTTACGGTGATGTCGCCGGCCTGACCTGGACCCCGTCCTTGAGCCGGCGGCGGCGCCGGAACACTCTTGGTTTCCCCGCCGACAAAGAAGCTGCCCTGTTCCGCCAGCACCAGCGGTTTCTTGAGATCCTCGGCGGCTGACATCGTCAGAGCAATCGCGATGATGAGCGTAAGCTTTTTCATAAGAGAAATGTTCGCACAATCCGCAGGAACTCAACCGTCGATTCCTGATCCGGATAATGACCCACCGCGGGAATCACGACGATCTGAACTCCGGGAATCGTCTCCTTCAGTTTCTGCTGCGTCTCGGGAGGGACAATGCGGCTGGCGCCACCCAGGATATAGATCGCCGGGCACTTGATTTTGCTCACGAATTGCCACAGCTCCGTGGGCACGAAGCCTTTGGCGAGGTTGGGGTCGCGCTTCCAAACGATGCGGCCGTCTTCGCGGCGCTTGCTTCCGAAATGAGCGTAGGCGCGCAGGATTTCCTCGGGAGTCTTCGCGTTGGTTCGTTTTAAGGACGCAAGCAGTTCGTCTTCCGAAGCCCATCCGTCCTGCTCCTGCTGAACCTGGCGCGTAAACGCCGACGCGATCTCGTTGGTGCGCTCCGGTCCCACATCTTCCGAAATCAAACGCGCGACACGATCCGGATGCAATCCCGCATAGACCTGCACCACGCGGCCTCCAGTCGAATTTCCGAGAAGCGTCAGGCCGTGCAAATCCAGCCGGTCTACGAAGGCCTCCAGATCTTTGACGTAATCCTCGACCAGGTAGGCTCCCTCCGGCGACCAAGCTGAGTCGCCGTGACCGCGCATATCGATGGCCATTACGTGATAGTCGTCCCGGAAATGCGGCGCCAGATGATCGAACTGGTGTGCGACGCGGGCGATGCCGTGCAACATGATGAACGGAGGCTTGGCGTCATTGCCCCAATCCAGATAATGGAGCCGCAACCCGTTCACCGTGATGAACCGGTCCGCATAAGCGGCAGGAGGCGCGCTGGTGGCCTGGCTCCAGGCCAATCCCGCGCATAGTGCTGCCCCCGCGGCGGCGCGCGCCTTCATTTGCATGCCGTGATTCTATCTCAAAAGGGCAACCGGCGTGTTTCAGCGAGGCGGCCCAGACGCGGCGTTCAGTAATGCCTCCACCGCGGCAAGCCGTTCTTCGAGCGAGCGAATCTGTTCCGCCTGTTGCCGATTCTGTTGCGCTTGTTTCTGAACCTCGTTTAACAGCATCGGGGTGAGCACCTGATACTTCAGCGAGGAGGGCTGGCCGTCTTTGTCGTATCCCACCATTTCGGGATAAAGCTTGGCGACTTCCTCGGCGATGAGGCCGTATTGCAGCGTGTGAGAGCCATCGTCGTACTCCGGCTTGTAGAGGAATGTGACCGGGCGCAACTGGAACAGCTTGCTGCTGCTGTCGCCCATGTCGGCGATCTGTTCTTTGAAGCGGCGCGAGGAGGGAGTGGAAATCCCGTCAAGACTTCCGCTGCAATTGCCGGCTCCCAGCCTATTGGTGCTGTCGATGCAAACCAAATAGTTGGGGCTGGTAATGTTTTGGTTGTAAATGCCCGCGATCTTGGTGACCGCCTGGCCCGACCCGATGGTAATCACGTTGGTGTCGCCGGAGGCGCCCTCGTTGCCGATGTGAATGTTGTTGCTGTTGGTGCCTGTAACGTTGAGTGCCGCTTGGTACCCGAGGGCGATGTTGTTGCTCCCGGTGGTGTTGTTATACAGCGCGGTGTAGCCGAAGGCCGTGTTGTTGCCGCCGGTAGTGTTGAACTGAAGCGTATAACTACCACCGGCCGCGTTGTCGGACCCGGTGGTGTTGCCAATCAGCGTCTGGTAACCAATAGCCGTGTTGTGGGCCCCGGTGGTGTTGCCCCCCAGCGCGGCCCAACCGCTGGCTGTGTTGCCGGTGGCGGTGGTATTACTCCCCAGTGCGCCCGCGCCCACGGCCGTGTTGTCGGCGCCGGTGGTATTGTTCTGCAGCGCCTGCCAGCCGGTGGCCGTGTTCCAACCCCCGGTGGTGTTGTCCTGCAGCGTATAGTAGCCGAGCGCCGTGTTGTAAAGCCCGTTGGTGTTGGCCCCCAGCGCGTCGTTGCCGAAGGCCGCGTTTTGGGTCCCGATGGTGTTTTTTTGAAGCGCGCCGGCGCCGCTAGCGGTGTTGCTGCTGCCGGTGGTGTTGGCAGCCAGCGCCTGGTAGCCGGTGGCCGTGTTGTAGTTGCCGGTGGTGTTGGCCTCCAGCGCCTCGTAGCCGCTGGCCATGTTGTCGTTCCCGGTGGTGTTGTCGACGAGCGCGAAGTAGCCGGTGGAGGTGTTGTTGGCTCCGGTGGTGTTCGCGAGCAGCGCCCAGACGCCGGTGGCCGTGTTGTTGCTCCCGGTGGTGTTCTCGTATAGCGCGCCGACGCCGGCGGCTGTGTTGTTGATCCCGGTGGTGTTGTCACTCAGCGTGGAACTCCCAATGGCGGTGTTCGAACTCAGGTCGCTGGGAGCCGTATAGTAGCCGTTCATGTCAATGACGAGTTGGGTGCCAACGCTGGCGTATACGTTCACGGACCCGCTTGTTCCGGCCGCAACAATGGCCGCGTTGCTTACCGTTGCGCCAGCCGTCGACCAGGCCAGAGTAGCGGCGAAAGGCTGAGACTGCCCCGTCGGATAGGCCACCAAATAGCCCGCCCCTGCCGTGCTCACCACCGTCACGTTGAACGAATAGGCCTCGGCGATGGAGGGAAGGCCCGTGCAGGCTACCGACGGCGGGGTCGTGCTGGACAGGATCGGGAAGGTTCTGGGGCTACCAGCCCCTACCAGGCTGGGCGGCCCAAACGCGCCGGAGAAGACGTACGAACCTGTGCCTCGCGTATCGGCGATCCGGCAAGGGGTCATCGCCACAAAGGTGAGAGCATTCGTGGATTCGACGCCGCTCCCCGGGAACTGGAGAGCGGGCACGGGTTTGGCGGCGACTTGTCTCTCCGCCTGGCTGGCCTGCCAGTACAGGGGAGTCGACCAGTTTTTCAGTGGAACCACATCCTCCTGCGCGCTCTGCGCCGTCAACATGACGGGCAGAAGAACCAGAAGGGGAACGACACCGGAATATTTCGAGTAGCGCATTGAATTCCTCCTATCGCCCGTCGATCAAGCCGCGGGGTTGAGGGAATTCATCACCTTACGAAATGGACGCGCTCCCCGCCCGGAGTGTTTCAGCGAGCCGGCCCTGGCGCTGCGTTCAGCAATGCCTCCACCGCGGCAAGACGGTCTTCGAGCGATCGGATCTGCTCCGCCTGCTGCCGATTCTGATCGGTCTGCTGCCGAAGTTGTTCCGCTTGCTTCTGTACTTCGTTCAGCAGCATCGGGGTGAGCGCCTGATACTTCAGCGAGGAGGGCTGGCCGTCTTTGTCGTATTCCACCATTTCGGGATAAAGCTTGGCGACTTCCTCGGCGATGAGGCCGTATTGCAGGGTGTGGGAGCCGTCGTCGTACTCGGGCTTGTACAGAAAGGTGACCGGACGCAACTGGAACAGCTTGCTGCTGGTGTCGCCCATGTCGGCGATCTGTTCTTTGAAGCGGCGCGAGGAGGGGGTGCCGCTGCAATTGCCGGTGCCCAGTCTCGCGGTAGTGTCGATGCAAACCTGGAGGTTGGTGGGTTCAATGGATTGGCCGTAAATACCCGCGATTTTAGTAACCGTCTGGCCAGACCCGATGGTAATCACGTTGTTGTCGCCGGCGGCGCCCTCGTTGCCGATGTGAATGTTGTTGCTGTTGCCACCCGAGACGTTGTTGGCCGCGAAATATCCGATGGCGATGTTGGTGCCTCCGGTGGTGTTGTTCTCCAGCGCCTGGAGGCCCACGGCCGTGTTGCCGCTCCCTGTGGTATTGCCATACAGCGCGCCGCTGCCGAAGGCCGTGTTGTAGCCACCGGTGGTGTTTTCCTGAAGAGCGCCGAAGCCGCTAGCCGTGTTGGAGCCCCCGGTGGTGTTGTCCTGGAGGGCGTCGAAGCCGCTGGCCGTATTGAAGCCCCCAGTGGTGTTGCTATACAGCGCGCTGGAGCCAGTGGCCGTGTTGTCGCTTCCAGTGGTGTTGCTATACAGAGCGTCGAAGCCGCTGGCCGCGTTGTTGATTCCGGTGGCATTATCCTGCAGCGCATGGTAGCCGGTGGCCGTGTTGTTGATCCCGGTGGTATTGGCCCCCAGCGCGTCGTTGCCGAAGGCAGCGTTGCCGTTCCCGGAGGTGTTACTCTGAAGCGCGCCGGCGCCGCCCGCGGTGTTGCTGCTCCCGGTGGTGTTGGAAAGCAGCGCCTGGTAGCCGGTGGCCGTGTTGTCGTTTCCGGTGGTGTTGAAATACAGCGCCTGATAGCCGCTGGCCATGTTGTTGGCCCCGGTGGTGTTCTCCGTTAGCGCTTGTAGACCGAGGGCCGTGTTGGCGCTCCCGGTGGTGTTGGAGTACAGCGTGGCGAAACCGACGGCCGTGTTGCTGACCCCGGTGTTACTGCTCAGCGAGAACAACCCAACGGCGGTGTCGCCGCTCAGGTCGGAGGGGGCGGTATAGTAGCCGTTCATGTCAATGACGAGCTCGGTACCGATGCTGGTGTATACGTTCACTGACCCGCCGGTTCCAGCCGCAACGATGGCCGCATTGCTTATGGTTGCCCCAGCCGCCGACCAGGCCAGGGTCGCGGCGAAAGGTTGAGACGCCCCGGTTGGATAGGCCACCAGGTAGCCCGCCCCTGCCGTGCTCACCACCGTCACGTTGAACGAATAGGCCTCGGCGGTGGAGGGAATGTTCGTGCAGGCCACCGACGGCGGCGCGTTGCTGGAGAGGATGGGGAAGGTGCGGGAGGCCCAAACGCGCCGCTGAAGACGTACGCGCCCGTGCCTCGTGTATCGGCGATCCGGCAGGGTGTCATCGCCACAAAGGTAAGAGCATCCGTCGATTCGACGCCTCCTCCCGGAAACTTGAGAGCCGGCGCGGCTTTGCCGGCCACTTGTCTCTCGGCCTGGCTGGGCTGCCAGCACAGCGGAGTCGCCCAGTTTTTGAGGGGAACCACATTCTCCTGCGCGCTCTGCCCAGTCAATACGATCGGCAGAAGAGCGAGAAGGGAAACGACACCAGAATATTTCGAATCGCTCACTGAATTTCTCCTTTCACTCGTGGACAAGAACAAGCTCGAATGTTTCAGCGAGCCGGATCTGGCGCGGTGGGCCGCGACGCCTCCATCGCGGCGAGCCGGTCTTCGAGCGATCGAATCTGTTGCGCTTGTTTCTGCAGCTCGTTCAGCAGCATCGGGGTGAGCACCTGATACTTCAGCGAGGAGGGCTGGCCGTCTTTGTCGTATCCCACCATTTCGGGATAAAGCTTGGCGACTTCCTCGGCGATGAGGCCGTATTGCAGCGTGTGAGAGCCGTCGTCGTACTCGGGCTTGTAAAGAAAGGTCACCGGACGCAACTGGAACAGCTTGCTGCTGCTGTCGCCCATGTCGGCGATCTGTTCCTTGAAGCGGCGCGAGGAGGGAGTAGACGTCCCGTCAATACTTCCGCTGCAATTGCCGGCTCCCAGCCTATTGGTACTGTCGATGCAAACCAAATAGTTGGGGCTGTTAATGTTTTGGTTGTAAATGCCCGCGATTTTGGCGACCGTCTGGCCCGTCCCGATGGTAATCACGTTGGTGTCGCCGGATGCGCCCACGTTGCCGATGTGAATATTGCCGCTGTTGGTGCCTGTGACGCTGCTGGCCGCGCTATATCCGATGGCGATGTTGCTGCTCCCGGTGGTATTGGCCTGCAACGCGTTGTAACCGACGGCCGTGTTTCCGGCCCCGGTGGTGTTGCTCGCCAGCGACGCGGCGCCGGTGGCCGTGTTGCCGCTTCCGGAGGTGCTTACCTGCATCGCGGAAAAGCCGCTGACGGTGTTGAAGCTACCGGTGCTGTACTGCATCGCGAAGGCGCCGGTGGCTGTGTTGGAGGCCCCGGTGCCGTTCTTCTGTAGCGCGCCGTAACCGAGGGCCGTGTTGTCGGTGCCGGTGGTGTTGTCCTCCAGCGCGGAATCGCCGATGCCTGTGTTATAGCTCCCGGTGGTGTTGGTGCTCAGCGCGAGGGCGCCGTTGGCCGTGTCGCCGTTCCCGCCGACGTTGCTGTACAGCGCGGCATATCCGGTGGCCGTATTTTGGAGCCCGGTGGTGTTGAGGTTCAGAGCAATGCTGCCGACGGCCGTGTTTTCGTTTCCGGTGGTGTTGCTGGCCAGCGTTGACGCTCCGATGGCAGTGTTGTCGTTCAGGTCGCTCGGGGCGGCGAAGAAGCCGTTCATATCGATGACCACATCCGCGACCGCGGGACCGTCGTTATATACGCTGATCCCGCCAGAGGGCGTACCCGCCGGAACAATGGCCGCATTGGCCACGATGGCGCCTTGAGGATCGTTCAAGGTGGCGACGAAAGGCTGCGTGCCGCCGGCGGGCCAGAGCGAGACATAATCGACCGCGCCCGAAGCATGCGGCACCACGGTGAGGTTAAACGAGTAGGCTTGGGCGATGGTAGGGATCACACCGCAAGGCGCGGGCTCAGTGTCGGCGGTAGCCTCGGTCCCGGATTGCACGGGGAACGTCACGGTTCCCTTGGCTGCTATGGACGGCCCGGAAAAAGGAGAAAGCCCGTTAAATGCACCGCCGCGAGTATCTACCAGCCGGCAGGGCGTGACGGCCACGAACGTGAGCGCGTTCGTGGACACGGCGTTCGCGGAAAACACGAGTTGCGGCGCGGCCCTTTGAGGCGAGGCTTGAGCGGCGGACTCTTCTCTCGGCTTGATTGGGCTGCCAGTATAAGGGAGTGGTCCAGTTTTTGAGTGGAACCGCATTCTCCTGCGCCTGCTGCGCATTCAACATCAGCGGTAACAAAACCAGAAAGACACGACCGGAATATTTCGAATAGCTCACTTGGGTTCCTCCATTGACTTGGGAAGTACTTCGCGGGTTTAACGTTTCAGTTTAACCGAGACCTTGACTTCGCCGTTGGTCCAGCAGCACTGGAACCCTCGGCCGCCGTCTCCGGACCAATCGTTGGCCACCACGTGGAGCACGTATTCGCCGGGCTGGCTGAAGGTGGCGCTGGTGGTCGCGCGGCCGCTGAAGACGGCGCTCCCGTTGGAGGCGGCTCCATTGGAACCATCTTGCACCACCGCGGGCTTGGCGTTGGCGAAGACAACCTTGCCCGGTCCGCGAAGCTGGCTCCAGGTGATGGTCACGGGCGGAGTCCTGGGAGGCTGCGCGCCGGGAGCCGTTTTGGCGTCGTCGCTCACCCAGACGCTAAGCGGCAGCGGGTCAGGCAGGCTGGTTACCAGCGACGTAACGATGGGCCGCGGGCCTTGTATAGAAGGGCCTCCCTTTTCGAAGCTGAGGAAGGGAGGTGTGTTGCCGATGCCTTCTTCCTTGAAGGGCGAGACTTCCCACAATGGATTCAAGCTGAGCGGGATTGCGTTGGTCTGGCCGTTGGCGGTGAGCGTCCATGTCAGTTTCCCGGTTCCGAAATCTTTGGGAACGGTTACGGTAAAGACGCCCCATTGGCGTCCGGCGAGAAAGTGAACGGGCTGGCCCCGATCGGGACCTCCGGGTTCGATGCTGTTGTCCGGTCCAATCGGAATATCCAACTCTTCTTTTGTGTTCCGATTAAAATAGCCCAGAAGAAGACTGAAAGTGCCGTCGGGATTTTTGAACCATCCTTCAAAGGCGCCGGTGACGCCCTGGCCCGATTCGTGGAGAGTCCCCATGGCATACGGCGGAGCCGATTGCGCGCAGGCGGACATCGCGAGCCCCAGGCAGAGAAGAAACCGCTGCATTATTGTTGCGGTTCAGTTGCGCGGACGGCAACGTTGTTTTTCGCGGCCCAACGTTGATAATCTTCCTCGCTGATGTAGGTGACGTTGACCCAGGCATGCCCCATCTCATCCACGGTGCGATCGCCGAATCCGACCCATTGCTCGGGATCGGGATTGTTGCGATTGTTGGCCGTGTTGTCGTACCAGGCGGTGATGCGGAGAGTGGTGCCCGCCGGCAGAACCGGAGCGGCGTCCGGTGCATAGATATAGTTGTTCATCCAATTAAAATTGAAATTGTTCACGTAGCTCAGCTTGGTGGTGGTGCCATCCGGCAGAATGGCTTCCATGAGCATGGCCTTACCGCGCAGGTGCATGTGCGGCTGAAAATTTTCAAGCCGGGCAGGCTGCCGCAGCACCGTCGTGCCCGAAGTCACGGCGGTGGAATTGGGCGGGACATCGATGACTTGCGATCCGCCTGAGCGGGGCGTTGCCGGGAGGAAAGCCAATACCGTTTTATATTTCGGCTCCTGGCCCTTGGGGAACAACCACACCGCCAGCTCGACGTGATCCGTGATCCGCTCGCCCACGGCGTGCAGGTGCAGCTCCCAGCGGATGCGCGCGCCGGGCACCAGCAATTTGCCGCTGTCGGCGGGATAGACGTCGTTTTGTTTCCCGATGGCCCATTCCATCAGGAATCCGGCGGGCCGGATGCCTTCGCCGCTGGCGGGATCGGTGGGATCGTCCTGCTCCAGATCGGCGCGCGCATGGTGCGTGATTTTGCGCCCACCCAGGCTCGCCGGCCGGATCTCGACGGCGCGCACCCAGCGCGGCTCGGTCAGAGGCAGAGGAGTAACCGGCTTCCACCACACGTCCTGGCCTTGGGCGGGCATGGTGTAGGGCGCCGATTGGACCACGAAATCCGGCTCGCCCAGCAGCTTCGCGGTCTCCCAGCCTTCGCTGGTGGGCCACTGCCTGGGCGGCGGAAGATCCTTGGGATTTCCCTCCGGAGCGCCTGCGTCCACCCACAGCCGGATGGTTTCGATTTGTTCATCGGAGAGCGACCGGTCATTCTGGAAATGCTGAATTCCAACGGTCTTGTCCAGATGCCAGGGCGGCATGTTGCGCGTGACCACTCGCTCGCGGATGGCTTTCGCCCAGGGCCGCGTCTCCGCGTAGGTCACGAGCGGCATGGGCGCGGCGGTTCCGGCATGATGGCATTCCTCGCACTTGGCCTGAAAAATGGGAGCGACATCCTTCGAGAAGGTCACTGTTTTTGCGGGCTCCGCGGCGGTTAGCAAGCCGCAGCAGGCCAGCGTTCCCCACGCAAATCGCGATCGAGCCGTCATGGTGGACTCCCCTTGCTGAGAAGTTTATTGCTTCCTATCAAAGGAGTCAATGGTTCAGGACTTGGCGCGGATCGCGGGGCCGCCGCTGAAACCGAAAGTGGTCATCGATGGCTCCGGGTTCGTTCTTGGGAAGCCGGGATTCGGCCGCAGCGGTCTGACGACTCAAGCGCTCAGTCGATGGCCGCGAAGCGATGGAGGGAAGCGCCGTCGGGTTAGGGTGCGGGTCCGCCCCTGCGCTCAAGACTTGCGACAGTGCCTCCCGACTCGGTAGAGTTTGCCGACCTCAAGGGACGCAGCATATCCGTTGTTGTCCATGCAAACCCCGAATTGAGTTGGCCGCGCTGCTTTCCTTCTCATGCCTCGGAAGCTTCAGCTTGAATTCCTTCCGGCCGATTCCGTGAGCCTCGTGTATCGTACCATCGGCAAGGCGAGCTGTAGCGATGCCTTTCAGTTTTCTCCAACGTCCCTTGCCGTAGACCCTTTGGATCAAAGTCCATTGGAGGCGGCGTCCGAGAATCAACTTCTACTGTACGGGATCGTCAGCCTCAGCGAGCTCCCACCGGCTTTCCGAGAGGATTCATTTTATGCGCCGTAAACCAGGACTTATTCATTTCTTGCTCGGCTGCGAAAGCCGCCGGCTAACGGGTCAAGGGGCTCTCCCAGACGCGGGAGAGTAGTTCTTTGAGCTGGGCGAAAGGCTTGGACCCAAGCTCAGCGCTCCATTCGTGCTCGATGCCGCGGAGGATGTCGTGATATTTTTGAGTATGCGGCGCGCCCGCGTTTGGTAAAGCGGATAATTCGCGTGCGGCCCTCGTCCGGCGCGTCGGACCGGATGATATAACCAAGACCTTCGAGGCTCCGGAGTAGCTGGTTCATGGCCTGCTTGCTGATGCCGGCACGTTCGGCAAGAGTGCTTGGGCGAACCCCATCCGGACCCGGAAACTGCAACACTGCGATATGTGGCAGGCGCAGCTCGTCAAAGCCGGCCGCATTGAGCTCCTTGATGATACGGCGATGGATTGCCTGAGCCGGCACGCGCAGCAGTGCGCCGATGAGCATATCTCTGGTTTTGACCGGTGAATGGTTTGGGGATGAAGGTATTGACATTTTCAGTAAACTGCGTTTACTATCGTAGCATGGTAAACTGAAGTTTACTAAAGGAGAGCCCACATGACACAACAGACCATCGACCTCCACGTCAATCCTTCCGAGGAGACCATCCGAGTCGGGCCGCTCACGGTACGCTTCCTGCTCACCGGGGACAACTCGACCGGCAGCATCGCGGCCTTTGAGCTTACTGTCCCTGGCGCGCAGCGCTTGCCGGCGCCAGCGCATAGCCACGACCATTACGAGGAGACGATCTACGGTATCGACGGCGTATTGACCTGGACCGTCGACGGAAAACAAATCGACGTCGGACCGGGGCAGGCGCTTTGCATTCCGCGAGGCGCCATTCACCGGTTCGACAACAACGGAATCCAGGACGCGAAGGCACTCTGCGTGATCACGCCAGCCGCGATAGGTCCGCAGTATTTCCGCGAGGCTGCCGAGGTGATCAACGAGGCGGCCGGTGGTCCGCCGGACCGAGCAAAGATGGCGGAGATCATGCGCCGCCATGGCCTCACGCCGGCTCCAGCTTCGCCTCAGGCGTAGTGCCGGGGACGCGCCATCACACCGCCGATAGCGGAAGGACTTTCCAGTAAAAATCGCATTGCAAACGGGCTGGCCGGATTGTGGATGTATGGCCGGGCATACCGTGGAAGCGCCCGCAAGTCTGCTCACGGCCAGGATCGGCCTCCGAAGCGCTCAGTCCGGGTTACGCCTTTTGCTGGAACATGTCGAACGTGTCAAATTGCCCGTTGAGAATTTGGCTGCGAGCGTGGAGTGCCCAGCCAGCCCGGAGATCATCGTCGCGTAAACGCGGCGGAAATCGGTGGTGTAGAGCAGATTGTCGCCGGCGTCGAGCTTGGTCAGGCTGGGGATGGTCGCCGTATTGGCCGCCCTTCACTTGCTTGCCGGCCACAAACATCAGATTCGCCGTGCCGTGGTCGGTGCCGAGGTTCACGTTTTCGGGGACGCGCCGTCCGAATTCCGAGAAGACCATCACCACCACGTCATCGGCGCGCCTGATCCGTTCCAGATCCTTCATGAACGCCGAAACGGCGTCGGAGGCGTAGGTCAGCAGGCGCTTGTGCGTGTCGTTCTGGAAGACGTGCGTGTCGAAGGCGTTGTTGCGATAGGAGGTGTAGTAGAGCCGCGTGGGCATGCCCGCGTCGATCAGCGCGGCCACCTTGGGCAAATCGAGTCCGGTGATGCCGTAGTCGATCGGCGAATGGTATTTGCCCACGCTTGGCGCACCAGCACCGAAGCGTCCTTGGCGCTCCTGGCCGTATCCAGCAGGAACCGCCGCGAGGGATTGTCGACCTTGCCGCTGTCCGGGACGGACTCCAGCACCGCGCGCTCTTCGTAGAATTTCTCTTGCGTGAACTTGTTGGGATCGTCGAATACCACGGGCACATGCTTGCGGCTGCGAACCGCCAGCGATTGCCGCGCGCCGATGTTCACCAGATAATTCGGCGGCGCCGCGGGAGCCATCGCATCCGCGAGACGGCCGACCCAGCCGTATTCTTCGCCGCTGTTGGGAGCAGCGGTGTGCCAGTAGGCCATCGAGGTGAAGTGCGAAAACGAGGGGTTCTCGTATCCGCAACCATGCACGATGGCCAGCTTGCCGTCCTTATATAGGCGCTCGAAGCCGGTCATGCCCCCGCTGAAACCGAAGTGGTCGTCGATGACGCGCAGCTCGTTCTTGGGAATGCCGAGATTCGGCCGGAGCTTGTAATAGGCGTCGTCTCCATAGGGAACCAGCGTGTTGAGCCCGTCGTTGCCGCCGGAGAGCTCCAGCACCACCAGGATCTTGCCGTCGGCTTTGGCTTGCGAGGCAAGCTGCGCGGCGGCCTGCCCGAACACCGGCACGGGAAGCGACGCGCCCGCGCTTACGCAGACGCCATACATCCCGGCGCGCAACAGATCGCGGCGGCTGGATTTGGAAAACGAAAATCGCTTGGTGACATAATGACCTCCCCGGTTTTGCTACGCCAGTTGATACTCCGGCTGGCTCATGATCAAGTGCAGAACCAAGCCGGAGCGACTGTTCCATATACGTTTGCGCCACGGAGATCTCCGTGGTGCCCAGATCCTTATTCAAGAAAACGATCAGACTCTGGCGCGTCTCCTCGTCTGGAGGTACGCGCATAAAGCGGTGAATCAAATAATCGACAATCTGTGTGGTGTTCTGGAGCTTGGCGTCCAGCACCATGCGGGACAGATCGACTTGAGGAAGGTCGCGCAGAATGGGCTTGACTCTCTCGATGGCCATCTGCGAGCCCCGGAAACTGCCATAGCGCGTGTTGAAATCCTCATCGCGGTCGGCGTTCTTGTTCGACTCCGCGACGTCCATTTTGCCCTCGTCCTTGGTGGCGGTGCTGATGTCCATTCCCTGGCGGATGCGCTCGGCGACTCTGCGAACCTCGCCGCTGCCGGTATAGCGGTCGGGCGGAAGGAAGCTGATATCGGGAAACAGAATGTCGCGCGCGAAATTGCCCCGCTCCAGAAGCAGGCCCGGAGTAATCCAACTCTGGCCGCCGGCCCATCCCGCTACGGTCGGCTGCGCGAAGAGTTGCTGCCCCAGCGCGCCCGTGGCCAGGTTGAAGTCCGGAACGCCGGGAACACTCTTCAGTCCGAGTTTGCGGTAGGTGGACACGGCCAGCTCCACAGGGCTCTTGAAATGCGTGCCCACCGAAGCCGGGCTGTAGAAGTCGCGCGACAGGAAAATCTTTTCGAGAAGCGGCGTGAGCTCATAATGGTTGTCGCGCAGCACGGAGCCCAATTGTTTCTGGAACTCAGGTGAGAGATCCTCACGGACGAAGAAACGGTAGATCTTGCCGGCGATGTAATCCGCCGTGGCCGGCTGCTGCATGATGATGTCGATGATATTGACGCCGTCAAAATGCCCGGTTTGGCCCAGGAAAGTTTTCTCCCCGTCATCGTGCTGATCCTGGTTCATCACGAATTTCAAATCCACAAAATTCCAGCCGGTGAAGGCGCGGGCGGCCTCGCGGATGTCCTTCTCGGTGTAGTGGCCGACGCCCATGGTGAACAGCTCCATGATTTCGCGGGCGAAATTTTCGTTGGAGGCGCCTTTGACGTTAACGCCGGCGTCCAGGAAGGAAAGCATGGCGGGACCCTGCGCCACCGCGACCGTGAGGTCTCTGAAATTGCCCATCCCCTGTTTCTGAAAGAGCTCCAGTTGCCCGCGGAGCTTGCGGGCATCGCGGACCTTGGCTTCGTTGGAGACGAAGTGGCCATGCCAGAATAGCGCCATCTTTTCCTGAAGAGGACGCGGGCTGGCCACCATTCGATTGGCCCACCAATAGGCCAGCCGGTTGGTTTCAAGAGCGCTGGCGCGGAGCCAGTAAAAGAACTCATCGACGATGGGCTGGAGGCGGCGGTTGCCTTACGGCTTTACCTTGATGCCGAGAGCTTCGCCCTTTTCCTTGGCCAGATCCGTGACCGCAGGGCGGCTGGGAGGAAAGGGTTCGAGCCCAGGGTTGTGAATCGGCGACGCATCGAAGGGCTGCAGCTGGCTGGCGTCGGTGCCTTCGAACCGAACCATGCGGGCGATGGCCTGCGCCGGCGTCATTTTCGCAAGCGCCGCAACTTCTTCCGGCGTTCCGCCAAAGCCGGCGCGCTCCAGCAGGTGCGCCGCAAAGTCGTAATTCCAATCCGCGGGACCGATCGGAGTTAAATCGTTCTGCCATGCGGCCGGTCCCGCCTTCTGCGCCATGGCGACGCTTGCTGAGAGAGCAACGCCTACTGAGAGAGCAACAGAGAATCCCAGTCTTCGAAGCATGTTCCGTTCCTTCTATTTGCCTTGCTATGACGATGTTCTCACAAACGCCGCAGCGACGCCACGGGGTGCTGCGCGCGACAGCTGTGCGCGCCCCTGACACCAACGAAGCACCGGCGTGATATGCTGTGGGCGATGCAGCTTCGGACGGCGGCATGGGCGATCGGCGGCGGATTGGTTTTGGCCTCCACGCTCGTGGCCTTCCAGATGCCGTTCCGCGTGTACGTGAGCATGGAAGGGTATGACGACATCCCCTTGCCTCCGGATTATCAAGTCAAGTCGGAATGGATCTTCGCGCGGCTGATGTATCCGCAGAATCCCTACTCGGCTCGTTTCGGCGGACGCGGCGCGCGCTTCGGCGGCCGGGATTGGCGCGAAGGCGGAACCAGTTGGACGCAGGATTATCCTCGCGCGGATCGTCACTTCGCGCTGGCGCTGCGGCGCCTGACCCGGCTGAACGTGCGGTCCGTGGAACAACCCGTGAATCTGGATGACGGGGACGACGTCTATAACTGGCCCTGGCTGGCTGCCGGAGAAATGGGCGATTGGCTGCTCACCGACAAGCAGGCCGCCAAGCTGCGCGACTATCTATTGCGCGGCGGCTTTCTCTATCTTGACGATTTCTGGGGTCCCGATGAATTCGCCAGCTTCAACCAAACCATGCGCCGCGTGTTTCCAGACCGCGAGATCGTGGAGATCGACAACAAGGATCAGATTTTCCACGTGGTCTACGATCTGGACGACCGCTATCAGATCCTGGGGCAATGGGCGCTCGGCCGAGGCGGCAGGGGCTTTGGGGGCATGGGCAATCGCGTCGCCGGCACACACGCGGAGTGGAAAGGGATCTACGACGACCACAAACGCCTGATGGTCGCCATGTCGTTCAACTCCGACGTCGGCGATTCCTGGGAGTGGGCCGACGATCCCAGCTACCCGGAGAAGTTCTCGGCCCTGGGCATCCGCATCGGCGTGAATTACGTCACCTACGATCTAACGCACTGATTGCATGCGGCCGGAAGAAAATTCCCGGTCGCCTGGAAACTGCCGGGCCCGTATCTACGCTCATTTCCAGGGTTTGCCTGCGGGTCGGTGAATGGTTCCCGGCGTGCTCAATCCCCTTACATGATGACCGCAATTCCCGAACGAGTTTCGGCCGAAAAACAAGAAGAGCTTGGTATACGCATACGGGTGGGGTATGAGTTGATCTACGAGTGTCCCCAGCCGACGCCCATGATCCTGACGTTGAACGTGCATACCAGCAGGGTGCCGGACCTGGTGGTTCCGGACGTTCTGACGACCGACCCGCCGGTTCCGTTATCCACGCATCGCGACTGTTTCGGGAACCGTTGCACGCGACTGGTGGCGCCGGTTGGGCGCATCAAGATCTCCAGCATGGGAGTGGTGAGAGACTCCGGCGCACGGGACGAAGTCGCTCCCGGGGCCGAGCAGCACCCGGTTCCGGACCTTCCCGAGGAAACCTTGCCCTTTCTTCTGGGCAGCCGGTATTGCGAAACGGATCTCTTATCCCAGACGGCGTGGAATCTGTTCGGCTCATTCCGGCCGGGCTGGGCGCGAGTGCAGGCGATTTGCGATTTCGTGCACCGGCACCTGTTGTTCGGTTATCCCTATGCCCGGCCGACCAAGACAGCCTGGGAAGCCTTTCACGAACGCAAAGGCGTGTGCCGCGACTTTGCGCACCTGGCCATCGCCTTTTGCCGCTGCATGAACGTTCCGGCTCGGTATTGCACGGGCTACCTTGGCGATATCGGCGTACCGCCGGCCCCCGAGCCGATGGACTTCGCCGGTTGGTTCGAGGCATATCTGGGCCGGCGCTGGTACGCCTTCGACCCCCGCAACCACGTGCCGCGCATCGGCCGTGTGCTGATCGCGACGGGGCGCGATGCGGCCGACGTTGCCATCAGCAGCACCTTCGGTCAGGCAATTCTGGCGAGCTTCGGCGTTCACACGGAAGAGATCTGAGCAGGCCGGATGGCCATCAGAGTGCAAGCTTCAATTAGAGATTGATCGAAAAGGGGTTCTATGTTCAGAGACTTCATATTTCTGGTGTTGTTCTTCATCCTGCTGGGCGCATGGCTGATGGCTTGGATCGCGTTCCATGTTGCAGGCGGCCTGATTCACTTGTTGCTGGTGGTCGCCGTGATCTCTTTGCTCCTGCACCTTTTCCGAAGGCGAACAGCGGGCTGACAGGGGTCGATGCTCTGCCGTGGATCAAACTTGCAGCCGTTTGCCGGCGACGACAACGGCATGGGCCACTAACTTCCGGTGACCTTGCTTCTTGGCGTCCAGGTTATCGACGAAGTCGAAGTCGCCCTCCTGAAGGTCGAGCACGGTGACGTCCGCGACTGCGCCATTCCGAAGCGTGCCATAGGCCTTGAATTCAGGAATTGCCCGCGCGGCGTTGGTTGTCGCGCGCGCGATCACTTGGTCCAGCGGCATTCCGAGCAGCAAAAATTTCGACAGGACGTTCGGAAAATTAAAGACTTGATAGGTGCGCGACGCAGCCGTTAAGTCGGATGAAATTGTATCCGGCAAAAAGTCCTGCTGCATAGCGCGCTCGGCAACCTCCCAGGTAAGGTGCCCGGTGCGGCCGTTCCCGACGTCGAACAGGATTCCCCGCTTTCTCGCGTCGCGGATTTGCGGCAATACCCGGCCGTTATCGTCTAAGATGCCGTTCGGCGGCGGCGAGTATACATGCGTGACGATATCGCCCGGCCGGAGCAGCGCGAGGATGGCCGGCAGGGGCGATGCGGTTTGGCCGACGTGAACCATGATCGGCACTTTCAGCGGATCGGCCACCTGACGCGCGCGGCGCACCGCTTCCAAATCGTGCTCGCCCGCGACGGAGCGCGAGAGCCTGGCCTTGATGCCGACGATCCACTGGCGATTGTTTTCGATGACGCGGCGGGCTGCCGCGACGTCGGCGCTTTCGATGTTCAGCAATTCGCCGACTCCTCCGGGCGCGATTCCAAGATGGGCGATGTTCAAGAGAATCCGCACACGGTTGGGAGAGCTCTGCGCAATCTTCACCAGCGGGTCAATATTCTCCGCGCCGAGTGAGCCGGCGTCAAGCAGCGACGTGACTCCGTCGGCAAGGCATGTGGCCGGCGGCATTTCCTTATCGGCCAAATGCGTATGGATATCGATCAGGCCGGGCGTCACCAACTTTCCTCGCGCGTCGATGACTTCTTTGGCCGCGGAGGGGGCCAGGTCCGACCGGATCGCGGCAATTCGGCCGTCACGAATCCAGACATCGGCTATGCGGTCGATGTGCTGAGAAGCGTCCAGCACCCGGCCGCCTCGAATCACCAGATCGTAGTCCGCCGCGAACAAATGCGGAGGCTGAACCAGGAAAACGGGAGCGGCGGCGCTCGCGCGTAGAAATTGTCGGCGAAGCATCATGAGGTTCTTAATCCGCCAGCGGATCGGGGCGAATTTGGAAATGGACCACCTTTGGGTCTGTCCCTTTGCCGGTCTCGCTGTGGAAGGGCGTGCGTGTGCCCCAGGTGGTCCAGACTCCCTTGCCCTTCCAGCCGGCTTTGGGATCGTCGATGCGGCCGTCCATGCCTTTCGCAAAGAAGCCGAGCGGGTAAGGCACGCGCAGAACGACGAACTTTCCGTTCACCAGAGCGAGCAGCGCATCGGAGGAGTTTCCGGTGGCGATGGGCGTGTTCCTGCCCAATCCGAGGGTGTCAAACTGATCCACCCAGTCGTAATAATGCGAGTCGGCGCTGCCGGATTCCTTCACGTTTTTGAAGTTCGGTCCGGGAGTGGGATATAGCGTCCAGCCCTCCGGACAATGCTGCCCGGTGGCCTTCGGCCCATTGAGCGGGCCTTTGCACTTGCGCCGGTCGAAGCTGGCCAAATGCCCGCTTCCCAGCGCAACCCACGCGACACCGTTGCGGTCGACATCCATGCCGCGCGGCGAGAAGCCCTGCACCGGCGCTTTCGGATTCGGCGTTCCAGAAGCGCTCCAGGGTACTTCGTAATATTCCGCTAGCGCAGTCTCGGGAGGGTTCGAGCCGGGGTTCAAGCGCACGATCCCGCCCGGGAATCCGAGCACACTGCCCCAAATCATGCCGTCGGGGCCGATGGCGAGGCCATAGAACGCGGCGTTCAGCCGAGTATCTTTGCTGGGGTCGATTGCGGCGTTGAGAGCGGATGAGATCCCCAAGCTTTCGCCGCTGGGCGCCGTCACCACTCCCTGCTTGGCTTCCGCATAGGCGTCGCGCTTGCCGTTGCCGTTGGTGTCCAGAACCAGCGCGGTCCAGCCTTGCGATTTTTGCTCATCGTGGGTCTGGTCCCACATTTTCGTGTCGAGCCAGCCGACAACTCCGCCGCCGCCGCCGCTGCTGGTCCACAGCGTGTTGTTGGCGTCCTCGGCGAACAACAGGTGGTGCGTGGAGAAACAGGTGTCGATCATCGAAGTCTGCTTGGTCGCCGGATCGTACATGGCTAACTGGCGGCCTGAGTTATCGACGGGAGTCATCTTTGCCGAAGGCAAGCTCGACCC
>CAVXWB010000186.1:0-12704 GCA_963765185.1 Bryobacterales bacterium
GACGCTGGGCTGCGGGGCCTGGGCGCGGGCAATCAGCAACAGGGAGAAAAACGCAACGAGGGTTCGCATACGCCTACCGCCAGTTTGGCACAGGAACGGGTTCCTAAGGAACGAATGGATTCCGCACTGTCACGCCACCGTAGTCCTGACCATCGTTCAGATCTTCGGAAAGGAGCACGCGGCATCCGGCCAGCCGCGCTGCCTCAACGATCGCCGCATCCCAGTAGGAGATCCCGAACCGCTGGCTCGAAACCAGCGCCGCCTGCACCAGCTCCAGAGTCCCCTCCTGTACCTTAAAACGCAGAAAAGCCTCGATCAGGCTTACCGCCTGTTCGTGCGTCAGTGCGCCATCTTTCGTGCGCCGGGTGGACTGGACATAAAACTCCTGCAACACCTGGACCGAAAGGGCCAAGCCGCCGTCATCGACACCACCGTTAAGGATCGACACGGCCGTCCTCGCCTTGGCCTGTTCCCGCGGATTGGTGCTGACGGCGTATAGGAGGACGTTGGTATCAACGAAGCGCATTCCTGTCGTGGACCTGCTCTCGTCTTAGCCTGCCGCCCGCGCGGAAGCTTCGTATGGTTGCGATGGTTTCGGCTTGAAGCCGCTTGCGCCGTTCGAAATCCGATTCGGGGCGTTCGGAATCCGGGCCGGATCGAGTCAACCCGGTCAGGAACTCGCGCACCAGCGCGCTTACGGATGTGTTGCGCTCCGCCGCGCGTATCCGAGCCTCGCGGTATGTTTCCTCGGGCACAGAAACTGTGATGTTCTTCACAGCTTCACAGTATCACAGGCGGCGGAAAAACCGTGGGCTCCGCTTAATTCAACGGTGGAGGCGGCGGTGGGGGCGGGGGCGGGGTGGTTCCGCCGCATCCGGCTTGGCCGGGCTTGCAAGTATCGCCGGGGGCGCCTCCGCCTCCTCCGCCGGGTATCGTGATCTTGCCGCGCTGGGCCATCATGACGGCGGCGTCCCTCAACATGTTCAGGGCATATCGAAAGATGGTGCTCTTATCGAACTGGTTGGAGGCGATGGGTACGTCCTTGTATACGCGGATGGATTCTCCGGCGTGCAGCGTGGCGATGCGGCCGGTGGGAAGCAGCGCGTGATCCACCACCACGGTGCCGTCCACCACGTCCACCTGGGTGGTCTCGTCGGCGGGCTCGACGGTGACATCGAAAGTGGTGCCGCGCACGGAAATGACGGCGGTCGGCGTCATGATCCGGTTGGGATTGGGTTTATCCGCCAGATGTTCAATATGCACGCGGATTCTGCCAACGATCAGGTCCAGCAGATCCTTCCAGTCGCCGGTATTCTTTCGGAACACCATCTGGGAGTCCGGGAACACCTCGATGCTGCTGCCGTCGGACACCTGCAACATGGCGTGGCCATCCGGGCCGGTGACGATGGTCTGGGTAACGGTGACCGGATCGCCCACGGAAAGGGCGATGAAGCGGGCGTCTTTCAGGATCGAAACCTGCCCGGTCAAGGATACGACTTTCGCCGAGTAAGCCTCGGAACCGGAGGGAATGAAAGGAACTTGCGCCAGGCACACAGATCCCATCACTGCTAGGAGCAGCGACAACTCCACCGTCCGGCTGCGAGGTTCGGCGTGCATGGATAAACTTATCCCCTGGGTCCCAAAAAGCCTGTTGAACCCGCGAGAAAAACTAGTCTAACACAAGAAGAAGCGCATGCAATTGCACTTCCCTGGGGTGTCTATTGGCCTAGGGTTACTGGAATCAGCAGTTTCGCGTGAGAAAAGCCGATGGATCAGGGTACAATGGACTCACTTGATGAGTAGGACGGTCACAGTACTGAAGCGGGTTGCCACAGTGGCGACGCTCGTGGCCGTTGCTACGATCTGGGCGCAGGCGCAGGCGCAGGCGCAATCAATCGGCGTCTCGGACTGGTATCACGTCGGCAATTCGGTGCTGGACCTGTCCCTGGCGGGGCTCGCCAGCGGCGCCGGTGGAACGGGTGTGGTACGCGGTTGACGGCGGTACTCTCTATGCCACGACCTCCGCCGGCAAAACCTTTGAAACGCAGGATTACGAGGCGTGGAAGGAATCTGCGGCCACGGCTCCCACGGACGCCGATCTTTCGACCAGCGGAACGTCCCTGCCGGAGCCGGGGGCGCGGCTCAAAGGTTTCAACGGACAGCGGTCCACGCTGTACGCTTTCGGTGAATTCGTGTACCAATCCCAGAACGGGGGCGCGAGCTGGGATAACCTGACGGCGTACGGAGCCCGTTCCATTATCGGAGCAGGCGTCCACGATCTGGCGATTTCGCCGCGCGATCCGGAAGAAGTGACGGCGGCGACCTCGGCGGGCGTATTCCGGTCGCTGGACGGCGGCAAATCCTGGAGCGGGCTGAATCAGGGCCTGCCCAATCTTCCGGCGGTGCGCATCTGGAATTTGCCGGCGGGCGATCGGGGCGCGGAGATCGAGATCCCCGGAGCCAATGTCGTGGAATGGCAGCCCGGCGAAAAGCAGGCGTGGCGTCCGGCGGTGAATTTGGACATGATCAGCGACGCGCAACTGCGCCAGGGTCTGGGGGTGACGGCCGTCGCTTCCGGCGAGAACGTGGTTTATACCGGCGCGCCCGAGGGCGGGATTGTGACCTACAACGGCGGCGCGGCGCTGCCGTTTCCGATTCCCAACAGCGGGAAGGTAGAGCGATTTTGGGTGGATCCGGCGGATTCCCGAATCGCCCTTGCGGTGCTGGGCGCGCGGCCTGAAGATGCCACTCCCGGAGTTCCCGCGCAGCATGTGTTTCATACCGTGGACGGCGGCCGGTATTGGGACGATCTGACCGGGAATCTTGCCGACGCCGCTGTGCATGGAATCGCCGTCTCCACCTCCGGGCGCGCCATCTACGTGGCAACGGACGCGGGCGTTTTCTTCATGCGCACGGATGTCAGCGTGCTCAGCTTCGCCAGCAACTGGCTGCCGGTGACGGGGCTTCCGCAGGCTCCGGTCGAGGATGTGCGTCTGGACTCGGGCGAGAATCAACTGTGGGCCGCGGTGCAGGGATTCGGAGTGTATTCGACGCTTGCGCCGCATCGCCTGGGCGATCCCAAGGTAGTCAGCGCGGCGAATCTTGTCGCCGCCGCGGCTGCACCGGGTTCCTTGATGAGCGTGCTGGGCGCGAAGGTTACCTCGGCGCAGGCAGGCAGCCTGGCGGTGCCGGTGCTCGCTTCCACCGAAACCGAATCGCAGATCCAGATTCCGTTTGAAGCCAGCGGGTCCACGCTTTCGCTTTCCTTCGATCCGGCTTCCGGAGCCAGAGTGATCACGCCGCTGGCGCTGGCGGCGGCCTCGCCTGGAATTCTGGTCGCTCCCGACGGCACACCCATGCTTCTGGATGCCACCACGGGCACGATGCTGGACGCTTCGAACCCGGCGCATTCCCGCGCGCGCATCCAGATTCTGGCTACGGGTCTGGGGCGCGTGATTCCGGATTGGCCGGCCGGGAAACCAGCGCCCTCGGACGATCCGCCGCAAGTTGCCGCAGCGGTGACCGCGTATGTGGGCGGCAGTGCGGTGCAGGTCACGCGCGCCGTGCTCGCGCCGGGCTACGCGGGACTTTATCTGGTGGAGATTGAGCTTCCCGGTCTGGTCAATGCGGGGCCGGCGGAACTGCAAATTGAAGTCGGCGGGGAGGCCGGCGGCCACACGAGCAATCCCGTACGGGTATATATTGAACCTTAATGCGCTTTCTCGGCCTGACCGCTCCCGCTGTATTTCTCATCCTGGTCTCCGGTGCGATCTTCGGTTTCGCTCAACAGGCGAAAGCCCCTCTGGATAAGGGAGGGAAGATCGCGCCGTACTTCCCGACGCCTGAGACCATCGTCGACAAGATGCTGAAGTTGGGCGAGCTCAAGGCCGGCGAAACGGTGTTCGATCTGGGCTCCGGCGACGGCCGCATCGTGATCGACGCCGCGCGTAAATATAAGGCCCACGCCATCGGAGTCGAGATCGACGATGCGCTGTACAAGCAGAGCATGGACCGCATCAAGAACCTGGGGCTCAGCGCCAGCGCGCGGATCATCCACGGCGATCTGCTGAAGCAGGATTATTCCTCCGGCGACCTGATTACCGTGTATCTGTTGCCGGTGGCCACCGGCCTGGCCACGCCGATTCTCGAAATGCAGCTCAAGAAAGGCGCGCGCATCGTGGCACACGATTTCCAGTTCGCGGCTTGGAAAGCGGAGCGAACGGTGGATATCGACGACGACGGCGAAGGCCGGGCGCACGAATTGTACCTGTACCGCCGTTGACATGACGCGTTGACCTGATTCCTTGACATGATTCCGTACAGGGGGCGGTTGAGCCTTCGGATTGCCCGCATCGCGCTGGCGCTCGCGTGCCTGGGCTGGTACGGCCTCACGGCCGGGCTACATCTGAACTGGCTGACGGCGGTGCTGGCGGCGTATGCCGTATACTCGTTCGGCGCGCTGGCGGAGGTTCGCTTTTACGCGGCGATGCGCTCGCCCATTGGCGTGCTCGCCGATACTTTGTATTTCGGATTGTGGGCCTGGTTTGCGCCGGGCGCGTGGATGCCGTCGATGGCCGCGGCGTATCTGCTGGGCTCGGCGTGCGTCTTGCAGGATTTTGCGCGCACCGTTGCGGTGGCCGTGGTGGCGCTGCTGCTGGCGCTGTTGCTGCCTTCGCCGACGGTGCCGTCGCTGGTGTGGACCGTGGCCGCGGCGGTTGCGGTCGCGGCCGGCTTGTCGGTGTATAAACGGTATCTGGACGAGCGCATGTCCTCGCTGCTGCGCAACAACCTGATCATCCGCTCCCAGGCCGAGGGCGCACGCGAGGCGGAGCGCCAGAGGATCGCCGCGGATTTCCACGACGGCCCGCTGCAAAGTTTCATCAGCTTCCAGATGCGCCTGGAAGTGATCAAGAAGCTGATGTCGCGCGATCGCACCGCCGCTGAAGAAGAGCTGCGCCAGTTGCAGGAGCTGTGCAAAGGCCAGGTGGCCGACTTGCGCGGCTTCGTGCGCAGCATGCGTCCGGCGGACGAAGGCATGAGCCTGAACGCGTCCTTGAATCGCATGGTGGAAGGGTTCCAGCGCGACGCCGGAATCTTCGCCACGTTCAGCTCGGCCGAGTTTCACGATCCCGCCGAGGTCGAGGTTGCGCTGGAGGTCCTACAGATCGTACGCGAGGCGCTGAACAATATTCAGAAGCATTCCGGCGCGACGCGCGTGGCTGTGTCGGCTTCGCTCGAAGACCGGGAGATCGAGGTGACGGTGGAGGATAACGGCGCGGGATTTCCGTTCAGCGGAAGATTTACTTTGGACGAGCTGGAGGTTCTGCGGGTGGGGCCGGTGAGCATCAAACGCCGCGTGCGCGGGCTGGGGGCAAACTGGCGATCGAATCCAAGCCCGGCCAGGGGGCTCGGATCGAGATCCGGCTGCCGGTGTAATCCGCGTGCCGGCCGCGAACGAGATTTATACTTACGGAAGGACGGGCTCTCAAACAGGCAGGGCTAAAATCATGAGGCACCTTGTGATCTACGAGAAGACCAGCACCGGGTATAGCTGCTATGCTCCCGACCTTCCGGGATGCATCGCCGCGGGCGATGACCTTCCCGGAACGAAAGCGTTGATGGAGCGGGCGATCGAGATGCACCTTGCCGGCATGCGCGAGGACGGGATCCGGTTCCGGAGCCCACTTCAGCGGCCGAGTATCTCGAATTTCCCGCCGCCTGAACATGCGCTGCCCGCGCGTGCCCGTTATCGTCCTCTGTGTTTGCTCATGGATCGCTACAGGCGGCTGCGGGCGCTATGCCGATTTCACGCTGCCCGCTGCCGAAGCGGCGGGTGCACGCGCACCCTTCACCTGGGAGGCCGCTCCCGCGCCGGTGCTGGGCCGCGGTCCGGAAGCCTGGGATGCGGTGGACACGCTGAATCCTTCCGTGATTCAGTTTCGCGGCGCTTATCTGAATCTTTATTCGGGATTCGACGGCAAGATCTGGCGCACTGGCGTGGCCACTTCCCCCGACGGCGTGGCGTGGACCAAGACTAAACAAGTGCTCTCGCCGGAAGGCTGGGAGGGGAACTGGGCAACCAACGGTTCCGCTCTTGTCGAAGGCGGCGAAATTCTGTATTGGTACGCCGCGGGCGATCCGCCGCGCATTGCCTTGGCGCGTTCCCGCGACGGAGCTGCTTTCACCAAACAGGGGCAGGCGGTGGTTGGGCTGGGTCCGCGCGGCAGCTTCGATGAGCGCGGCGTGTCCGATCCTTACGTGATCCGGCGCGGGGATTTCTTGTATCTTTTCTATCTCGGCCAGGATCGCGCTGCGCGGCAGACGCTGGGCGTGGCGCGCTCCCGCGACGGCGTGGTGTGGGAGAAACTGCGGTCGAATCCGGTGCTGGAGCCGGGCGCTCCGGGCGCCTTCGACGAACGCGGTCTGGGCGAGCCGGCGGTGTGGTCCTCCGGCGGTTCTTACTGGATGCTGTACACCGGCCGCGACCGCGGCGAGCGTCGCCGGCTCGGGTTGGCGCGCTCGCCGGACGGCGTCCGCTGGGAGCGTGAGGCGAGCTTCGCTCCGGTCGCCGGGGATCAGGCATGGGACCGCCTGGTGGTCTGCGATCCGACGGTGGAGCTTAGGCCGGATGGCTCAGTCCGCGTCTGGTTCGGCGGCGGGGACGTGGCTCACCCGGCGGAAAATATTCACGGCCAGATCGGGATGGCGACGCTGCACGGACGGTAGGAGTCGGCCGGGCGGCATCAGATGCGCGCAAGTTTTACAGACGGCCAGCGCGGGTCTGTCGGGCATCGTTATCGTGCGCCTTGAGTTGGCTCCTTTTCTCGCGGCGGCTAACAAATTGCACTGTGTAGAGGCGTAAGGAGTGCTCATGAAATCGGTTAAAGCAATCATTCCGGCTCTGGTGCTTTTGGCATTTTGCACGGTCGCGGCACGGCGCGCTGAAGCGTACACGTTTGACGAATTGACGTACTTTACGTTCAACGCCCCTGTGGAGGTTCCGGGGACGGCTCTTCCGGCGGGGACTTACGTTTTCAAGGTGCTCGATTCGTATACGGATTGCTGCGACATCGTGCAGATTTTGAGTCCGGACCAGACCAAGGTGTACGCCACCATCCTGGCGATGCCGGAATATCGCAGGGAGCCGACCAACAGTCCCGCGATCGAGTTCGCGGAGCGGCCAGCCAACTCCCCGGAAGCCATCCAGGCGTGGTTCTATCCGCTCACGACCTACGGACATCGGTTCGTGTATCCAACGAACGCGCCCGCGTCTGGGCCGGCGGAACTCAAAACGCGTCCCTAAGTGCTCATGTTCGTAAATGCGGCAACGAATCGGGTGCTGGGTTTTGCGAGTTGGGGCGGTCCACCGTAGGCGGCCCGTCGGCCGGCTCGGGCGGGACGAGGGCGTCCCGCGCGGACGAGGGCGTCCGCCCCACCAACGGAAACACGTTCGCGTCTTTGCGAGCAGGTGTACAAAAAAAAGCTATTTGTTCTTGGGCTGGAACAGGAGCGGCGCAAGCTCTGTCAGATTCTGACGCCACAGCGGCCATACGTGGGCGTAGCCGGGAACCTCGACATCGGTAAACTGGAGGTCCTTCGATTTCATCCATTCTTTGAACTGGCGATTAACGGTGATTAAGTTGTCGTCGAGGCCGCAGGCGATCCACACCAGACGCAGCTGCGAGTTGGTTTTCGCGTTAAGAGTCGGGAAATTCTTTTCGAAATCGGCTGTTTCCATGGACTGCGGAGCACCGCGCCCGCCGCCGCGGCCTGCGCTGCCTGCTACATTCGGCGCGGGCGGATTGGCGCGAGACCACATCACGAACGCTCCGCTGAAGGAACCGATGTAGGCGAAGTGGTCCAGATAATTGAGGCCGATGTAGAGCGATTCGGCTCCGCCCATGGAGAGGCCGGCGATGGCGCGCTGGTTGCGATCCTTGGAAGCGTGATACGACTTTTCCACCTGCGGCAGAACTTCTTCGACCAGCGATTTCGCGAAGGTGGGGATCATGTTCGCATTCATGGCTCCGGCGGTGCCGTCGGGTGTGCCGTAGCCGAGAGTGTTTACCATGATCATGGGTTTGGCCTTGCCCTCATTGATGAGGTTGTCCAGAATGGTGTTGGCCGCGCCGACGTTCAGCCACGCAGCGGCGTCATCGCCCAGCCCGTGCAGCAGGAACAGCACCGGGTAGGGGTCGCGGCGATTGGCGTCGTAATTGGGCGGAGTGTAGACATAATAATCGCGCTCAGCTCCGATGACGGCGGACTTGAATTGGTGATGGGACACGACGCCGCGCGGACCTTCGGCCGGCTCCCAGGCCAACGGTCCGGGCACGCGCACCATGCTCTGGCCCTCGTTTCCGTACGCGGATTTGAGCAGAGGATTTGCGGGATCGTTGAAGGTTGCGCCATCGACGGAGAAAGAGTAGGTGTAGATGTCGGGCTGGAGCGGATCGGTGGTTGTGGTCCAGAGGCCCTGTTCGTTTTTCTGCATCGCCAGACGCTGGCCGATGCCGGTTACAAAAACTTCCGTGGCGTTGGGAGCGCGAAGGCGAAACGTGACGCGACCGTCGGCGGAGACTTCCGGGGATTTGACGGGCGGTCCGCCGCGGCCGCCTTGGCCCCACAGGGAGGTTGCCGCAAGCGCAATCGCGAGAACGATATTGGTGAGCTTCATGGCGTTATCCAGTATAATTCGATTCCTCGCGCTTCAAGCTCGCGCAGCAATTGCGTTACTGCCGGCGAGATCTCGCTCTCACCCGGCACGATCACGGCCCACTGCAGATTCTCGCGAAACTCTCGTGTCGAGATGGTCCACGGAAGCAGGTGCGGCGGAGATTCCTGCCGATCTGAATGAGGCTCCAGTGGCGAACGAGTTCGAGAGCGGTTTCGCGGTTGGGCAATGGGCCGCGCACGATGAAATGATTGTCGCCGTGGACCAGAATGCCGAGCATGTTTATTCGGCGTTCAGGCGAGGATCGGGCACGGGATATCCGATGGCGAAATGGTACACGACTTGTCCCTGGTCAGGAGTCAGGTTGAGATAACGATGCACTTCGTCGTCGAAGAATGCGCCGATGCCCGTGGCTCCCAGCCCTAGCGCCTCCGCGGCAAGATACAGGCGCTGGCCGATGGCGCCGGCTTCGAAGTGCACGTAGCGATAGCCGCGGTCGCCGTGGGCGCGGGTGGCGCGCTCCAGATCGCCGATCATGGAAAACGCGACGCAGGCGTTCCCGGCCAGGTCCTGCCCGAGGCTCAGGCCGGCGGCGGCGACGCGCTGGTCGCCAGTCTTGATCGGCTCTAAGCCGGCGCTTGCGGGCCAGAATCGGTACACACCCGGCGGCAGCGCCTCGACGCGATGAACGTACAAATAGAGCTGGATGAATCTCGCGCCGGCAAAATCGGCGGAGAACGGCTGCGACGCGGCAGCCAGGATCGCCGAAAGGTGCTCGAGCGACATCGATTGCATTCCACCGCGAAAATCCAGCGCGGACCGGCGCCTTCGGGCCGTCTCGCCAAAGGCAAGCAGGGATGAGGCTGGAGCGGGAAGCTTGATTTCGCCGGAGCCAGCGCGCGGGTGCAGAGTAGAATGTTCGGGTGCGGAAATGCCCGCTTGGCCGCGAACCTTGGTGATGTCGTGAATCGCATCGATGCGCGGGTAAGCGATGGTTTCTTCCGAGAGCTGGTTGGCGTGTCCACTGTGCCAAACCGTTTCACCGGCTTCGGGTGAGCCGACTGGAATGGAGTTGCCACGCAGTTCGATCAATAGCATCGGCCATTCATCCTCATGTAGGTGACAGAGCCGCGCGACGTCATCGTCTGGGAAATCGCCGATCGCGTAGGTGCCGCATCCCATGGCCTCAGAAGCGAGTGCGAGCGCTTGCCAGGCGTGTCCGATATCGTGCAGGCAGTATCGATAGGCACGGTCGCGGTACTTCCACGCTTCACGCCACGCAATGCCGGTCAGCACGAACAGGATGGGCGCCGAGCTGCCCAGCGGCAGCTTGATATCGCCGACGGCCCGCTGCTCCGCCATGTGCGACGACGGACGGTAATGATACAAGCCGCCGGGCCACTGCTTTAAGCCGTGCGTGAGAAAGTGAAACTCGGTGGGATGCAGGTTGCCGGAGGAAGGATTTACGCGCAGCGCATAGCGGGATCCGCTGGAAGGGACAAGTTTGGACGCGCTGATGGCGGCGGAATAAAAAAGGAGCTGCGACAGGAACGCGGCTCCGTCGCCGGCGGGGATCTCAGGGCTGGGCGGGTCGGCGGGCAGATCCAGCAGCGGCACGCCCTCGTAATGCCGGAACGGATCGGGCATGTTGCGCCAATCGAGAACGTGCCGGGTTCGCCGCAGCGCCTGGGCGCTATGCTTGGTGAATTCGTGATACCTGCGCCAGCTCATCGCCCACAGGGCTGCTGCTCACGCAGTTCCGTGGATGGGAGCCAGCCACCGGAGCAGAAAAAAGTGGCGGCCACAGAGGTCGCAGCGGTAGGGCAAAAGGAGCCAGTACAAACCTCGCTCCAGTGAATTCCGGGCGCCGACACCCCTGAACTCGATCGACTTACAATGCGGACAGCATGTATTGAACACAGTTTACCGTACCCAGTAATATGCGCTTGCAAGGGCGAGCAGCACCACAACAATTCCGGCTACAATCTTGAATTTTCGGGCTTCGGCTTGTTCCTGCAACCGGCCCTTTTTTACCCATGCACGCCAAGTTTCTTCATTCACCACTGCTTCCTGCACGACGGGTGCCGCGGGTTGGTCTAGTGCTGTAATCATCGTTGTTCCTCCTATTTCCTGGCTCGATCCGTCAATCCTCGAAGACGCAGGATTAACTTCTTGCCGAGGATCACTTCCGCAGGGTTGGATTTATAATCGGCGAGCCTGGTATCGATGAACTCTCTGCGGAAGAGCTGATCCGATGCCAGACTGCTTAACAGTTCGAATTCTTTTACGGTGAGCTTTACAGTGATGCGTGTCATATCAAGACCGGCACGCCTAAGGCTGGAAGTTCGGCAGGTTTGCCGTGCGGGCTTTCTCCAGCAGGAGTTTATCGTCGTCGTCGCGCTTTTTCTGCCTGTCGATTTCCCGCTGGGGCGCCTCTTGCGTCTCCAGCCGGACAGCCTCGACGATGGCCGCCTGCGCCAAAGTTTCCTGGCGTTTGGAATAAAGAACCAGGGAGAAGCTGGATCGATCGCCGGTGCGGACAAGATTGACGGAATAATCGGGGTCCTCCCATCGCGCGATGACGGATGCGACCTCGCCGTAATTGGACTGGTAGGGGATCTCGACGGCGGGCTTGGTCGGCGTTCCGTATGTCGCCGAGATGCCTTTGATCATATCCTCCGCTGTCATCCCTTCCACCCTGTATCGGTCGTAGTTGACGACGATGCGATAGAGCTCTCCATTAAAGAAAGACAGCACGCCGTCTTTGACCGGGTCTGCGGTGACCGTCTCGCCCACAACCAGCGGACTAGGGCGCCAGTCAAGCTCCTGAATCAGGGCCGGCCGCTGGTGCACAACTCTCGCGTCTGTAAGTTTGGCTCCCGACCCGGCCTCTGCCGCTGCCGCGGCGAGGTCCATGCCGAAATGCAAGCCTCGGTAGCTGGAAAAATCGGCGGCGTGCAGCATGGGTGTCCCCAGCGCGCAGCAAAGAAGTCCAGTCCTGATGAACTCGCGCAAAACGGAGCGCGGCGCGATCGGTTCCTGGCTGGGACTGGCGGTGCGCGCCGCACCCTTTGCGCTCCTGATGATCGCGGTATTGAACATGCATCTCCTAGATTGTTTGGGTGACCTAAGGAGATGGGATCGGACCGTTTGACTTAGTTCAGACGATCCGCGAGTGGGCAGAAGCGCTCAGACATTTACTATTATCAGTTAAATAAGTCTTGTTGTCAATGGATTCGGTGGCATAATGGTCTTGTACTTTACCGGCTGTAGTTAACCAGAGAAAGGTGCCCGCGTGGACCTCCCGCTTGTGATCCGCCAGCGTTTGCATGAACTTGGGTTCGACCAGCGAGATCTGGCGGCAGCCATTCAGGTGACGGATTCCTACGTTTCCCAGCTTCTGTCGCGGAAGAAGGCTCCTCCGGCGCCTGGGCGCACCGACATCTACGACAAGATGGGCGAGTTCCTGAAGTTCCCCGCGGGGGAGCTTTCGAGACTGGCGGAGGTGCAGCGTCAGGAGGAGTTGAAGAAGCGCGTGGCGGAGCCGCCGGTGCCCCTCTTCAAAGACTGCCGGGAGTTGGTGCTGCGCAAATGCGAGCCCGAAAGGCGGATGGAAGTCCGGCGGATTTTCGCGAAAGAGCCGTTTGGCGAACTCGAACGCCTGGTGACGCAGAAACTCCTCAACGTCGCCCAGGGAGTGGCTCGGGAGGAACTGCGCAGCGAGGAGTGGCTGCGCACGATGGCTCACCTGAGCGGCCGCAGCTATGAGCAAATGCACGTGGCGGTGCTGGAGTTTCTGGACACCGACGTCTTCAACGTCTCGATCGAGAATTGCGTTTCGTTCCTCGATCCCATGATCGACTCCTGGGACATCGACGTGAAAACCTTCGGCATGGAAGTGATTCCCAACCCGCGCTATGCCTCCGGCAGTCTGAAGCGATTCGAATTTGTGGAACAACCGCCCCAAGCGGCTTTCGCCATTGAACCCGGACTGGAACAATTCCTGCTGGATAAATCCCTGAGCAGCGAC
>CAVXWB010000187.1:0-21039 GCA_963765185.1 Bryobacterales bacterium
ATATCGCCCGCCAGAACTTCGCTGATTTCCTCCCGCTTATTGGCGTGCATTTTCACCAGTCGGCCAATGCGCTCCCGGCGCGACTTGGCGACGTTGTAAACCGAGTCTCCCGCGCTCAGCCGGCCCGAGTACACGCGAATGAATGCCAGCTGGCCGACAAACGGATCGGTCATGATCTTGAATACCAGCGCGGAAAAAGGCTCGCTGTCGTCGGCATTGCGCTCGACTGTCTTCGAAGAATCGAGATCGGTGCCCTCCACCGCGGCGATATCCAGCGGCGAAGGCAAATAATCCACCACCGCATCGAGGAGATTCTGCACGCCCTTGTTCTTGAACGCCGTTCCGCACACCACCGGGAAAATCTTCTGCGCGATGGTAGCCTTGCGAATTCCCGCCCGCAGTTCCTGCTCGGTGATGGCCTGGCCTTCCACGAACTTGGTGAACAGATCGTCGTCGGATTCCGACACCGCCTCCACCAACTGGGCGTGATACTCCTTGGCCTGCTCCACCATCTCGGCGGGGATCTCGATCTCGTTGAAATCGGCGCCCAGCGTTTCGTCCAGCCACACCCTGGCCTTCATGCTCACCAGGTCCACGATGCCCGTGAACTGATCCTCTGCGCCGATGGGAAGCTGGATCGGAACCGGCCGGGCTTGCAGCCGGTCGACAATGGTCTCGACAGCGCGGTAAAAATCCGCGCCCACCCGGTCCATCTTATTGATGAAGCAAATTCTGGGGACCCGGTACTTGTCGGCTTGCCGCCACACCGTCTCCGACTGCGGCTGCACTCCCGCCACGGCGTCAAAAACCGCCACCGCTCCGTCCAGCACGCGCAGACTGCGCTCCACCTCGGCCGTGAAATCCACGTGCCCCGGCGTATCGATGATGTTGATGGTGCAATCCTGCCATTTGCAGGTGGTCGCGGCCGACGTAATCGTGATCCCGCGCTCCTGCTCCTGCTCCATCCAATCCATCACCGCCGTGCCTTCATGGACCTCGCCGATCTTGTAGGTCCGGCCGGTGTAATAGAGAATGCGCTCCGTCGTGGTGGTCTTGCCGGCATCGATGTGCGCCATGATGCCGATGTTGCGGACTTTCTCTAGTGGGACTGTACGAGCCATAATTCTTACGAGTTACCAGCGGTCGTGCGCGAAGGCATAAGCATTACCAACGGTAATGCGCAAAAGCTTTGTTGGCCTCCGCCATGCGGTGAACGTCATCCTTTTTCTTAATTGCTCCGCCGCGGAGGTTGGCCGCTTCGGAAAGTTCATTCGCCAGCTTCTCCGGCATGCTTTTCTCGGGCCGGCTGCGGGCATTCTGTAAAATCCAACGAATCGCCAGCGAAGTGCGCCGGTTCTGCGGCACCTCCACCGGCACCTGATAGTTGGCGCCGCCCACGCGGCGCGTCTTCACTTCGAGCAGCGGCTTGCAGTTCTCCACCGCTTTCTTGAACAGCTTCAAGGGATCGTCGTTGGAGCGGTCCCTGATTTTGTCCATCGCCTTATAAAAAATCTGCTGCGAGACGGCTTTTTTTCCGTCCCACATCATCGAGTTCACGAACTTCTCGGCCAGCGTCGAGTTGTACACCGGATCCGGCACGATCTCGCGGGTTTCAGGTCTGCGTCTGCGTGGCATACGTTATTTTGCGGGCCCCTTCGGCCCCTTCGGACGCTTGGCGCCGTACTTTGAGCGCGACTGTTGCCGCCCGGTAACTCCTGCCGTGTCCATGGTTCCGCGCACCACGTGATAGCGCACGCCCGGCAAGTCCTTGACGCGGCCCCCGCGGATCAGCACGATCGAGTGCTCCTGCAGATTATGCCCCACGCCCGGTATATAGGTGGTGACTTCGATGCCGTTGGTGAGCCGCACGCGCGCCACCTTCCGCAAGGCCGAGTTGGGCTTCTTGGGCGTAGTCGTGTACACGCGCGTGCACACTCCTCTGCGCTGCGGGCAGGCCTGAAGCGCCGGACTGGCCGTCTTATAACGCGTGGGGCGCCGCCCCTTGCGCACGAGTTGGTTGAACGTCGGCACGAGCTTGTTTTTTTCTCCCACACACCCACTCGCACGCGCTTTCCATCAGGCACGCCGCGACGGGCACTCTAGCGTTTGTTTGATCCACCCAAGGAACAGCGCGCACTTGCACCGATCCCAAAATTGCGAGGGTATTAGACTTCGGACTAGCCCATACTCTGAACGGCGTCAGATCCGTCAAAGCCTCGGGGCCGACCCCAGGCCGGACTGCCCATCGGGACAGTGGTAGCTCTGGAGCAGAAGACGACTCGCGAAACCTTTACAAATATAGCGGACCCGGTTCGAAGTTGTCAAATCCAACTTGAGGGGGGCAGTGGGTCCGTTTGAATCTTAATGAAATTTAACGGGGGGGGGCGTTAGACCGGTTCTCCGGCGGCACGATTCAACTGTAAGATCCGGCTCATATGCTCCCGAAACACCTTCTTGGCTCCTTTGCTCACTTTGTTCGGAGCCATTCGCTCAGCTCCCCGGTAGAGCCGAGTCTCGCAGTGTGCAAAGTTATCAACCTCAGGGTCGTGAGCCGTCATAACGTCGTAAACGACTGGCTCTCCACCGCCCGGGTTGATTGAACTCACAGCAGGAAGGACTTCTTGCACCCGGAACATAAAGACCGCCCAGCCTCCATAGTTCTCCGTTGGATAGAGAACATACCATGGTTGGCTAAATCCACTTCGATTAGACGAAAGGTCTGGACACGGGACGTGCACCGGATCAACTGTATTCTCCAGTTGAATTGTGGACGGATGGACGCGTACGTAAAAGACCTCTTCGGGGTCAAAAGCCGGAACGGGCTCTCGGTCCCGAGTGTACATGTCCTGAGGGCGATCAGGCATCGGCCCTGAGAGCATTACCTATCTTGAGAAGGGCTAAAGCGATGTCTCTCTTGGAATCCTCAACCTGCCATGTTTCGGCTGGATTGATGCGATCCGAGATGATGGCCCACGTCTCACCCGTATTGAAGCACTCGATGTCCGCATAAATCCCGTTTTGTTTGAAACAGATTCCAACGCCGCCTTCTGCGGATGCCGTGACGTAAGCCGGGGATATGTCAAGAAGATCTGACAGCTTCAGAACTGAACGGGCCTTCAGGCGGGCTACGCCATTCGGCATCTCGCTTCCTTCTTTTTGCCAATCAACATCGAGCGCCGTCATGGCGCTCAATTGAAGATCAGCAGTTGAGATAGAGACGTTATACGGCTTCAGCATCTCCAGGATGGACTTCCCGAGCATATCTGGACCGAAGCCGGAGGATTTGGCAGCGTACGCTTCCACTATTGCCACTCTGGTCTCCTTTGAAACTGCGTCTGTAAAACTAGCCGAACCGCACAGATAGTAAGCCATTCACTTTTTTTCGTCAGACTCTGCCTTTTTCTGGATGCTTTCAATTGCCTCAATTTGCTTGTCGATCCAATCGCGCAGGGATTTAGCAACCGCAACGTTCATAGAGACCGCCACTTCAACGTCCCGAATGACCGCATCTCGGATTACACGTTGATCCTGAAGTTCCGGCCCGAGCCCCTCCCCGTCGATTGGGAAAACCAACTGTTGCGGAATTGCTGGGCGTTCTCCGAAGAACGCCATCACTATATTCAGATGGCCATTTAGGCCGCCCCAGATACCGTCCGCATGAATGCTGCGAAACTGATTACTCTTGATGTAATCGAACTTGATCTTTGTTGGAGGGATAGGGCCACTCATTCAGGAACTTCTTGCGCCCTGAATGACTTCAGGAAGGTTTAGTGGATCTTAGCTAAGATCCACTAAAGCCAGAGTAGCGCAGGTCGAGACAAAATGCAAGCCGTTGTTTTTGCTTAGAAAAAAGATCTTGACAGCCCCTGTGGAAAACTTTGCGGTTTTCATTTTCCACCCAGCGCGTCCCCGAACTGGCTGTAGGAGCGTTCGGTAGTAGGTCCATTTTAATATTAATGAAATTTAACATTGCTGCGACCTAAGCAACCCGCGCCTCCGAACGGCCCACGGGTCCCATTTCGTCCAGCTAATCTTCGGGGCTATGCTTCGAATTCGGCTTCGGGGTGCGGTTCGGCCCGCGCAAGTTTCGGGCGAGTGAAGCGGAATTCCTCCAAGCGCCCCCTAATGCTTCGAGTGATCCTTCAGCGCGTGACACTTGGTGCAGTTGCTGTCTGCCGCAAACGACGTTCCTCCGACCGCGTGGCAGTGGGCGCAGGAGGTCATGCTCGCCTCCGCGGCCCGGTGCAGCGCCTTTTTGTAATTGAGCGGCGCCCGCGATTGTGGAAACACTTTGGGGTGGCACGCCGAGCAATCCCCGTTCAGCCTCTCGTAATGCTTGGCGTGGGTGAACGTCACGTTGCCATAGGGCGATTCAATAAGGATGGTATCCGGCGGAGTCACGTCCGAGCTGATCTGCTCCGCTGGTGCGGTTGGGGTCGTGGAAGGCTTCGATTCTACTTCCGGCGTCGGCTTGCTCTGGCATCCGGCCAGGCACACCGCCATGAATGCGATGACAAGATAGCGCATGAACCTTCTAGTGTACCCACCGGAATTACCAGCGGCCAGGTAAAAGTGATATGATCGCACTGCAATGCTTCTCGAGGTTGAGTCCAGGCAGACTCAAATCCAGCGTATTCTGCAGAGCAAGGCCTTCCGGACTTCCGAAGTCCAGCGCAATCTCCTTGCCTACCTCGCGGACAAATCCATAGGCGGTTCCGCCGACAGTCTCAAGGAGTATACCATCGGGCTGGACGTGTTCGGCAAGCCCGCTTCTTATGATCCGCGCCAGGAATCCGCTGTGCGCATGCACGTCGGCCGGCTCCGTCAAAAACTGGCCGAGTATTATCGCTTGGAAGGCACCGAGGATCCCGTGGTGGTGGATTTGCCGAAAGGTGGATTCAAAGTCACTTTCGAACCCCGAACCGAACCTCGCGCCGTCGAGCTTCCGCCAATTGAGCCTCCTGCGGCGTCCCCTTACTACCGCAGAGAGATCGCCCTGGCCTTGGCTCTTCTTGTGGCTGTAGCCTGCGCAGCTTATTTCGGGATGCGCCTGTGGCGGGTCGAACGCACCACCGTGCAGGCGCAGCCACCCGGCTGGACACCTGAGCTTCAGCAACTCTGGGCCCCGATTCTAGCCTCCAACCGGCCCTTGATGATCTGCCTGTCCACTCCCTCCACGGGCCTGACCGGCATCGGGACGGCGAATGGAGCCTTCCTGCTCGGGCAGTTCCTCGGCGAGCGCAAGAAAGATATTCAGCTCACGCCCAGCGACCAGCTCTCGATGCCCGAAATTGCCATGGGAAACGTAGTTTTCGTCGGCCCCTCCACAGGCAGCCGTCAAATTCGAGCCGTTCCCGAGGACCGCCAGCTGGTTCTCGGCTCCGACGGAATCCATAATTTAAGCCCGCGCCCCGGCGAGCCGGCGCTGCTGAGAGACCGCAACCCCGCCGACCCCCAGGACACAGCCGAGAGCTACGCGTTGATCAGTCACTTTCCCGGGCTGAACGGCAATGGCGAGCTACTCTACTTTTCCGGCAACAAGATTCCCGCAGTGATGGGCGCCGTTCAGGCCTTCACCGATCCGGCTTTCGCACGGACCCTGGTGACGAAGATGAAAACCGGCGGCACCCTGCCGCATTACTATCAAGTGGTCCTGAAGATCCGGTCCATGGACGAAATGCCCATCGACATCTCTTACGTCTTTCATCGCGAGTGGGACAGCGTAAAGCCGCCCGCCCCGGAAGGCCAGTAAGACCCAATTTTTAAGTAATTGAAAATACAGCGTCACTCACCGGTCACTGACCATCAGTTGACCGCTCGACAGGCTCGCTTTTACATTCCTCGTGGTAGTGTTGAACTGGCCTGGAGCGGTTACGCCCCGGACAAATCAAACTTCTGGAGATAGATTGGCAATGAAAGCAAAATGGATGGGTCTGCTTGCCGGTGGCCTGATGCTGGCTGCCGTACCGGGATTTGCGCATCATTCTTTTTCGGCGGAATACGATCGCAGCAAGCCGATCACGCTGAAAGGCTCCGTCACGAAGGTGGAGTGGATGAATCCGCACGCCCGTTTCTATGTGGACGTGAAAGACGACGCCGGCAAGGTCACCAATTGGGAGTTCGAGCTGGGCAGCCCGAACGGCCTGATGCGGCAGGGCTGGACCCGCAATTCCCTGAAGATCGGCGATATCGTCCAGATCAACGGATCTCGCGCCAAGGACGGCTCGAATCTGGTCAACGCGAGCAACGTCTCGTTTGAGGACGGTAAGCGTGTTCTGGGCGGCGCCTCCTCCGCTGACGATCCCGCCACGAAGTAACTTTTCTTTCGACGCAATTGGCTCCGATCGAGTAGAATAGATCGCTGAGAGTGAGTAGTGTGCCCGGTAGCTGGGCCTAAGGAGAGTTCTCGAGCGAATGTTGCTGCAAAACGCGGTCGCGGACGCGCTGAATAGCACGGAGTGGGCCTTCCCCTTGGCGGAATGCTTTCATATCCCAGCGTTTGCGCTCTCTATCGGAACCATTGCGCTGGTGGATCTTCGTCTTCTCGGGATGGCGCTGCGGCGCGAGCCCACCGCCAAGCTGCTGCATGACACCGAGCCATGGACCCTGGTGGGGCTGGTGATCGTCATCTTCTCAGGCGCGATCCTGTTCCTGTCGCAGACCCAGATCTATTTAGCAAACTCGTCTTTTTACTTCAAGATGGCGTGCCTGCTGGTGGCCATCGTGTATAACTTTACGATCCATCGCAAGGTGGCGGCATCGGGTGCTTCGCCCGGCGTGGCCAAGCTGGTGGCGATTGTCTCCCTGCTCTTATGGTTTGGAACGGTGTTTGGCGGAGTGTTTATCGCGTTCGTATGAGAAGCGCAAGATGACAATATCAGATTCAATCCAAAGCATCGACTTTCTCACGGCCATCCGCGAGTCGGCCCTGGTATATCCCATCCTTCTGGGCACCCATCTGGCGTGCATCGCGTTTTTCGGCGGCATGATTTTGATCACGGATCTCCGCTTGTTGGGACTCACGCTCAAGAACCTGACCATCACGGAGGTGGTGGGGAGCTTGCGCCCGTGGAAGAGGCTCGGCGGGGTCATTATGATCACGTGCGGCGTGTTGCTGGCATCCTCGGAAGCCGTAAAATACGCCCCCAATCCGTTTTTCTGGACCAAGATGACGATCCTGGTTCTGATCGGCATCCACGCCCTGATTTTCCGGCCGATCGTGTACAACAACACGGAGGAGCTGGACCGTTCCCCCGTGATTCCATCCAAAGCCAAGGTGGCTGCGTATCTTTCATTGATCCTGTGGCTGGGCATGATCTGCATGGGCCGGTTAATCGCCTATTACGAGCCGAAGCAAACGACTCCCCAGGCTGCTTCCCTGCAATAGGCGGGCGCTGAAAGCGATGGCAACGCGACAGACGCTATGAGTGTGTCTTCTCAACAACGGCCGGGACTGCATCGCTACGCGATAGCGGCGGCGGTATGCGGCCTGCTGGCCGTCCTCTCGGGAACGATTGTCACCAGCAGCGGCGGCGCCGGACAGGGATTCCAGCAAATCCACGAGATTATCGCCAGCGTGGCATCGGTGGTGATCGCAATTCTCGCCATCTGGATGATTCGAAAGCCACCCGCCGGATCTGTTGGATGGACGAAGTCAGGCTGGACACTCCTGGCAACCTTACTCGCCGAAGGCGCGCTGGGGCCATTGCAGCAAACCCCGTCCGCGGGAATCCTGCACGCATTGCTGGGCCAGATTCTGTTCGCCCTGACCGTCGCTGCGGCGGTTTGCACTGGTTCTGCCTGGGCTAAGGAACCGGACTTGGTTGAGGATCACGGTTGGCCGTCGCTCGGAAGCTTGGGAAAGATTACGCCCGTTTTCGTGCTGGGGCAGATCGCGCTGGGAGCGGCGTTCCGGCATAAAGCCATGGGTGTATTGCCGCATTTGATGGGCGCGATGATCATCGTTCTCTTGATCCTGTGCATATGCATCTTCGTGATGCAGCAGTTTCCAGCGCATACAACGCTGCGTCCTTGCGCGAACCTGCTGATGGCCATCGCATTCGCGCAGGTTTTTCTGGGGATCGCCGCCTTCACCGTGCGAACCATGGCCACGATAGCTACCCCCGTCGTGATCGCCGTCACCTCGGCTCACGCGTCTGTGGGAGCATTGACCCTGGCGGCGGCGGTAGTTTTGCAAATGGAGATCCGGCGCAGCGTGCGTCCCCACAGAGAGGAAGAAGAGACGGCGGACCCCGCGGCAACGTAGCGCGCCGCTAGAGTCTTACGGAACGGTTACCCGCGTGCATCCACTTCCCTCAAGCAAAATGAAGCTCTGCCCGATACGTTGTTCACGGGTCGCGAACCAGGACATTTCATGAACTCATCGATTTCTAAGTCGCTAGTCCTCTCCTTCTTCGTATCTGCCGCCCTGTCCTGGGGAGCGGTCGACGGGAGCATCACCGGCACGGTGACGGACCCGGCAGGTGAGGTGATCGTCGGGGCCACGGTGGTGGCCACCAATTCGGCGCAAGGAATCGAGACCAAGACGGTCACCGATGAGCATGGACAGTATGCCTTCCCCAGCCTGGCGGTTGGAACCTACTCGCTTGAATTCCAGGCTCCCGGCTTTCGCAACATCAAGCGCGGCGGTATCGTGATCAACGCCGACAGCGCCTTGAAGGAAGACGCAAAGCTCGAACTGGCGCAGCAAAATCAAGAGGTCACCGTTACCGACAACCTCAACCAGACGCAGGTGGAAACAGAGAGCACCCAAGTGGGCGAGGTGGTCACGGCTGCCTCCATGACCACGGTGGCGCTGAACGGCCGGAGCTTCACGGATCTGCTGGCTCTGCAACCGGGGATCGTGCCGATGTCCACCCAGACCCCCGACTCGGTTGTCATGGCCGGCGCCACGGTCGCGATTGCCCCTTCGGGAACCCTGAACCCAGGAAATCAGTCGATCAGCGGCCAGCGCGAAGACGCCAACGGCTTCATGATCAACGGAGGCGACGTGAAGGAGTTGATGAACGGCGGCACGTCCATCATTCCCGACCTCGATTCCATCTCCGAATTCCGCATCCTGACCAATAATTTCGACGCGCAATACGGCAACTACAGCGGCGGCATCATCAACGTTGTGACCAAATCCGGAGGCAATGAAATCCACGGCGACGCCTTCGAATTCCTGAGAAACACGGCGCTCGACGCGCGCAATTTCTTTTCTCCCCAGCGGAGCTTCTACCGGCAAAACCAGCCTGGCGGCACCATCGGCGGGCCCTTCAAGAAGAATAAAATATTCTACTTCGCCGACTATCAAGCCACGCGGACGAATCAGGGCATCCCTACCGGGCTGATCTCGGTTCCCACGCTCGCGGAGCGCCAGGGCAACTTTCAGGGCGTGTCGCAAGATTTAACGGGCTCGGTGAGCGGGCCGTATATTGCGAGCCTGCTTTCCAAAGAACTGGGCTACGGCGTTTCCTCGGGTGAGTCATACTATACGCCCGGTTGCGTCACAAACTCGCAGTGCGTGTTTCCGAATGCGATCATTCCGCAACAGGCATGGTCGTCCCCGGCCCAGCATCTGCTGCAATACATCCCTCTTCCCAACGATGGACCCTCCACGTTCTCCACTGGCTCGGACGGAGAAACCGTGCGCGACGACAAAGGCAGCTTCCGCATCGACGGCAACACGACACGTTTGGGTCTGCTCACGGCGTATTACTTCATCGACGACTACACTGTGAATAATCCCTTTCCGTCTGGCCAAGGAGGCGCCACCGTTCCTGGCTTCAACGCCCTGACGCTGGGACGGGGACAGCTCCTCAATCTGGGCGACACCAAGAGTTTCGGCGGCACAACGGTCAATGAGTTTCGCTTAAGCTACATGCGCGATTCTAATAACGTCGGCCAGCCAGCGGGCGGAGTCGGACCGAGCCTGGCTTCTCAAGGCTTCGTTACGGGCGTGGGAACACCTGGAATCGTTCCCCTGGCTCCGCAGATTGAAGGCATCGAGAACACCATTTTCAACTCCTTCGTCATGGGCACGCCCATCACCAACCTGAAACAGTGGAACAACACGTATGCGGCGAACGATAGCTTTTCGAAGGTGATGGGCAGCCACATCTTTAAAGCCGGTGCGGAGGTCAGCTATGAGCAGGTCAACGTCAATCCCAACCCCACCTTTAACGGCTCTTTCCTGTTTACCGGATCGGAGACCGGGGTCGATTTCTCGGACTTCCTGATCGGCGTAGCCAGCAATTACAACCAAGCCGACTCACAGGCATACTATTTACGCCACCACTATGCGGGAGCGTTTGCGCAGGATAGCTGGCGCATCAAATCCAATCTCACGCTGAACTACGGAGTGCGGTATGAGTTTATGGCGTGGTGGTCCGAGAAATACAACCAGATTCCAACGTTCATTCCGGGAGAGCAATCCCAGGTCTATCCCGGGGCGCCGCAGGGAGAGGTTTATCCGGGGGACTCCGGCGTTCCGAATACGCTGGTGCCGCCGAGTAACCGATTCTCTCCGCGAATCGGCTTGGCATGGTCGCCGACGAAGAGCGACGGAATCCTGGGCAAGATTCTGGGCGGAACTGGAAAAACCAGCATCCGCGCCGGTTACGGGATTTATAATTCCGTCATCCAAGGCAACGTGATGGCCTTCGACGAGCCTCAGCCTCCCTACGGTTTGAGCTATACCAGTCCCGGACCGCCGCTGTACGCGGAACCCTTCATGAGCGCGGCGAATGGGACGTTTCTCGGCAACCCGTTTCCGCTGACGTTCCCGCCTCTGAGCGGTCACACGCCCAGCAATCCGGACACCCTCAGTTTCTCGGAATTTCTACCCCAGGCGGGAATGACGGCGCCTGTACGATGGGACACCATTCCTTACTCGGAAAATTACTTCTTTTCGATCGAACGCCAATTCGGTACATCCACGCTGCTGAACCTGAGCTATGTGGGCTCGCAGGGGCATCATCTGCTGGGGATATATTCAATGGATCCCGGCAATCCCGCGCTTTGCCTTTCGTTGAGCCAGCCGAATGAGGTGTGGCCGGGAACCGCCACCTGCGGGCCGTTCGCCGAGAACGCAACCTACGAATCGGCCTCCGGGCAGTTCTATCACGGCACGCGCACCGGGCCGTATGGAAGCGTAAACTTCGCCAACGACGACTACGACGCCACCATCGCTAATTCCAACTACAATTCCCTGCAGGCCACGCTACGGCATTCGGCCAAGGGCCTCAGCTTCCTGATCGGATATACCTACAGCAAGTCGATCGACCAGGCATCCTCTCTTTCCGACCCTCTCAATCCGTACGACTTCGGGGCGACCAGGGCGCTCTCCTCTTTCAATCTGACGCAGAACCTGGTGGCCAGCTACGACTATCAGCTTCCGCTGGATCGTCTTTCCAGTCATGCGAAGGCCCTGACTCGGGGCTGGGCGATTTCGGGAATCACCACCGCAACCACCGGTTTTCCGGTAAGCCTTCATTCCGATGGAGACAACTCTCTGATGGGGAGCATACCCAACGGCGTCAATAATTACAGCCTGGATTTGCCGGACTACAACGGGGCGCCTTTGAACCTGAACGGGAATCCGCGCAACGGGCTGCCATATTTCAATACGGCGGCGTTCAGTATAAACGCGCTCGGCACCCCCGGCAACGCCTCACGCCGGTCCTTTTCCGGACCGGGAGGTTTCAACTCCAATATCGCCCTGCTGAGGAGCTTCCGGTTCTCCGAAGCGAGGTCGCTCCAGTTCCGCCTGGAGACCTTCAACACCTTCAACCACACCCAATTCTTCGGACCCGCGGCCGTCAACGGCGATATCAGCAGCCCTTTGTTCGGGCATGTGGTAAACACCGCGCCGCCGCGCCTGATGCAGCTCGCGCTAAAGTTCATGTTTTGACAGAATGACCGGTATGCTTCTTGCGATCGTAAGTCCGCTCAACGGGAATACACTCCGTTTCCCCATTTCTTGCGCCGGGTGGGGGGATTGGATGCGCCGACCCGCCGCTTGAAAAGATCCGCCGAGAGATGCAGTCCTCGCCGCCTCTAACAAGGGCAATAACTTACTTGACAAAATGACGGTTTCCGCGTAGACCGTCATCGTTCGCGTGAATTCTTTCCAATGCCGTTTTTTAGGAGCCGGTTTCGCTCTCATATCAGTAACATAGCGCTTTGTGCAGGCGATGGCTGGACTCCGCGCTGGACAAACTGAGGGCAGGAGGCAGGAAACCGCTGGCGCGTTGCGAGCATCTACCTAGTTTGAGAGATGATCAGGGCAAAGGATTTCGTCGTCAGCTAACAGCCACTTCGGGTCGGGCTTCCCCGACGCGCCGATTCTGCCATCAGGTCGAAGATACTGGTGAACTAGGGCAACCTTCCTATTGGTGTTTCGTTCACGGTAGGCGATGAGTTGGCTATGGGTGCAATGGGGTTGACCGGAGCGGGCTGGAGTGGCGTGAAGATTTTCCAAGAGGTCTTCGAAGATCTCTCCAGTCGCGATTCTATGGTAGTATTGTCGTTCGTTGAAAAGTTCTCGAATCTCCGTCGCTGGTACGCGGCGCATAGGTAGGTGCTTCATGGATATCTCCCTTAGTGAACAAATGTCGGCAAAGGTGGTCAACTTTCTGCTGCGCCAAATCAACGTGTCCGAGTTTCACGATTGGTTTATTCCGGCTACTTGGGACATCGATGGCGAATCGGAAGAGGTTAAGCGCTTTGCTCATCGCGTGCAACTCGTATTAGCAGAGTTCTCGAATGGTGACCGGACCGAGGATGAGGCGCGGGAGGCAATCCAGGATTTTCTGAACCCGCAGTCCAGAACCCTTACTGTCACCATCACTGTTGGGGAGATATCCAAAGTGTCCGCTCGGAGGTCTAAGGATTTGATGAAGGAAACCCAGGTTGGGCAACGAGTTGCTGGTACATTATTCGCAGTGGCACCTGCGTTATAAACGTCTCCTCTAGTAGGACGTTGAACCAGAACACCCCTTCTTCAGGAAGAAGCATGTTGAGCATGAAATGCGCCGCGATCCCTCGGTCTTCGCCTTCGAAGTAGACTGGCTGCTCTGCCGACACGAATTCCTTCTTTTCGTTGGGCGTCAGGCCGATGACTTTGAGTTTGTACTTTCCATGAGCGAACCCAGCCTTAAACACTACCAGCATGTTTAGAGATACCGGCTGGGGTTGCATCTCCTTCATCGCCCCCGTCACTTGCAATTGATCAGTAATGCGAATCACGCTGAGGCGGCCGTCTACCTCGCGCAATACGCTCTCGCATAGAACCGCCATCTGAAGAAATGGCCCAGCGTGCTCTTCTGGCATGCCAAAATCGGCTCTGAGCGAGAATGCGACGAAGGTCCATTCTACGCGGCTTTCCTGCCTTGCTGAAGTTCAACGAATTCGGCATTGGTCACGGCCATCCGTTTGGCCTTCAGCAGTAGATAGCGGACATTCTTGATAGCCGCGACCACGATTGATCAGCATGCGAATGTTTCCATTGAGCGCCTCGACCACACCGAAGCGGACTTTGGTCCGGCAGTAGTTCAGTATCCCCTCCAGATGCTTCAACAGCATGTCGGCGAGTTCCTCGAAGGGCTTCAGCCGCTGCCACTTCAGTTGATCCATCCACTTCTGCAGGTAGTTGAGCATGGCGCCTTCGTAGCGATAGTCCCAAAGCCTCTCCAGGCTCTCCTTGAGAAGATAGGCCTTGAAGACGCGCCGGTTCATTTGGAACAGCCGGTTGAGTTCCCCGCGTTGCGGAACGGTCAGATTCTTCCACCGACTCATCAGCAACCACTTCTTGCCTTTGATCAGCCCGCGCTTTTGCTTTCCCTGCCGGAAGAACTCCGCCTTCCGCACTTCGTCGATGGCATCGTTGGCATGCTGGAGGATGTGGAACTTGTCGTAGACGATTTTGCACTGCGGCGCCCATTGCTCAATGCTCTGCCGAAACGGTTCCCACATGTCCACGCACGCCGCCTCGATCCGCTTGCGTTGCCGGCGGCCATAACTCGTCGCGGAAGAATTCATCCAACGTTTCCTTCTTCCGCGTAGTGCCAAACCACAGCGGCTCGCCGGTTTCCAGATTGCACACCACCGTGAGAAACTTGTCCTTTTTGCCGCGGTACAACTCGTCGACCCCCATCTGCCGCAGCGGCGGCTTCCGACGTTTGGCCTCCCATCGCTCCAGACACCGCAGATCGATGGCGCGCACCGTGCTCTCGGCCATGCCGAATCGCCGCGCGACTTGTCGCGCCGACGCACTCTCGCAGGCCTGCCCCACGGCTTCCTCGAATCGTTTGCTAAAGGGCGCTTTGCTCGGCAACTGGGGCACCTTCTCCGCCCGGAATCCGCAGCGCGGGCACTTCATCCGATATGTCTCCACCACGACGGTCGTCGAGTACTCAAAGCAAGGCAGGTCCCGTACCTCCCGCTCGCATATCTCTTGGATCCTGCTGGCCGCCACATGCTGACCGCACCCGGAGCAAATCAACTTCAAGCCCCGCCTTCTTCCGCCTCACCCACAGCTTCAGCTTTTTGCCCGGCTCATCGATTTCCTTCGCATACACCTGGTATCCGGGCCATCCCAGGACTCTTGTCCAGTCACGCTCCTTCATGCCCTCAGGCTAGCGTATGCGTCAAGCCAGTCGAATTTCTGCTCAGAGCCCCAAAATCATATCGTACATTTGACGCCCTCGTCTTTGGCGGTGTGATCGTCCCAGCATGAAACCACTACCAGCGCCGGAAGTCCCCGGCAAGACGGAAGCGGAGCGGATGGACAACGCCGTCCGCAAGATGTTCAGCGTCTCCAAGGAAACGCTATTGAAGCGAGAAGCAGACTGGAAGCCCTCGCAGGCGAGGAAAAAGCGGGCACGGAAGCCCGCTTGATCTCGGGTCTACTATCTCAGTCGATAGGTGAAAGCGGGGGGCATATTCGCCGGATGATCGTGTCGAACCGTGGTTACGTAACCATCCTCTGAAGCCACTCAAGCCGTAAGCGTTCGTCTTCGTTCCTTGGCAAACGTTCGCCCTTGATCCTGACCTCCTCCAGAAGCAGCACGTCGGCAGAATCAAGGCCGGTAGGCAGGCTCATAATACCCCATTGTAGCGCTCGGCTTCATTTTGCCAAGTAAGTTATTGCCCACACAAGAGCAACGAGGTAAACTATCTTTCTCACATCTGGATTCACCACGAATAGCTTGTGCCCCATCGAACCATCATCTTCGTATTCACCGTGATCCTGATCTGCGGATTGCTGTTGCCGGTCGCCGCCTCCGCGCATAACGTTTCCAAGCGCGACGCCTCCTTCGTCCAGTCGAACCAGGGCGCCGCCATCGCCCCGTTCCTGTACCTGGGCGCCAAACATATGGTCACTGGATACGACCACCTGGCATTCCTGGTGGGCGTTATCTTCTTCCTCTACCGGCTCAAGGACGTAGTCTTGTATGTCAGCCTGTTCACCCTCGGCCACAGCGTCACGCTGCTGGCGGGCGTTCTGGGAGGGATCCACGCGAACTCGTACTGCATTGACGCGATCATCGGGTTCTCGGTGGTCTACAAAGCCTTCGACAACATGGGCGGGTTCAAACGACTGCTCGGCTTCGAGCCCAATACGAAGGTGGCGGTTCTGATCTTCGGCCTGTTCCACGGCTTCGGGTTGGCGACGAAGCTTCAGGAGCTCGACTTATCCAAGAATGGGCTGGTAACGAATATCATCAGTTTCAACGTGGGAGTGGAAATCGGGCAAGTGCTCGCGCTTACGGCGGTGTTGATCGCCCTCAGCTTCTGGCGGACGCGGAGCAGTTTCCTTCGCGATGCCTTTGCGACGAACACCGCACTCATGACGGTTGGCTTTGTTCTCACCGGGTACCAGATCGCCGGATACTATCTCGGATCATAAGCGGAAGAAATCACCATGGAAGTCCAAGACCAGCCCAAACAAGATCAGGTGAAGATCGACGTACCTTCGAAACGCGCTCTCGCCAAGGCGACCGGCATCGCCTTCGTCGTCGCCCTGATTCTTCTGTTTACCGTGGTGCTGCCTGCTGAATATGGTTTCGATCCTCTAAGAACCGGCGCAGCCTTAGGGCTGACCGGGATTTCGCAAGCCCGGGTTAAAGAGGTCAAAGGAGCCGCGCCGACGCCCGCGGCCGGCCAGACTGGCGTCTACACGTCCGAGCCCAGGATCTATAAAGTTGACTCCGAGGACTTCGAGTTGCCACCCGGCGAAGGCGTGGAGATGAAGTACCACATGCAAAAGGGCGCGGTCATGGTCTATGGCTGGAAAGCGGACGACAAGCTCGCCTTCGAATTTCACGGCGAACCGGACCAGAAACCCAATAAAGATTACTTTGAGAGTTACGAACTCGACGACAAAGTCGGCAAGGATGCCTCCTACGGCTCCTTCACCGCGCCTTCGACCGGCATCCACGGCTGGTTCTGGAAGAACAATGGCAAGAAGGAGGTCAAATTCCACCTGACCGTGGCCGGATTCTTCGACTCCGCCAAGATGTTCGCCGCCGGCGATCCACCAGCGGACATGCCTGTCGAGGATGCTAAGTAGGAGGTTCCGATCGGATAACCTACAGCAAGTCGATCGACCAGGCAGCCTCTCTTTCCGACCCTCTCAATCGGAACGATTTCGAGGATCGTTTTCCGAATCGAGGGTGCTGCCCTTTGTTCGGACGGGTGGTAAACACCGCGCCGCCGCGCCTGAAGCTGCAATCAGGGCCCAGTCAGTTGGTGACGTCGTCGGTGCGGCTGTCATCGCGCACCGGCAGGTACAGTCCGTACCACCACTTCTGCGCCGCGCTGTTTTCGTATCTCTTCAACGCGTCCTGGCTCTCGAACTCCATGACGATGGCCTGCTTGAAACCTTCCTGGCCCTGAAACTTCAGGTTTTTCGTCCACACGCGCTTGAGCCCCGGGTATTTGGCGGGAAGCTGCTGCACCGCGTCGACCACGGCCTTGATCTGCTCCGGTGTCGCCTCCGCCTTCCACTTCACGTTGATGATATGGATCACGGTGGAGGGCGCCTGGGCCAGCGCCGCGGCCGCGCTGAGCGAGAGAGACAGGAACAGACGGAGCACCATCTTCATACTCCGATCATGCCATGCGACGCTGGGCTCCGTTGTGCGGGCATGTTGTATATTCAACTCATGCTTGAATGGCCGGCCGAAGGCGTGTCGCGCGCGCCCTATCGCGTGATGTCGGATCCTGAGATTTACGCGCAGGAGCAGGAGCGCATTTTTCGCGGCCCGGTATGGAATTATTTGTGTCTGGAAGCCGAGCTCCCGGGGCCGGGCAGCTTCCGCACTGCCTCCATCGGCGACACGCCGATTCTGGTGGCCCGGGATAAGGACGGCGCGATCGGCGCGATGGTGAATCGCTGCGCGCACAAAGGCGCAATGCTGTGCGTGGAAGCCGGCGGCAAGCGCCAGCACTTTACCTGTCCGTATCACAACTGGACCTACGACCTGACCGGCGAATTAATCGGCGTCGCGTTCCAGCACGGCGTGGGCGGGCAAGGCGGCATGCCCGAGGATTTCGATCTGGCGCAGCATGGCCTCGACCGCGTACGTACCGAAAGCTTCCAAGGACTGGTGTTCGGCACCTTCAGCTCCTCGGTCGAGCCGCTCAAAACCTACCTGGGCCCCGGCATGACCGAGCATCTTCAGCGCGTTTTTCACAAGCCTGTGGAAGTGCTCGGGTATCATCACCAGACGCTCGACAACAACTGGAAGCTGTACATGGAAAATTCGCGCGACCCCTACCACGCCACCATCCTGCACACCTTCTACGCCACCTTCAAGCTCAACCGTCTGACCATGGACGGAGGCATCACCGTGGAGCACGGCGGCTGGCACAGCATCAATTATTCAAAAGGAGCCACGCTGCGCGAAGGCGGCTACGAAGGCACGGGTATCCGTTCGGTGGTCGAAGGCGTGGGCCTGGCCGATCCATCGCTGATCGAACGCCAGCAGGAGTTCGAGGACGGCATCACGGTGGCGATTCAATCCCTGTTCCCCAGTTGCGTGAACCAGCAGATCTACAATACTCTGGCTCTGCGCAGGATCGAACCTCTGGGACCGCTGCGATCGGAGCTGCACTGGACCATTTTCGGGTACCTTGACGACGATCCCGCGCTCCGCGCCATGCGCCTCAAACAAAGCAACCTGATCGGACCGGCGGGTTTCGTTTCCATCGACGACGGCGTGATCGGCGAATGGGTGCAGCGCGGGATCGCCGGGCGCGGAGCGGAGGCCAGCGCCGTGATGGAGATGGGCGGGCGCGACATCGTCTCCACCACCGGATCGCGCGCCACCGAAGCTACTTTGCGCGGATTCTGGAACGGCTACCGCAGCCTGATGGGGTACTAATGGAAAATTGCGAAATCAGGCGCCGCATCGACGATCTGCACACCCGCTACGTCCGCGCGATCGACGACGAACGCTGGGAGGAGTGGCCGGAACTATTCACCGAATTCTGCCTGTACAAAATCGTCACCCGTGAGAATTTCGGCCAGGGGCTGCCGCTGAGCGTTATGGAATGCCACAGCCGGGGAATGCTGAAAGATCGCGTCACGGGCTTGCGCACGATTAACGTCTATGAGCCGCACCGCTACTTGCATCAGATCAGCGGCTTGGCCATTGAGAATATTGACGGCGATATCGCGCGATGCCGGTCCAATTATCTGGTGGTTCGCACCATGCTCGATGGCGCGATGTCTATTTTTTCGGCGGGAGTGTACCTGGATAAGGTGGTACTTGGCCCAGGGGAAGCGAAATTTGAGGAGCGGGTCGTGGTCGCGGATTCGCGGAGAATTGAAACCCTGTTGGTATTTCCTCTGTAGCCGGCCGGCAGCCTCGGGTGGGTTCAAATAATTCGCGTCGAGGATTAAAAAAAGATACCCATTGATTTTCTCATATAGGTACAATTAGAATCGTGCACGGGCGCCACGTCCGCGGCTCGACGGCGGGGGCGCTACGGAGGGTCTATGAATCTTAACCAGATGATTTTGGATCTTCGCGCCGAACGCGATGCTCTTACCGCCGCAATGGCGGTGCTGGAGGGAATCGCCCACTCGCGGGGAAGGCGGCGCGGTCGTCCGCCGGCCTGGCTGGCGGGTCTGCCTGGGATCAAGAAAAAGGAACGACCCAAGCGGACCATGAGCGCGGCCACCAAGAAGAAGATGGCGCTGGCGCAACGCAAGCGCTGGGCGGAGGTCAAAAGGACGAAAGAAGCGAAGGCCTGACCAGCTTGATCAAACCAGCTTGATCAAACCAGCCTGATCAAACCAGCCCGATCAGCCGGGAGGCAGGATCTTGGAGATGTCGTTGTAGATGACAAATACAACCACCATCATCAGGAATACCAAGCCTGCCCGAATCACAGCTTCTTTGACTCTCAAATCGAGATCGCGGCGCATGGACATCTCGATCAGAAGCATGAGAATCACGCCGCCATCCAGGATCGGCACCGGCAGCAGGTTAAAGATAAACAGATTGAGGCTCACCGCTGCCATGAAGCGGATAAAGCTCGCCGGGCCCTCGCGCGCCATCTCGCCGGACATCTGGGCGATCCGGATGGGACCTTGAATGGATTTGGCGGACATGCGCCGTTCCAGAATTCCTTCGAGCAGCCGGGTGATCAGCTTGGCGTTCTGAAGGTTCTCTCTACCCGATTCGACCACGGCTTGGCCGAACGGGAGTTTGACAATTTCCACCCTCGGCCCCATGTAGACGCCGATAACCCAACGTTTTTCGCCATCCGCCTCGCTGCGGACCGGTGTGACCACCACCTGGTGCGGTTGGCCGTTACGTGAATAAACCAGAGTGACCGGGTTTCCCTTGGATTCGCCGATCACTTCGAGAAGACGCGAAGTGGAGTGGATCGGACGGCCATCGGCGCTGACGAAAACATCGCCCTTTCGGAGGCCCGCGCGCTCCGCCGTATCGATGCCCGGAACCAGGCCGCTGACCTCGATATCCATCTCCGGAGCCCAGCCCGCCCTTCCTATCCCCTCCTTCTCGTCGTAGATAGGCGTAACCATGAAGTGCAGACGTTGGCCGTCGCGGCGGACCCAAACGTCCATGGGACGGCGCACGCTGCCCATTTCACGGAGCGCGATATCTTCCCAAGTAGGATCCACAGTGCCGTCGATCTGCACCACCTGGTCGCCTTCCAGGATTCCGGCGTGCGCCGCCGCGCTATCGGGCGCAACGTAGCCTACTACGCCGGAATGCGGCATCGGAACCTTCTCGTACTCGACCATGAACAGACCGGCCAGCAGAACTACCGCCAGCACGACGTTGATGGCCGGTCCCGCGAAGGCGATAATGACACGCTGCCAACGCGGCTTGGCCAGGAGTGAGCGGGGATCGCTGGCAGCTTCATCGCCCGCCTGTTCCCCAGCCATCCGCACGTAGCCGCCAAACAGGATCGCCGAGAAGCGAAAGTCGGTTTCACCCTTGCGGAAACCGAACAGGCGCGGTCCAAAGCCGAAGCTGAAGGTTTCGACCTTGACATCAAAGAGCCGCGCCGCCCAATAGTGGCCCAGTTCGTGAATCAGAATCATCACGCCGATGAGAACCAGATACCACCAGATGCTTTGTAAAACTTGCATATCCCTCTCTATTTATACTACGCCTGAACGGCGCTTTCGGTTCGCGCTCCCGCCCGCTGGGATGCGATTATCTCGCGGGCGACCCGGCGTGCGGCGCGATCGGTCTCCAACACTTCCGCGATCGAAGCCGGGTCGCGTTGCGGCATGCGCTCCAATGTTTCAGACACGGTTGCGGCAATCGCCGGAAACGAAATCTCACCCGCCAGGAAGGCCTCTACCGCGATCTCGTCGGCAGCGTTCAAAATCGCAGTCGCCGATCCCCCCGCTTCCTGCGCCTGATACGCCAACTTCAGCAACGGAAACTTGGCGAAATCGGGTGGATCAAAACTCCAGCGCGCGGATTGACGCCAATCGAGAATCGGCACCGGGGCCTTGGCACGCTCCGGATAGGTCAGGGCGTA